>PBNR01000032.1 GCA_002723195.1 Gammaproteobacteria bacterium | reverse complement strand
TGCAAGAAAAGCAATATTGAACGGTCTTAGCCCGAAAGAAAATAGGGAGGTCCCACCCTTAGACTATTCCCGTGTTTTTTCAATAAAGGAAAAATTCCCAGAACTTGAAATAATAATAAACGGGGGCATAAAAGACCTAAAAATTGCCAAAAACTTTTTAAACAAAGTTGATGGAGTAATGTTGGGGCGCGAGGCATATCAAAACCCCTACATCCTGCATGAAGTTGATCAAGAGTTTTATGACGAATGCATAAAAGATAAATCGAGAATAGAATATCTCATGGATTATCTTCCTTACGTAGAAAAGGAATTAAACCAAGGCACTCCATTAAAACACATATCGCGGCACTTATTCGGATTATTTAAAGGTCAAAGGGGAGGGAAAAAATTTCGAAGGTATTTGAGTGAAAATAGCCATCGACCAAACGCAGGTATTGATGTGCTTAAGAACGCAATATCATTGTTAATCTGAAGACTAACTAACCTAAGAGTAATTATGCTTAACCCCATCAAACATTTTTTTGAATCAAAAATAAGTAACGATAGCCATCAAGACCTGAGCAAGGTAAAGAAATCCGACCTAGCTTGTGCCGCTCTGCTTATTGAAGTTATAAATAGCGATTACCATCTTGACGAGAGAGAATCAAAAGAGTTTCTTCAGGTATTACGAGAAAGTCTTAACATATCTGAGGAAGAGATTGAACAATTAGTTAAACTAGCAGAAGCACAAACGAGCCAAGCTATCTCCCTATACGAATTCACTCGACTTATTAATACCGAGTACAGCTATTTAGCAAAAGTCAAATTGATTGAAAATATGTGGCGAATCGCTTTTTCTGATGAGCAGTTAGACAAGTATGAAGAGCACTTAATAAGAAAGATAGCTGATTTGATTTATGTATCCCATAGTGACTTCATTAAATCCAAACTAAAAACTCGAAATCGTCTGTCTTAAAATGTCTCATAAAATTTTGATAGAAAGTATACAATATACTCTCTCAGTCGATTAGAAACTGCCAAAAGGGTCCACAACTTCGCCATCATTCACCAAATATTCTCTATTTTGAGAGTAAGCCTCACGGATAAATAAATACCTGTCGCCACCAACTAGTTCGTCCAGCGCTAACAATGCGGAACGGGAATGAATTTCTTCCACAGCAAATAGCGATATTTTCATAGATGAATCATCTAAATACTGCAAAGGGTTTAATAGTGTATCTAGAATCAAGCCAAGTGAATCTCGTAGATTGCTAGCACCAAATACAGGCAGGATCATATAGGGACCGCTACTCACACCCCAGAACCCGAGTGTCTGACCAAAATCTTCTTCATNTTTTTCTAGNCCAAGATTGCTGGCTACATCTATCAGGCCACCAATACCAACCGATGTGTTAATTATCACTCTTCCGAAGTCTTGTAACGCGTAATGAAACTTTAATTGCAACAGATCGTTTGCAGCAATATTTACGTCTCGCACATTACTAAAGAAATTTCCCACTCCTTGTCTTAGAACGGAAGGAACGAAAAAGCTATATGTAGATGCTATAGGCTTCACCAATAATTGATCAAAATAATCGTTAAATTCATAGATATTTTGGTTAATCTCACGCCAAGGATCATACGTTTGAGCGGTCGATTTTAGAGGCATCAAGACTATCATTAGAAAAAATCCAGGGTTCACGAAAATCGGAACAAAATAACGGTATATTTTGTATTCAATATCCATCATTTCAAATTTTTCTTTTAAAACAGCAAGACTAGCGATCATTTCTATTTAAACTCCATCAAAAAGCAAGCTAACCGTTGATCAAACTTAATTGCTTTTCCAAACGTTTAATGGATACGGGCATGCATGTACCAAGAGACTGTGCAAACAAAGACACTCTAAATTCCTCCAACATCCAACGGAATTGAATTATTTCTCGAGAGTTTGCTTTGATTTTTTCTCCTCTAAGGGCTTCCAATATACGCCAATATCCCAAAACGAGTTCAGTATGAACTTTATCTTTTTCACCAAGATGCGGAGCCTTATCCAAACGATTTTTAATTGCTTGGAAATACCTAGGATAATGTTCTAAATATTCAATGTTGCCTTCCAGAAAAATATCATTTGACACTAAATTATCTAACTGCTCTTCTATATCTGTTATAAAATAAGCAAGATCATTACGATTGATCTTAAGCAATCGCTTTTTTAGTTCGAATTTTGATTTCAGTATTTTCCCTAAAAGCTTCGTTTTCTCTTCGCCGATCCTATAAAGTTTCTGTTTGCCACTTTCGAGCAATTTCAAAAACTCTTGCTTATTTCTCGGCGTATTATTATCTAACTTAAATGCCTNGAAGTAACATGAAAATATAGCGTTCTCCAAAAAATTGCTCATATGAGTTGGAATAAGTAGGGCATGCTCCTTAAGAAAGTTGGAAAATACTTTTCTCAGAAGATTGCGCTGAGCAATACTTCGAAGCATTAATAATCGGGCAAGTCCTCGCTTATTCTGGCTAGTTGCTTCAAAGGAGTCGGAGAAAAGCTTAATCGCTACGGTGTCGATTTTATCCACAAAAGCAGGGTAACGTATCATCACAAGTTCTTTACCCACCTCTAATTGTACTGGTAATTCTGAAATCTCCCAATCCTTTAGCCCATCCATTTGGATTGGATGTATAGGACCTTTAGATTGGGAATAATTATCAGCACTTTCTTTTCCAATAGCACTCTCATCTGTTAGAAACTTTTGATGTAATTCTTCAAGATTCTCTGAGTACCCTAGCTCATTACCTAGATCATCAATAATTTTGACTTTTACTTTCAGATAATTTGGTAATTCAATACCATTGAAGTTTTCATGCGAAAGATGGAGTTTTTTATTTGCCGCGACATGAAGAATAAGGGACTCAATCAACGTACCATCGGTAGATGACATCAGAGGCATAATTTCCTCCACCAATCCACTAATTGGAATGAGTTTTTTACGGAGTGACTTGGGCAAGCCTTTCAGCAAGTTAATACATTTTTCCTTTATTAGTCCTGGAATTGCCCAATCGATGTCAATTTGCTCTATCTGATTTAAAATTTGGTAAGGGACTTCAATTGTAGCTCCATCGCGTGAGGAGCCTGGCTCAAACACATAATCTATTCTTAATTCGTTTCGTAAGACTGGCGCATGATCAGGATAAATCTGACCATAATCAGCGGCACTTCCATTTGCAAGGATATTATCACGAGTCATATAGAGCGTTGCCTTTTCTGTCTCACTGGCTTTATAACACCATATTTCTAGGTCTTTAGTAGAACAAATATTTGACGGAATTCTTTCCTTGTAAAAATTTATTATTTCCCGATCACCGATGAATAATTCCGGTTTTCTTAACTTTTCCTCTTCCCTTGTAAGATTATCTAAAAATTCTTCATTAGCTATTAAGAAATCTATTCTCGAACTTATTTCCCTCTTAACCAATCCTTCACAGATATAAATCTCTCGTGCTCCTTCAAAGTTGATCGTTTTATACTGCACTAGTGAGTTTTCGATAATGGTTAGGCCATATAGATAAACTTTCTCATACACCATTACAGCCTGTTTTTTCTTGCTCCAATGGGGCTGGAAATATTCTCTCTTTACCAAATGAGGGGCCATTGCTTCAACCCACTCGGGTTTTATATCTGCAGCCATTGAAGCAAAAGTTTCTTTAGTCTCAATTAGTTCTCCTGTTACTACCCATTTAGATTTAGCTCTTTTAACAGCTGATGAAGAAAAGACAGTAAACTTTTTATTCCTCGTACCATGGTAGAATTTATCATCAGCTTTATTTGCAATTTGATTAAGCGATCCTACAATAATAGCCTTATGAATATTCTTATAGCCTCCAGGTTTATCGCTTAATCGATACCCCAGCCGATTACATGTCACAAGTAGCTGCCTATGCACATCACGCCATTCGCGCATACGTACAAAAGAAACAAAATGAGTTCGACAATGCTTTTTTAACTGACTGTTAGAGTATGTCTGCCTTCTTAACTCATAATCATCCCAAAGATTTACTAGGCTAACAAAATCTGATTTTTTATCATAAAAAGGAGTTAGTTTTTCCTGTGCTTTCTGCCTATTGTCTGCAGAGATCTCTCGAGGGTCTTGAATACTTAAAGCGCTCACTATAATGAGAACTTCTCGCAAACATGAATGGTAATTCGCTGCTACCAGCATTCTAGCAAGTTTGGGATCTACCGGCAGCCGCGCCATCTCTTTACCGATCGGCGTCAATACATATTTAGGCGTAATAGCATTTAATTCTATAAGAAGTTTGAAACCATCATTGATGGCTTTTTTCTCTGGCTTATCTAGATAAGGAAAACTCTCCGCATTACCCAATTTGAGATCAAGAATTTGTAATATAACGGATGCAAGATTCGTGCGCGTGATTTCTGGGTCCGTGTGCAATGGACGTGCATTAAAATTACTTTCAGAATACAAACGGAAGCAAAAGCCATTAGATACTCTTCCACACCTCCCTTGTCTTTGGTTAGCGCTTGCTTGCGATATAGACTCTATTGGAAGTCGNTGCACCTTACTTTGNATGCTATAACGACTAATTCGCACCAGGCCAGTGTCTATTACATACCCGATACCTGGGACTGTAATAGATGTTTCTGCGATATTTGTTGCCAGTATAATACGCCGACCTTTATGAGTTGAAAAAACTTTGGCTTGTTCAGAGTTTCGTAACCTCGAATAAAGCGGCACCACTTCTGTAGAAACAAGATTGCGTTTTCGAATTACAATTGCAGTTTCTCTAATTTCTCTCTCACTACTTAAAAANACTAAAATATCTTTAGCAGTTTTATTACTTAGCGGCTCCCTTCCTATAATTTCATCAATTACTGAAAGGATCGAGTCCGTTAAGGTTTCATCCTCGTTATTCTGAGCCGGGGGACGATATATAGTTTGAACCGGGTATGTTTTACCCATTATCGAAACAATTGGAGCATTAGAAAAATACTCAGCAAACTTTTCTACATCCAGAGTTGCCGAGGTAATTATCAGCTTTAATTCTGGACGTTTCTTAAGCAGCTGAAACAAATATCCGAGAAGAAAATCAATATTAAGGGACCTTTCATGGGCTTCATCGATAATTAAAACTTCATATTTAGTTAAGAATCTATCATTTTGAATTTCAGCTAAAAGAATGCCATCGGTCATTAACTTCAAAAACGTATTCTCGGAAATATTTTCGTCAAACCTGATTTGATAGCCTACTCCCGACCCGATATCGATTTCTAATTCTTCAGATATTCGGTTCGCTACCGAAACAGCAGCTAGTCTTCTTGGCTGAGTATGGCCAATAATGCCCCGACGCCCGAACCCCGCATTTAGACACATCTTAGGTATTTGGGTTGTTTTTCCTGATCCTGTTTCTCCGGCTATCACTAAAACCTGGTGTCGCTGTATTAGGTTTACAATTTCGTCTACCTTTCCAGAAACAGGCAATTCTGTAGGAAAACTAATCTCTGCGGGGATCGAAGACTCGCGTATTAAGCATCGCGCCTTTGAATTGTTTATTTCTCTTCTTAATTTTTCAATGCGTGCTTGCTTTGCTGTCCGAGATTGACTGATTTTTTCGATAGCACGGATTTGCTTAGCAAAACGGAACGAATCGCCATATTCACATTGATTTAATTCTCGTTTTAATGAATCGACCACGGCTTTAATTAGCTAGATTGTCAACTTAACTGATTTCATCTTTAATCGCGTAGCTCTCGGCGTAGTATTTTGCCTATATTAGATTTCGGCAAATCAGATACGAAAAGAATTTCCCGAGGAATCTTGTATGCCGTCAAGCCTTGTCTGCAGTATGCAATTAAATCTTCTACAGTTGGTTCTTTATCTTTAACTACCACAAATAGTTTAATTGCTTCCCCTGTTCTGTCATTTGGCACACCTATCGCCGCGCATTCAAGCACGTCAGGATGGCTATTTACCCAGTCTTCAATTTCATTTGGAAAAACATTAAATCCTGATACCAAAATCATATCTTTCTTACGATCGACTATAGTTAAGCAGCTATCTTCCGTCAGTTCTGCATAGTCGCCAGTTTTTAACCAGCCATCTTCGGTAATCGTTGCTTTGGTGGCTTCTTCCATCTGCCAATAGCCTATCATAACTTGCGGTCCCTTTACCCAAAGCTCGCCTTTTTCACCATTGAATACTTCTTCACCAACATCATTTACCACACGTATCTCAGTTTCCGGAACCACCGGCCCTACAGTACCAAACTTAACATCTCCTGGGATGTTAACCGACACAACAGGTGAACATTCAGTTAAACCGTAACCATCAATAATCTCGCACCCAGTCAAGCGCTCCCATTCTTCTGCTACTGCAGACGACGTAGGCATGGCGCCTGCTCCACAAAATTTCATTTCGCTAAAATCAATAGATGAAATGTCTTTATGCTGAAGCAACGCAAGATAAAGTGTATTAATACCAACAAATCCATTAATGGGGATTCTTTTTAGAAGTTTTATAATCGAATCAAGATCTCTCGGATTCATAATAAGCACATTGTGATTTCCGGCATAAGGCATCGCCAAACAATGCAGGAGGAAGGCGTAGCTATGATACANCGGAAGCGGCGCTGCGATATTTTCACTTTTGTCTCTAATTATTAGGAGACAGCGCGCCCGCAGCTGCATCATATTTGCTATAAGGTTCTTATGGCTTAGCATTGCTCCTTTTGCAACGCCGGTTGTTCCGCCTGTGTAAAGAATCACTGCAACTTCATCTCCACGCCCAGCGTTCAATGGAAGTCGATATTGAGAAGTGTCTTTTACAGTCTGTAAAAACGAAATTGCTTTAGGAAGGTGGTAGCTGGGGATTAATTTTTTTAGGTATCTTGCGCCAAAGTTTATCATGTGCTTTTGCAACACTGGCTGTAAATCACCTAATTTCGCGATAATTACTGTAGTAATCTCTGTTTCAGCAAGTATACCCTCTAACTTTTTACAAAAACTCTCAAGAATAACTATAGCTTTTACGCCTGAATCCTTGAATTGGTGTTTCATTTCTTCCGAGGTATAGAGCGGATTTGTATTTACAACTACGAGACCCGCTTTCATTGCGCCATAAAATACTATGGGAAATTGTAATAAATTAGGCAGTTGAAGTGCTATTCGATCTCCTGCTTGCAAATCAGTATTTGTTTTCAAAAAACTTGCGAAACGACTACTTAGATCATCCACCTCCCCATAAGTTAATGTCCGACCGAAGCTCGTAAAAGCTGGCAAAGACGCATGCTCAGTGCACAGGTATTTGATGACTTCGTTTATAGAATCGTATTTTTCTGGTCTAAGATTATCGGATAAACGTTCTACCATGGAATTACTTGGTCAGCAGCGACATTGCGTCTTCGAGACCTTTTACAGTTAAAGGAAACATACGGCCTTCTACAACCTCCCTCGTAATTTCAATAGAATAACTATGGTCCCAATAATCCTTAGGAGTTGGATTTAGCCACACCATATGACTAAAAGCATCAACGATACGCTTTATCCAAACAACACCCGCCTCCTCATTATAATGTTCGATACTGCCGCCAATATGGGTAATCTCATAAGGTGCCATAGTAGCATCACCAACGAATATTATTTTATAGTCTTTAGAATATTTGTTAATAATCTCAAAGGTTGACGTTGTTTCAGCATGTCTCCTGCGGCTCTTAGTCCATACTGATTCATATATAAAATTGTGAAAGTAATAATATTGCAAATGTTTAAATTCACTCTTTGCCGCTGAAAAAAGTTCTTCGCATAATCTTACGTGAGGATCCATTGAACCGCCAACGTCGAAAAATAATAGAACTTTTACCGCGTTGCGCCTTTCTGGAACCATTTTTATATCTAGAAATCCGGCATTTTTTGCGGTACAAGATATCGTATTATCTAAATCTAATTCTTCCGCAGCTCCTGTTCTTGCAAATTTCCTTAAGCGACGTAAAGCTAGTTTTATATTCCGAGTTCCGATTTCAATAGAATCATCTAAATCTCGATAATTTCTTCGGTCCCATACCTTAGCAGCACGCTGATTCCTGCTTCCATCCTGCCCAATACGAATGCCTTCCGGATTATATCCGTAAGCCCCAAAAGGAGATGTGCCGCCAGTACCAATCCATTTATTGCCGCCTTGATGCCGTTTTTGTTGTTCTTCCATACGCTTCTTAAACTCTTCCATGAGCTTTTCTAAACCACCCAATGCTTCAATTTTTGCTTTTTCCTCATCTGTAAGCATTGACTCNAGGTTTTTACGTAACCACTCTTCAGGTATTTCATATAACGACAAATCTTCAAAAGCTTCAATGTTCTCAAAGTACTTCGCAAAAGCTATATCGAATTTATCAAAATTTTTTTCATCCTTAACCAAGCATAGACGAGATAGATAATAAAACTCATCTACGTTTCCAAAAATTACATTCTCCTTGAGACATTCAAGCAATGTAAATAGTTCGGTAAAAGAAACCGGGAGGCGCTCTTGTTTAAGAGTCATAAAGAAATTTATCAGCATTAACGATTCGCTCGATGCATGAAAGCCAGTTTTTCAAGTAAATGTACATCTTGCTCATTCTTAAGCAAAGCCCCATAAAGAGGAGGGATTGCATTTTTAGCGTCATGATTTTTAAGAACGTCTGCGGGAATATCGTCCGCCATTAACAATTTGAGCCAATCTATTAGCTCGGAAGTTGAGGGTTTCTTTTTTAGTCCAGGAATCTTGCGCACATCGAAAAAGATGTCCATAGCCTGACTCAATAAATCTTTCTTTATATTCGGATAGTGCACATCAACTATTTTCTCCATTGTTAATGTATTTGGAAATTCGATGAAATGAAAAAAGCAACGACGAAGAAATGCATCTGGTAATTCTTTTTCATTATTACTAGTAATAATCACTATGGGTCGAGTCTTGGCTTTAACCATCTCCTTAGTTTCATAGACAAAAAATTCCATCTTATCTAGTTCAAGTAATAAATCATTTGGAAATTCAATATCCGCCTTATCTATCTCATCAATTAATAAAACAGTCTGTGTGTCCGAATGGAATGCTTGCCATATCTTACCTTGAATTATGTAATTTGAAATATTATGAACCTTATCATCACCAAGTTGCGAATCGCGCAGTCTCGAAACTGCATCATATTCGTAAAGCCCCTGCTGCGCTTTAGTCGTTGACTTGATATGCCATTGAATAAGAGGCAAATCCAACGCTTTGGCAATCTGCTCAGCCAACATGGTTTTGCCAGTACCTGGCTCTCCTTTTATTAATAACGGTTTTTGTAATTGAATTGCAGCATTAACAGCCATCTGCAGCTCTTCTGTGGCTACGTATTCTTCTGTGCCAGTAAAATTCATCTTTATCCCACTACGATTGCAAAAATGGACTTATTGTAAAGCGCAGATAAGCATTAATACAGAGAAGACTTGGATATAAGAAGATTTTAAGAAAAGCTTGTTAACTTTTCCTAAGATAAATTAAGTAAAATCCCTTATTAGCTTATTTGCAACTATTAATATACCAGCCTTTAGCATCTTTGAGTTTTTAGGGGCTAAACAGATTACAAGGCGATGGATATGTGTAGTTTATTATTGGCTTTTTAGGCGCGAGTTCTTCAGTAAAACTTTATGAGAAAACCCAGTAACTAGTTCGCAGATATCTTAGCAGTAGCTGGGATATAACTACCCCCCAATGAACGTTAGTCAGAACAAGTGGTTTTGTCTCAAAATAATTAAAAGAATAAAGCTCGCAAATCATTATTAATATTTTACTTTAGAAAAGTATTATATATAGCTGTATTTTCAATACTATTAATGAATTTTAATTATCTGCGGAGATGTTTCTGAATAAGGTATATAGCTGAAGCTACTATCTCAGCGACTAAAATCGACAGCACAAGAGGAATAGCGGTTCGAGCCATAGATTCAAAACCGATAGTNATTAAGTCTAAACTCATTACCATTAGCGCCGGGGCCATGCTCTCACCTTGCACATTTGCGTACCACGGTGTAAGAATAACTGCTGCAGAAACAGCCCTCAAAGAGTAACTAAGCCACTTTGCATGCTGAAAGGCAGTAGCCCGCCAAAATATCGAATAGAAAACGACACTTGCTGTTAGGTAGACAAACCAAATGAGCAGATAGTTGACATCTGTCGCCATAATTTATGACTTTATCCAATTGATCACGTGTTCTTCGTAACCGTCCGGGTGCACATGCTCTTCCGAAAGAATTTTATCCTTGGCTAAAATTCCGGCAGCGGCCATAGCTTCCTTAGATTCAGCAAGTAAAGGGTGCCAATCAAAGAGCATCTTTTTCTCCGCCCTTAGGCGATACGCGCAAGTAGACGGCATCCAATCACGATTTGATTGATATATTTCGCGAACATCCAGACAATCTGGCACTAANGTAGNGCGTTGATNATAACTNCTGCAACGGCATTCCTTGGTATCAAGGTATCGGCAAGCAATCCGTGTCCAGAATAATTCGCCACTCTCTTTATCTTGAATCTTTTTTAAGCAGCAACGCCCACAACCATCGCAAAGAAGTTCCCATTCTTTTTCATTAAGCTCTTCTAGTGGTAATTCCCAAAATTTTTCACGAGTTTTTAATTGCGGTTTCAAAAGATTTAAACTCATTGAAAGAACTTTCTTACTGCAGGTTCAAGTAACTCTCTGCGCCAACCACCTAATTCACCTTGCCAACGTAATTCACCATAATTATCAAAATCTCTTACTAAGCCCTGTAATAATCGTTTACGAGCAAGCAACTCCGGGGCAAGAGAAAGTTTATCTGCTAATTCCTTTACGACAGTTTGACAGCATTTCAATTTTTTTCTCAAAGATGGTTGCAATGGAGTACTTAGTTGAGCTCTATCAATGGTTTGGATGTTACTTTGGTCGTTAGCTAAGAGTTCTACTATTTCTTTTCCATAGCGAAAGACAAATCTATTATCGCTTAAATCTAAATATTCCATATCTGAAACAGATATCGACTTAAATTCATGATTGGCTATGTCAAACAAATCACTGTCTTTAGCTATCCAATTTCTTGGCTTGTTACTCTCTCTCGCTTTAATTTCTCGCCAAAAGCAAAGTTTTTGTAGCCGATACAAATTATCATCAGCCAATTTCCAGGATTTACTAATATTTACAAAGGACTTCTTCCAATTTTCCTTTCTCTCGAATTCTTCTGCTAACGCAACCTGATTTGCGCATTCTTCTTCAAACCAAGCAATTACCTTTTTATCTACAAGTTTATCCCAAAGAATTTCTTTTAAATCGAGCAAATAGCAGACATCATTTGCCGCATATTGAAGTTGTGCATTACTCAAAGGCCTTTTCATCCAATCTGACCTAGTTTCATCTTTCGGAATACTTTTATCAAGCAATTGTAGTACTAATCCTTGATAGCTTAGAGAAAAACCTAGCCCTAGGAATGCTGCGGCAATTTGCGAATCGAACAATCTAACTGGCATAGAATTAATTGATGTATGCAATAAATTCAAATCTTCACTACAGGAATGTATACAAAAAGTTACATTATTGTTTTCTAACAATAATGTGAAATCATTCCATGATAAGATTCGGAGTGGGTCGACTAAATAGCATCGAACTGGGTCTGCAATCTGTAACAGGCCAAGCTTTGGATAAAAAGTATTAGTTCGCACAAACTCTGTATCAAAAGCGAGATATTTTACATCAGATAAGCTATCACATAATCTGTCAAAGCCTTTTTGATCGTCAATTAATTCGACTAGCTTTCCATTTGCTGCTTGCATATTTTAGCTATTTTCCATAACTTTTCTTCCAGAAAAAGCATGGCTTAACGTACCGCCATCTACAAACTCTAACTCACCACCTACCGGTACCCCGTGAGCGATTCTAGAAACAATTATATTAAAGGTCTTTAATTGTTCTGCTATATAATACGCAGTTGCATCACCTTCAACAGTTGGATTACAAGCAATAATTACTTCTTCAATATCTTCTTTTCTTATCTTTTCAAGCAATAGGCTTATTCCGAGCTCTTCAGGTCCTATCCCGTCTATCGGAGATAAATGGCCCATTAAAACGAAATAAACTCCTCTAAACGTACCTGAATGCTCAATGGCAAAGACATCTGCGGGTGACTCTACCACACAGCAAATCTTCCGATTTCTTGAAGCACTCGAGCAGATTTTGCAGAGACCTTCTTCAGTCAAAGTTCGGCATTTTGAGCAATTTCCAACTAATTCTAGAGCCTCTGTCAGAGATGCACTCAATTTAGCTCCACCTTCTCGATTCCTCTCTAATAAATGAAGAGTCATGCGCTGAGCGGATTTTGGGCCCACTCCTGGCAAACAGCGAAAAGCTTCTATCAATTGATTAATTAAGGGACTTGAGTTCATTGCGTTAAAAGGGGAACTTAAACCCGTCAGGCATGGACAAATTTCCCGCAATTCCTCCTATAGAGTCCTTTTTCCTATCTTCTAACTTCCTCACTGCATCATTTACAGCTGCCGCTAACAAATCTTCTATCACTTCCTTTTCTTCCGACAGAAGAGCATCACTCAGCTGCACTTTAATCACATCGTGCCGGCCATTCATTTCAAGTCTTACTAATCCTGCCCCTGACTCGCCAGAAACCAACAAATTTGCAAGCTCTTCTTGCGCTTTTTGAAATTGCTCCTGCATTTGTTTAGCTTGTTTCATTATTTCATTTAAATCAGTCATATTTTTACTCTTTAATTGGTAAAATACTTTCTATAGCTAACTCAGCCGAGAAATGCTTTAGCATTTCCTGTACATTTTCGTCTCTCTCAAATTCATCAACCATTTCTTTTCTTGCTTTGAGTTTTAAGCGATGCATTAACATAGCTGGAGTTTCCTTCTCTACTTTGCCAATTTCAATGTCGACCAAAATTTCCTCATTTAAAAGCTCACTTAAAGCGTAAGCTAGTTTCGGAAGAATATCTTCGTTATAAATAGCACTTTGTTCTTGGTTTAAAACAAAATAAAAGGTATTCCCATCTCTTTTCCTAAATTCAGTATTCCCCAGCACATTTGCTGCTATCCCATTGATTTTTAACTGACCATAAAGATCCAACCAAACCTCATGATTCATTTCACTAGGAATAGATTGGTAAGATGATATTAATTCTTGATCCTGCGACAAACCGGGATCCAAAAATTGAGGCATTTCATTAACCCTTTTCCTTGCATCTCTTTCAGAAGAATCTAAATCAATCTTTTTTTTTTGATTTTCTCTTGTGGATAACTCCGCTTTAGCTCCGGAAAAAGACGGCGAAAAAATCATCATCCTCAATAGAAGCATTTCGAAAGCAGAACTATGGTCTGCAGANTATTTGATTTCATCTCGACCTTTAGTGCCTATTTGATAATAGAGTTGAATATCTTCAGCGGAAAATTTTGCAGCTAGCTCTTTTATCTTTTCTTTATCGCCAAAACTATTTTCAATCGCTCCGGGAACTGCTTGTGCGACAGCTACTCTATGCAGGGTCGATAATAAGGCCTCAAGTGTATAGTTAAAATCTGGAGATTGGTCAGCTATTTTATTTAATACCCCTAGCAGACTCTCGATATCGCGGTTAACCATAGCATTTAATACGGCAAAAATTTGCTTTTGCTTCGGTATCCCCAACATATCTATGATACCGGAAGCTTCAAGCTTTCCCTGGCAATAGGAAACTCCTTGATCCACTAATGTCAGGCCATCGCGCATACTCCCGTTTGCGGAAGCCGCAATCTGCCACAGAGNTTCTTCGTCAAATTCTATAGATTCCTCGATCAAAATTTTCTTCAAGTGTTCTGCTATTATTTGCGGACTTAGGTTTTTTAAACTAAGTTGTAAGCAGCGAGAGAGAATCGTTACTGGTAATTTTTGAGGGTCCGTTGTCGCGAATAGGAATTTTATGTGCGGAGGAGGCTCTTCCAAAGTTTTAAGCAATGCATTAAAGCTATGTGAAGAAAGCATGTGCACTTCATCAATAAGATAAACTTTAAAACGTCCTTTTGCCGGCAGATATTGAACATTTTCCAAAAGCTCTCTTGTATCTTCAACTTTCGTTCGTGACGCCGCATCAACTTCTATTAAATCAATGAACCGTCCCTCACTTATTTCGGAACAAGCACCACATTTACCACAGGGTGTTGATTTAGTGCCCTCCTCACAATTCAGACATTTTGCAAGAATTCGAGCTAACGTGGTTTTACCTACTCCTCGAGTTCCACTAAATAGATAGGCGTGGTGGAGCCGACCATTATCAAGCGCATTAACCAATGATTTAAGAACATGGGCCTGGCCGGCTACTTCTGCGAAATTTTGAGGCCGCCATTTACGAGCAAGTACTTGATAGCTCATCCGCTATTTCTTCAATTTTGGGCTTAATAATTTAGTTAGTCTAAGTAACAATTTAGCAAGAGAGTGGCAGCCCTCGCCAGCCACACCACGGCACATGAATCAGCTACTACCGTTGCTCCCTTCCGGGCCTGGCGGGGTTCACAACCTATCATTGCGCGGGGGCCGACAAGAGATACCGCAGAGCATAATAGCATACAGCTCTTCGGATATTACGAAGGATTATGAGAAATTCTCAAAAAATCCACAAGCTTAAATTGCCGATATAAAAGGTTTATCAAGGCAGACTCAAAGTGAATAACCTAGCGTCTTCTGCTCCCCCTAAGGCGATCGCAATATACTGTTTACCATTAGACATATACGACATAGGCGTTCCAGTAGGCGGGAGCGGCAAATCAAGTTCGTGGATTATTTCACCGCTTATTTTGTTAAAGGCACGCAGCAAATTACGGCCGCCATCTCTCTGAGGTATAAGTAGCAAAGTTTTGGTTAATAATGGTCCTGGGCCGGTGGTATCTATAGTGCCTACAGGTCCCGGATCAAGGATGCCCATATCTATAATTTGCTGTCTTATACCCTCACCATGAGGTACTACCCAAGCATGGTCTCCGCTATTTAGATCAATCGCAGTAATTCGACCATAGGGAGGCTTAGTTAANGGCAATTGCTGAGGACCAGCAACCGANCTNTCNCCGCCTCGCACATAACCCATTTCCTCGCGACCACGCCTCGCTTCAACGAGCTGCACAACAATTGGCCTGGATGCTGAAGGAATGTAATACATGCCAGTATCTGGATCAAAAGCAGCACCGCGCCACTCACCTCCTCCTGACCACCCGGGGAACTGAATAGCTCCACGCAAGCTAGGCGGNGTGAATAATGGCCCNTAATCGTACTGCTCGATATTTTGCAACGCTTCCTGCCGTAGCTCTGGAGAAAAATCTATAAGCGTTTCATCACTAATTCCCTGCGGTTCAAACGGGGCCGGCTTTGTTGGAAAAGGCTGGGTTAAGGATAGTTGCTCACCAGGCACACTGCTCTGGGGAACTTGTCTTTCTTCGATTGGCCAAACAGGCTCGCCACTAATGCGATCAAACACATAAGTAAATCCTTGTTTAGAGATTTGCGCCACGGCCTTGATATCTCGGCCATTCACATTGATGTCAACTAGTGTAGGAGCAGCTGGAAGATCATAATCCCAAACTCCATGGTGAACCATTTGGAAATGCCAGACACGCTCACCAGTATTTACATTAATTGCCACAAGACTCTCTGCGAATAAATTATCGCCTTTTCTCTTGCCTCCATACCAATCGTTTGTAGGTGTACCTGTAGGAATATAAGCAATACCCAACTCGTCATCAGCACTCATAATAGACCATGAGTTCGCGCTACCGGTATATTCCCAAGAGCCGTCTTCCCAGGTTTCATTACCAAATTCACCGGATTCAGGAATGGTTTTAAACATCCACTCCAATTCACCAGTTTCTGGATTAAAAGCCCGTATATGACCCGGAGGGGTTTGCAGACTGCGGGATGCATCTGTAACAATTGAATTTACAATTGCCTTGTTATTAGTTACCAAGACAGGAGAAACTACGCCGTACTCTTCTTTATTAATCTCCCTGCCCAAGCCGATACTGAGGTCTACTCTTCCATTATCACCAAAATTAGGATCCGGTTGGCCTGTATTGGCATTTAAAGACCATAAATAGGAATCATTAGTAGCAAACAATATCCTTTCTTTGCCATTCCCCGCCCAATAGGCTACTCCGCGGGTATTATATCCTAGATTAACTGGGCGACCTCCTTCCCAGGCGCGCGTATCGAATACCCATCGCTCGGAACCACTTTGGGCATCCAGTGCCACAACACGTCCAAAAGATGTAGGTACATACATAACGTCGTTAATAACAATCGGCGTGACCTTATAAGAGCCAGGAACAGCGCGGGAGTCCCCATCCTCTATATTTTGAGTGACGGTAACGTTGTCAACACTTTCCCAAACCCATGCCGTAGAGAGTTGATTAATATTCTCCGCATTAATTTGATCAAATGGGACATACTTTCTCGACCCATTGTCACCTCCATAACTCGGCCAATCAGCATTTTGAGCAACAGAATGNGTGGNTACCAATAATGCGAAAAGTTTCGNTAATATTATCAATTTTATCTTCATAAAAAGTACCAAGCTCTGCACGATATAGCTATATTATCGTATTTATCCGGAATAAAAAGCGACAATTAGTTAANTCATAACAAATTGGGAATTTACTCTTTCTTATCCGTTTTCTATATGGTCGGCAAAGGTAGCCTTAGTGTACAAATTACGAAAGCATGGAACAAAAGATTTAGGTTAACGAGTCCCAGATCAAACGCAGAAAAGAATTGTGGTAGAAATTAGAACGAATTATGGCGGTGAGGGAGGGATTCGAACCCTCGATGCCTTTCGACATACACACTTTCCAGGCGTGCTCCTTCGGCCACTCGGACACCTCACCTTGAATGCTTTAGAAAACTGCATACTTTTAGGTAAGCCAAAAGCGCAAGTACTCTAAACTAGAGTCGTTTTATACACAAGCCCGCTACTGTCTCACCAACCTTGAAAACAGCATACTCGAAGTCATAATTTTTGTACTTCTATAGATATTAATATCTATCCCCCCCCTTCTAAGAAAGTTAAGAGACAATTTCATGTCAGCGGGACGACAAAATCGATAAATATCTCTAAATATTCTTTCCGCACATTCTTCATGATATCCGTTATAAGAACGATAGCTGCATAAATAATCCAACAAGCTTGATTCTTCCATTTTCGGACCCGTGTATTGGATATAAAAGCTAGCCCAATCTGGCTGTCTGGTAATTGGACAGTTCGAACGAAAATGGTCTGAGTACAACTCTTCATCGAACACCGTTTCTTCTGAAATTTTGAGCAGTTCTTCTGCAGGCTCTTCTAATTGTATACTTATCTGATTATGATCAACCGAACGCCCAGACCTTTCAATTTGTGGAAGATCCGAGAAGGAATCTAAGGAATGGAGTACAACTTTCACGTCAGAATGGCTAATTGCAGATAAATCCGCGCTAATTATATTTTCAACATCTGTTTGTTTTGCGAATGTTTCTGAATTAAGTGAATTCAAGTAAAGTTTTAACGATTTAGACTCAATGATATTTTTTGAGTTAGCGCTAAAAAAAAACTCACCAAGCCGAACAACCGGGCTTCCTTCAAGATCCAACCAAGAAATTTCATAGGCACGCCAATGGTCAATGCCATACATTTTTAAATTCCTATCGATATCTAATATTTTACGGTTAGTTCCTCTAGGTATCGGATACAAAACTTTAGGGTCATATTTTTTCGGATATTCAATTTTTTGTTTTAAAGGGTTTGCACTCATAGATTTGTCTAGGTTCGTATACCTTTCCCACTCCTAAGCAACCAAATACAGCTCGAATAAAGAACCGCAATAAATAAAACTTGTATCAAAAACCCCCAATACACATCAACATCTGAACTACCTAATATTCCGTAACGGAATGCATTAACCATATAGAAAATAGGATTGATCCCGGAAATTATCTGCCAAAAAGTAGGCAGCAACTGAATAGAATAAAAAACCCCACCTAGGTAGATTANAGGGGTTAGGATAAATGTAGGAATAATTGAAATATCATCAAAACTATTTGCGAATACTGCGTTAATAAAGCCCGCAAGAGAAAACAACATTGAAGTAAGTAGAACTGATAGGATAGTAATGAGTGGGTATTCAATGCTTAAGTTCGAGAATAAAAGAGCCATGGCAGTGACAATGAAGCCAACAGTTAAACCCCTAGCCATACCGCCAACAATTACTCCGGACAAAATTACATAATTTGGAACTGGAGCAACTAAAATCTCTTCGACTGTTTTTTGGAACTTTTGGCTGAAGAAACTTGAAACCACATTCGAATATGAATTCTGAATAACACNCATCATAATAAGTCCTGGCACAATAAACTCCATGTACTGAAACCCACCCATCTCACCTATACGCCGTCCTACTAAATTTCCAAATATTACAAAGTATAGGCCTATTGTAATTGCCGGTGGCACCAGAGTTTGCAGCCAGATACGCGTAAATCTTCTCACTTCCTTTATTACAATAGTTTCAAATGCAACATACTTATGGTCATTAAGCATTCTTTATTTGGTTCCAGATTCATTTAATCGAGAAAGGAATAACTGTTCCAATCGGTTCGTCTTATTACGCATACTAGAGATCTTTATCTCAGCTCTATTTAGTTCCATAAATACATCATTAATACTGCCAGTACTAGGTATGCTTACTTCTAGACTTTTTTCATCTATTTGGCGTATCGAGACATTATCTAAATTCAAGTACGGTGTCTTAGAGATTGTAGCAACAGAATCGATAATGAAAGTCTGCGAATCTAGTCCGGCTAACAAATTCTTCAAACTAGTGTTTTCGATAATTATGCCTTCATCGATTATTGCTATGTTCCTGCAAAGCTGCTCAGCCTCTTCTAAGTAATGGGTAGTTAAAATGATTGTTGTTCCATTTGTATTCATTTCCGATAAAAATTCCCACATAGAGCGGCGCAGTTCAATATCCACACCCGCGGTCGGCTCATCCAACAGTAACAGGCGAGGCTCATGTGCGAGTGCTCTGGCTATCATCAGCCTCCTCTTCATTCCTCCCGAGAGAGATCGGGATCGATCATTACGCTTGTCCCACAAACCTAATTTATGCAAATATTTCTCAGATCTTTCTCTCGCAAGGCGCCGCGGTAAGCCATAGTAGCCCGCTTGAGTGATTACAACATCCTGAACCCTTTCAAATTGATTAAAATTAATCTCCTGGGGAACTACACCCAAGTCGAGCTTTGTTTCATAGACGTGGGTATCTACATCTTTGCCAAAAATCTGGACTAGCCCAGCTGATTTTTTAACGAGGGTTGAAATAATTCCGATAGTAGTAGACTTCCCAGCCCCATTGGGCCCTAATAATGCAAAAAAATCCCCTTGCTCTACTTCAAGAGAAATTCCTTTTAACGCTTCAAATCCGTTTGCGTAAGTCTTACGCAAATTCTTAACTGAAATCGCGACACTCATAAGTAATTCCGTATAAAAGGGTTTGACTAAATTGGTCTTGCAGGCTCTGATTACTTTTTGTGCAAAACACCGGAATTTTACCTGTCAAAGCTCATTTTTAATTTTAGGTTCAGAATCCGGCGAATTTGCAGTTAAATAGCATGTGACACTCTAAAAAAGGCCTCACATATTAACTTCCACTGTAGTAATTTCCACATATTTGATGCATGCTTGCTTTTGGTGCAGTGTTTCACCGTACTCCATCCACAAAACTAGGAGAAAAAAATGGATTCCGACAAAATTCTTATGCTTCTTATGGTCGTAGTAGCCATAATAGCCGCATTTGTTGAAATACCCTACACAGGACTGGCACTTTTAGCGTTAGGATTAGTTTCTGGCGTTCTAAACCCAGCAGAAGACTTTGCAGAAAGAACAGGATATTTATTGTTCGCTGTCGCAGCTCCCATGGTCTCGGATAACTTAGACTTAATCCCGGCCATTGGCATGTACCTAAACGCTATAATTGATGGAATAGCCGTTGCTGCTGCTGGTATGTGGGTTGCAAGTTTTACAAGATCGCTTATTGATCGAATTAAACCAGCTAGCGAATCATCTAGCTCCTCAGGGGGCGGTGATTTTAGTTAAGCGAATGGAAAATTACGCGCGAAACTTTTATTACTAACTTAGATAAAATTAACGTTAGGCGAAGCTTTTCCAGTAGACCGTGTATCAAAAAGGAGTCCTCGGACTCCTTTTTCCTTTGCCATAAATTTCGGCGACCAAAAAATTACTCATCTTCTAATTTCTTAATTTCTGCATCTCACAATCCCTGTAAACTCTTGGGACATATTTGCTATATCAGCAAGGCTAAGCGAGCCGGTTAACGAGGCATCTGTTTCATAATTAACATTATTCGTATCTAAAAATCTCATTGAGATTGCGCTATGAATCGCAAAATTAACGTTTTGCGCATCAGTGCCCCGTTGCCCTCTAAAGAACTCTTGATCTGCCGTGGCAACAACTACACCTATAATTCTTCCACTTATACTTAATACAGGACCGCCACTATTCCCGGGTTGCACGGGAGCAGTCATCTGAAAAAGCGTTAGATCGTCATTCAGACCACTCATCGCGCTTACTATACCACTAGTAAAATTACCTTGAGTTGACAAATCGTCAGTCAACGGAAACCCGTAAACGACTAACTCCGCACCCATTTGGACAACCGAAGATGGTGCAAAAATAGCTGGCCGGCCCTCAAACGATGAGGCTTTCAATAATGCCAAATCAGACGGGATGTTAGTTGATATTAGCGCCACTCTCTCCACTTCAGACCCACGAATTTGAAAAGTTATATCCGCACAACCATCTACTACATGGTTATTCGTCAGAATATGGCCATCTCTATTAACTACAAAGCCTGTTCCGGATCCGCTTGGCAATGAATCATCTACAAGCCCTGAACTTACTTCTTCATATGTTTCGAATATTTCGTCTAAAGATATTTCCGAAATAAGGAGACTCGCATCGATTAAGTCATCTTCGTCAGAAGAATAAACTCCTAACCAAATATCATATTTGCCGTTTGCAGGATCTTCGAAAATTATGCCAGGGTTGAGCGCAGCACTCTCAGAGAAATCATCATTACAAATCCATCCTCCGAGCGGATCATTTATAATTAAAGTAATATCATCTTCGCTAAATGCAGCAAAATTTAGGGAGTACGATCCACTATCGTAATTAATCGAGACGTCTGGTGCCTCAGAAATAAACCCTACACAATTATCCCCTAAACCGCTCGCGTCTATACTACCCCCCGCTGCAATAGAAACAACCCGAGGATCATCATCAAATCCTGCTTCTAAATCAAACTCCCCAAAATAAGGATCTAAGTCAAAGTCTTGAGCGATACTATTTGAAACAATGCATAAAGAGTATAGCGTAACCAATAAGCTCAATACTTTTTTACTACAAAATTTTATAAACGGATTGCAATACTTAGTTTTATTCATTAGACATATATAGAATCTCAGAGGCCTCGCATTTTAAGATAATTTTAGCCTCCTATACGTTAATAAGACACTTATTTTCTCTATCGATTACAGTATCTAGTATATTTAAGTGCATGGCCGAATTTTAGGCCGTAAAATGTTGTTGTTTAAATCAAATTTCTTACTTAGGAGGGCACTGATCGATCTTTCAAATCCTGACGGTCGCGGAAAACTTAGAATTACTAGGATGACGATCAACGAAAATTCTACCTCGTTCGATTTCGAAGGAAAGGTTGAAGGATACGGTTCACCATTCCTTACTCATGAATACTTCCATAATACGCAAGATCGTACTAGAGGCAAACTTGTAGGGGAAGCACGAACCTTTCTAGAGGACAGCACCCTTATCAGTACCCCGCATATGGGGACCTTCAGAAGGGATCAATCGAATGTACATGTTTCTTTTGCAGACGCTTGTAGTAACGGTGCTGTAAACTTAGTGATTTTGGATGTAGACATCCTGACTAAAGAAGTTGATCTCAAATTTTGGGAAGTACGTCCAGCGGATTAGACTTCAGATCGAAAGAGGGGTCACTAGGCTCCTTTTTTTATGCCTGGGAAAAAACAAATGGGTGAAAAATGGGTGAAGAACCCGATTTTTAGGCTTTGCTAATCTTGAGAATATCTAGAAAGGGGTTGTAAGTGATTGTATCTATTGAGGAAAAAAGTGGCGTCCCCTAGGGGTTTCGAACCCCTGTTGCCGGGATGAAAACCCGGTGTCCTAGGCCTCTAGACGAAGGGGACAAAGTGTTATTGTGGCAGTCAAGCCACGAAGCCGGGGATTCTAAAAAGCTTAAAGTTTACAGTCAAGTAGAAACCTTGCAGATTTCTTACTTATTTACTGAAGTATTCGAGAAATTTCAGCTTAATCAGAGAGTCAAAAGTGTTTTTGACAAAGGACCGCATACGGATTTAAATTTTTGCCCAAACAATTGCCATAATAATAAAGCAGCTTTTAGAAATTAGTCTTTATTATGAATCTATTCGTGCCTTTTATATAAATAGTAGCCGATCCGAACTTTCGTTGACCTTGACCACTGCCTAGCTCTATGACATCCTGAAAAGATATCAATATATGACTAAAAAGGTATCATAAATTATTGATATTCAATTATTTTTTATAGAGACGCGACTTATACAGCTTCTACTAACGAAAAATGCGTGCCTATAGTGTTAATTTAAAATCAAAATGGCCGATACCAAATCAGCTTGCATTAGGCGAAAAAACAAAGTTTCACAGGAACTGCTATGAGTAAAGATCTATCCGATGTTTCAGAAAATATCAACATCGATCAAAAGCTGATAGAAGAAGGTACCGAACAGCTTAGAAACGAAATCGAGATTCTAGAAACCTGGCTAAATGAATTAAGCAAGTCAGATGAAAACGATACTGAAGTAATCGCAGCCAGGAAATCTTATAACGATATGTTAAGAAGCAGGAAAGAAATGCTAAGTAGTTTAGCTAAACAATCGAATCTCCAGGCCGTAATTACAGAGTAAATCTAACCCAGATCAAAATATCTAATCTGATTTTTGTGAATAATCACCTATGCTGTTAACAGAGCAAGCATCTACTATGTTGTCACTTCAATCTGACATGAATAGGAAAGTGGATTCTAATTGGGTGCAATCTTGTTATCCCTATTTACGGGCTGTCTTAATCGAAGGGTCAGAAGCAATAGAGCATCACGGGTGGAAGTGGTGGAAAAAGCAGCAAAAAGACCTCCCTCAATTACAAATGGAGCTTATCGACATATGGCACTTTCTTTTGTCTGAAATTCTCCTTAGAAACAATGCTGATCAGAGAAAATCACTAGCTATAGTTATGGAGATGGTAAATCAAGCTAATCCCCAAAACGTAATCGAGTTTGACGGTGAACAATACGAAATTTCTAATCTTGGTCTTATTACTAAATTCGAATTGCTCATCGGTCTATCAGTTGCCAGACGAATAGACCTATCCCTATTCTCCTCAATCATGTTTGAGTGTGAAATGAACTGGGAAAATCTTTACTGTCAATACGTAGGAAAGAATGTTCTAAATATGTTTCGTCAGGATAAAGGCTATAAAGAAGGTACTTATCAAAAAATATGGAACGGTCACGAAGATAACGAATACCTAGTCGAGATTATTAAATCACTAGATTCAAGCCGAATCGAATTTAAAGATGAAATATATGCTGCCTTAGAAGCCGCATATCCTGCATGATAATTTACTGATAGTACGCGTTTTCTTTTATAGAATGATCCGTAACATCCCTAACTTCGGTTAACTGAGGTATCTGAGATAATAAAGTTTTTTCCACTCCATCTTTTAGCGTTACATCTACCATTCCACAACCTTGGCACCCGCCGCCGAATCGCAATACAGCTACATTATCTTCAAAAATCTCCTCCAAGGTTACCTGCCCACCATGAGCAGCGAGCCCAGGATTAATCTCGTTATAAAGTATATAATTAACACGATCCTCCAAAGAGCTATCCTCTGTTAGCTTTGGCATTCTAGAGTTAGGTGCCTTTATAGTTAACTGTCCACCCATAGAGTCCTTTTGGAAATCTACGACTGCTTCTTCTAGAAAGGGTATACTATGCTGGTCGATGAATGCTTGAAAGTCTTTATATTGCTTAACTTCATCATCCGGTTTTTCCTCTCCCGGCCGGCAAAACGAAATACAGGTCTCAGCTCTTGGTGTTCCTGCATCTAATACAAAAATTCGCACAGCTATGTCTTCAACATTTTGCTTTTCCAACAATTCTGTCAAGTATCCCTGTGCAGGCTCTGTGATGTTAACCATAGACAGTCTAAACTTATAAATGAGATAAAATAAGTTTACTCGATTAGAGTATTAAATAAAATACCTTAACGCAGTGCTCGGTTATTACAAACTATCAGACGCAGCAGCATCTGATAGAATTATGATTATTTAAAAGATAAAGATAAGTCGGAAAATGACTAGAGAAAAGAGCCAAATAGCACTTTACAGTGCCTTAGAAAGCCGGATCTTAGTGCTAGACGGCGCTATGGGCACCATGATTCAGTCTAGGCAACTGACTGATAGCGAATTCCGCGGTGAACGTTTTGCAGATTATCCCCATGATTTATCGGGCAATAACGATTTACTCTCTTTAACACAGCCGCACATCATAAGAGATATTCATGATTCTTATCTAGAGGCCGGTGCAGACATTATTGAAACAAATACATTTAATGCCACCAAAAGCTCGCAGGCAGATTACCATCTAGAAGACATAGCTTATGAACTTAACTTGAAGGCTGCCAAAATTGCTCGAGAAGCCTGCGATGTTGCTGAACAAAAGAATCCAGAGCGTCCTCGCTTTGTTGCTGGTGTGCTTGGCCCAACAAGCAAGACCGCTTCTATTTCACCGGATGTAAACGACCCTAGCTTTCGCAATACCAGCTTCGATTTCCTTGTTGCAGATTACTATAACTCAACTAAAGGATTAATAGAGGGCGGTTCCGACATAATTATGATAGAGACCGCATTCGATACTTTAAACGCCAAAGCCGCGATTTTTTCCGTGTATAAGTGTTTTAAAGATCTAGAGATTAAACTCCCACTGATGATTTCAGGGACAATTACAGATGCCAGCGGTAGAACATTATCAGGCCAAACAGTTGAAGCATTCCTTAATTCAATTGCCCATGCCAACCCACTCTCAATAGGTTTCAATTGTGCTCTTGGTGCAAAACAATTACGTCCTCATGTGGAGGAAATATCAGCGCTAACCTCATGTTATGTATCCACACACCCTAATGCTGGTTTACCTAATGAGTATGGGGAATATGATCAATCGCCTGAAGAAATGGCTGCAATCATTGGGGAATTCGCGAAACAAGGGTTTGTTAATATTGTTGGCGGTTGTTGCGGTACGACACCAGAGCACGTCTCAGCTATCTCGAGCATTGTAAATAACTTATCACCTCGCAAACTACCCGATGTTTCTCCTGCGTGTCGGCTGAGCGGACTCGAAGCGTTAAATATTAATGAGAACTCTTTGTTCACGAATATTGGAGAAAGAACCAATGTCACAGGCTCTTTAAAATTCGCCAAACTCATCCGCGAAGAAAATTATGACGAGGCCCTGGAAGTTGCCCGTCAACAAATTGAAGCAGGTGCGCAAATAATAGATATAAACATGGATGAAGGTATGTTGGAATCTGAAGCGGCAATGGAAAAATTTCTAAAGCTTATAGCCGCAGAGCCAGAAATCAGTAGAGTCCCTTTGATGATTGACTCATCTAAATGGGAAATAATTGAAACCGGCCTAAAATGTTGTCAAGGCAAAGCTATAGTTAACTCGCTTAGCCTAAAAGAAGGTGAAAGAGATTTCCTACAAAAAGCCGAGCTTTGTTTGCTTTACGGCGCAGCAGTTGTCGTCATGGCTTTTGACGAAGAAGGGCAAGCCGATACCCTTGAACGTAAAAAAGAAATTTGCACCCGGTCATATCATCTTTTAAGAGAGAGGATAGATTTTCCTGCAACCGATATAATTTTCGACCCGAATGTTTTTGCTGTTGCAACAGGAATTGAGGAGAACAACAATTATGCTGTTGACTTCATCGAATGTTGTAAGTTTATAAAATCTGAATTACCAGGTACACAAATTTCCGGCGGCATTAGCAATGTATCTTTCTCTTTTCGAGGAAATAATACTGTACGGGAAGCCATTCATTCGGTATTTCTCTATCACGCCATTAAGGCTGGTCTAAGCATGGGCATAGTGAATGCAGCCCAACTCACAGTCTACGATAACATTCCAGATGACCTAAGAGCAGCAACTGAAGACGTCATTTTAAATCGTTCTCCGCTCGCTACAGAGATTTTAATGAAATTCGCTCAAACAGTAAGTGATCCGAATCAAGAAACACGACACGAAAACTCAACATGGCGCGAAAATCTAGTGAACGAGCGTCTGACTTATGCGCTTGTGAAGGGTATATCCAAATATATAGAAGAAGATACCGAAGAGGCGCGGCAACAAGTCGAACAACCTATTGAAGTCATTGAAGGGCCACTTATGCGTGGTATGGATGAAGTAGGAGATTTATTCGGTAACGGAAAAATGTTTCTTCCTCAAGTAGTAAAAAGCGCCAGAGTAATGAAACAGGCAGTAGCCTACTTGTTACCCTATATAGAGGCTGAAAAATCAGGCGGAGAACTTAAAACCAAAGGCAAAATTCTACTCGCTACCGTTAAGGGTGACGTTCATGATATTGGTAAAAATATCGTGGGAGTCGTACTCGGCTGTAATAACTATGAAATTATCGACCTTGGAGTAATGGTATCTTGTGAGAAAATCCTAGATAGGGCAAAACAAGAAAAAGTAGACATTATTGGCCTAAGCGGTTTAATAACACCTTCCCTCGATGAAATGATTCATGTCGCAAGCGAAATGCAAAGACTCAATTTTTCTATACCTTTATTAATTGGGGGAGCAACCACATCTAAGGCCCATACGGCAGTAAAAATAGAGGAAAATTATAGGAATGATAGTGTAATCTACGTACCAGATGCTTCTCGTAGCGTGTCAGTGGTTAGCTTGTTGCTTAATAATGCTCAAAAAGCTCAATACTGCTTAGGATTAAAACAAGAATATTCTAATATACGCGAAAGGGCTTCTAAACGCGCTTCAAAACTAAAGCTAATGAGCTATGCTGATGCCAATGCGAAAAAGCTTACGATAGACTGGACCAGCTTTAGTACACCCACCCCATCTTTTGTTGGCACTAGGGTATTTTCTGACTATCCATTAATCGAAATTATACCTTATATAGATTGGACACCTTTTTTCGTCACATGGCAGCTTGCAGGAAAATCCCCTGCCATACTTACAGATGAGAAAATAGGTGAGTCTGCTACCGATTTGTTTAATGATGCACAGTTGTTATTAAAACGTATCGTCGATGAAAAACTACTAAAAGCGAAAGCTGTTATTGGATTTTGGCCGGCGAAAAGTAAAAAATGCAACGATATCGAAATTTTTGCGGACAAAAAATGCTCTAAATCCATTGCCACCTTGCATTTTTTACGCCAACAAATGTTAAAAGAGCCTACATTGCCAAACTTAAGCCTTGCCGACTTTATAGCTCCTGAGGAAGAGCCCCATTTAGATTATATCGGAGGATTTGTAGTTACCTCTGGAGTAGGCGCTGATGAACTAGCCGCATCATATGAAGCAGAAAATAATGACTACTACGCTATTCTTGTTAAAGCATTGGCTGATAGGCTCGCAGAGGCCTTTGCTGAAAGAATGCATGAGTCTGTCAGGAGAGAGTACTGGGGGTTCATGCCAATGGAATCATTAACTAACGAGGATCTAATTAGAGAAAAGTATCAAGGAATCAGGCCTGCACCTGGTTATCCAGCATGCCCAGACCATTCTGAGAAAAATACTCTTTTCAAACTTTTAAACGCTCAGTCAAGCATAGGAGTCGAACTTACTGAAAGTTTTGCTATGACCCCAGCAGCTACGGTTAGCGGGCTTTATTTTTCTCATCCACAAGCCCGCTATTTTTCTGTTGGAAAAATCTCTTCCGAACAAGTAGAAGACCTTGCATCACGAAAAGGAATGCCATTAGCTGATCTATATAGATTGCTCGCACCAAACTTATAGCCATAAGCCTCTAATTTTATCTGTAATATTGTGTTACGTAGAGGCTCCCATCAATAAAATCATTGTTTACAATACATAAAGTTCAGGTATTGCAGTAGTAAGTAAAATGTATCAGTACGACAGTTACGATCATCAAATGCTAGCTGATCGAATATCTCAATTTCGTAATCAGACAGAGCGCTACATCGCCGGCAAACTTAGCGAGTCAGAGTTCCTTCCTCTTCGATTACAAAACGGCCTTTATATTCAACGCTTAGCACCAATGCTCAGAGTTGCGATCCCTTATGGCCTAATCTCATCAAAGCAACTACGTAAATTGGCTTATATAGCTAGACATTATGATAAAGGCTACGGGCATTTCACCACTCGACAGAATATCCAATTTAACTGGCCTTCGCTTGAAGAAGTTCCAGATATTTTGGCCCATTTAGCTGAAGTTGAAATGCATGCAATTCAGACCTCGGGAAATTGTATAAGAAACACCTCTGCGGATCATTTTGCAGGTATTGTCAAAAATGAAGTTGAAGACCCCAGACCATGGTGCGAAATTATTAGACAATGGTCTACATTTCATCCTGAGTTTTCATTTCTTCCAAGAAAATTCAAAATTGCTGTAACCGGATGCGATAACGATAGAGCTGCGATTAAAGTGCACGATATAGGATTAAAATTAATCAAGCAG
>PBNR01000031.1 GCA_002723195.1 Gammaproteobacteria bacterium | reverse complement strand
CCCTGCTTCTTTCGATTAATTTTAGCAAAATTAACGTATGTTGGTTTAACTCAACAACGATAAAACCTGACTTTGCTGCTGATTCGCTTGCGCTTGAACGGTTAGCGCCGCCTGACCAAGCACATCGTTTGACGCCTGCTGTGACACAGCTTGAGCAAAATCAAGATCTTGAATGCGGCTACGCGCTTCAGCGGTGTTCACGTTAGCTTGAGTAAGAGAACGCGCCGCACTTTCGAAACGGTTTTGGGTAGCACCTAAATCGCCTCGCGCGTTACCGAGCGTTTCAATTGCAGCATCAGTTGCACCTAGCGCATCTTCAATGCTGGTTCCCGACGTAATATCGATAGCCAGTACATCGTTTAATTGAGCAGCAACATCCTGTGTGTTGACGCTTATTGATTGGCCCGCACTTGAACCTGATTGGAAGTCAAGTGAGCCATTTTCAGATAATAACGGCTTGCCAGCAAAATTCGTCTGCTCAATGGTTTGGGAGATATTCTCTTGTAGCTGTGTTATTTCAGATTGGATAGCACGGCGATCGCCACTGCTCAAAACACCATTACCAGATTGTAAGGTAAGTTCGCGAATGCGATTTACATCGTCATTGATGCTGCCTAAACCACCCTCTGCAACCTGCGCCACCGAAATACCGTCGTAAACGTTGTTTAATGATTGGCGGTTACCTTCGACTTCTGAAGTTAATCGGTCGATGATTTGCTGGGCTGCTGCATCATCCATCGCATTGTTTACTTTTTTCCCTGATGCCAACTTCTCAAAAAGATTATTCTGCTTTTCTTGAACCTGGCCAAGTGGCAAACTACCAGAATCAGAACCAACTTTGATCATTACTGATATCCTCTCTGATTATTCTTTTTATAGTATAGTAAACAGACAATCAAAACGCGAGTGAGCGTTTCTATCGGATGTATTGTTTAATATACTTATTTAAAAAGTGTAAAAAATAAAGACCGGATATTGATTAGTTTAAGCAGCAGAGACTCTTTAAAAACTAATGGTTTATGGTTTTAGGGCCGACACATGGTATATTTGAATTACAATCATAAAAATAGCGGGCGGAAAATGTTCGACGGCAAATCTATTTTGATAACGGGAGGCACTGGCTCCTTTGGTCACAGATATACAGAAACTTTGTTATCACATTATAAGCCCAAGCGGTTAGTTATTTTCTCTCGAGATGAGCTAAAGCAATTCGAGATGCAACAAAAATTCAACGCGCCCTGCATGAGATATTTCATTGGTGATGTTCGCGACAAAGACCGTTTATCCCGTGCCATGCAAGGTGTTGACTTTGTTATTCATGCTGCAGCCATGAAGCAAGTACCCGCAGCAGAATATAATCCGACCGAATGTATCAAAACAAATATAGATGGCGCTGAAAATGTGATTAACGCAGCGATTAACAATGGCATTGAAAAAGTCATCGCGCTGTCAACAGACAAAGCGGCAAACCCTGTAAATTTGTATGGTGCAACTAAGCTTGCATCAGACAAATTATTTGTTGCTGCGAATAACATGGTTGGTACTGACAAGCCTCGCTTTTCTGTGGTGCGATACGGAAACGTAGTTGGTTCTCGCGGGTCTGTCGTGCCATTTTTTAGATCGCTTATTGAAAATGGCACTGACCACATCCCTGTTACGCACAAAGACATGACTCGGTTTTGGATCACTCTTCAACAAGGTGTTGATTTTGTCCTTAAAAATTTTGAACGAATGTTAGGTGGAGAGATCTTCGTTCCCAAAATACCTTCTATTAAAATCGTTGACCTAGCAAAAGCGATGGCACCTCATTTGCCAATACATATTGTAGGCATTCGACCGGGTGAAAAGCTTCACGAAATGATGTGTCCTGGTGACATGGCCTTTCATACTTTCGAATACGAGGATCACTTTGTTATAGCGCCTGCTATAAAGTTTTTTCATCGCAGTAACGATTTTACGAAAAATGCTATTGCCGAGATAGGCAAACCCGTCGACGAAGGGTTTGAGTATGTCTCAGATACTAACCCTGATTATCTTTCGGTTGCAGACATCGCACTGCTAAATAAGGAGACACAACGTGATTCCATATGGTCGCCAGCACATTGATGACGATGATATTTCTTCTGTTTTAGAAACATTGAACTCAAACTGGCTCACACAAGGTCCGAAGGTACCCTTGTTTGAACAAGCTCTCGCTGCCTACTGCTCAGTCCAGTATGGCGTTGCTGTTAATAGCGCTACCTCTGCACTTCATTTAGCCTGTTTAGCACTTGGCATTAGCGAAAAAGATACTGTTTGGACATCCCCTAACTCTTTCGTCGCATCGGCGAACTGCGCGCGTTATTGTAGAGCAACTGTAGATTTTGTAGACATAGATATTGCAACGGGAAATATGTGTTGCATTACGCTTGAAAAAAAACTCAAAATCGCACAGGAAATGAACTGTTTGCCAAAAGCTATCATTCCGGTTCACTTCGCTGGGCAGTCTTGCAATATGGAAAAAATAGCTGAACTAGCAAGGCAATATAATTTTAAAGTCATCGAAGACGCTTCCCATGCAGTTGGCGCTGAATATAAGGGAAAGCCGGTAGGCAGCTGTGAGTTCTCGGATATCTGTGTTTTTAGCTTTCATCCCGTCAAAATAATTACCACTTTAGAAGGGGGAATGGCGGTGACAAACAACCTTGACCTCGCCAATTCGATGCGTTTACTCAGGAGTCACGGAGTAACCAACGACCCAAATCAAATGCAGGGCGATTCCCACGGTATGTGGTATTATCAACAGATTGAGTTAGGCTTCAATTATAGAATGAATGATGTTGAAGCCGCGCTAGGACTAAGCCAACTCAATAAGCTTAATGACTTTGTTGCTCGACGACAGAGCATTGCCAAGCGCTATCAAGAATTACTGAAAGATTCAATGGATGCCGTTCCACTTTCAATCTTACCAGACAATTACAGTAGTTTTCATCTTTTCGTGGTCAAGGTAGCCGTAGCGACAGATGAAGATAAACGTCGTTTGGTATCACTGTTACGCCAAAGTGGTATTCTTGCTCACGTGCACTATATACCTATACACATGCAACCCTATTATCAAAAGCTGGGGTTTAGACAAGGGGATTTTCCTCAAGCCGAATGCTATTACAACCAAGCTATCACACTACCTATTTTTCCGTCATTAACAATGGCTGATCTTGATACAATCATTCAAACTTTAAAAAGACACCTTCGAACAATAAAGAACGACAATAGCTAGAGCGTTAAACTACAATGTACAGATTTTGCTCTAAACTTCGAACACCTGTATCCATACATAAACAACGCTGCCTCTGAAGTAAGTAACTTGAGATCTGTCTAAGAACTAAAGCCGAGCCACTTTAATGCTCGGTCTTTTAGCTTTAAATGTGTAGACAATTAGCCCTGCCATCAGATTCACCATAAATGAAATAAAGCTGCGATGCCTGGTATGCTGTATATGAGCAATGTTTTTCAACTGGTCTAAGACAGTTTCTGGCCTTGCTCAATCACTAAATTGAAAGCATCTAACTTGAATTATTTGGTGTACTTTTTTCTTTCGGACATTTACTCTCTCCAGATGAGTGATAACTATACCCTTAACTGGACTGCCCAGTTCAATTAGACTAGGTCAAGACTTTACTAAAGTATATTGTCCAAATGCCGAAAACTATTTTAAGGGCGCAATTACACTTCCGTTGCATCAGTCTTTAACAGCAGAACAACAGCAGGAAGTAATAGCTGCATTAGCGAGTTCAATTAAAGAAGTAACAGAACAGAATGTCAGTACATCAAAAATGTAAGTTTGTGGCTGAAGTTTCAAGTAATCATCATCAAGATATTGAACGGTGTTACGAGTTCATTGAAGCCTCTGCACGTATAGGATGCGATGCTGTAAAGTTTCAGCTATTTAAAATAGATAAGCTTTTTGCTCCAGAAATTCTTAGTAAAAGTAAAACACACAGATCGAGAAAACAATGGGAATTGCCAGAAAGCTATATTCCGCTTCTGAGCGCACATTGTAAAAAACATGGCATTGAGTTCTCTTGTACACCTTTTTATCTTGAAGCTGTAGAAGTTCTCGCTCCGCATGTAGATTTTTTCAAAATAGCATCTTACGAATTATTGTGGGATGACTTGCTTATAGCTTGTGCAAAAACAGGATTACCAGTTGTTATTTCTGTAGGTATGGCGACAGAACTCGAGGTAAAGCACGCTGTTGCTGTATTAAAAAGTCAGGGGTGTACTCCTACCGTGCTTCATTGTGTATCCTCTTACCCTACCCCACATAATGAATGTAACCTAGCTACTATTGGTTACTTAGGAAAATTGCTCGACTGCCCTACAGGATGGTCAGATCATAGTCGAAGTCCAGCGGTAATTCGACGGGCAATAACACACTGGCAATCGTCTTTTATTGAATTCCATATCGATCTTGATGGCGAAGGCGGAGAGTATGCCGCAGGACACTGCTGGCTCCCAGAAGAAATGCAACCCCTCATTGAAGAGTTTTCAAAAATCAGAGAGATAGATGGAGAACCTGGAATCTACATTTCTCCCAGTGAAGACCCCGACAAATTGTGGCGAGCTGATCCTAGCGACGGCTTAAGACCTTTCAAAGAAATACGCAGTAAATTTTAATTGGCATGAATTTAGCTTTCTTTTTTAGCTAGTAAAGCGAGCGCTTGTCAAAAATAATTTAAGATTTGACGGTAAATATGAGCCATTGATTTGCCGAATTAAATAGAGAATACAATGAAAACACACCAACAATTAGCTGATATTGCGCAAACAGTCAGAAAGTTGACCTTAGCAGCGATTTACAACGCAGAATCAGGCCACCCAGGCGGCGCGTTGTCTTGCTCAGACCTATTAACCTATTGTTTCAATAACATACTAGACATAACTCCTGACAACGCCACCGACCTAACTCGAGATAGGTTTGTTTTATCAAAAGGACATGCTGCCCCCTCTCTATATGCTATTGCAGCTACGCAAAACTTAATGACTTCCCAAGAAGCGCTTTCTCTGCGTAAATTTGGCTCAGTTGCACAAGGGCACCCAGATAAGTTGAGTATGAATTGGCTAGACGCGTCTACTGGTTCACTAGGACAAGGTTTTGCCAATGCTCTAGGTATGGCAATGAGCTATCAGCACCAAGATGTTGATGCCAAAGTAGTCACGTTACTTGGCGACGGAGAACTACAAGAAGGGCAAGTGTGGGAAACAGCAATGTGCGCGGCACATTTCAAGCTGAGTAATCTAACAGCAATCATTGACTACAATAAATTACAATCTGATGACTTGAATCAAAACATTATGGGTCTTGAGCCTCTCAAAGAGAAGTTTGAAGCCTTTGGTTGGCACGTAATGGAAATTAATGGGCACAGTTTTTCGGAAATTGAAGATGCCTTTAACCAAGCACTAAACGAGACTTCAAAACCCAGCATGATTATAGCCCACACAATTAAAGGTAAGGGTGTCAGCTATATGGAAGAAATTCCAACTTGGCATGGCAGTGTGAGAATGACAAGACAAGATACGGTCTCGGCTTTAACGGAATTAAATATGTCTGAAGCAGCAGCAGAAGATTGGTTATTAGAATCAGTTCAAAGAGTAGATTAACGATGAGTAATACCCCTTCATTAATTGGTAAGCAAGGTGACTCTTTGCGTGAAGCATTTGGCAAAGCTTTAGTTGATGTTGCTAAAGATAAACCAGAAGTTGTTTTATTAGATGCAGATATTGCCGGAGGTACCGGAGCACACCATTTTAGAGCAGCCTTTCCAGACAGGTTTTTTCAATTTGGTATCGCTGAACAGAATATGATGTCTGCTTCAGCGGGTATGGCCCAGACAGGCTTAACACCGATCGTAACTACGTTTGCAGTATTTTGCCTTAGAGCTATAGAACAATGTCGCCTTTCTATCGCTTACCAAAACCAAAACGTAAAAATTGTTGCTAGCCACCCTGGTTTAGATACAGGACCAGACGGAGCTTCAGCTCAATGTTTGGAAGATTTAGCTTCATTTCGTGCAATNCCCAATATGACAGTAATATCACCCTGCGATCCAAAGGAAATGGCACTAGCAACTGCAGCTATACTGGCACATGAAGGCCCGGTATACATGCGTACTGGTCGCTCTCCATCCCCTACCATATTTCCTAGCGATGCTACTTTTAGAATTGGCAAAGCGACCGTATTAAAGCCAGGCAGCGACGTGACAATTATCGCTACCGGAGTAATGGTGGCACGAGCTTTGGAAGCGGCTGAAAAGTTAACAGAGCAGGGAATAAAGGCAAAAGTCGTTAACATGTCTACCATAAAGCCTATTGATCGTGACGCTATTATTGAAAGCGCGACCGATACCGGTGCAATTGTCACAGCAGAAGACCATAACGTTATTGGTGGGTTAGGTAGCGCTGTAGCCGAAGTCCTAGTTCAAAACACTTTTTGTCCAGTTGAATTTGTCGGTGTAAAAGATACTTTTGGTGAATCTGGAGAGCCCGATGAGCTAGCCACAGTCTATCAAATTGATGCAGTGGCTATTGTCGAAGCAACACAGAAAGTACTGAAAAGGAAAATTAAATAACATGGCAAATCCAAGTGAAAAAATTGCCTTTGTTACAGGTGCCTCAAGCGGTGTTGGTAAGGTTGTTGCGAAGCACTTAGCTAGTCTAGGTTATTGTGTGGCTGTCGGGTATACGCACAATGAACATAATGCACAAGCTGTGGTTAGAGAAATAAATACCAAAGCAAACAATGCTGGATTCGCAATTCATATAGATTACAGCGATTTATCGTCAGTTAAACAAGCAGTTTCATCTGTAGAACAACATTTTAATGGTAGCATTTCTTTACTTGTCAATAACGGAGCCATAGCACAGGAAAAAGATTACTTAACCATCACTGAAGATGATTTTAATCGTATGATAAATACCAACCTGGCTGGCCCTTTTTTCGCTTGCCAGCAAGTTATTCCAGCGATGCTAGAAAATAAGTACGGAAAAATCATTAACATTTCATCAATCGGTGGACAGTGGGGTGGCGTAAACCAGCTTCACTATGCAGCAGCGAAGGCTGGGCTAATCAACTTAACCAAATCACTTGCTAAGCTTTACTCTGCTAAAGGAATTAGCTCGCACTGTATTGCGATTGGTTTGGTTGAAACAGAAATGTCTAAACGAGAGTTGGNAACTGAAGCTGGAAAACAAAAAGTCGCTAACATACCCTCNGGCCGCTTAGCAACAAAAGAAGAAATTGCAGAAACAATTTCATTTTTAGTTTCTGACAATGCTAACTATTTATCAGGTCAAACACTCAATATGAATGGCGGCATGCTGTTTAATTAAGGAAGTACTATGAGCAATCTACAATCATTAATCGAGAGCACTACAACGTGGCAAACTCCGGAAGACATTCTGGCCGAATATGACACTTTCGCCGTTTTTGGTACTGGTGGTTGTGGACACGAAGTAACTAAAGTACTGACACAATATGGTAAAGAAATCTCTTACTACATTGATAATGACACCAATAAACACGGCACTGACTTTCTAGGCAAGCCAGTATTGAGCATTGAACAGGCCGCAGAAAAATCAATATTTACACTTATTGCAAGTTATTGGGCAAGAGATATTGCTGCTCAACTATCTGAGTATAAAATGGCATATGCAGATTTTAGTTTTTGTGTTGACTGGGATCGCTGTAAAGATCATTTTAATCCCAAGGTATTTGATGCTAAGTCAGCTTTAGCCACGGGGTTGAAATTTTTTAGTGGCGAAGACCTAACTATGTACCTATCATGCATTCGCTACCGCCAAACTTTAAACCCTCTTGATCTACAAGAAAGCAATATAGAACACTNCCATCACCCGAAAGTAAGCCCTGAGGCAAAGGATGTATTTATTGACGGTGGCTCATGGCAAGGTGACACGCTAGAAACCCTTAAACAGAGTATAGGCGATATAGACGTACACTGTTTTGAGCCAGACGATGAAAATTACGATATTTTATCAACGTTAATTGACCAGAAAGAATACTCTCAAGCAACAGCAAATAAGTTGGNACTTTGGAGTAAGCAACACACTCTTAAGTTTATGGCCTCTACCGACACAGTTCATACAATGCAAGCAAGAGTAATGGATGAAGGCGATGCCGCAAATGAAGTATTAGTGCCAGCAGATTCATTAGACAATTACGCAGCGAGTAAAAACATAGTGCCAAGCTTTTTCAAACTAGACATTGAAGGCGCTGAGTTACAGGCAATTGAGGGTGCAAGGGCAACATTAACTCACAATAAGCCTAAAATCGCTCTAAGTGCTTACCACGAACCAAATGACATATGGCAGATCCCTGAGCTGGTGAATGAAATAAACCCTTCCTATCAATTTTATTTTTGCCATCACTCACAACACCTTTTTGAATCAGTCGTATATGGCCGATAAGGATTGAATTGTGGAAAGAAAATGTTTTCTGTGTCAAAGCGAATTAGAAAAAATATATGATCATCAATGGGTTTTACCAGGAATAGCTACCTCTACAATAGGCTTTAGCGTTTGCCNTAGCTGTGGTTCAGTGTCACAAAGTCCATCTGTTAGTTTTGACGATATGATGGCTTACTATGAAACCGTTGCGGTATACACTAACCCAGGCAGGGAAGAACTTCCAAGCGCGGCTAAAGTCCGTGATCTTGATGAACAAATCAACTTTATCAAACGCGGAATTGGTGAGTTGCCAGATAAAGTTCTACAGATAGGTAGTTCTGATGGCTACACGTTGTCAAGGTTCAGAGAGGCAGGAGTAAAAAGAGTACTAGGTGTTGAGCCAAGTATTGCCTCTGTAGATATTGCCAAACGTTTGTACGACGTTGAGTCCATCAGAACAACTGCTGAAGATTTCGATACAAAAGAAGAGTTTGGTTTAATACTAATGACTCATGTATTGGAGCATTTCTACACACCGCAAGAAGTGCTAAAAAAATGTTTCTCACTGCAAGAAAACCTAGACGATGGTTATATTTATATAGAAGTACCATTACTGACGCATGAAGATAGCATGTGCCCAGGTTTCTTCTCTTTTGAGCATATCAACTATTATACAAAAGGTAATCTAACCCGCTCTTTAGAAGAAGTTGGTTACTACCCTATTTCAGTTGTTGAACACTACCAGAGTAATTTGTCACCCGCCATCGGCATTTTAGCAAGCACCAATAAGCGTAGGCATTACCTTGCCGAGAATAACGAATACCAAGAAAACAAGCGCATTTTGGCGAGTTATCGGAAGAAGGAAATTGCACAATGGCAATCAAAGCTCGATGTTATTCAACCTAGCTTAGAGTCCGCAGAGCGCCTATTTATCTGGGGAGCGGGTATTCACACAGCTCAACTTTTCGCCAACACCAACTTATTAAAAAGTAAAGTAGTAAACGAGATTGTAGATTCCTCTCAACTAAAATGGGGCATCAAGCAAGGCGATTGGATATGTCAAAATCCAAATCAAATAGACTGGCAAGAAGGCGACGCAGTGATTATTTCCTCCTATGCCTCAGAACAAGAGATATTTGATGCTTTGCAATGGTTGCGAGACAAAGGAGTTGAAACGTTACGGTTACACAACATTTTTGATTCGAAGGCACATTAATGACTAAAACACTTGCTGTTATTGGTGCTGGTGTTGAAGCAGTACACGGTATTCTTATCGCAAAAGAAATGGGACTCAATCTTGTAGTTATTGATGGAAATCCAAAAGCTCCTGGTTTTGAATATGCTGATAAAAGCTTGGTTATAAGTACATACGATGCTAGTAAAATAGCAAGTGCATTAACTGAACTAAACTCGTTAACACCAATCGATGGTGTAATCGCAATGTGTGCAGATGTACCACTTTCTGTGGCAACCGCAGCCCAAGCCCTAGGTTTACCTGGCTTAACTCCTGCAGATGCTCAAGCATTAGCAGACAAATACCTTATGAAAGAAAAGCTGTCTGCTGCTAACATTGCTATCCCCAAATACTTCGCTTTAACAACAGAAGCTGAATTACCAACAATTGCAACTGAACTGGGCTTTCCTTTTGTAATCAAGCCAGTTGACAGCCGTGGTGCTCGTGGCGTTCAGCTTATCGACAATGAAAACCAGTTCAAAGAGAGCTTTCAATTAGCATTAGGTGAGTCTAGTTCTGGTGTAGTAATCGCTGAAGAGTACATCTCTGGCCCTCAAATTAGCACCGAAACACTGATCGAAAATGGTCGTTGTTATACTATCGGCTTTTCAGATAGGAACTATGAATGGTTAGAACAAACTAAACCATTCATGATTGAGAATGGTGGAGATGCACCTAGCTTTCTTAACGACGAAGAGCAGAAACAAATCTGTGAACTAGCCGAAAAAGCCTCGATAGCGCTTGGTATAACTCATGGAACCTCAAAGGGAGATATGGTTTTATCTTCACAAGGCCCCAAAGTTATCGAAATGGCTGGAAGGCTTTCAGGCGGTTTCTTTGCCACTCATNAAATACCGCTTAGCACAGGAGTGAACTTTATTCGTTCGGCGATTAAGCTTGCCTTGAAAGTTCCATTGGAAAAGAGCGATTACGAAGTCAAACACCGTAAACCTGTAGCCATTCGATATTTAACAAGCAACCCTGGCAAGCTGTCCACAATTAGCGGTGTTGAAGCCGCTAAAAATATGCCCGGTATAGTCGAAATTGATATTCAAGTTAGCCCTGGGCAACAAGTTTCACCACTTGCAAATCACACAACACGGCTAGGGTATGCCCTAGCTACTGGTGAAACTAAGCAAAGTGCGATTGATAACGCAAATAGCGCACTTGCCAGCCTGAGTATTAGCTATGAATAATCCCAGAGTTGCCTACAACATTTTTCACTGCAATTTGGCCTTCTCTTCAATTGAAGAAGAGGCACATATAAATGTTATAGAGAAATGCTATTGGCCACTACTTAAGTTAGCTAAGAAATACCCTATTGCCATAGAAGTAACAGCTTATACTCTCGAAAGAATTTTTGATTTAGATAGCGAATGGGTTGAAACTTTTGCGCAACTTATTAAGTCAGGAGATTGCGAACTAGTAGGCAGTGGAGATACGCAAATTATCGGCCCATTAGCGCCAGAAAGAATTAATTATTGGAACCAAAAACTAGGCATTGAATGCTATCAAAAATTGCTGAATGTAACCCCTAAAGTTGCTTACATAAATGAACAATCTGTTTCTTCAAGCTTGCTTGACACATACATAGATGCCGGTTATGAAGCAGTCTTTATTGAATGGGACAATTTATATAGTCACAATGCTGATTGGTCTAAAACACTGTTCAATGCTCCACAGTGTTTACTGGCAGCTTCAGGAAGAAGCATCAAAGTGCTTTGGAATTGGAGTGTTGGCTTTCAGAAACTGCAGCGGCTATGCCATGGGCAACTTCATATTGATTCTTACTTGCAGTTTATTCAAAATGCAATCGCTAATGGGCTATCAGCAGTCCCTGTTTATGGAAATGATGCGGAAGTATTCGACTATAGACCAGGGCGCTTTAAAGAAGAGTCATTAGTTGCCTCTGGTGAGTGGGATACTCTTGAAAACGCATTTGAAAAGGTAACACAATTTGCTAAGTGGCAATTACCTTCAGAAGTTGCTTTATCACACAACACAAACCAAACACTGTCAGCATTTAATGCCATGCTTCCAGTTGCTGTAAAAAAGCAGCAGAAATATAACCTAACCAGATGGTGCCTTAGTGGAAGAAACGATTTACTGTTAAATACACTGTGCTTCAGTATGTATAAGCAGTTAAAGGATAATAATGCGGACAAACAAGAGTGGCAGTCTTTATGCCGCCTTTGGGCTAGTGACTACCGTACTCATTTGACTGAGAAAAAGTACAATAAAATAGAAAAGCTTCTATGTGACTTTCACCAGCAATTAATTACCGACGAAAAATGCTCGCCTAAGTTTGGCCCTTCGAGCGAAAATTTACCCTATATTGACCAACACCATCATGATGTTATCGTAAATTATGGCGGCATTACTTTAGTCATTAACATCAAGCGTGGCGGTGCTATAAAGTCTCTCAGTTTTAATGGACAGCCAGCGATTATTGGCACGATTGAGCACGGTGATTTAGATCATATTGCCCTAGCTGCTGACTTCTATTCGAATCATTTTGTTGCTGAGTTAATCACTGAAAGACGCAGAATAACAGACCTCAATAAGGCAAACGTTACTTACCACCTTCTCAATGACGAACTTATAGTGCAGTGTACAGTGCCTATTGGAGAAGACGTTCTTATAAAAAGCTATCGACTCAATAGCTGTGGTCAGCTGTTTTGTGGGTTTAAATTCAATAACCATGTTCGGCCCCTGGGGAGTATTAGACTCGGCTATTTAACACTCTTAAATCATTGCGAATCCGTTCATTACGCTTGCCACAATGGCAACAGCGTACTTGAGCCATTTGAACTGGAACAACCGTTACACCAAGGTCAAGCAGTGTCTGCTTTAATTTCGTCTTTAGGTTGTCTAGGTGCCACCGAAGGTGAGTTCCATTTTGGCAATGAAAAACAGCGCATTAAAATATCGTGGGATCCTGGCAAATGTGCCGCAATCCCAATGATACAAAGACAAGTGTACCAAGAAGAACAGTTAAACCGGATGTGGTTTTCACTAGTTGAACTCGATGAAACTCTGAAGGAAAACGGTATACTGCCAAATTTTGAGTTCTGTGTGGAGCAGATATGCTAGACGCGGAGCTATTAATTGTTATAGGCGCAAGGTTAAACTCCAGCAGATTACCCAAAAAGCACTTATTAAGTCTTGCAGGCAAAACACTAATACAACGCCTAGTTGATAGGCTATCTCAAATCCAAGTACCGCATAACATTGTTATAGCTACTACAAATGATGACTATAATCTGCCACTAGTGGAACTTGCCAACCAAATAAATGTTGATTGTTTAGCGTATAATGGCAGTGTCGATGACTTAGTTGGCAGAATAGATACGGCAGTGAAAAGTGCCAATGCAAAATATGTTGCCTATATTTGTGGAGATTGCCCCTTAGTAGAGCCAACACTTGTAGAAAAACTATTTCTGTCACTAAAAGCCGACTCTTCAGCCAATTTCAGCGCTCTAAAAGATAGTAGAAAGTCGATACATGAAGGTATAGCGGTATATAGCCTTGACGGTTGGCAGTACTTAGTTGATATGTGTAACGAAGCAGCAGATAGGGAGCATGTAGGCTTGTCCCTTAAAAAGGGGGCTGACCTTTCAGCACAAACGGCCTATATAGAGGAAGATGAAATTTATTTTACATGTGATCACAGAATATCTGTCGATACACAGGCTGACTATCAATTTATGTCTGCCATTTATGAAAGATGGTACGCTGAAAATGATGACTCTAGCATTGTACCGCTTAGTTGGGTTATCCAAACCCTAGCTAGCGACGAATCATTAAAATCTATCAATCAACTCGTTGTACAAAAATTAGCTGACAAAGAATATCAAAAAATCGTAATCATTACGGAGGCGGGTACTGATAAAGGTTTAGGTCAACTANCAAGGTGCTTAAATTTGAGCCAATATCTTCAAGAAAACCATGGTTTAGGAACGGAACTATTAATTCTTGCCGATGATGTACCTGGGAGTAAGTTAGCGCTCGTCAATCATAAGGTTTTTAACACTGAAGCGAGTTTAATCAATTACCTCGCCGCTCAACATAACAAAACTCTTTTGTTTGACTTGTTTCCATCAAGACTAACAGCTCAAAAAGAATGGAGAGAGCATCTCAAAAAATTATCTGAAACCAACAAACATATATTAGGCATTGACCGTTGTGCAGAATGGCAATCGTTATTTGATCATATCTGGATACCAAGCTTTTATTGCAATCGCATGAGCACTGACAACATCAGCTATGGCTGGAATTACTACATGGTAAAGCCGGTAGAACGAAAGCCAATCGCAAATCGCCTCTTAATTTTAACAGGTGGCTCTGATGCGTTAGACTTTGGTAGCTGGTTACCTAAATGGCTGGATATACATTTACCTTCAAAGGTTCAACCAATTTGGGTTCAAGGCCCCTATTCATCGCCACCAGAATTACCAGAGCACAAAAACCTTGAATGGGAAGTTTCGACGCAATCAGATTGTTTACATCAGCACTTATCAGAGGCTACTTGGATCATGACCGTTTACGGTGTAACTTTATTCGAGGCGCTCGCCAGTAACATCCCGTCGATTGTATTACCGAGTATGCCGATTATTACAAAGGAAGAATATAACGCCTTTCAAAAACACAATATTGCGACATGCTTAGACGATAATTTTAATGAAGAAACGGCAAATACATTGAACTCTGCATTTAACAAATTAATTGAAACTGACGACAAGCGTGAAGAACTAGCTTTAGAAATTCGCAGTGGCCTAGAAAACATAAGTTCATCTATCGCTGACTTTATTAATTGAGGTCTTAGGGTTATTTTTTGATTAAACTATAGTTCATATAGAATACATGATTGTTCACCTAACCAAATTAAGTTCATATCACAAGATATAACAAAACATTGACGCGAATATACAAGTTCGCTACAAAAAGAAATACAAAGTGACGACCAACAGCAATCATAAAAAGCCTGTGTTTGAAAATGTGCTTGACCGACAATTTGATGTGGGCGTACCAAACCAAGCTTACGTGCAGGATATTACTTATATCTGGACACAAGAAGGCTGGTTGTATTTAGCTGTTGTTATTGACTTATACTCCCGCCGTGTCGTTGGCTGGAGCATGAGTTCGAGAATGAAAGCCAAGCTGGTCCGCGATGCGTTAACTATGGCGATATGGCAACGTAAGCCACCAGAAGAATTGATTGTGCACTCTGACAGGGGAAGCCAATATGCCAGCGAGTCTTACCGTCGATTACTCAACGGACATGACTTTGTAGGCAGTATGAGTCGCAAAGGAGAGTGCCATGGCAATGCGGTTGTAGAAAGCTTCTTTGGTAGCCTCAAACAAGAAAGGGTGCATTGGCGACATTATCAGACTCGCAATGAAGCGCAGCAAGATATATTGGATTACATCACGGTTTTTTATAACCCAAAGCGGCTACATTCGTATCTGGACTATAAGAGTCCAAACCAATATGAATTAGATGCAAGAAATGAGAGAAGAGTAGCTTAACTGGGTTGGTCGATTTAGCTTGACCACGTCACATTGCCCCTTGCAAAATTGGAGGAAATGACTTGGGACAGTACCTTTAAATGAGTATATACTCATTACACTTTTAGATGCATGGTTGTGCCCCTGAAAGTTATCATTTAGCCTAGTGCTTGACGAATTGATTACAATGGGCAGTGTGCGCGCAAAAAGGTTATCTGTTATATCCTTAAACGCCTTTGCAATAGCAAAACAACAATTACTTCAGGCATGTTCATTTTCAGATGAGCCTCGGCATTTGAGGTAGTTAGGTTGTTTTTTTGGCGAAATCGTTATAACCGACCCAATTATTGTTTGCTTTTTATATCGCAAAAATCAACACGCTCTAGTATTTATTATAAATAAGATATGGAAATACATAATGCCTTCTATAGAATTACAGCTAAGACTTGCTTTAACGTTTTACATACATTTGTTCAAGAGTTATTCAGAAAAGTAAATATATGAATCAGAACAGTTTCCAAAAAACATGCGCCCTTGCCTTTGATGAAATGAGGCTACAGTCGACATTATACCAACCTACCGAGTTTTGGGCCGAAGCTTCGGAGCTACTATATGAAGACATGGTGACTCATGGCATTGATAACTTTCGCAGTGCAACATACCCACTTTCCTTTTTTGTTCCTACATACGGTAAGCGTGGAAATGGGTTAGATAACTTTATCGAAGAAGTTATCGAACCGTTATTAAAAGAGAATCAACTCTCAACAAAACAGATACTGACCTTAAATGCCATGCTTAGTGGAAAGAACCAAGCAGAAGCTGATTATCGCGTGTTGCTTGCAAGCTATACTCCCGAAAGTGATACAAACCTCATGACTTTTTCAGAAAGCAAAGTAGGCTCTCCTATCGAGCACTTCGAGTTTGATGGAAACAAGTATAGCCGTTCAGCACTAAACTATTTGCTAGGCCTTTCATTTTTAAGCCAACATACCTCGCTTGATAATATTAATACCGTCGTAGAGATCGGTGGTGGGTTTGGTACGCTAGGTGAAATACTTACAAAGACAAAAAAGCANGTACGTTACATGGACTTCGACATTGCCCCTACGCTTAACGTGGCCGATTATTACTTATCAAATGTATTCGGAAGGGATAAGGTCGGAGGCTTTCTCCAACAAGAGTCACCTAAAGACGTATTAAAAAATAACAAACCAATAAATATTTTTGGTGCATGGCAAATAGAAGACTTAGATGGCCCTATAGACCTATTTGTAAACTTCATCTCTTTTCAAGAAATGGAGCCCGAGGTTGTTCAGAATTATTTAAACCATGTCGATAGGATAAAAGCAAAATGGGTACTGCTGCGGAATATTCGAGAAGGCAAACAAACGACTAAAAAAAGTAAATATGGTGTCAATGAACCCGTTTATACCGATGATTACAAAAGAATGTTGTCAAATTATGAGTTAGTGTCCAATAATGTTTGTCCTTTTGGATTAAAGACAATAGACGGATTTCATTCAGAGCTTTTATTATTAAAACGCAGGCCTTAACTTACTCACCTGTCAACTTATTATTACCTCATCGATTATTCGACGCAAAAAATAGAGAAAAGTGAGTGTGATTGTCAATATACAGTCACACTCATATAAGGGAGTTAGGGAGCCATTCTAATGCACTTCCCTTGACGATACCAAACACATTAATAATTGCCAAAAATCGTCACCAAGTTCTCTTCTCTTATACATGGTAAAAATCTAAAGCGGTCATCGACAGCGGTAACCATTTCGTTATCAGTTAAATATCTATCAGAAAACGCGCTATAGTAGTAGGACTCATAAATTTTATAAGCAGACAAAAACTCAAAGTCGTCGAGGTAGTCAGACAACACATCTTGCGCACTTTTTTCTACAAGTTTAGGTACAATAACCTTAATGGATTCACTACACGTAGCAGAAATTAAGGCGATAAATAATGCATAATTCTCCCTGTCTTCAAACGTTCCATAATTATGGCTGTCGTTGTTAAAGTAGTGAGGCAGATAAACGAGCAAAGAAGTATTATTAGTATCTAATAAATATTGTAAGTCTTGCTGGTTTGTTACTATTAAACAAACTTTTTCATCATTATCTAATGACACCTCGATATCACTGCTAAAGAACTCAATGCGAAGCTTTCCTAAACTTGGCTTTTTATCGTTTAATCTAATATCGAGTATGCTGGCAGTATTCACTAATACTGATGAAGAAAACTTACTGTAAACCTTTATATTTTGACCGTTAAAATACTCGCCAATTTTAATTTGGGTACGTTCAAAGGGAAACCCAACAATAAAATCAAGTTCGTAAGGCGCAACTTCCATGCTTTCGCTTGCGTCAGCCAAAAACAATATCCACTGTTCTCTAATTCCGTTAAGGAGCTCTAAACATTCCTCATCGTCTGACATATTCAGTGTTTTACTTAATACAGTATTTACGTAATTCACCGAGCCGTGCAGGTAATAAATCACTATCGGCTTATCATCTCTAAACAGGTCGATAATAATTTTTCTACTGTTTATTATCGCTTTTTCTGCGTCAGCTCTTTCTTTGAACGGTTTGCTCATCGCTTTTTCAAGTAAACTGAGACCGTAAAGTAAATCGCTGTTTTTTACTTTCTGATTAAAACGCTCCATAAAAACGTCCTTATCCAGCGTTTGGTGTGCCGTATTTTCTAACCAATCTATTGCTTCGGCTTTTTTTTGCGCATCTGACAGGATCAGAATATTTTCAGGCTCTAACGGAATAGTACGTTTTATTTTGGCGCCGTCATTTAAATTATAAACATCAACATCCGCACTGGCGTTGCCTAATGCCAACTCAATAATGGTCTTGGACATTTTGAATTCGTACTTTGTGTTGACAAAAGGTCTCAAGTTGCCCTCTACAGTTAACGACGTATTGTAAGCTCGTGCATATTCGATGAGTTCCTCTCCATCCTCTAAATAGTATCCAGACTGTTTTGAATGATGGTGTCTGAAGTCAACGAACCCCAAATCGACGCCAAAGAGATAAATTTGTTTAAACCCGAGTTCTAACGCACAATCAATCGCAAAGTTAGAAACCGTGGGGTAAGAATATTTTAATGAAACAAATTCGTGCTCACTAAACAAAGACTCGAGAATAAGCGTTGCTGGCTCCCCTTTTTTTAATGACAAGAACGCGTTCTTATACGCATTGATGACATCAGGATGAACACCGTTGCCACTGATAAGGTTGATTTTTTTTAGATACTCCTTGTCATTTATTCTGACCAACCAGTCGTATGGCGACCTATTCACTTCCAAATCAACGTGATAATCAGGCACAATATCGTTTTTATGCAGTACTTGTAAGGCCGTGCCACAGCTAATGACTATCGCATTAGCATGCTCTTCTTTCAAAATAGGGAGCAGGTTATCTAAGGACGGGCCATTGCCTACGATAAATACCGGCACGTCATTGAGAACGTGCGGTTTTGTTTCATTTTTTAACAAGTATTTAAAACTATTTTCGACTGACCATTTGCTGTGCGACACGATATATCGAGAATTTTCAAAATTATCACTTAACCCTATAACGAGCCTAATTTCTTCTCGTAAGTTATTCAGCGTGGGCTCGAGCACGTCGTTATCATAACTTTTAAACAAAAACATGTTTGCCAGGTTATAACTACCTACCCTATCGAACTGAGTGAGAAAATCGCGAACTAAGTTTGAACCATCGTCACCGATGTTGAGATAAATACTGCTTTCGCTGGCATCCATTTTTTCGAGCAGTGCTGTCCAGTCTATCGAAAATAAAGATGCATAGAAAAAGTCACGATTAGGCTCATAAACAAACAGTTTGCCTATCTTGTGGGCGTTCAGTAAACACTGAAGCTGATAGCCACTGCCGATGCCAAATAGCAATAACGATTTTATATCGTGATTTAAAACAGCACTATCAGTCGTATACTTTTTAACTTCGTTTTGAATTCTTACAACAGTGCGATAGTGAAAATGAGGATACAGTTTTCCACCAGTGTAATTTAGCACCAATTCATCTCTGCTAGGGTTGTCTTTAAACATTGCATAAATGTCTTCAGACTCTTTTTTAGCATTGTCGCCGAGTAAGTAGGTTTGATGCTTAACGTTAAGCAAATTGACTTCGCCTGCCGCGTTAGCGACTACTTGCCAATGCACTGGAGTATATTTTGCAAATTCCTCAGCAATATCAGGAAAGTACTTTTTAAAAGCCTCTAGGTTGCATTCAAACCTATCGTGATCGAGATTATCCGAGCTCCACAACGATGAAGACACTACAGGTGTCCATTTGGGCACGTAATTTTCAAAACGGGGCTCTTTTACATCAGGCCTTAGGTCTCGATTTAAACACCAGTTATTAGCTGTCAACTCGTCACGAATATCATCGAACTCACTGCAGTGATAATGAAAATAAACCTGTGAAGAGGAGATGCCAAAGGCACGGTTTAACTCGTTCAAGTCTGAAAATAACGATTTACCATTATTGGGCATTTGAAGATACAGAGACACATTTTTTCGTTTCGCAATGTCAAAGATGCGTGGCCATACACCAGCATAAAGCGAACATACCAAATAATCCATATTGGGTTCATAGACGACGATATGCTTGATGTCAGTCGCATTTAGCAGCTCAACCAAGTGCCGCCCGAGTCCAACACCAAACACCACCAGAGCGTGTTCGCTGGACTGGGGGGTAATTGAAGTGGAGCATTCTTCAGCAGTTGAGAGTTGTATCTGCTGTGGATTAGCTAGAAAGTGCTCAATGTGGCGACTTATCGATTCCGATACCTGAGAACCGTAGAACACCGTCCCTGAACTCGACTCCACGATATCAATTTCACCGTCTTTATTAACGTATACTGAATTGTGTTGAAATGTGTGGTTTTTAAGGATCTTATAGATAGAGGGTACAGTGCGCTGAAAGCCAGTTAGGCTTTTATTGTAATTTTGAGTAATAACAGGAAGTAGCGCTTCCTCTTTTTCCAATTGTGTTTCGTCGTCTTCAATGAACAGCTGAATGGCTTTACGCATTGTTATTTGTATCTCTTAACTGCATGACTCGCTCGTTTGAGGCTTATTACCTCACTTTTTGCCTCTTCACGCAAACGATACGTTATAGATTCCAGTTGTTTATTGCACTCTATTTCAGATTTGACAAATTGTTTTTTATTTTTCAAACGCGCTCTGTTCAGTTCTCTTACAACTAGTTTATGCCGAAGTGAGACAAGTCTAAGGAGAAATGCTGTTTCTACCTCTACCTCTTTAAGTAGCGCCGCTAATTTGTCGTTCACCAGCGATAAAAACGGCGGCGTCAAATCGTGTGTGAGCGCTAAGTGGTCACCATCATACATTTGACACAGCCATGGCCTTCTTCTCGTAAGCTTCCAGCTTTGCGCTTTCAGGAATTGCAACCCACGCATCTCGGATGGGTTCTAGCAAGCTGTAAGCTTCGTCCAACTTAGCGATGTCATTATTGAAATGAGCGTCGTTGATGAGTTCGACGATGTAACTGTAAAGCGAAAATAGATTTGCTGCTATTTCGCCACCTACATCCATATCAAGTGTATCTCTCAAATAAATAACAATAGATGTGGCTTTTGTTACAAACTTAGACTTGTCAACAAAATCTTTACGCTCCATGGCACCTTTGGCATAGGCAATTTTATCCATGGCCCCCTGCATTAGCATTAATGTAAGCTTATGAGGATCAGAGGCTGCTACGTCCTGCTTTACCGTTGATTTTTGATAGGCTTTTATTCCACGTAACGACATAATATTCTTACACCTTTATTAAACCAGTGCCGCAAACAAGGCTGAACCTGTTTGGCTTAACTGAGCGATCGTTTTATCTAAATTTACGTATTTCGCTCTTACTGTTTGTTCAAAACTTGCCATTCGAAGTTCTAATGCTTCTCTCGCAGTTTCGACGCTATCTTTTTCATCACGTGCACTGCGCTCTCTCAAGCTTATTAGTCCACTTGACGATGAGTACTGTTCGATCAAGTCATCGAGCCTAACGGCTATACCGTTAGTTTCGTCGTTAAACAACGACGAAATATCGTCAAAATTATCTTCCAGTGCGTCGTTCAGTCGCGTTTTACCTGATCCCAAGCCAAAATCATTGGTGCCTATCTCTAATCTACCGTCCTTGTTAAGCTCGATACCAAGTTCAAACAAGCTACTCACCTCAGAACCGGCGACTTCTTCGCCAACAATGGTCGCCATACTTTGCCGTAAACCACGTAATAGCGAATCACCAGCTAAAGCACCGTCTTCATCTTCGTCAGTAGCACCGTAGCTTGTGAGTTTCTCAATTTCATCGATTAGCGCATTGTAGTTATCAATAAAATTATTGATATCTTCCTCTACGCCTTTTTTGTCAAATCCTATCGTTAAGTTGGTCGCTTCTTGAACGCCGCTACTGTTCGTTGGAGACAGTTCATTAGCGGTAAAAGAAACATTCTGAATAGTATTTTCAAACTCGTTGCTCGCGCTTTGTACTTCAATACCATCTACGTCGGCTACAGCGTTGCGCGCTGCTTGAATATTAGCCGCACTGATACTGTCTGTCCCTCCCGCCGTCGATAGTCGATCGAGTTCAGCATTGCCCGTGTCATTGTTAATAACCAAGTCATTTCCAGCGCCCTCTTTGTCAGATAACATAACTAATCGTGGTCCATCACCGGTGCCGGTTTCTATGATATTTGCGGTTACACCAAAATTGTCTTCTGAGTTATTGATTAACTCACGCAGATCAGTCAAGGTGGTTGTGGCATCAACATCTATCGAAAAACTATCAGAACCCACGCTAAAGGTAAGCGAACCTGTTCCTGAAGATAATAGAGTGTCAGAACTTGACGAAAAAGCAGCCGTGTCGGTGGTAATTCGACTGCCTGAAGCCAATTGTTTTACCATAATGTCGTACGAACCACGGAGCGCTGATTTAGACGCATCCGCAGACAATACATCGTCGTCTTCGGATGGGTTAGTGATGGTAGGCTCACGGCTGTTTAAATTACTACCACTGCGAAGTTCTTCAATGACATTTTGAAAGTCTGATACCTTTGACTTTATTTTACCCAAAGCAGAGATTTCAGCATCTACCGCTTTTTCTCGCAAATCAAGACGATTTTCTTTGGGTTGTCTTTCTGCAGAAATGAGTTGTCGAACTAAATCGTCGAGCGCTAGACCCGAGCCTACACCTAAAGAACTTATTGACATCACTCACCTCTTACTAAACTTGATTATCTATCAACACCCCGACACTGCTTCCGATATCCTGCTGTAGCTCTTGAATTCGCTTAGCAAGCACCAGTATCTCCTCAGAAGGAATTTGTCTGATGACGTCTCCAGAATCTGAATCGAGTACCGTGACCACAGAGCGTTCGGTATTTTCGTCGATTGAAAATGCCAGATTCCTATTCTCTCCCTGCAAAAACGATTCTACTAACGTCGCTGCCTCTCCTAATTGCCCTTCATCATCGGACTTAACACCTATATCGGACTGTTCCTGAGAAACTTGAGATAAATTTTGCGTTGTATCCCTCAGATTTTCGACGTTAGTTAACAGTGAAACAGGCTTTTCATTGCCTTTCGCAATAGCATTGCGTTCGAGCTCGCCATTTTGCAGTTTTGAAGACGATGGGACCGAAGAGTCTGCACTTGCAGGTCCTGCATTAGCGGGCACCGCATTGGCAGGTACCGCTATAGCATACCCCTGGCCTAATTGAGTGTTTTGCACATCCATCTAATATCTCCTCATTTAAACGAATGATACGGATGCGAACATAAATGTAGGCATCCGTCACACTTACACTAAATTATAGTACTGAATACTAAACTTAACCAAGTAAAGAAAGCGCAGCCTGAGGACGCTGATTCGCCTGACTTAACACTGAAATTGATGCCTGCTGTATAATCTGGTTTCTCGTTAAGTTAGCCGTCTCTGAAGCAAAATCTGTATCTCTAATTTGTGCTCGCGCTGAAGAGACGTTCTCAGTAATACTTCCTAAGTTGCGGATTGTAGCTTGAAATCGACTTTGTATTGCACCGAGTTCAGCTCTGGTCGAACCTATAGTTGATATGGCAGCATCAACTTGCGTTAGCAAGCCAGAAGCAGCGCCAGCACTTAAGACCGTTTGGGTGATCGACAACCCTTCTGCGCCAAAGCCATTAGCGTTCGAAATTTCAATATCGATTTTCTGATCTTCGTTAGCACCAACCAAGAAACTTGCGCTGAAGCTACCGCTTAGTATGGTCAGACCACCAAACTCGGTGTCCGTACCAATTCGTGACAATTCCTCTTTAAGCGCGGTCACTTCTTCGTTCAACGCTACTCTATCCGCAGTATTGTTGATACCATTCTGTGCTTGCACCGCTAGTGTACGGATTCTTTGAAGTGCGTTAGTACTTTCTTGTAGCGCGCCCTCAGCAGTTTGCGCAACCGAAATACCATCATTAGCGTTTCGACTCGCTTGCTCCAAACCTTGGATCTGCGACGTTAAACGATTTGAAATTTGCAATCCAGCAGCATCGTCTGCCGCACTGTTAATGCGAAAACCAGACGATAAACGTTCGAAAGACGTGTTTAGTGAATTACTAACGTCAAAAAGCTGACGCTGCGCGTTTAATGACGATGCATTAGTATTAACAAATAAAGACATAGATTACCTCCTGGGGACCATTGCCAGTAGAAGGCGCTGGTCCTAAACTATACGTTGGTCAGGTCACTACTCCGTCTCAACGCCTCATAAAATTAAAGCAAATTACCCCTCAGCTAATTTATCGACAATTTATTAAGCTTCTTTAGCTATTTTTTTACTTTTTTGAAAACAAATCATAAGCAATTGATTTTATGAGTTAATTTTTTATAAAAATTAGAGTGACGATATTTGCGAAGTAAAAATATAAGCCAAAACCGACTATGTCATGCCGAGCACTGGCAGGATCCAGTTTAATCGGTATACCGTTTATTCAACATGTTGGGAATTGCGAGCGGGTGACGTGAAATTCGAGCTTAAGGTTTTATCTGCTGGGGTGGTATGGAATCAACAATAGGAAAGGTATTATTCAATAATAGAACTTTATTGTTGGCACAATTATAGCTTAAATTGCTGGTGACAGTTTTTGTTCAGGTGAATTGGCTTTAGCGGAAATCTCGGTAATAATAAAAAAGGCCGAGACTTGAGCCTCGGCCAATTTGCTCTAGTTAGGAGATTGAGCAAATTCTCGTTTAGTCGTCGAATAGATATCTATTAGGGTGAACTGGCCTCTCAACCATAACTTCTAATTCCAAACCTATTCGTAGACTATCTTTGATATTGGCGGCCAATACGGCCGCCATTTTCAATTAGGAATGACCTCTCAACTTCTTTCCTTCATTGAATTATTATTTAACCACCTAATAGTGATAGTGCAGCCTGAGGACGCTGGTTGGCCTGAGATAGCACCGTCGTTGTAGCCTGTTGCAGTATCTGATTGCGCGAAAGTTCTGCCGTTTCGGCGGCAAAATCTGTATCTCGGATACGCGCTCTTGCCGCTGAAACGTTTTCAGATATGTTAGATAGATTTCTGATGGTTGATTGAAATCTATTTTGAATCGCACCAAGCTCAGCTCGGGTCGAACCTATCGTTGATATCGCAGAATCGACTTGCGCTAAAAGCCCTGACGCTGCGCCTGCACTTAATACATCACCGGTCACCAATAGACCTGACGCACCAAAGCCATTGTTGTTCGTAATTGAGACATCGATTGTCTGGTTCGCATTGGCACCAACCAAAAAGTTTGCGCTAAAACTACCACTTAATATGGTAAGACCACCAAACTCGGTATCAGTTCCAATACGTGACAGTTCTTCTTTCAGTGCTGTCACTTCTTGGTTAAGCGCTACTCTATCAGCCGTATTATTAATACCGTTTCGCGCTTGAATAGCAAGAGTGCGAATTCGCTGTAGCGCATTAGTGCTTTCCTGCAGCGCCCCTTCTGCGGTCTGAGCAAGCGAAATACCATCGTTAGCGTTACGCTGCGCTTGGTCTAACCCCTGGATTTGTGATGTAAGCCTGTCTGAAATTTGCAAACCTGCTGCATCATCCGCTGCACTGTTGATACGAAAACCTGATGACAAGCGCTCAAAGGCAGTGCTCAGGTTATTACCTGTTGTAAACAACTGACGCTGAGCGTTCAGTGAAGATACATTTGTATTTACAAATAAACTCATTTTTCTTCTCCTAACTAATCGAGATATAAATGCTATTATTTTTATTATACATTTACTTTTGGCGCAATTAATGCTTGGTACGTGATGTCAGAATTTTCTGACGTCCTATTGGCACACTACCAACGGGACTTGCTAAACAGAGAATATTATTCTCTTTGCTGGCTGGTGAGTCTGTGTATTCAGACCTCAACCCTCTCACTACCTCCTGGCTTCACACTTGCCAGTCAGCAGCCCAGCACTCATCAGCAAACTTACCTTTTTATCGACTTCATAAAAAATAACTTTAATAATTCGGTTTAATTTCAAAAAATAATTTTATGACGTTGATTTTACTCAAATAAATCAAATTTATTTTTCAATCTACCATCGTCATAAGAGACGAAATACAAACCTTAAGTCATACTTTTGAAGAGAAAATGAGGCTTTGACCTCCCACTCCCCTTTGTTCTATTTATCGTCCAACAAATACTTTTACTTTAGGTATTTTTTGAAAAAATAAATGAAGGGCATCTTAGAAGTGGGTGATTGGAAGTAGGGTAAACTTAGTAGAAGTAGCAATTAACGTCTCGGTATTAACAACGCATAAGAACCGATAAGATACGCACATCGAGTAGGGTGAGGCGTCACCGCCTCATCCCTCTCACAGAACCGTACATACGGGCCTCGTATACGGCTCATAT
>PBNR01000030.1 GCA_002723195.1 Gammaproteobacteria bacterium | reverse complement strand
TTCAATATTCGCTTTAGCAAAATGGCCGGCAGCCGCTTTGGTCACATGTGAGGATTTGCGAACACCAGTCGTAACCTGGATCGCACTGTAACCATCCAGTTCAGGTGTTTTGATCTGAGTTACGCGGTTTGGCTGAACTTGCACAACAGTCACAGGGACAGAGTTGCCTTCTTCAGTGAAAACGCGAGTCATGCCGCTCTTTCGACCGACTAATCCTATAGACATTTTATATAAACCTCGCCGTGCAAGGGGCTTAAACCCGCTATGGCTGCTGACGCATTGCACTCTTGCTATTCCCGCACCGGGGAAGTTGGATATTTCAGCACTCCAAAACTTTGTTAAAAAAGGGCAATGAGGACTGAACGCTCTATTGCCTGGATATTAATTTGTCGATTTACTGCAAACTAATCTGAACCTCCACTCCGGCAGCTAGATCCAACTTCATCAAGGCATCAACCGTCTTTTCGGTAGGCTCAACGATGTCCAAAAGCCGTTTGTGGGTTCTAATTTCATATTGATCTCGTGCATCTTTATTAACGTGCGGCGAGATCAATACAGTAAATCTTTCTTTATTGGTAGGCAGCGGAATAGGCCCTTTAACCTGTGCTCCAGTGCGCTTAGCCGTCTCCACGATTTCTTGTGTAGATTGATCAATTAGTCGATGATCGAATGCCTTCAGCCTAATTCGGATGCGCTGATTCTGCATCTGCCTCTAACTCCAAAAAATCTTTATAAAATAACACGTTACTGCTTAAAAATTGGCGTTCAAAATTGGAACGCCAAAAAGGATGCGAATTTTAATGCTCGCGCCCTCGCAAGTCAAGCTATTTAAGACTCTGAAAGCCGCATAAATACTGACTTTGAGAACTTTTCATCTCGTTAAATTTTGAGGCTGTTTTCACTTTTTCTGCTGTCAAAGTGACCATTCGTGAGCAAATGGGATCCGGTTTCGAGAAATAACCTAATTCACATATCGCTATTGCTCCTTTCAAAAGCTTGCGCAAATTCTGGGCCTCCTTTCACAATAAAGCCAGCCGATCCATCTAGATGGGCTGGCGTTATCAAACTTTAATTGTAAAATTACTCGATGATCTTACTTACCACCCCAGCGCCTACTGTACGACCACCTTCTCTAATGGCAAATCTTAATCCCTCGTCCATAGCAATTGGCGCAATTAGCTCAACGCTCATTTTTATATTGTCACCGGGCATTACCATTTCAACTCCATCTGGCAATGCAACCGCACCAGTTACATCAGTAGTGCGAAAATAAAACTGTGGTCTATAGTTAGAGAAAAAAGGAGTATGGCGACCACCTTCGTCCTTGCTCAGAATATAAACCTCAGCTTCAAATTTTGTATGAGGCGTAATCGTACCAGGCGCAGCCAATACCTGACCACGCTCAACTTCTTCTCGCTTAGTACCACGTAAAAGAACACCCACATTCTCACCCGCACGACCCTCGTCAAGAAGCTTTCTGAACATCTCAACACCAGTACATGTTGTGGTCTCAGTATCTTTGATACCAACGATCTCAATTTCTTCACTAACCTTAATGATGCCCCTTTCTACTCTTCCAGTCACAACCGTACCACGACCAGATATTGAGAAAACATCCTCAATTGGCATCAGGAATGGCTTTTCAACATCACGCTCTGGCTCCGGTATATAAGTATCCAAAGTCTCAACTAGCTTTTGTACCGCCGGCGCCCCGATGTCAGAACTATCTCCCTCCAATGCCTTAAGAGCAGAACCAATAATGATTGGTGTGTCATCTCCTGGAAATTCGTACTGATCTAACAACTCACGGATCTCCATCTCAACCAACTCAAGTAACTCAGCATCGTCAACCATATCGGCCTTATTCATAAAGACCACAATGTAAGGAACGCCTACCTGACGAGACAGAAGAATATGCTCACGAGTCTGAGGCATTGGTCCGTCTGCTGCAGAAACCACCAGAATCGCACCGTCCATCTGTGCTGCTCCGGTGATCATGTTCTTCACATAATCAGCGTGGCCCGGACAGTCTACATGCGCGTAGTGGCGATTCGCAGAATCATACTCAACATGCGACGTCGCGATGGTGATACCGCGTTCTTTCTCTTCCGGCGCGTTATCAATCTCGTCGAATGCTTTAAGCTCTCCGCCACCGAAAGCTTCCGCACATACCTTTGTCAGCGCAGCCGTTAACGTCGTCTTTCCATGGTCTACGTGACCAATTGTGCCCACATTAACGTGTACCTTCGTTCTTTCAAATTTTTCCTTCGCCACTGTTCTTAGCCTCTCTATTCTTTAGTCTTATGCAGCGGTGTTATCAATAATCGATTCAGCTATATTACCTGGCACTTCTGCATACTGCTTAAATTCCATCGTATAAGTTGCTCTCCCTTGCGTTGCCGAACGTAAGTCGGTCGCATAACCAAACATCTCTGATAGCGGCACATCAGCAGTAATTACTTTCCCTGCCGCACTATCTTCCATACCACCCACCATGCCACGACGCCGGTTTAAATCTCCCATTACGTCACCCATGTATTCCTCAGGTGTAACCACCTCAACTGCCATCATCGGCTCCAATAAGGTGGGATCTGCCTCCAACGCACCCTTTCTAAGAGCAAGGGACCCCGCGATCTTAAATGCCATTTCACTGGAATCTACATCGTGAAATGACCCATCATAAAGAGTAACTTTCATTGCAAGCAGTGGGTAACCCGCTAAACAACCATTCTGCATTTGTTCCTTAACACCTTTGTCGACCGCAGGGATATATTCCCTGGGCACGACTCCACCGACTATTTCGTTAACGAATTCATATTCAGCATCTGGGTCAAGTGGCTCAAGGCGCAACCATACATGACCATACTGACCACGACCACCAGATTGTTTAACATGCTTGCCTTCAATTTCCACCGACTTTCTGATGGTTTCCCTATAGGCCACTTGTGGCTTGCCAATATTGGCCTCGACTGAAAATTCTCTTCTCATTCTATNTACGAGGACATCTAAATGAAGTTCCCCCATACCTGAAATAATTGTCTGACCCGATTCTTCGTCTGATTCCACCCGGAATGACGGGTCTTCTTGGGCGAGTTTACCGAGGGCAATACTCATCTTTTCTTGGTCCGCTTTACTCTTAGGCTCAACCGCCACCGATATAACCGGCTCCGGAAAGTCCATTTTTTCCAGAGTAACCATACTATCTGGGTCACAGAGAGTTTCGCCAGTAGTTACATCTTTTAAACCAATGGCTGCTGCAATATCTCCCGCAAGCACTTCCTTGATTTCTTCTCGGGAATTCGAATGCATTTGCACCATCCGCCCGACACGCTCCTTCTTACTCTTCAGCGGATTAAAGACTGTATCACCAGAATTTAGAGAACCCGAGTAAACGCGAAAAAATGTTAAAGTCCCAACATAAGGATCAGTAGCGATCTTGAAGGCCAATGACGCAAAAGGTGCGTTGTCATCCGCCTCACAAGTGATCGGAGTACCATCATCTTTAATCCCCTCAATCGCCTTAACTTCAGTTGGGGCCGGCATATAATCGACAACTGCATCGAGCACCGCTTGCACACCTTTGTTCTTGAACGCTGAACCGCAAAGTACAGGCACGATTTCGTTCGCTAAAGTGCGATCTCTAATGCCTTTCATTATATCCTCTTCACTGAGATCACCGTCCTCAAGGTATTTCTCCATAACTTCTTCATTAGCTTCAGCTGCAGTTTCTAGCATATGCTCACGCCATTCTTCACAAAGAGCTTGTAGTTCGGAGGGGACACTTTGATACTCAAAAGTAGTGCCCTGGTCTTCTTCATTCCAAATAATGGACTTCATTTTCACCAGGTCTATAACACCCTTAAACTCGTCTTCAGCGCCAATCGCTAATTGTAATGGCACAGCATTTGCCCCAAGCCGCTCTTTCATCTGTTCAACTACTTTGAGGAAATCGGCACCAGCACGATCCATTTTATTCACAAAAACCATACGAGGAACTTCGTATCTATTTGCCTGTCGCCAAACCGTCTCCGTTTGTGGCTGAACCCCTGAAGAAGCACAGAGAACAACTACGGCTCCGTCAAGCACGCGCAGCGAACGCTCAACCTCGATGGTGAAATCTACGTGCCCCGGCGTATCAATTATGTTAATCCGATGTTCATCATACTGACTGTCCATTCCGTTCCAAAAACAAGTCGTAGCGGCAGACGTAATAGTAATCCCGCGTTCTTGTTCTTGCTCCATCCAGTCCATAACCGCAGCACCGTCATGTACCTCACCTATCTTGTGCGAGATTCCTGTATAAAAAAGTACACGCTCTGTTGTTGTAGTCTTACCTGCGTCTACGTGTGCAGCAATTCCAATATTGCGATACCGACTCAGGGGGTGTTTTCTAGCCACAGCTTTACCCTCAAAATTAGTTAAAAACGATAATGTGAAAAAGCACGGTTAGCTTCAGCCATACGATGCACGTCTTCGCGTTTCTTAACGGCACTTCCGCGACCTTCTGATGCATCCGTAATCTCCCCTGCTAAACGCAAAGCCATGGATTTTTCACCACGAGTACGTGAATGCTCAACCAGCCAGCGCATTGCTAAAGCACTCCTGCGTTCTGCTCGCACTTCCACTGGCACCTGATAAGTAGCACCACCTACTCGGCGAGACTTAACTTCTACCATGGGCGCGATACTATCTAAGGCTTTTTCGAAAACTTCTAGTGGATCGGAACCGTTCTTCTCGGCAACTACATCCAATGCACCATAAACGATCTTCTCGGCAACAGATTTTTTGCCGTCGACCATTACGTGGTTCATGAATTTAGCTAGGACCTTACTTCCGAATTTTGGATCTGGCAAAACTTCACGTTTCGCCGCTACTCTACGTCTAGGCATTTGCGACCTCTATGTTTATTCAGGTTAATCCAGGATCTCACGCTTCATGGTCAACTAGTGGTAATTCCCTAACCGAGACCTGGCCTTACTCAATCTCATCGTTATATTTAAAGAGCTACGATCAGTGCGCACTCCATGCACTTGTATATTTAGCTCTAAAACCCAACACCGTTTTGAAATTTGCTAGTTAAAGATCAAACCTCTGCTACTTAGGCCGTTTAGCCCCGTATTTAGAACGACCTTGTTTGCGGTCAGAAACACCAGAAGTGTCCAAACTGCCGCGGACAGTGTGATAACGCACACCTGGTAAATCCTTAACCCGACCACCACGAATAAGGACAACTGAGTGCTCCTGCAAATTGTGGCCCTCACCACCGATATAGGATGTGACTTCATATCCGTTCACCAATCGAACACGACAAACCTTGCGAAGCGCGGAATTCGGCTTCTTAGGAGTAGTGGTGTAAACACGAGTACACACCCCACGCTTTTGCGGAGAACGCTGCAATGCAGGTACGTCACTTTTAGACGCCCTGCTCTTCCGGGGCTTTCGGACTAACTGGTTAATTGTCGCCATGTTTTTCTAATATTTCCTCTTTTCCGGATACTCGCCAATGCAGCATTCAATTTTTTAACCGAAACTAGTTCCCAGCAGCATCCGCTCTCAGGATCCCTAGACCCAAAAGATGCGAGAGTGTAATTATCTCCCATCTTCGAGTCAACTGTTTTTGAGCCTGAATCCCGCAGCATTCCTAGCTTTCAGCCTCTTCACTAAGAGCTTCACTGAGAGCAGCTTCCACATCACTGGCAGAGACTTCCGATTCCATTTCTTCGAGATTCGCCTTTTTTCGCGCATCGTGATAGGCCAACCCGGTGCCTGCCGGAATAAGGCGTCCAACAACTACATTTTCCTTCAATCCACGCAGAAAATCGCGTTTACCGGTAACCGCCGCTTCTGTGAGCACCCTTGTAGTTTCTTGGAACGATGCAGCCGATATAAAAGAGTCAGTTGCTAGAGATGCTTTGGTAATGCCCAATAACATCCGTTCAAATTTCGCGGGCTCTTTGCCTTCCTCTTGCAGAGCATCATTTGTCTCAAGAATCTGGGTATAGGTGAGCTGCTCTCCTTTTATCAAGTTGGAGTCGCCTGACCTCGTAATTTCAACCTTTCTTAACATCTGGCGGACAATCACTTCTATGTGCTTGTCGTTGATGCGTACTCCTTGCAAACGATAAACATCCTGCACTTCGTTTACAATGTATTGCGCCAATGCTTCTACACCNTTCAATCGCAAGATATCATGCGGAGCAGGAGGACCTTCAGACACAACTTCCCCTTTTTCAATGTGTTCTCCTTCAAAAACGGTCATAGTGCGCCACTTCGGAATCAAAGTTTCGTAATGATCAGAACCATCGATAGGATTAACACCGTCCTTAGGAGTTATAACTAGTCGGCGCTTCCCCTTGGTTTCTTTTCCGAAACTAACAGTTCCAGAAATTTCCGCTAGGATTGCGGGCTCCTTAGGCTTGCGAGCCTCGAATAAGTCTGCGACTCGTGGAAGTCCACCTGTAATATCGCGGGTCTTAGAACCCTCCTGAGGAATACGAGCTATAACGTCACCGATATTCAATTCAGCACCATCTTTTAAGCCAATAATTGCGTTAGCTGGCAAAAAGTAATGCGCGGGAACGGAAGTCCCTGGCAAACAAACTTCCTTGCCCTTCTTATCGACAACGTTTACTGCTGGACGTAATTCTTTTGCGGAAGAGGCTCGTTCGGCAGGGTCAATGACAGAAATGCTAGATAATCCCGTAATCTCATCTGTTTGTTCTCTAACGGNAATACCTTCCTCCATAGATTCGAAAGCAACTTTACCTGATACCTCAGATACGATTGGGTGAGTATGTGGATCCCATGTAGCAACAATTTGACCCGACTCTACGTCTACTTTCTTACCCACCGTAATTAATGCTCCATAAGGAAGCTTATAACGCTCACGCTCGCGACCATTAGTATCATTTACGATTAATTCCCCAGACCGAGATACTACAACTAACTCGTCCTTAATATTTTCAACGGTTTTCATATTACTTAGGTGAATAGTGCCCGTATTCTTAACTTGGATATTGTCACTGGCCGTTGCGCGCGAAGCAGCACCGCCGATATGAAAAGTACGCATAGTTAACTGGGTGCCTGGCTCTCCAATTGATTGCGCAGCAATGACTCCCACNGCTTCTCCCACATTGGCTACATGNCCGCGCGCTAAATCGCGCCCGTAGCATTGACTGCATATACCAAATCTCGTCTCACAAGTAATTGGCGAACGAACGTAAACTTGGTCAACACCGCAAGTTTCTAGCTTATCTACCATTCGTTCGTTGATCACAGTTCCGGCTTTTGCGATAACTTCGTCACCCTCTTCTGCAGCTACATCTGCCGCTAGAACCCTACCCAAAACTCGATCACCTAAAGGCGCAATGATGTCACCACCCTCAATGATTGGTGTCATTGTAAGACCTTTTTCAGTGCCACAATCTTGTTCGGTAATTACCAAATCTTGTGAAATATCTACGAGACGACGAGTAAGATAACCAGAGTTAGCAGTCTTAAGAGCAGTATCTGCCAAACCTTTGCGCGCACCGTGAGTCGAAGTAAAATATTGCGACACACTCAACCCTTCACGGAAATTTGCCGTAATTGGTGTTTCAATTATCGAACCATCCGGTCGCGCCATTAAACCTCGCATACCAGCAAGTTGACGGATCTGTGCTGGAGACCCTCGGGCTCCTGAATCCGCATAGACGTATACGGAGTTAAAAGATTCTTGCTCTTCTTCTTTCCCTTCCTTGTTTTTTACGGTCTCAGTCGAAAGACCTTCCATCATTGACTTCGCGACAATGTCATTAGCACGTGACCAAATATCAATAACTTTGTTGTACTTCTCCCCTTGAGTTACTAGNCCGGAAGCAAACTGTGTTTCAATTTCTTCAACCTCAGAGTTAGCTTGGTTAATAATTGCCGCCTTCTCTTCTGGAATAACGAAATCGTTAACACCGATCGATGAACCGGAGCGTGTCGAATAAGCGTAGCCGGTATACATGAGTTGGTCTGCAAATATTACTGTTTCCTTTAGACCGACATTCCGGTAACACGCGTTAAGGATTTGTGAAATTGGTTTCTTAGCCATTTTCTGATTAACCATAGCGAACGGCAAACCATCAGGCACTATGTTATAAAGCAATACTCGACCAACTGTTGTGTCTACAATTTCGCTTCGAGTTTCGGTACCNCCTTCGCTATTCAGAAAAGATTCGCTAATACGAACTTTAATGCGAGCCTGNAGATCAACCTGACGAGTGTCATAGGCACGCTGTACTTCNTTCGAATCAGCAAAAACCATCCCTTCACCGCGCGCGTTAATGCGTTCACGAGTCATGTAATACAAACCGAGGACCACGTCCTGAGAAGGAACAATAATAGGTTCGCCATTTGCAGGCGCGAGAATGTTATTAGTGGACATCATTAAAGTCCGCGCTTCCAGCTGAGCCTCCAAGGTTAATGGCACATGGACAGCCATTTGGTCCCCATCGAAGTCTGCGTTATAAGCCGCACAAACTAGGGGGTGCAATTGGATCGCCTTACCTTCTATAAGAACTGGTTCAAAAGCCTGGATGCCTAGCCTATGCAGAGTAGGTGCACGATTTAGAAGTACCGGATGCTCGCGAATGACCTCAGCCAGTATATCCCAGACTTCTGCTGTCTCTCTTTCCACCATTTTTTTGGCGGCCTTAATCGTAGTAGCAAGACCACGACGCTCAAGCTTGCCGAAGATAAACGGTTTGAATAACTCTAAAGCCATCTTCTTTGGCAATCCGCACTGATGTAATTTAAGCGTAGGGCCAACCACTATTACGGAACGACCTGAATAATCGACACGCTTGCCTAGAAGATTCTGACGAAATCTACCTTGCTTGCCTTTTATCATGTCAGCAAGAGATTTGAGTGGCCGCTTGTTTGAACCAGTAATAGCCCGCCCCCGGCGGCCATTGTCTAATAAAGCGTCGACTGCTTCCTGCAGCATTCGCTTTTCATTGCGAACGATAATATCGGGAGCATTGAGATCCAACAGACGCTTAAGTCGATTATTTCGATTAATGACCCTACGATACAAGTCATTTAGGTCTGATGTCGCAAAACGACCGCCATCTAGAGGGACCAATGGCCGGAGATCTGGCGGAAGAACAGGCAATACAGTCATCACCATCCATTCAGGTTTGTTACCTGAATCGACAAAGGCTTCCAAAAGTTTTAAGCGTTTAGATAATTTCTTTAACTTAGTCTCTGAATTTGTAGCTGGGATTTCTTCTCGCAAACGTGCAACTTCAGCATCTACATCCATGTCTTTCATGAGCGCCTGAACTGCTTCAGCTCCCATCTTGGCTTCAAATTCGTCGCTGAATTCTTCCATGGCCTCGTAATATTGCTCGTCTGTCAACAGTTGGCCTTTTTCCAAGGTGGTCATGCCAGGATCGGTCACGACAAAAGACTCAAAATAAAGAATACGCTCAATATCCCGCAAGGTCATATCCAACAATAATCCTATCCGAGAAGGTAATGACTTTAAAAACCATATATGAGCAACAGGACTTGCCAGTTCAATATGCCCCATGCGATCACGCCGAACTTTCGAGAGCGCAACTTCTACACCACACTTCTCACAAATAACTCCGCGATGCTTAAGCCGCTTATACTTGCCGCAAAGGCATTCATAATCTTTTACCGGTCCAAATATTTTGGCACAAAACAATCCGTCTCGTTCCGGTTTAAAGGTACGATAGTTGATTGTCTCTGGCTTTTTTACTTCACCGAAAGACCAGGCCCTAACCATTTCAGGTGAAGCTAGGCCAATGCGAATAGAATCAAATTCATCAGACTGTGACTGAGACTTAAGTAAACCTAATAGGTCTTTCATTCTGTTTTCTCTCCATCCGCCCTTGAAAAATCGTGCGGACTAAAAAATTACCACTATATTTTCAAATAACTCACTCTCTGCATGATTAAATGAGTTATTTGCTCACATCCAGCTCCATATCAATCCCAAGAGATCGTATTTCCTTAACCAATACATTAAAAGATTCCGGCATTGCCGGCTCCATTCGATGGTCGCCATCCACTATATTTTTATACATCTTGGTCCGGCCAGCCACATCATCCGACTTTACGGTTAGCATTTCTTGTAAGGTATACGCGGCACCGTAAGCCTCCAGCGCCCAAACCTCCATCTCGCCGAAGCGCTGACCTCCAAACTGCGCCTTACCACCCAAAGGTTGTTGCGTTACCAAACTGTAAGAACCCGTTGACCTAGCATGCATCTTGTCATCAACTAAATGATTCAATTTTAGCATGTACATTATGCCAACGGTGACCTGTCTATCAAAGGCGTCACCAGTTCTTCCGTCAAAAAGTGTCACCTGGCCACTTTCGTCAATTTCAGCCAAGCCTAACATTTCTTTAATTTCTGTCTCTGCCGCGCCATCAAACACCGGCGTAGCCATCGGCACACCAGCACGAAGATTCTTGGCTAGCTCAAACAACTCTTTTTCAGATAAGCTCTTAATATCTTCACTACGCTGACCGATTTTGTTGTAAACCTCTGTTACAAACTTACGAATTTCAGTAACTTTCTTTTGAGCATCTAGCAGCTGACCTATCTTTTCGCCTAATCCCTTAGAAGCCGCACCTAGGTGAGTCTCTAAAATTTGACCGACATTCATTCGAGAAGGCACGCCAAGAGGGTTCAAGACAATATCCACCGGCTCCCCATTATTATCATAAGGCATGTCCTCGACTGGCATGATCACAGAGATAACACCTTTATTACCATGTCGACCAGCCATCTTGTCCCCAGGCTGGATTCTGCGCTTTATAGCTAAATAAACTTTAACGATCTTTAGCACACCAGGGGCAAGGTCATCACCTTGAGTAAGTTTCTTTTTCTTGTCTTCGAAACGCTCATCGAGCGCTTTTCTTCGTTCTTTGAGCTGTTCTTCGGCGCGCACTAATTGCTTGTTAATCGCATCATTTGACATGCGTAATTTAAACCATTCCTCCGCTGGTAAATTACTCAAGTAATCATTAGTGATTTTCTGGCCTTTCTTAAGTTTAGGTCCTCCAGCTACAACTTTCCCAAGCAACGATTTATACAATCTTTCAAATGTAGCCGCTTCAACAATACGATATTCGTCGTCAATGTCTTTTCGAATTTTTGCAAGTTGCGATTCTTCGATTTGAAGTGCTCGCTGATCTTTCTCCAAACCATCGCGAGTAAATACCTGTACGTCAATTNCCGTACCCTTCACGCTCGTNGGCACTCGCAGCGACGTATCTTTTACATCAGAGGCTTTTTCGCCAAAAATTGCCCTTAATAGCTTTTCTTCTGGTGTCAGTTGAGTCTCTCCTTTTGGAGTGACTTTACCGACTAGAATGTCTCCTGCGTTAACTTCAGCACCAATATAAACTATTCCCGACTCATCAAGCTTGCCCAACGCACCCTCGCCAACATTAGGAATATCTGCGGTTATCTCTTCGGAACCTAGCTTTGTATCTCGTGCAACGCAGGTTAATTCCTGAATATGAATCGAAGTAAANCTATCTTCTTTGACTACACGTTCCGAAATTAGAATAGAGTCCTCGAAGTTGTAGCCATTCCATGGCATGAATGCAATTCGTATATTCTGACCTAGCGCTAACTCACCCATATCTATCGATGGACCGTCTGCAAGTATATCGCCACGTGCAACTTCATCACCCTCTCGCACTAATGGTCGCTGGGAAATGCAAGTGTTTTGATTCGAGCGGGTGTACTTAGTAAGACTGTAGATATCAACACCTGCTTCACCGGCATCCGTTTCATCGTCGTTGACTCGCACGATGATTCGTGCTGCATCTACAGACTCAATTAAACCGCCTCGGAATGCGACAACACAGACCCCAGAGTCTCTAGCAACATTGCGTTCCATTCCGGTTCCGACTAGGGGTTTCTCAGTCTTTAGGGTCGGCACAGCTTGACGTTGCATGTTTGATCCCATCAATGCTCGATTCGCATCATCATGCTCAAGAAAAGGAATAAGAGCAGCCGCAACAGACACCATTTGTTGTGGAGCCACATCCATATAATCTACTTCTTCCCTTGGTTTTAATGTTGTCTCTCCTTTGTAACGTACCGTTACCAAAGTCTCGACAAAGCCACGCTTTTTATCTAGTTCTGCGCTGGCTTGAGCGATTACAAAATCACTTTCATCGATAGCGGATAAGTAGTTGATTTCATCGGTAACCTTATTTTTGACAACTTTACGATAAGGACTTTCTAAAAACCCATAATTATTAGTTCGAGCGTAAGTCGCCAGGGAGTTAATTAAGCCAATATTTGGACCCTCAGGAGTCTCGATAGGACACACNCGTCCGTAGTGGGTTGGGTGCACATCACGCACCTCAAAACCTGCACGTTCGCGGGTCAANCCCCCTGGGCCCAGNGCTGAAACACGACGCTTATGAGTGACTTCCGAAAGTGGATTGTTCTGATCCATAAACTGCGAAAGCTGGCTTGACCCAAAGAATTCCTTAATTGCCGCGGCAACAGGTTTTGCATTTATCATATCTTGGGGCATTAAACCTTCTGAATCAGCCATACTAAGGCGTTCTTTAACAGCACGTTCGACGCGAACAAGACCAACTCTGAATTGGTTTTCGGCCATCTCCCCTACTGAGCGAATGCGCCGATTACCCAAATGATCTATGTCATCTACTGAGCCAAATCCATTTCTAATACCAACTAACGTCTTTAGAGCGTCAACTATGTCTTCTTTACTAAGGACAGGCTCTCCAACAGACTCTGCTCTTCCTAAACGACGGTTAAATTTCATNCGACCCACNGCGGATAAATCATATCGTTCCGGTGTGAAGAACAAATTAGAAAACAAATTCTCTGCAGACTCTTTTGTGGGTGGCTCTCCTGGCCGCATCATACGATAAATTTCAACCATGGCTTCCAGCTTTGACGTCGTTGTATCTATCCGCAGCGTATCAGATACAAANGGACCGCAGTCGAGGTCATTAGTGTAGATGGTTTCAAATCCTTTCACACCTTGCTCGAAAAACTCTGCGACCAGCTCTTCTGTAATTTCCGTATTACAAGGAAAAATTACTTCTCCTGTTTCTTCGTTGAAAATATCTTTTGCTAATGAAGTGCCAACCAAAAAATCATTGCCGACACTTAGTTCGGTGAGTTTAGCTGCTTCCATTTGACGAATATGGCGTGAAGTTACGCGACGCCCTTCTTCCACAATCTTTTTGCCTTTTTTATCTTTAATAGCGAAAGTAAGCACTTCGCCACGCAGGCGGGCCGGAATAAGTTTTAAGCCAATCTCAGCTTCTTTACCTTTTTTACGAGAAATTTTGAAAACATTATTTTCATAAAACATAGCGAGAATTTCTTCAGAGCTGAAACCAAGCGCACGNAATAGCACGGTTGCCGGCAGCTTGCGACGTCGATCAATTCGAACATAAACCATATCCTTAGGATCAAACTCAAAATCCAACCAAGAGCCACGATAAGGAATAACGCGGGCGGAGTAGAGTAATTTACCTGAACTATGTGTCTTGCCCCGGTCATGGTCGAAGAACACACCAGGCGATCTATGAAGTTGGGATACCACTACACGCTCAGTTCCATTAATTACAAAAGTGCCTGAATCAGTCATTAATGGGATTTCTCCCATATAAACTTCTTGTTCTTTAATATCTTTAATTGTTTGCGTAGTCGATTCTTTATCATAAAGAATCAAACGAACCTTCACGCGAAGCGAAACCGAATAGGTAGTACCTCTTAATTGACATTCTTTTACATCAAAAGCAGGTTTCCCCAATTCGTAACTCACATATTCCAGCAATGCTTTACCAGAATAGCTTACGATAGGAAATACAGATTTGAACGCAGCGTGCAAGCCCTGATCCAGGCGCTCCTCTACTGGAATACCAGCTTGAGTAAATTGTTTGTAAGAATCGATTTGTATAGACAACAAATACGGAATATTCATTGCGCTTGGCAACTTTCCAAAGTTTTTACGAATGCGTTTTTTCTCTGTATACGAATAGGCCATGTTGTATTCCTAGCGTTAATTACTCTTAACTATTGCAATCCATTATTCATTTGTAATAGTAGATAAATTCTACGACATTCGATAAGGCAACTTTACGAAAATGCGCGTAGCAAACTTTACTCGAAGAATGAATCTANTAAAAAATGAACACGAACCAACACCAAACATGTTCTGCATATTTGGTGTTGGTTCGTGATGTAGTTGTAGCTTATTACTTAAGCTCAACGGAGGCGCCAGCTTCTTCTAATGCCTTCTTGGCTTCTTCCGCTTCTGCCTTAGGGGCTGCTTCTTTAATAGTTGAAGGTGCCCCATCTACCATTTCCTTGGCCTCTTTCAGTCCAAGACCCGTAATTGCTCGAACAGCTTTAATGACATTTACTTTCTTGTCACCGGCTGCGGAAAGTACAATATCAAAATCATCCTTCTCTTCAACCGGAGCAGCAGCGCCAGCAGCAGCAGCTGGCGCTGCAGCAACAGCTGCTGCTGCTGAAACACCAAATTTCTCTTCCATTGCTTCGACCAGTTGAACCACATCCATTACTGACATATCAGCAATTGCATCTAGTATTTCTTCTTTAGATAGAGCCATGACTCTTATCTCCTAAATATAAAAATTTATGAAAAACGGTTAAATTAGGCTGCATCCTGCTTCTGGTCTCTTACCGCCGCAACGACTCGAGCAACCTTAGAAGGAACTTCATTCATAGTTCGAGCAAGCTTAGTTACCGGTGCCAACATGACACTCATTAACATGGACCTCGCCTGATCAAGTGTTGGCAATTTTGCCAATACATCGATCTGGCTTGCTTCCAGTAACTTACCTCCAACGGAGAGCGCCTTAATCTCAAACTCATCATTTCCCTTAGCAAAATCCTTGAGCACGCGCGCAGCTGCACCAGGATCCTCTTGAGATAATGCGAGTAGAGTTGGGCCAACCAACACTTCTTTAACGCATTCAAACTCCGTATCCACCAAGGCCCGCCTTAATAATGTATTACGAACGACCCGAAGATAGACTTTGTTTTCACGAGCGATTTTTCGAAGTGCAGTAAGCTCATCTACGTCTACACCACGGTAATCCGCAAGCACCGCAGACAAAGCACTAGCAGCAGCCTGATTGACTTCCGAAACAATTTGCTTCTTGTCTTCAAGTCTTATAGCCACTTTTTTAACCTCGCATTTTGTAACTAAACCCTTTAACAGCTAATTTTCTAACCTTCGCTTCGTAGAATCCGCCTTCAAATCATCATTTATTGCACTAAACGAAAGCTTTTTATGCGGCTCTTCTCGCACTGGCCAAAATTACCTAGCTACCGGGCTCAGCCGTCGGCTCAGATAAGCCTTTCTAAATACCTAATCACACTGCAATTAGGCGGTTTTTTCGGTGATAAGAACCCGACCTGAATAGTCGGATTGGGTTTCACCATCTGCGTAGGAAATTAAGAAGCAACGGCTGTATTTTTGTTGCTCACCTACGGTCTTTGATGGAATCGTCTATTGACGATTACCACAAAGTCATCATAGAACCAGACTTGTCTAGTTCAGAAAATCCATGTCCCACTTAACTCGCTAAAGAAGATTGGTCAATTAGAAGCCCAGGCCCCATAGTTGATGAAAGAACTACTTTCTTAATATAAACACCTTTAGCCGAAGACGGTTTAGCCTTCTTCAAATCAACTAATAACGCTTCCAAATTAGACTTTACTGCCGCGCTATCAAAACCTACTTTACCTATTCCACCGTGAACTATGCCATTCTTGTCCGTGCGAAAACGAACCTGACCCGCCTTCGCATTTTTTACAGCTACCTCGACATCCGGTGTAACTGTTCCAACCTTGGGATTTGGCATTAAGCCACGAGGACCTAAAACTGTTCCCAGCTTACCCACAACCCTCATTGCATCTGGCGTTGCTATTACAACATCAAAATCCAAATTGCCGCCTTGGATAGATTCGGCCAGATCTTCAAACCCAACAGTATCTGCACCAGCAGCTTTTGCTTTATCGGCGTTTTCGCCTTGAGCAAATACGGCGACTTTAACATCCTTGCCTGTACCAGCAGGTAACGTGGTGGAACCCCTAACTACCTGATCGGATTTACGTGGATCCACACCCAAATTAATGGAAACATCGAGCGATTCTTTGAATTTATCAGAAGCAAATTCCGAAATTATTAACATTGCCTCTTCAACAGAATAATTCCTTCCAACTTCAAGCTTTTCAACCATCTGTTTACGCTTTTTGGATAGTTTGGCCACTTTATTCTACCCCCTCAACTTCCAGACCCGCGCTGCGCGCACTGCCTGCCAACGTTCTCACTGCAGCATCCATGTCAGCAGCAGTAAGATCAGGCTCCTTCTGACTAGCAATTTCTTCTAGTTGGGCACGATTGACCCTGCCAACTTTATCAGTATTAGGACGACCGCTACCTTTTTTCCCACCTGCTGCTTTTCTAAGCAGGACTGAAGCCGGCGGCGTCTTGGTTATAAAGGTGAAACTGCGATCAGCGTATACCGTAATTACTACTGGAATTGGCAATCCAGGCTCGGTTCCCTGGGTCTGAGCGTTAAACGCTTTACAGAAATCCATTATATTAACGCCATGCTGTCCAAGCGCTGGACCAACTGGTGGGCTTGGGTTGGCTTGTCCCGCGCCGACCTGCAGCTTTATATAAGCAAGTACTTTCTTAGCCATTTTTACTTCTCCTATGGGTTCTAGCGCCGAATATTTCTGACTTCTTGGTAATCCGATTCAAACTCGAAAGGCACAATTATCTACCTGTCAAATTCTCTGATGTCAGGGGATTCAGCTCCCCGGCGTTTCCCCTCACTGGAGGGGATTCGACTTTTAAAGGCTTTTGAAACTGGCTGGTTCCAAAAACACAGTTAGTTAGCTTTTCTCCACTTGACCAAACTCGAGTTCGACGGGTGTAGATCTGCCAAAAATTAGTACGGCAACTCGAAGACGACTCTTTTCATAGTTCACTTCTTCAACAGTGCCCGTGAAATCGTTAAACGGCCCATCAACAACTCTAACCATTTCTCCAGCTTCATAAATAGTTTTATGGGTTGGTGTGTCTTCGCTATCCTCCATTCTTTGAAGGATTTTATTAGCCTCTTTATCGGTAATTGGAGCAGGCTTTTCCGCCGTTCCCCCAATAAATCCCATGACTCTTGGTGTTTCTTTAACCAGATGCCAAGAGTCGTCATTCAAATCCATATGGACTAACACGTATCCCGGGAAAAAATTTCTTTCACTCTTCCGTTTTTGCCCTGCTCGCATTTCTAACACTTCTTCAGTAGGAACGAGAACTTCGTCAAAGCAATCTTCCATGCCTGAAAGACTTATTCGCTCTTTCAACGCATTCATTACCTTTTTTTCATAGCCCGAATAGGCGTGGACTACATACCAACGTTTAGCCATTAAATTCTTCTATGTAATAAAGCCAGAAATAATCCAGTTCAGAAGTCCATCCAGTCCAAATAATATAATCGCGACAATAACTATAACTATCAAAACAACTATCGTAGTCTGCGTTGTTTCTTGCCTAGAAGGCCAAACAACTTTCCGAATCTCTATTCGTGCTTCCAAGCATAGGTCTACGAAATTACGACCTTTTTGTGTCTGTACAGCAATCCAGCCCGCAATCCCTGCAGCTACCAGTAATCCAATTGTCCTAAACAATAAAGATTCAGCCGAGAAATAGGAATTTGCATAGACACTTACAGCTATAATTGCCGCAACCATTGTCCATTTGATCCAATCCAGGTTATTGTCTTCACCGTCGATTTTTTCTGACATGTCAGTCTTCTTAATTCTTCTTTCTCAACACAATATTATTTTTTGCCTGCTCTAAATGGCAGGCCAGGAGGGAATTGAACCCCCAACCTGCGGTTTTGGAGACCGCTGCTCTGCCAATTGAGCTACTGGCCT
>PBNR01000029.1 GCA_002723195.1 Gammaproteobacteria bacterium | reverse complement strand
TGGGAGGATTGTCCAAGGAAACGCACCGTTACCATTATAATCTAATGTTATGTCTCCAGAAGTTGAGAATAATAAACTATCTACTGTTAGTGGAGCCGTTCCTATATTTTCAATAAGTATTTCTGTGTATTCGGGGCATCCAGATACAAGATCACCAAAATCGTAGTATGTTGGAGTAACGATTATATCGGGTTCCAGAGGTATTATATCTATGGTTATAGGTGGATCTTCAACAACAGTTGGTATTTCCTCCTCCACTGGAGGCTCATAAGGTTCAACCCTTATGAGAGTATAATCGCTTTCACATCCAAACGTGGCGAATGATAGTAACAGCACTAAAAGCTTATGCTTCATTTACTTCCCTCTCTACTCGGGCAAAACCCTATGTATTTACTAGAACGTTCAACTACGTCGCTATAACTATCATTACACGTCAGCCATTAGATATTCAACTGATCTAAATAAATTTTCTCCGCTTCTATAAGTATTTCAGCTAAAGAATAAGTTAGATTTTTATTATCTATGAAATGTATTCCGTTTTGACCATACTCTGTAACAGCGTTCATGTCGTTTAATATGTCTTGCAATATCACAACAATTGCATAGTCGAATTGTGATGATAGCCCAGGATATAATTTAATTATTTCTTCAGTAGTATATTCTTCTCGTTTGTTGAGACTCGGTGAAATTTGCATTTCAAAACTCCTTATTTTTTTATAAACTCTTTTGCTGAATTAAGATCTCCCTTTAGCTCTTCTAGCTTTTCGGGATTTCTTAGAATATATGCAGGGTGCCAAGTACATAGAACGGGTATATGGTTAAAAGTGAAAGATCTACCCCTTAGACTACGCTTAAGATAAGGTTCTTCTGGAATATCGTTGCTTTTAAGAGAAGCAGTAATAAGATATTCTGCTGCAGTTCTACCCAGGCATATAATAGTTTTAGGTTTTATTACATTGATCTCATTTTTAAGAAAGAGATCTCCGCATATTGACATTTCCTCTGCTGTAGGTTTCCTGTTGTGTGGTGGTCTATGTTTGACGACATTTGTTACATACAAATTGTCTGTCATTTCTAGTTCCTGGAGCAATCCTTGAAGTAGTACTCCTGCTTTGCCAACGAAGGGCTTTCCAATGGTGTCCTCAGTTTTTCCAGGAGCCTCACCTAAAAGGAAGTAGTCAATTTTTGTTATGTCACCACGATGTACAGAGTTAACTGTCTGTAATGCGGTTTCGCAAAGGTTACATTCTTTGCAGTTTTTAGCTTTTGATTTTATCCTCGATAAGCTTTGACACGTATCCGCGTAAGCTTTATTTATCAAGTTTTCTGAAAATGATATCGATTGCACCTTGAGTTCCTATGTATAGTAGAGCCAGTAGTGTCCAATCACTTGCAGCGATTTTATCTATGTAAAGAAAAAAGGTTCCGACTGCTAATACAAAAAGCTTTCTGCTCATTGCTTTAGCTAGCAATTTATCCAACTTTCCCTTTTTATCGGTTTTGTAACCTTCTTCAGGAAGATGTTTTTTTACTTTGTCTTTGATATCCACGGATTCTCCTTGGTACAAGTTAGGTTTATCTTAGCATCTGGCTTCAGTGTGTTCAATTATAAATAAAAAAAGAGACACAAGTACATATGTACTCATGTCTCTTAAGGATAACTTCTACTCAAGGCTTCCATTCTTTATTATAACCTTGCTGTGCCACTTGTAAGTAAGGTTATATAAAAGCCATAGAAGTTATTAAAGCTGGGATACAGCCTGGCTCAACTCTGCTTCTGCAGCTTCCATAGAGGTAGCTCCTGCAGTTTCGCCAACAGTATCGTCGGTAGAACGAATTCGATCCAAGAAGTGAATCTTGCTTGCAACGATTTCAAACGTATTGTGCTGAACATTGTTCCTGTCGGAATACTGACGCGGACGGATAGAACCCTCCACGCAAATCTTGGAACCCTTCTGCAGATACTGTGCACAGGTTTCTGCAAGACCATTCCACACTACCACAGGAATCCAATCAGTTTCACGCACAAGACGGCGATCCTCGCCCTGACCAGTGTAATAACGTCGATCAATCGCTAGATTGAAGTTAGTTACTGCGCGACCACTAGGGGTTTGACGCAATTCGGGGTCAGCACCGAGATTTCCAATACCAGTAAAAGTATTCATTTTTTATCCTCTCCATTTGGACTATTTAGTTGATAAAACCCAACCAAAAAGCTAGGTCTGTAAACAGCAGGCGTAAGCCTGCTATTTCTTGTCCTTGTTGTTGTCCAGATATGAAATATCGAAAAGATCGATTTGTTGATCATGTTTTGCCGTTGGATCACTTCTCAATTCATTGTCTATGATATCCAGTTTCATTACAGAGATAAGTTTCTCATATAATACTTTTCTATCATTTTCATTATCCAGGCATAGGGATTCGTTGTTTTCTAAGATGTTTTTTATTTGATCTGGAAGATTCAAGTTGTGTTCCCTTATACTTCTCAACAGGTCCACGCATCTGTGGAATTCATTATGTATGGCGTTGAAAAGTGCGTCATTGGCTTCCTTGCTCATTTTCAGTTTCCTCTCTTTCAACTGGTCTGGAATACTTTACATCTCTACCAAAGTGTTGGTCGATAGCAATATTAGCTAATATATCTGCAAGCCTATTGTACTTATCCTTTCCATGGCCTTTGACCCATGTGAATTTGATAGAATCAAATTTAGATATCATATCTTTGATTTCTGTAATCAGTTGCTTGTTAGCTCTTGCTTTCCAGTCCTGAGTTAAAATGCCTATTGCATAGGTTGAGTCTGAGAATATAGTTATCTCTTCTCTTGTTTTTCTTTTTGATAAAAGATATTTTAAGCCTAGTCTAATAGCTTTTAGTTCAGCACAGTTGTTTGTAACATCACCCAAATAAGAGTGATAGGTTGATATTTTTCCGTTGTCTGAGACAATGACAGCAGCAGCACCTGCTGCCTTTTCTTTTTTCCTCCACGCACCATCGGTGTAAAGTCTAATCATTTTCTTCTCTCTTTAGGGGTGGCATAGCTGATGCTATTCATCCCATTATTATAATTTTTTTCTTGTGCATAACTCCATATTAGATCATATAGATAGTAGAGTACAGTGCTAACTATATTTATAGTTATAGTTAATTCTGTTACTTGCTGCAAATCGTTTAGCCATAGGTAGGTTATACCCATGCCAAATGGTATAGCAATACAAAAGCGCCATATAAGTGCTTTAACTAGTAATTCTTTCTTCTTTTGCATTTAAATACCTGCTGTATGCATAGTAGATTGCTACTAGTTGCAATACCATAATAGGGTAAGATATCGGTACAGCTATTGCTGTTGCTTGAGGTATGCTATAGCCAAATACAAAATACAATATTACTATTGCTGTTGCACATTCTACAGCTGTAAGAATCTGCGTTAGAATATAACTAACTGCAGATTTCTTTGCTATCTTTAGTAAAGATATCATCTAGTCCTTTAATATTCATATAAGCTTTAATCGTAGTTGGCCAGAGTTCTAGTGCAATACGAAGGCAAGCAAGAGCAACTCTTTGTATTTCTAATTGAGCTCCTTCGTGTAAGCGAAGCTCAATAAATTTTAATAAGTTATTTAAATTTACGGTACCATAATATTGGGTATACATGTTCTGGGGAAGTATCCCTCTTGCTTGTTCTTTGCACACGCCTGCTTCTATAAGCAGATTATACATGTTTAAAGTAGTTGAATGGTGTGCTGTAATTATATCAGCTGCAGTTGAACCAAAGAGTTTTGGATTAACTAGCTCATGTTCATTTGAAGCCTGCCTATTGCTTTTGTGTTGTGTTCTAAAAGCATTTGGCTCATAGAATTTTATATCATAGTCAGTATATCTGCGACTTATCTCATTGTAAGACCAAGTTCTGTGACGCATATGCTGGCTTCTTATATAGAGTGGTACTGTAAAGCGAAATGTAATTGTATTGTGTTCGAAGACAGATGTGTGTTTGTGTTTGACAAGATAATTGATCAGTTTAAGATCTTTATCATCTATTGCTTCTTTGTGTTTCCCAAAGGAAACCCTAGCTGCATTTACAATTGTTATATCTTCACCCATGTGGTCGACATATTCAACAGCACCCACCGGAGTTCTTTCTAAATCTTCGAAGATGTTAATCTTTTTTACTATCATCAGCTGCCTCTCTAGGGGGTGCGAAAAGACTTTCGAGTGTTCTGATATTTTCATCAGCTTCTGATATTTGCTGGATCAACTTAGTGCATTCTTGAACAATATTTGGATGTTCTCCAATGCCAGCAGAATTACTTAGATAAACACTTAAATTAGCTAAAGCTTCCATGCGTTCTGCTTCAAATTTAGCTTTACAAGCTGTTATAATATTTCCGTTGATTTCGGAATTTTGTTTTTGCATTTGATCTCCTTTGGAAAGTATATATGAAATACGTAAGATTAAGAAGAAATATTATTAAAAATGGTAAATTACGCAAGTCTAAGAGACGCAGAAGAAGAAAGCTTGATCCAGCTCGATTGAGAGAGTGGTCGCTTGCTGTCAGGGGCCGCGATATGTACAGATGCAAAGCTTGTCGTTCAAGTAAAAAGATTCATGCGCATCATCTTGTTTCTAAGTATTACGTACCTCGTTATGCCTTCTTATTAGAAAATGGTATTTCTTTATGTAAGAGTTGTCATTTAGGTTCTAAAGGTGTCCACGGTAAGGGCACACCTAAGAATGGTTTTATTAAAGAATTGAGGGCTATATACTACTCAAGAAGCATTAAAAAAGCCCTTTTGTTTATGGCAGATAAAGTCTAAACTTTATCTTCCAATTCTTTAATCTTTTTCCTTATCTCATCTTGATACTTTAGTAATCTTTCCGATGCTTCTAGTTTTTTACCTTTGTTATCTTGTCTAGGTATGCCAATACTATCAAGAAAGTTATGACCTTCTTCTTCTCGTTTTTCGAGTGTATTGATTTCTTCTAGCAGTCCAAATATATCACTTTTCATTTCAAGTCCTTCTTCTTGACGATTTTATCTACAAGGCCATAATCAATAGCCTCTTGTGCAGAAAAGATATTGTCCCTATCAGTATCTTCTTTAATAGTAGCATAATCTTGACCAGTAGATTCTGCAAGAATCTCGTTCAAGTTGTGCTTCATCCTTAGAATTTCTTTTGTATGGATTTCTATATCACTTGCTTGGCCTTGAGTGCCTCCAAGCGGTTGGTGAATCAGGACTCTTGAATTTGGCAGGATAAATCTTTTTCCAGGGGTGCCTTTTGATAAAAGGACTGCACCCATGCTTGCTGCTTGTCCAATGCAAATTGTAGATATATCCGGTGTCACAAATTCCATTGTGTCCAGTATCGCCATTCCAGCAGTTACTACTCCGCCAGGTGAATTGATATAAAATTTAATCTCTTTTTCAGGGTCCTGACTCTCAAGAAAGAGTAACTGAGCAATTATATTATTGGCAACTCGATCATCAATAGCTGTACCGAGAAAGATAATTCTATCAATTAAAAGCCTAGAATATATATCATATGCTCGTTCACCTTTTGATGTTTTTTCAATAACAGTTGGTATTAGGTAAGACATTAGTTCTCCTATATAAGGGTTTTATTTTGTTTAACATAAGTATAATCATATTACTACTTCTTTATACAGGTAAAAACTCCGCCATGTAAGCAGATGCTAAAGCACCTCCAGAGCCACCAATAAATGCCCTGAGTGTTGCGGGCATATGCTTGCCGGTTGTAGGGTGGTGTAATCTTTGGGCTTCTTCAGCCATGCCTGCTAAAAAGCCAAACATAGCAGGGAATAAAGTGCCACCGCCACTAAGAGCAACTACTATGCCTTTTTCATGTGCTCTTATTTTATCTTCATCTGTGAGGTACATGATGCTACTTTTTCCTCTTTCAACACCAATGTAATAGGCTTTAGTTATATTTTTAGCATCTAGCAATTCGAATGAAACTGTGTTCATTCTCGTGTCTATTTCATTATAGGAGAATTGATAGCAGTATTTGTTTCCGCCTTCATAGAAAGCAGCCATATCAGAATGAGCAGAGTTTACAACGATAGAATACCCAATGGTTTCTATCATGTTGTAAAATCCTCTCCATTTGTATTTTCCTCTACCGGTATAAGCTTCAGTTCTTGGAAGGTCAAGGTCTGTACAGCTACAAGCAATTTGGACAGCTCCTGACTCCTCTCTGAGATAGGAGGAAGGCAAGTATGCCATAGTCGCAGCATCACCAAATGGTGCATCATCTTTTATATTGTAATCAAGATTTTCCATTGCTGATACTTCTGAAAAGATTGCGGGTATTGCACATGTTGCAGCTATTTGTTTCCAGGTCTTTAAATACTTGGAGAAATGAAAAACCCTGAGTAAAGGGTGATCCTCAAAGTATTTCATTTCCTCAAGAGGGAAATTAGTTACAATTACAATTCTTGCATTGGAGTAGTCCGTCAAGCCTACAGCAAGCTGCTTATCTCTTCTTCCTTCTATATTTCTTCCAATCTCATGAAAGAGTTTTGGAGTACCGTCTTCTCTTACAAAGAGTTCTTCAAGGATATTTTTAAAGACTTTATCAGATCTCCATAAAGCACAGTATTTTCCTAAAGACCATATTCTTCCCGAGTCCCATTCTCCGAATGGTTTACACCATGAGATCGGATGGGGAAATGGATTTTTACTAAGCTTGACCCTTGAGTTTTCCTCTCCAGGTGCAATGCTTATTAAAAACTTAACCGTATCTTCATGTAGTTTCTGAAATTTGTCCATAAATTTTCCTAACTTAGTCTTCTGTTAATTATTTCACTTAGTATTACATCAGTAACAACGCCTGTAAGTAGGCTATTAAGATCTCTTAAATCTACCTTACCATCTGATTCTACATCTTTTATGTAGGCTTCTACAAGACCCTGAAAGGTTCTAGCTATATCAAATGCGTCATCAGTGTAATTGGAAGAACCGTCCTCTTCCCTTATGTAAATGTCCCTTATCATTTTATAAAGCTCCAATGGCTGTCAAGAAGCCGAATGTGCCAATTGCACATACAACAACTATCCACATAAAGTTTATATCATCTTTACTGAAGTATCTATCCATTTTTTCCTCCTTTCTTTTTTAAGTCGATTTGTTGGCCAAAACCGGCATCAATACCGGCATCAAAAATTTTGTCATAAATGCTCAACATGTCGCTTTTGACATCTTCATGTATGTCTGCATTTACAGAAACAAAAAAGTCTAACGCTCTAAGCAAATCGTTTGCTTCTTTTTGTGTGAGCTTTAGTTCAGTTATCATTATTTCTCCAAATAGGTGGAAATTCACACAGACAGTTATTGTCAGTTTTTGTATATTAAGTGTCAGCTTAAAATGGCACCCCGAAGAGGATTCGAACCTCTGACCCACGGCTTAGAAGGCCGTTGCTCTATCCAGCTGAGCTATCGGGGCTAAGGTTGTTAGAGAGTTTTAAATGGATTTGAAATGGAATTTAGGAATCCTTTCCATATCCATCTTCATCGATCTTAAGAACAAGGCCACCCCTTTTTTTAGATTGGAACAGGTAGCCAAAATGATCAAAAAGAAAATTAATCAATGCTTGGTGTTCACCGTAATCGGTTTGTGTGTCTTCGTAAACGAAGACAAAGCCTTCTTGATCTGTTTTTGTTTTTATTAGAAAGCCGTTTGAAACTCTTCTTATGAGAATATCACCTTCTTCAAGCATCTATACTTCCTCAGTAAGTATTGCTTTTAGTATAACGGAATTTCCGTCTACTGTCGAAAGTTCTATAGTTCCTTTTATTACAGAAGGCCTTTCCAGTACTATTCGTCCGAATTCTTCTTCAATTGCTCTTATCTTTTGTGTATTCCTGGCATTAGCAATGCCATAGTTGTTTAATTTACTAGTAAATATTCTTATCCAAATAGCCATTGATGCTACTGTAAGCAGCAGAAGGAATAGGATTATATTTATTAACATTAGAGACCTCCACAAGCCGACTCCTCTATAATTTCCATTAGTTTTTCAAACATCACTATTGGAAGTGTTGTGAGTTCGTGCCATGCACCCCCTACAATCAAAGGGGTCCATGTATCCTTTACATTAGCTTGATCTGGGCTAAATGTATATATAAATAAATCATCTATTTCATTTGTCAATAAATTTATATGGTTAGCTGTTATTTCTGGGTCTGCAAAGGATTGAGCTTCTTCATCACTAAACATGATTATGACTTTGTTGGTATCCTCCCTCCAGTTGATTTGAAAATTCTCCAACGAGGGGGTAGAGGATACCCCTCCTTCCCAAACAAGTTGTTCGAGAGGCACTCCTTGCGGAACAAGGTTGGACAGAGACAAGTATAAGGCATCTAGAAGCATTTCAGAACTAGTGCTGTAGTCATGAGGATTCATAACAAATGGATTAGCAATAAAGTTTTGAAAAGATGAGAGTTGGTGTTTTAGCTCAAGTCTTTCTGTGCCAAAGCTATTTCCAGTTGGCCCAATAATTAAGCCCCACTGTATAACTTCTGCATCTGAGTAAAAGGCTGCAAATTGGTTTAGTGCAGAAAAGACAGCATTGATTTCCATATCCATGGAACCAGATGTATCTATTATAAATAGAACATCTGTTGGTTCGAGCTCTTCGGGTTCTAGACCGTCGCAATCATCATCTTGATTATTGCAGAGTTCTTCTTCTAGGGGTACTTGTTCGCCAGCACATATATTCGCAAAGAATGTGCCATCTTCGCTCACTGAGCCCCATTCTCCGAGGATGCATGTCTGTTCACCTGGTACACATATTCCAACCCCCATAGTCCCTGGTGGTCCCGTGTAGCAGCCCTGAGGGGGTATTTCATCATCTATAAGAGTATTGCAGTCGTCGTCCCAGTTATTACAAACTTCAGGAAGTATTTGCCCTCCTGTTGGATCGCATTCTACTCCTGGTGTAGGGAAATAGACACATAAAGCAACACAGGGTGTGTATTGTGTTTGAGCACACAGGGGGTCTACGCATTCACAGGTTTGAAAGCCTTGTCCACAAACTAAAGGTTCTCCCATGCAAGGCAAGAGAGCTCCTATTAATTCTGGTGGGCACTGACAGTCAATTCCATCGTCGATAAGGCCATTGCAGTCGTTGTCGATATTGTCGCAAATTTCTATTTCAGGTTGTGGTGCGTTACAGGACCATATGCCTTCGATACAAACATCTTGTCCGAAACCGCAAGCGGTTTCGCATACATCTACTAGTGGTTCACCAAGTGCAGTTAAATCTATTGTGCCATCACAGTCGTTGTCGATGCCATCGCAGATATCTTCAGGAACAGGTCCGCAAGTATTACAAGCATTCAGCTGTCCTTCATCGACATCACCATCGCAATCGTTATCGATGTAGTCACAGATTTCTTCTTGGGGCTCAGGGCCGAAACACATATCGACACCTTCAACACATATGAGGTCCCCAGGTCCACAATCGTTTTCACAGTCTCTTACAGGGAGATCATCAACGATACCGTTACAGTCGTTATCAATACTATCGCAAATTTCTGGATCACAAGGTACACAAGGGCCTGGTTTCAGTTGCCCTTTTTCACAGTACCAGTCTTGTAGGCCGTTTGTAGTTTCTTCAGTTATTTCGTCAATAATTTGACATAGAACATCTTCGTGAACAAGGTGTTCTTCTGGATTGCACTCTAGCCAATCTTCGCATATACCCTGCCAGATAATAGTCCATTGACAGTTTGGATCGTTTGGGCCTTCTGGAGTGCAGGGGTCGCCATTTTCATCGCAAATGTCTATCGTCATTTCCTGGCGATATAAGGACTCATCTCCTGCATCAGGCAGGATACCGCCGTCAGGTGTGCAAAAGAAATATTGTCTTTGCCAGCATCTTAGTCGGTATTCAACACTTGGTAAGTTGTCATCTATGCCTGAATCTGGTTCCTGAGTATCAATTATCGGAACATCACTTATTTCAGCATCGGGGTAATCGATAATACCTTCTAGTTCCCCGGAATCGGGTGTACCGCTTCTATTGTCACTACAGGATAGCAACAAAAAGCAGAGGAAGGTATACGCTATCAATTTTATTTTTACATCGTTGTCCTTGATAAGCCAATGGTAGGCTTAACCCTTATTCTTTAATAATAGGGTTTCAGACACGATTAATCAAGAAAGCAGCTCTTTTTTATTCGATAAAGTACAAATCATCATCATCGTCATCATCATTACCAGATGAACAATAGTCATTGTAAGCTACTTCTTCGTTTTTGATTTCTTGGTATTCTTCGACAGCTTGATCTATCAGATCAATTATATCTGATGAATTTACATTTAATCTGTTTGCAATTTCTTCTATTGCATAATCATCTACTTCAAGCACCTCTGTAATTGCCCAGATCAACTTTATAAGTTGAGTTTGCATTCTTACTCCGTGTTGTTAAATTTTAAACCGTTAGCACAAAGAAATGCGCTAACAACTGCAATTGCAGCGTATAGATTATTTTCTATTTGCAATGCAAAAGCAAATAGAAATAGATTTAATATAATAGCAGTTATTAATATTAAGGGGTGTATAGTCATCCAACTGTACCAAAAAGTACACCTTTCTCCCCTAATGGGCCGAACCTTTTAGCAATATTAGGACTGTTTTTATAAGGGGCTTCGGTTTCTTTTGGCTTATTTGACAAAATAACTCCACCACTATTTCTGTTCCAGTCAACATCTGATAAAGCTTGAAATGCAGCAGCTGCAACGGGATGAGAATGAGCTTCCTCTACAGCATGCACACCTTCTTTTACAACCCAACCAAATGTTTTATTTTTGTTAGACAATAAAATGATAGAATTGCCTAATTCAAAAATTGAAGTTCTGTTGGTTGCTGGAAGAAAGTTTTTCTTTTTGGGTTTCAGAGGTCGCTTTCTCTCTGATCCTACTGGAAACATTGAGTTTTCTATTCTAGCTACTGAGTCTGCTCTTAGGTTGAATTCTGATGTTCTCAATATCACTTCTCTGCGAAAGCTAAATTTTCGTTTCCCTTTGCTTTCTCGCATTACTAGTTCATAAACCTTTAGAGCGTAGTAGAAATCTTTTTCAACTATAGGGTTGAAGACTCTATTTATTTTTGCCTTGAAGATTTTCCACTGTGGGTTTGGTATCTTTATCGTACCTTCTTCCCATGTGTGAGATGTTGAGTTTCCATCATTCATTTTCTTCTCCCAGTTCGGATATTAAACTCTTGATAAGATTAGCATTTTCTTCACTAATATAAAACCTATCGTTTACAGCATCAACGTATTTGACGATTTCACATGGCATAAGCCCTGTATCAATCAAAGTGTTATAAGCTGACTCTACTATACCATGATCATTATCCAGCATTGCAAGACAAAAGTTCATTTTATCTATCTTAGATAAACTATTGGGCATAATTAGTCCTTTACGGTAGCGTAGCATTCTTGATGTGTTGATTCTAACGGGTGAATCAGATCTAAGGGATAGTATTCAAATCGTACAGGTTCCTTTTTTGTTGCTGCAATTTTTCTAAGCTTGTCAGCCAGATTTACAACTATAGTAGCATATCTTTTCCCATGGGAAGATTTCAAACACTTATTGCCAGCATTGTAACAAGCAAGAGCTTCTTTGTATTTTTTCTTCCCTCTCTTTTTGATCCACTGATTTAGTGATGCCGCTCCCGCGTAGATTGAAGTTTTTGGGTTCTTGAGTTGTTTGCAGGTTAATTTTCCTACTGAGTACTTTGGAATAACTTGTGTAAGACCACATGCACCTGCTGAAGAAACAGCGTTCGGCCCGAATCTTGATTCGGTGTAAATGATTGAAGTTAAAATATAGGGGTCTATATTTTCTTTTTTAGCTGCGTCTACGATATGGCTTGTTTGTGCACAAGCCATATGGATGTCTTTTTCTTTTAGTTTTATTGCGCCATCATTATTAGCAGTCATCAGGGCAAAGCATAAAAGCAATGGTGTCACTTTGATTCTCCTTTATAGTTCCTTATTGCTTCAGCCATTTCGTCTGAAACAGTGAACGTATCTTCTCCATATACGAGTATTTTTAGATCACTTACGGTTTGTATGCCATGCCATTCTTCACCCATATGCGTGAAAAGGGATTGTTCATTTGGCATAAATATAATTAGTTCATACCAGGTTGAGTACCATTTTTCTACAACCAGTTTTCCTTCTTTTCTTATAATGTCGACGACTGGTTCACCTAGTAAATAATAGGTTTGTAAATCATTTTTTACTTCGTTGTCCATAGTATACCTCTTAAAGCGCTCTTTAGTTTGGGAACAAAGTCTTCTTCGCTTTTTATATATTCCATTGTGACTCTGTAAAGAGCAAAGCCTAATATTAGCCACCAAATGCGGCTAAAGAGCAGAAAGAATACAATAATTCCTGCCCAAGCAGCAAGGAGTTTGTAAAAATTTTCATTCATATCATTTCCCCTCTGGTGCAAATTTTGGATCTGCATCATAAAATGCACTTGGAACTCCATCTTTATAAATAGCTTGCTTTGCAACCCATTTTCTTTCTCTTGTTACTAGATGTTCGATGAACACATAGCCTTTAAGAGTTCTTTTTTCAACAAAATTCTTGGGGTACTCTATTTTCGGCGGTGGATATTTTATATCCTGCCAATCATAGTTTGTGTAAGCGTCCATTCCACCAAAGGGGTCTATGTCTTTAATTTTTTTACTGTCGTAGTACGGTTTGTAGTTTTCGTCGTCTTTGCTCATCCCATCTCCTCTTTTCAGTTTTTTTAAGAAAATCTTCTGCATTTTTCAGATCAAAAGAGAATCCGTTGAGATAAACTTTGCTTTGATTTTGCTTTTTGGCTTCACTAATACTAATATATAATTTTGATAGTGTTTGTGTATCCCATCCAGCTAGATTTTCAGGGTTGGTAGTATTCATCGTTTTTCCTATTGGATATAGTGTGATGGTAGCCGAGGAGGGGTTCGAACCCTCACGTCCTTACGGACAACGGATTTTAAGTCCGTTGCGTCTGCCAATTCCGCCACTCGGCCATACTACCATTTTGGTGGTTTGTCAGGGCATTTTGCGTTAGGAAGCCAAATCTTTATTAACATAAAGCAGTGGCATATACTGCATTGCTTTATTCTCGGCTTAAAGTTTGGACATTTTGAACAGATTGTAAGGCGTTCTTTTGCTTCTTCTCTTGTTATTTTTTTCATATTATATTCCTGTTATATGCCTTGTAAAGCCAACAACATGGTAAAGTATAATATATATATAAACCAAGTTTAGAAATGTTGCCGCATTGATTGTCATTCTTTTTTCTTTATACTTTCTAAGTATTAGAACGCCACCAAAAGTAACGGCAAGCTTTACAGCCATAAATAAGAGATAGGATCTTGATATAAAAATCCTCATTATTGGATTGGCTTCTTCAGCAATACCTGCTTCAATCCAAATAACTGTAAATGTAGCATCGAGAAAGCATAAGCAAACTATACTCATCAAGAGATATTTTGCTTGAGTTGCTTTCTCTAAAACTTTCACCTTGTTTTTAGCTTACGCTTCTTACGCCATTTACGCAAGGCGACTCGTTTTCTTGTCTTTGACAATCTATCAAGGTGAACGATACCATTTAAGTGATCCATTTCATGCTGAAAGCATCTAGCTCTTATTCCGTGCAGGGTTTCTGTTATATACTCTCCGTCCAGATCAGCATATCTTACCTCTATAGAAGCATGCCTTTTTATATCAACATTTAGGTCTGGAAAAGAAAGACATCCTTCGGGGGCTAAAATTTTTCTATCTGAGACAGATGTTATAGCTGGGTTTATTGCACATTGGTAATTGCCTATACTCTTGGCTGGGAATATAAAAAGTCTAATATTCTTACCGACTTGAGGAGCAGCGATACCCATACCATTATTATCAACCATCAATTGATAGAGCTCTATAACGAATTCTCTCAATTCATCGTCTACAGTGGTAACGGGTTCTGATTTTTTTACCAATACGTTGTTTGGGTATTTTACTATTTTCATGTTTCGACTCGTTTTTATGGGTAAAAAAAAGGAGAGGTGCATTACACACCTCTCCTTTACAAATACCACATCTTGATGTTTTATGGAAGTGTAATGATAGAATATCGATCAGAATCGATAGTAGCTCTCATTATCCCTTGAGGCGTAATATCGCTACCATTAAGTACCTGCTTAAGGATCGAAGGGGAAAACCCAGAGATCATAGCAGTCCCTTTTTGGTCAAACTTTACAGGAAAGTTAGAGCTTTTAGCATCAAGGTTCCAGAAAATAATTTCAGGTAAAACCTGGCCATATCCGGCATCTTCCCATTTCTGGGATATAGACTGGTATGCAGAGTCGCTAGGATTAGCAGCCCGATCAAATTCCATATCCGAAAGGATAAGAACTGTTGTCGGCAATTGTTCTGCACTGACTTGCCATTTAATGGCTGTATCAAGAATACGGTCGAAAACAGCTTGGATATTGGTATTATATCCCCAGTCTGCATTTTTCAGGGAGAGTAGTTTTGCTTGAATATCAGATCCCACTACTTTTTGAATCACTGGTTGCTCACTAAAGGTCATGAAGTGATCCTTAAAAGGGCCTTCATTTCTTTCAGCAATATAGAGTCCAAGCGAAATGGACACATGAATTGGTGTTAATTGAGTCGTAGACTCAAAATAACCGCTATACATGCTTCCAGATGTATCAACAACAGGAAGAATCCTTTTCGTATTCCCCTCCATATAATTTGGAAGGGCAAGCCACTGCTGATTAAGCAATCGCTTTTCTTGGAAACTAATTGTATCGAGATTACCTAGAACAGACTTGACGATATCGTGAGGAAAGATAGCAGATGCATTTACTTTCTCTTCACCACTTTCCAATGCGGTCAGATAGGTGTGCCACCTGGATGTATCTTGTCTTTCAAAGCAATTTCTATAGTTCTTCATTGCAATAGAAGGAACTGCAGAGTAAGAAATTGAAGACCAGTCTTTAGCACACATTGCTGTCTCAACAACGTTTGTGCTTTCAGACAATAGTTTACGGTACTTTCTTGGAGAAAGGCCCATGAACTTTCTGATCTTTTGAGCAATTTCCTTCTTGCTGCTCTTTTCGCGAGGCATCCACTTCGCACAAAGACCTTCTCTATTAGTGAGAGCTTTTCCTATAAGCTCAAGCGTGTCGTTCTCTAGAGGTGTATCAAAGAGTACCAACAAATCATCCCACCTTCCATAAACTGGAATAAGTGGTAGATTGTGCTTGAGAACATTATGATATTCGGGAGTTTGAGACATGAATTCAAGTAAAGTCTTGAAACTTTGCCTCTCTCCTGCTCCACCCCGTACATCACGGGACCAGAAGAATAACTTCATGGCGTCTAGCTGATCTACTGCAAAAGCTGCAGTCATTAGATCAACTATAGGTTGTCTTGATTTACCACGCATAGATCCAATTTGAAAGAACATGTCTACAAGTGGATTGCCAGCAGTGCTGTTTGTAACACAGCCGTTAAGCGTGAATTCGTCTTCTGTTTGCATCGCTCCCAGAAGAGTAGTGGTCGTTTGACCATATGGTGTATATGTCATAAAAGACTCCAGGGTTAGGCCAATTTCTTGGCAGTTTTAATGTTGACTTTCCCTTATGAGAAAAAATTTTTAGTAAGCTCGTGGACGAGCTTCGCTGATTTTAATCTCACGACCTTCAACGGCATTGCCATTGAGTTCACTCATAGCAGTAGTTGCTTGATCACTGTCTGCCATTTCTACAAATCCAAAGCCCTTTGAATTTCCAGTTTCACGGTCCTTGATGATGTTAACCTTATCAACGGTACCGAAGGCACTGAATAGGTCACTGAGCTGTTGCTCAGTTAGGCTATAGGGTAGGTTTCCAATATACAGGTTCATTTAATTTTCCTTATTGTTTAAATGGATATAAATCTATCCATTATCATTTGTGAGTGATCAAATAATTGATCGTTTGTCAGAAAGGTGCACCGGCATTAGCGCGACCCGCTTACGGTTGGGATTGGGGAATGAAGCCAGAGGCTACTGTTAGCCCCTAGGGGGCTTGCATAACAGTATTAGAAGCTTGGAATCAATAAGCCGTCACTCGGAACCTCCGGTGCTGGTAAGCATTCAGGGAGCATTTAATCTATTGCTTGTTGATTATATAGTTTGCTGCTGGCTCCCTTTAATACAGAGAAAAAGGATAAGAATATCCAGGATACATTTTCGACCGGATTCGAACCGACATCTCTTAACCGAAGTTAAGCGCTTTACCTGATTAAGCTACGTTCTTGATTGTGGTAAGAATAAAATTTGCTGTTAGTATCCTTATATTCAGTATTTATACTCTTCGTTCATGTAGAACTCCTGAGTTTTTCTTCATTGTTTTATAAGTTGCTGCATGTTTCCTTCAGAATAAATATACAGGAAACGACAATATCGCTCTTTGCAAAAGCAAGTCGCCACGAGTATTGCCTCTTAACCAATGCAATACACTGATTAAAATTGGTATACCCCTATAATACCTTAAAAAATTTCTTTTTCAAGTACCTAGGGGTAAATACATTCATGAATAGGTTGTAGGCCTTACACCTACCCGTCACTGTGTCGCGTGATCCGCCGCATTACAACCAACCCAGCTGACCATCCATAGCTATGAATTTGGTAAGTTTGCTATGGTCCCCGTGTTTTCTCTGCTCTAAGGGGGTAAGAACAGACAGATAACACGTAACATATTTGCTTCATTACAAAGCAAATTTTTATCTAGGTGGGAGCTACCAAGAAAAACAAAGTAGCATAAAAGCGGAGACGTAAGTCTCCGTAATATACTAATCGTTATCTAGTAAGCTTCCAGCATCGAATTCAGCTTGAATATCGGATTCTTGTACATCTTTTACTAAATCATTTTTTGCTTTTATAGCTCTGTCGATAGAAGTTTGCACATATGTGCCTGCAGTATTTGGGTCGTCTGAAGCAAAGTATACTGCTCCTAATACGACTCCTGATATTGCAAGAACAAGGACTGTGCAACGTAAGCATAAATTTCCTATTAATTTCATTATGTTGAATGATTCCTTTATATATCCCATACAACCCTCCTGTTTCATAGGATTTCTAGTGAAAGAAAGGTATAATAAGGAGACATAAGTGTCAACATAATAATCCTCTTTCTCTTCGTTTCTGAGAACGCTTAAGGTCTGACTCAGCAATAAGCCTACCAGACAGCAACCTAAGAGCGTTGCTCCACTCTACGTGATTGACTGCAGTGCAGGAGCGACCCGGTGAAGTATCTTGTGGTGAAAAGCGTTGCGGGCTAGCTTAAGAATTCTCAAGAAACACGCAGCTATAAAGCTGCGTCGTATCCTTCTTCTCGTGTAAATTCTTCTATAATTTTCTTTTTCATGGTTTTATGTATACCAGGATTAATTCTACCTATGGTAGGAATAATATGGTTACGAATATAACCGCGTGAATAAAGATCGTTTCTATTAGTTGAATCGGTGATGTAGTCGACATCATTCCTCCTGCACCAGTTTATTAGTGTTTGTTTTCGATTAAGTAAAAATGGTCTAATATACTTGTCTCTTTTATAAGGAATTAGTCTGGGATTACCATGCAAACTAGTGAAAATCCACCATTCGATGACATCATCAAGGTGGTGACACGTAATTACAGGTCCGTTTAGTTTTTCGAAGAATTCATATCTGGCATTTCTCCAGAATTCTTCTCTAGATTCGCCGCCACGTCTCGTGCAGCTAATTTTTTCAGTGACAAGCGTCACGTCACGTTCATTACAATATTTAGTGACTACTTTTTCACCCTTATCACTGGCTTTAGTTCCATGGTGAAAGAATGCAGCAGTCACGTCACGTCTTTTAGTTAGAAAATCCAGAGCTGCCATACTGTCAGGCCCTCCAGATACAGCTATTGTAATTCTTTTTGGTACTTTGTTTAGGAGTTTAATCACAATGTCTCCTTGTAAGATGGTAGGCTGGACGGGACTTGAACCCGTAACCCCTTGTTTATGAGACAAGCGCTCTAACCAAATTGAGCTACCAGCCTTCAAATTCAATTCGGCGCTAGCCGAGTAAAACCGAAAAATCCCGCCGCATTCGCGGCGGTGACCTTTTGGTTGTTATATTCTACAGGGTTAACGGTGAAGAAGAGAACAGCTTATTCTTTAACAGATGACACCTCTCAGATAGTCTTGCTTTCACAAATCCAATCATATCTGTGAGTGAGTTAAATTGTGCCACTCTTCCGTTGTATATGATTTTGTAAACACCAAGCTTATCCAAAATATCACATTTGTTTATGATAAGATCTGTTGTTCCAGTCATATTCACAGAGTGAATTAGTTTATCCAGGTTTAGCCATTGTACTTTTCTTCTTCGTCCAGTTGTTACACCGACTTCTTCTCCAAGATCAGCGAGTCTTGATAAGATCTGATCTTCTAGTAGAGATTCGGGAAATATTGGATCTGTTCCAGATCTAGTGTCATAGATCTTGGCAACTCCATATATACGGTTGATTTTTTGAGGCGGAATTCCCAAGCTACAAGCCCCATAGGGGAGCGTTGTGCTTGAGGTAACATAAGGATAGTTTCCCCAATCTAAATCCAACCAGACGCCTTGTGCGCCTTCACAGAGCACGTTTCCTTCGAGTTTCTCATCCCATATCATACTTTTTGGAAGATAATCTTCGGCTCGTACACCACACCGTGCTGCTTTATCTGCATATGCAGGTGCAATTCCACTTCCAGTTGTACCTAGGGCAGGAGCAAGCCTTTCCCTGTCCAAGAGGATGTGTTCATCAGTAACGATGTGTGCTCTAGGTGATATTTTAACCAAATGTATGTCAAATCCATTATCATGGAGATACTCAAGCTCTGAGTAGAGGGATGTTTTATTAATTACACATGAGGGTCCTATAATGCTTGGTATTCCGTGGAATACCCCTGAAGGGATTACATGTGTCTTGTATTTATTTTCATTAATGTAGACTGTATGGCCAGCATTAGAGCCACCAGCCCAACGGCAGACATAGTTGTACTTGCCGGATGAAGCGAGATAAGAGGTAATCTTACCCTTTCCTTCATCTCCCCAAGCCAAGCCTGCTACGACATCAGCAGATTTTAGCATAATTTTGTCCGTTATTTTGGTCCAAAGATACTTTTGACTTTAGTAGCTAAAGTTTTGAGTGTAGAAGCAGCTTTAGATAGTAGTTTGCCTGCTAGCTCTAGTGGTTCTGCCCAGTCACCGAAAGCGGTGCCTGCAAGAAAACCTAGTGCAAAGACACCTACGGGACCGGTTGCGAGTTCTATTAAGTCATTCATCTTATTCTCCAGTCTTTATTTTCGAAGTTTTTATTTTCTTCTTCAGATAATTCTTTCATGTACTTTCTCAAAAGTACAGCATTTTCACATAATCTATCTTCTTCTTTTTGCTTCTTACTAGTCCTTTTATTCTCGTTATAATACATTGTAATAGAAAAAGCTATAAAGATAAATGATATGAAGTAGAACATGTATAATGTGTTCATAAGTACCTCTAATTAAATAGAAAAAACATAGCCAGCATAACAAGTTTATCTAATATCCACAATGTTATTAGTATACTTAATTTTCTGTCTACGTCCAACTTCATTTTTAATCCTATATGGTGGAGGTGGCGGGAGTCGAACCCGCGTCCACAATAGTTTCCATTTTAAGTCATTCACAAGCTTATCTTGTTTGAATATAAACAAGCAAATTATCCCGGCTTATTTAAACCCTGCACCAGGCGTTTAAGGGTGTGTCAGTTGGTTTTTATACTGCTAACTGAACAGGAGTCTGACCTTGGGTAATAAGGCGGTCAGAAGCCCCATCTAGATCAACACCATAGGTGTCTTCCAGAGCTGAGATAATTAAATCTTCGGCATTTAAATTTTTGTAACACTATCAAGTCATGTGTCACGGTTGACTGCTTGCACTCTCCACTTGTTCTACCATGTCGAGACCGTTTCACCCCCTTAGGGTTTAACAACAGTTATCACATGAACATTCACAACATTTACAACATTTACATTTGCGTTCTGACATTTGTATTCTCCTTATATATTGGTTCTTTAATCAGTTATACCAGTAGCTCTACCTAAAATCCAGCTTGTTCCTGCGGACCATCCAATTAGTATTGGTAAGTCTCCGAGGTTTAACATATCTGGAAGAGTATTGGAAAGTATTATAGAGTGATCATAAATAAGCATTAAAAGTATAGAGACCCATACAGAGGAACAGACTATGCAGTTTGCCAAATAAGATATATACGTAGTAAGAGTACCAAGCACTCTTATATGCGCAGTTTTATCATTTAGATCTGCTAATAGGTTCCTGGGAGCTTCAAAAAGAAAGCTATGGGTAATTAAAAATGAGAGTCCAAATACAGCAATGGTAAATATTGTTAGTCCAAACCACATATTTCCTCCTAGTGTATAGTTTTGTCATCCATAGGATAGACAAAAAACTGATTGGTAGTTAGTGCTGCTTTTTCAGCGGCATCTCGAATTTTTATTTGAGCCAAACAGTAATATTGGTCTTCTATAGTATTTCTATATTCATAATATTCTGTGTACTCTTTTTTAGTTAATTGGCTAAGGTCTAAAGACATGTCTTTTATTTCATAAAAACTCTGTTTTTTTCTTTCCTTTGTTACCAAATCTAAAATTTGCTGAAAGAAAATTATGCACTCTTCCATTTCGCCATTCATAGCAAGCAGAAAGGTTTGTATTTTGTCTGAGTGCTCTTTAGGAATACCTTCCGTTTCTAGAATTTTGCTTGAATGAGCAAAACTATTAAGGGTTTGAAGTTTTAATTCTTCTAAAGAAGCAGTTGAACAAAATATGAGCTTTAATACATCTGTTAGCTTTGACATAGACACCTCTAGTCTTTGAGGAAGAGATCTAATTGATTTGGATTGTTGTAGTTCTCCACATTGATACTCTTCGTTATTCTAGTTAATTTCGTTGTTAGATTTTCTTTTGTTGAATCCGGCAATCCAGAAACAGTTACACACTCAAGCAAGGCACTAATATCTTTTTCAGTTAACCCAAGTTGTATTAATAAATTTAATTTATCCATATTTTTCCTTTTAAGCCTTTGGCTTGGGATTGGATTTGCGCTTAGGCTTGAGGAGATTCATAATTTCTTTAACTGTCTTCTCTCCAAGATAATCTTCGATCATAGACATTGTTCTGGGATGAACATTGTTTAGATTTTCAGACCAAGCGCCACCACCACTTTTTCTTCCTCCTCCGTATGTAATATACAAGATAGTACGGCTACCGTGCTTCTTGACTACAACGTTAAAGGGCCACTTTGGTGGTCTGGTTGATTTATAATATAACATCTTATTATTAGCCATTTCTTCTTTCCTATTTTTGAGACTTGTTTCTAAGTTTCGCATTGTTTCTTCTTTTAAGTCGGATTGCAGCAACTTTTATTGCATAATTAGTTGCTGTGTTTTTAAAGAACCATGGCAACACAGCATGTGTTGCTGAGGCCATAGAACCAATAAAAAGTAAAAAAGATATTTTCATTGCTACGAGAAAATGCTCTGTGTAAGTTAAATTATTTGTCTTCAGATGGTTGGATATATTTTTCATTGTTCTCCCTCTCTTCAGCTTCAGATTGCTTCCACATTCTTTCTTGAACTTCATCCCAGTTGCCGAAGCATTCGGCACACATACCATGGGATATCCTTCTTATACCAAATAATTCTGGTGTGTCACCATCTTGTATTAGTTTTTTACACCAAGCACATATAGTTTTTATAGCATTTTTTGTCATTACATTATGTTCCTTATATCATTATACGTGTACATTCAGTGTATGTATATAGGTTTCAGCTTCCATAATAGCATTTAATAGATAGCGAGCCTCTTGTATGAGGCCGCGACTACATGCTAATTCATAGATAGAAACACTATCTTTTATATACCAAAGTAATTTTTTCATGTCCCAGCCCGATTGGGCTAGATCGGATAAGTTATCTATTCTATCAGATAGTTTTATTATTATTACTTCTTTTGGGGAGGTGTAAAGACGAGCTTTATATCTTTTATTTCTGTAAAATGAAAAATCTCTTGGTTTGGTTAGCAAATCAACATAACCAGCTGTAATTAGTCCGCATTTTAAATAAATTTGTTCATAGTAAATAGGCATCTCCTTTTCAGGACAATCTTCTAGAGTGTCGTGAAGTATAAAAGATGCAATTACTTCTGTTGTAGCATATTTGGAATAGACCTTCTCGATATAATGAGAAGTTCTTAAGCAATGCTTAATATATGGATCTAATCCGTTGTTTCTAAATTGATCTTTGTGGGCTTTGCTGGCAATATCAATAGCATTCTGGATTATTTTATGATCCATTTTAGATATTCCTTTTTTATTCCCAATATGTGTCTTTTATTATCTTAATTTGATTTCTAGGTATTGTAAACGTCTCACCTTTTATTTCTATATTGGCATTTCCATCAATGTCAATACAAGAATTTAGATGAGACTGGGCCTGATTCTGAGTGTAGAAGGGCCCTGCTAAATACATTTTTTTAATAGTTATAAACCAGCACGGCTTTTCTTGATTACTAAGCTGCATTATATATTACCTTGTGAGTAGTTCTTTCTTCTAAAGAAGAATATTGGGTAAATTTACCATAAAGCCACTGTTAAAAAAAAGTACCAGACTGGATTAATTACCAGATCTGATACTTTAGTCACAAGATATATATGCTTTTATGCAACTCGTGCGTTTCTATATTGAATGTTATCATCATATTGATACCATTCTTCTTCTAGGGTATTCGGGTTAATTAGCAACAGAGGCTTTCTTTTAAGCTTGATATAGTTAACACAGTTGGCAGTGCCGCCTGTACTTCCGTCCCAGACAGCAATGCAAAAATCAGCATCGTCGACCATATCGCGATTTCTCTTTTGCATTTTCCATGCTGCATAACCTGCGTTACAGGATACTTTTATCCTTTTGCACTTGCTAATGAGTGCACTGTATAGCTGTTGCGCTGTAGACGGCCACTTGCTTTCTTGTCCTTCAAACGGGATATAAGCGTAGACTTCTACTTCTTTTTCTAAAGCAACAGAAGCCCACCACTGGTCGCATCCTAGAGCCATACCAGATATTACTGCCAAATTCTCCTCTTTTCTATTGGCTGCAATAATAGCTCTATCGAGAATTTCTCCAAACTTCCACATTAGCTTCTGTTTTAGAGGGTTCTCTGGACTATAACCCCCCAATTTTACTGGCCTATGACCTGTAATCATTAGTTTCATGGTTATTCTCCTTTTGTTAAAAAGGTAACTTATGCTACCCCACTATATGCGGCGTAAGCCGCAACTATCTATTTTTTGTCTGATGTTGTTGAGATTGCTAGAATGGCATAGCCACATATATCGGACCAAGGGTTTTCACCTAAAGCATCTTTATTTGTGGCGATGCGAAATAGCTTATCAATAATTCGTGTTATTGCCAGAAGGTCTCTGTATTGGTTTGGTTGCACTCCATTAGGGAAGAGAACTTTTAGAATATCTTCTGATTTAGAGAAGCTATCACCGTAAGCTTCATTTTTTTGTTGGACTAGTTGACCTATCTGTTGGCCTATTTCAGTATATTTCATTTATTTCCTTGTGATATGAATTATAAAATTGGCCCCCCTTTCGGGGGACCAAATGTACCTCATATAGAGCTACATGGGGTGGTTTAGAATGGAATTTCTGCTAGTTCCTTTTGAAGTTGATCATCTTCATACAAACAATTGTTTCGATAATCAACGAGTTTTGCGCAGACATTTTGAATCATAGATTCTTCTACACGCAACTCTCTGGGACTGCCTGCAATACCAGCGTGTCCACCTGCGGTGTTACCCCAGATACTTTGCATGATTTCAAAGCACGGAGCAATTTGGAGGTCCATATATCGATCTTCCCACTGTGCGTAAGAAAGAGTGATCGATCCATATTTATTGTTATACGCAATAACAATGTCTGCAAGACCGTTTTCGCCAAGGTCATAAAGATGATTCGTAAACTTATCACTATTACGAGTGACGATTTTAATCTTATCGCTTCCATCTCCAATGTAAAGAATATCACGAAACGATTCCGCAGCAAGTGCAGCCTCCTTCTTCTGAAATTCAATACCCTGATCGATGTATTCTGGGTTGTTATTCAAAATATGTTGGAGAGCGTTAGCTGCAGACATTACACTTTTGGTGATGTCCAAGCTTTCTCCTTGGTTTGTACGAAGAGAACCCATATTCTTGTCGTGCCAAGCCCAATAAGCAGTCAGCTGGTTGATGATGGTATCCTTATCCGTTTGAGTCGGAAAGTTTCTCATCATATGTGGACCCTTGACGTCCACCCACCCAGCAAATTGCCAGAAATGATTTGTGTCTGAATTGAAAAGCTTCTCTTTCCATTCATTAGTAGTTCGAAGACAACCACCCACTGTATCCAGGTCAACATGACTCACTAGAACTGTACCATTATTCAAAGTTGGAATATTGATATCACAGCATGGTGATGGATTGTCATTGGTGTACGGTCCAGTTGCTTGATGGTGTGCAGCAGTATACTGCGTTCCTTCTGCAACATAGCTGCCGTACTCTGCTTCAATTGTAACGAGTGGTGGGTTGTCAGATTGTATAATCTTCCTTGCGACGGTGGGGTCGGAGGTTAGAATAAACTCAATGTTGTCGGTCATAAATATTTCTCCCTTGTCAATCTTTTGGTTATCGACCTGCAGAGATAGATTCCCCTCCCCTGCAGCCAGCAAATTGGGGCGTGTGAACGCCCTATAAATGCCCCCCTTACGGGGGGCATTCTGTCACCTGTAAGTGATCGTTTTGAACCTATCATCTAGGAGCGGATGTAACTTAGAACTAACATAGTCCCAATTCAGCTCCCCAGCTCCACATCCTGGTCTGGGGATAATTACACTTTCCCATTTATTGCTGTCAGCATACTTTTGTAAGATGGCTGCACTTTGCAATATCAAATTAATACAAGCTTTAGCGGCCCAACCTGGGACCATATCATCTTTTTTGAATTTGTTTCGCATATGCTCAACAACATTCTGACCTTCAAGAAGATATGGCACGGTTCTGGGTTTTACAGGAAAACTCCAGATACGAGTACCGCTGTCTTGATATAATTCTACGGGTTTATTTCCCTCGTTCTTTAGCATAGTGCCAAGACGAAGACCAATGTCGGGGTAACGCGTTAGTGCTTGCTTTGCACAACCTTTCCCCATAACGGCTTCACCATTCTTTTTAACAAAGCCATTTGTTGTAATGCAGATACAATCTGCTTCTCCTATGTATTCCCATAGGTTTCCAGTTATTTCAATCAATTTAAGACTCCTCATTTATGCATTTGTTACAGATGTGTTTACCAAAACGGTATTCACCTTCTGTGTGCAACACGTTGCAGAATTCACAGATAGCAGTATTTTCTTTGTTCAACTCATTGCATATTTCTGCTAATACATCACCATGGCATGGTTTTGGTTTGCAGAAACAACCTAAAATTTTGCCCCTAAGGGCAAGGACTGCTTCTTTGAATTTAGGATCAACAGTTACTCTATGCCTTGCATACTTTGTATAACAAGGAAGAGTTGACCCATTATCATTGTGTATCTGGTTGCAAAGAGGACAGGGTTTACCAATTATAATTGGACTTCCAAAATAACCGCTCTGACCCTTACCTTTTCTTCCAATATATACGTCATATTTTTCTTTATATAAATTCACTACTTTCATATTCCCTCCTAAAAAAAAGACTACCACTACGGGTAGTCTATAAAGCTTTTATCCTGCTACTTATGTTTTTGAGAGACTCATTTCTGAGCTCAGAGCCTTTTACTAAAAGTCCTGAGTGTCTTTGGTTAATAAGCGTTTCTCACAATCCCATAGCTCCACATGCTGAAGCAGGCTTAGTAGCCACTCTCTCCACTCATAACCAATGAATGGTCGTTGTGTTGGATCTATACACTTTTGACAGTAGTACAGTGACCAGTTGTATCTAAGCTGTTAACACTTATGTTACCCCTGTTCTCTGCAGTAAGCCTGCCTTTGTTATGCTGCGTAAGCAGCATGAAACCATGGTTCGCTAGTTGTATTAGTAGGATTTTCCCAAGATTTACTTGGTAATTTGACCATACCATGGCAATAATTTACCCCGTAAGGGGTAGAAAAGTAATTCCCAGGATTCATGCCTTACCTGGGATGGCACAATGTTTCTTCTTGACGCTAAAACATAGAAACGTCAGCTGACATAATTATATCCTGTTGTTTCACTGGACCATTTAGAGATAAATAGTACGTCTATCTTCTCGTATTATGGTAATCTGAGATAGAAACATATCTTCTATGTTGTATGCGATCAGATTTTGATGTTACTGTAACATTCGGCTCAGTCAGCCACTTGCTTTTTCTTTGAAAAGAATAAGAGCGAAGTTTCCTTCTCTCTTGTTCCATTGTAGTTCTCAGGCAATATATTAGGGTATATTGCTTTTGTTATATGCGGCATCCCTACATGCTACGCTCTATATATATTAGATAGGGTTTTCTGACTAGTTCCTGTCTCTAACGATTGCTACGTTTCGTCGGGCGAAAGATTGAGTCTTAGCTCAATCCTGTCCCGCCAACCAGAAATTTACCCCCGTAAGGGGGTAAGAAAAAGATAGCCCCAGAATTGGGGCTATCTACATGTGGTATAACAGAACATTTCCACACCCTACCTTCTCCTTGCATGGTTAGGGTTAGGGTTAGGGGAGTAGTTCTTCTGGACAGATACCTATTTTATCTTTAGGTAAGTGTACTATTTTATCTCCAATGGCTATTTCAACCATTGTTGATTCTTTTTCAAGCGCTTCTATAGCTTCTTTTTCGCTATTGAATTGCCCAATGATTGTTGCATCTATGATCCAGTATGTCGTTTTATCAGTCTTTTTATCAGTCATTTCAAAAAGGCACCCCCATACGGGGGTGATCTCTTCTCCATTTTAGATCAGGCATCTGCCTCAGCCGTGTTCCTCACCTTCCTTGAATACACCGGCCCAAACAGAAGGTGGTGGTCCACTGCAAGACGTGGTTCCCTGTTCGTCACAGCGCTCATCATCTCTTAGCTCTTCTAAAAGCTTACCAATTTGTTCATCTGTAAACCTTTCAAGAAGCCAATCAGAAAATTCAGCGTGGTGGTTACACCATCTGACTTTTATAAGTCTGATAAGCTCATGTCTTTGTAGGTTTGAGTCAGTTGGACCACAAACAAATGGTACGTCTTTTCTAATATCCCAGAATATTTCACAGTGATCCCTATGGGTAACTGTTTCTTTGTTCTCTGGTTGCGTAATAGATTGTCTTGTTCCGGGTACCATGCGGAAACGTGCACACCCGTTTCTAATTGCACAGTTTGTTCCGTAACATGCTGAATAATCAGGCATTATACACCCTGACCCTCAGCATCAGCTACATCTTCTTTTGTAGGGAAGATAACAACACCTTTTTCCCAAAGGAAATTGGTGAAGTCCATCTGATCAGTAACTACAACTTTAGTTACTGCTCCAATTTGAGCTGCCGGTCCTTGAGTGAGTCGCTTTAGTGCGCTAACAAACTTCTCATCACAAGGTACATGCTTGATTTCAGCGTATTGTCGTCCATCAGGATCATACCAATACAGTGAAAAGAGTTCAGTTTTATCGTTGACTGACATGTCTCTCAACCTCCGTCATAATTCGGTTATATTGTTGTTGGCGTCCATCAAACCAACCGATACGTGCTTTTAGTTCGATTGGATCCATGAGTTGAACGCACTCTACTTCATCAAACAACTGATTAGAGTATGCAGGTGATACTCCTTCAGCTGTAGAGATAGTTATATGAGGGTATTTATTTTTCACCGGTAGTACAGTTTCAACTAAAAAGGCTTGAGCCTTTTCGTTTCCAGCAATACCTACCAGGTAAAGAGTTGTTTCTTTGCCATAATCAAGCTGATTATATTCAAAGATTGTTGGTCGGAATGCTATTGTCATGTGGTGCAAATAGACATTCTTCAGGATCCCTGTGGGATTTTGATTTTTGGGTCCGAGGATACTTGTAGTAGTATCCAGGAGACGTTTCATATCAATAGGTGAAGATTCATCCCATTGAGGTAAGTCAATGAAAGCTGCTGTGTAAATTACATTTCTAATTGTTCTGGCACTCATAATAGTTCCTCCTGTATAAAAAAGACTCTCTTAGTCTTAGGACTAAGCCGAGCCTTGAGGCTCCCCCGTAAGGGGGAGATATGTGCCGTTGCTATTTGACTTATAGTAAGCCATTCAGCAGCCACTCACCATATGATACATATTGTGAATGTTTATTACGCGTATACCACTCTTCTTCATTGAGTACTGATATTCCATCAATGAGCCTTGGGGTCGCGCGATTTTTCGATTTCAGCTTCTTATCTTCGTCTTCAAATTTTTTAGTTATTTGAGGAGCATAGATCACAGCTGCAGAAGGGAATGTAAACCTTACTGCATCTTCAATGTTCCTTTGAGTCGTATTTGAGTAGGAGCGGAGATAGAAACTGGTTGGAGACCCATATACTACATTGTAGGGGTCAGTATATATGAGGAAATAAGAACTCATGGTGAACTCGGGTGTTTGGGTGACTGGCAAAAATGCCAGAAACCCAATTCCGTAAGGGATTACTACTCTTCTTCCCTTTTCTTCTTATGCTTAGCCTTTCGATCTAAGCCATCCTTCACAACACGCTTATTTCTGTTGTGGTGGGGACCAGCATGGTTCCCTGTTCTCAGTATCATACCGAGTGCAGGCATGCTTCTTCCTTTTATTTTAGTTTTCTTTTTTGACATAGTTCCTCCCGGAGTATTACTTCTTAGTTATGTCTTCTACGTAGCTCCAGACAGAATCTACCATAGACTTGTGATATTTCTCTTTGTTTACATAGAGTTCAAGTCGCCGGGCCAGCCGCCACCCTTTCCTCCATGCATTAGTTTCCTCTGAGAGTAAACATACTTTATATGCTTTGCTTCTTTCAATTCTACCATCAAGAATATCAGAGGGGTAGATAGGGTGTTCATCTAAGAACACCTTCTTCCCATTCTCCAAGAGTAAGTGTCCACACTCATGTAGTAGTGTATAGAATTTATTCTCTGGGGTGTAGTTCATATTGATATATATAACCTTGTCTTGAAATACAATACAGTCAGCTACTGCGTTCTTTACAATAACCCTATAGCCTTTCTTCTCTACCCATGCAGAGAGAGTACTGAATTGTAGTTCCCATTTAGTGTTATCCATATCAAGTCCCTGTAATAAGATTACCAGTAGGGGTATAGCATATCAAGATAGTATATATACTAAATTTACTGATAAAATACGCACTTTCATGTTGGTTGGGTTTATAGTGTAAAAATAGTAGAGCCCCCTTGGTATAGGTGACTCTACTTGTGATACTGTGGTTCTTATATTTATGAAAAAGCCAGTAATCACGGTGGTTTGCAGGCTCTAACGTTGCTTATTCCGACCGATTTTTTCGTGTTTTGTGAGATTATAATGAGGAAACGACAAGGCTTTATGGTAAACCTATAACGCTCATTTACGCAGTTTTTGTGCTTTAGAATAGAGATTGGGGTTCCAAAAAATTCACACTTTTTGTCACTTTAGCTCTTTTCTGTGAAAGGAAAAGAAGGTCTTTTGTTGATTCCTTACGGAAGTTTTGTTCCACCTTCAAACTAACGAATAACTTGTCAGACGTAAAAAGTCAGTGATCAAGCTACGGGGGACTACGATTATAGACATAAAGATTGTTGTCTAACTATCCGTCTTACTCATACGAGTTTTCCTTTGTTCATTTCTTCACTTTTGACTGTGATGAACACACAAGACTTACGTTATGGGAGAGTGAAGCACCTCCCGTTCCCGTAACGATACATTGAAATGTACCGAGAAGCTGCAAGCGTTAGCTTGCTCTTACCCCCTATCGGGGGAGTTTGTGTATCTGTAGTAAAAGATTTAGTCATATCAGTGGATATTTAGTAGATATATCAAGAAGTTAGAAGATATATAGTCATTTTGTTCCAATTTTTCAGATATTGCTTCAATATTTTCAAAAACTTTTCCATATTTTCAAAAACTGTTCTCTGGCCTCCTTACGGAGTCATTGTTCCAGTTTTCTTTTTCTTCTTTCTTCTTTTCAACCCCTTTGCTTCCCCATTCTTGGGGAGTCCCCCCTGACGGGGGGGTTTACAGGGTCACGTCACACCCAGTTATTGAAAATGCTTTGCTTCACTCCTTCTTCAGATCGTAGATCCATATTTCATGGCGAAGCCATGAAGAGCGAGCGTTAGCGAGCATCACTTTTCCATATCATCTGATAAAAAAATAGATGCCACCTTTCGGTGACACCTATCGAGGAGATCAAGTCTCTCTTAGAATGGAGGGCTCCCTGCGGAAGCTTCCATCTCTTCGAGTTCCTCAATCGGAGCGGGCTCTGGTTGCATTTCTGCAACTTTCTTAGTCCCAGCCTTCTTCTTACGAGTCTTGGCTGGTGCTGCTGGAGCTGACTGAGTTGCCGCGATGTTCTTCTGTTGTCCCAGTTGGTTCTCAGCCAACATACGGACCACATCGGTCAACTGATCCACCTTCTGAGTCAGGTGGTCCACTGCTTGCGTATTAGCTGCAGCGGTCTTATCACTCTCATTGGGTTGATTGATCCACATCTGCGGATAAGGAACCCAAATCTCCTTCTTGGTTTCAGGGTCTTTACGACCTGTTGGCCAGGAAAGTCGAATGATTTCATTGTCATTCTTCTCTGTTTCAGGAATGATTCCTGATTCAAAGATAGCATCAGCCATAGCAAGCAAGATCCGACACTTTGCACGGTCATTGTACGAGCCCAGATCAGTGATCTGAACTTGCACATTCCCAGTGCTTTGAGTGCGGAGCTGATACTTTCCAGCAAATAGAGGTTGTCCATCCTGTCCCTTTACAGAGTCCAGGATCTTGGCAACATCATTCTCATCAAACGCTTTCTCCATAGTATCCTCCTATTTAGGCCGCTTTGACCTTAGCGTTTACACGGTTGTTGATTTCGGCAACGGTATTGTGCCATCCATCTTGAAGAGCTTCTACAGTTCCTGCAGATACAAGTCCTACACACATAGCGAGTAGAATAGGTACCATACAAACATAGAAGAACAAAGTTAGACACTCCATGATCGGAGTGTACTTCACAAGCAAGAAACCACCAAGGGCTCCAGCCAGGATCTTCCCCCACCAGGGCAAAGTTGCCTTCGCTTGCGTGGGTGGCGCCGAAGCACCGGTTTTCTTATCAGCCATTTGTTACCTCCTTATCGGTGAATAGACGGCTGTCCAGTAAAATGAGCCGTAAGGCTCTGCGGAGCTACCACAACTCCAGAAAATGCGAGCGTAAGCGAGTAAAAAAGAGAGCACCCCCTGGTGTGGGAATGCTCTCAGGGCCACAAGGAGGTAAATCATTGTGTGAGTGCCAGAAAGGTGGGACGTTAGTCCCGCGAGATATCTAAAGTAGTAGCCTCAGCTTCGATAGCTTTCTTCATATTCTCATCATATTCAGATTCACTATCAGCTTGGATTGCTTTCATATAGTGCTCGTATCCTTCGAAAGTTTCGAGTACTACTGATTTTCCACTTACGATTACAGTGGTGGGAGTAAAGTTCTCCCTCGTAATGGTTTTAGGGTCGATGCTGCGTTGTTGCAGCACATCCCCCACATATTGAAGTACATTCGTATACATGATTACCTCCTAAAATAGTCCAAAAAAGTTTATGATACAGTGTGCGACCAATACTCCTATCAGCCATCCATACCATTCCATTCTACCTTGATGCATGTTACACCTCCTTGCCAGTTACTTTGCCGGTGACGGCAAGCATAAAAAAGGGTGGAACAGCTTTCACTGTCCCACCCCAAAGCTCATTCCTGCTCTGCCACCGTCGCAAGCATGAGTTACTCCATAGGAGGATTACCGGTAACTAACGCTGTAAAGCGTTATTTCCCACTCACTACTTCTGCTTCAGTGAAGATGATTTCTGTCACCTCTGTTCGTTGTGCATTGGCATAGTAACCATTATGCAGCTTTTCACAAACATCAAAGTCCTTGCGGAGTTCTTCTGGAGTCCTTTCCATACCAGCATTTACAGTGCATACTTCCCCTGCAATGTATACCGCATTCTTTCCAATTGGATGGATACCATCGTTATTGGTACCAATGAAGGCATAGCTTACTGTCAGTATCAGTCCAATTACTAAAGCTCCGATGAACAAAGTCATCATTCTGTGTCTGTTTTCATTGATAGAATTATCAATGTTATTTTCGACTCCCTTTTCCCATTCACTCATTTCGACCTCCTTGTGTCTCCCCCTGACACGTCATGTGCCTGGGAGGGTAAATAAAAAATCCACCAAGTAGCTCTCGTGAGAGAGCTTACTTTGGTGGATTGTGTGAGAAGTAGATCTATTCGATCACTCTCTTGATTCGATCCTTCACATCAGTTGCCATTTCTTTCGCTTGGTTCTGTGTCTTTGGAGAGCACCGATCCCAAATAAAGATAGCGCAACATGTGAGAATTGCGAGTTCAATCAAACTCATACTACTCCTCCTTCGGTTTCTTTGTTCGCTGAATGAGCATAAGGTGAACTTCACCCACAGTCATATCTTTCCGAACGATTGTACCGTCTTCGAATTTTGTGGTGATGCGGAAACCACCTTCCATTTTCCAGAGTGCGGTCTGGTTACCGTTTTGACTCGTATTGTGGAAGATGCACTTTGGCTTGGTCTTCTCCTTGAGGGGAAGCTCTTCCTGACCTTTGAGTCGTGTCGCAGCACTCAGCATTTTCTGTCCCATGATTACCTCCTACAGTGTGTGGGTTAGAATGTCATACCTGCAAAGCAGAGCCGTAAGGCTCGAAATAAAAAACTCCATCTGCTGATCAAGCAGTGGAGTTAGTATAGGCTTCTAATCACAATCGCGTCCGAAGATGATCGTACCTACATGACGATATAAACTCAAATTGTATGTTATTTCCTTGGATTTCACATAGTATATCGTGTTCAAGTTCCATCCAGGTCTATCTTCTCTCTTGTTAGCTGCTCGATAGAATGTGGAAACCTGTATTCCACAGCTAACAGATGGTTGATCAAACACATCCCTTAGTAGCCCTTGTGCTACCGCTAAAGCCGAGCGTAAGCGAGGAAAAAAAAGGGAGGCAAGCAGCAATAGCTACTCACCTCCCTTAGGGTGCACTGTACTACAGGAGTTTCAGTGCTTCATTCACCGGAGTGCACAAGGCTGAGATGATTTTGTTCATCTCTTCCGGTGACTGTTTGGCATTCCGAGCGAAGTTGACTGCTTTAGCTCTAAGGAGCTTCTTGCAATCGTGACACTCTTCAGCCTCCACGCCAGTATGATCAATATGATCAAGAGCATGGTTTGCCCAGTTCTCTACAGCATAGAATATGTCTGAGTAATCACTCCCTACATGTTCAAGCAGATGGTCAAACATATCGTCTAACCACTCGCCTTTCAGGAACGAACACTTAGTATCATGTTCCACACCCAATTCTTCAAGAATTGGAGATCCTTCGAAACACACAGCTCGGAAGGCACGATTTACGTTACCCTTCATGTTGTTCTGTGCATTATCTCCGGTAGGACATTTCTTCAACTCTTGCCACCAGATGGTAGCAAGTTCCAACCGTGTCAGCCCACTCAATGAGTGAGACAACGTGTCATTGCCCGCATCAACCTGTCTATTGCGCTCCTCTACATCCATTTGCTTCTTGCGCACGGATCGAAGGATTGCTTGGAACTTACTCAGACCACTCTTGTTATAGAGCTTGTGATATTCACGTTTGGTCATTTGCAGTTCCGCAACAGGTATACCCAGAGCTTCAGGGATGAGGTTGATTAGGTGGACCGGTTCAGGTCTACTTTCATCGTTATCCTCTTTCCACGCATTCCACAGCGAGTATGCAGCACGATCACACCAGTGTACGAGGTTTTCACCTCCCAAAGATGTTTTCATACTCCACTCCTTATCGCGGGTACGCTTATCTCCCTTTTCGGCTCTCCAAGTGAGTACATCCGCAAGTTTTAGCCCTCCCGATCTATCCGAGAAGAACTTAGCGAATTTCTTCATATTGAGCATGCCGTTTTCGTCGTACCAGTCACTTCCTTCACTGGCTTTGCAGTTACGGGGTGACAACACGTTAGGGGCTACTTCTACCCAGTTGCTTGCATCAGCAAGTTTATCTGGATCAGAGCCAATAACAACGTGTTTGCCCTGGTCAATTGCTTCTTGACCCAAGACGATTGTAGCTTCACAGCCTCCTCTGTCTTGGAGAAGTATAAACCCGGACAGGTAGTAGGTAAGAGCACCTACTGGTCCACGACGATCAAGACCAACGATCTTGACAGCATCCTTGGATGGGTTTCCATCAGCTTCACAAAGTTGAACCCGTGATAACCACGAGTCCGCCTGCTTACCTGGCTCAATCAGGTATGACAGGTTGGGCTTGCCAGGACGGAACGAGATACGTTCTTTGAACATTGATACAACCCGAGGGTCAGAATCAACTAATACCGTATCACCATCATCATCTCCCTGCATCATCTCCACATCAAATGGATTCATATAAATGCAGTACTGTGGAACCCTCTGACCGAATTCGGTCTTGATGGTAGTGGATTCCAAGAGATGAGGACTTCTCCGATTACTTGGCGTGATACATTTCAGCACTCTAAGAGACTGAGCTGCAATCATGGGAAAGCGTGTTACCGCGATCTCATCGCCATGCTTGAACCGGATATTACCGTCCTTGCCTTTCACTGGGCCTATAACTGCATGTCCACGAGGGACACCGTTATCCATTACACACACATATCTTTCACTACGCTTTCCAGCTCCCTGACGGAGATGGTATAGCTTTCGTTGCAACTCATCCTGTACGTAGTCCCAGATAAATGGAACACGAAGCGGAGAGATGTCACGATTCAGTTTCTTGGATAGTGCAGTGCACAATGCGACCGTAGTAGCAATCTTTGGGTCCTCCGAAGCAAGACGCTCCAGTATTCCCATAAGACCACCTCTTTCCTCCAGCTCTTGAAGAGCTTCAGCGAGGAAATCCACAATGTGATCCCGATTCTCATCAGTATCACGTATGCGCTCCAATACTTCGAAGCACCAGCGGATCCACCCTGGTTTGTCCCACTGTTGTAGGACACCAAAGTACCATTGGTCGAGCACAGGATGTTTGCATTGCTCAGGATCATGATTTATTCGTGTAATCACGAGTTTATCAGGATCAACAAGCACACCCTGCTCATTGAAGGCTCCAGTTGCGAAACCGCTTACCGATTTAGCCCACTCCTTCTGACGACCCTTCACTTGTAAGGGATCAATCCAGATAGTGGGATTACCATCCTCATCTGTGCACCTATCATCAGGTACCCAGAGTCCCTTCGCAAAGAAGCCTCGGTAGGGGTTTATCCACCTACCTTGAGTGGCATGTTCGAAGAGAAGTGGATGGCATCTTGCCGCACCATCACATCCCGCATGGATAGTTTCACCTTTCTCATTGGTAGAAGTGATATCTCTGATTTCAACCGGAAGATTGACATAGATACCATCACCAATGGTAGGAGCTCCAAGAGAACGAATGTAAGCAGCATCCGTTGCCTTGGGAAACATTTGCTTGAAGACTCTCATCAACCCAGTAGGGTATAGATGCCTCCCAGCGAAGCACGTCCAGCCATTGTCTGCGAATGCTTGCAGCACTCCCTCTCCGACAGGAGGACGGAAATTCCGTTCATCCTTATCCTGAGAGTTAGACATATGTATGACTGGAACAGGGAAGTAGTGCTCCCCTTGCTCATTCAACCAGCGGTTAGCGATGTATTTGATCAGTGACGGCGGTGCAACCGATCTGGTTACATGAGTCCGCAGAAACTTACCAACCTGAACCTTCTTCTCATCCAGTACAGGATGATGGTATAGATCCAGAAACGGCACAATCGCATACGCAGCCTTGCCCCTTTGCTTGCTTACAGCACTTCTTTGTGCTTTCACCAGCTTACGAGCTTGACGTTCATCATGAGTTAGTTCACTCATAATATTTACCTCCATGGTGTAGTGGCAGAACTCCCGAAATCAGAACACCACATTTCGGGAGGTGGAATTACCCTCTGTAATCCCATTGAAAATAAAAAAGTTGGTCATTTATATCGAGCGTTAGCGAGAGTCTCGTTTGTCACTGCTAATCCCATAGACATCCCTGCGGAGTCTCACACGCCACCAATGAAGAATAAAAGAGAAGAAAAAGAAAAGAGAACCCCTAAGGGTTCTCAGTCTCACTCACATTGGTTACCACCAGTAAGTGAGCGTAAGATTCTTTCTGTTGAAGCGCATCTTTGGTCCAGTTGTACTTCTCCAAATCGTTCCATGTCCTGATTTGCAAGGATCAAGCTTGTATCTCCCTTGCTCGGTATATACAAGCACATAGCCTTTATATGGATGCTCAACTACCATTACTGCATGATTCAGATTTCCGTCAAAATGACCTATATGGTATTTCAACCAACCATCACATTCTGGAAGGTGGTTAAGGATTTGTGACAGTTGCATCACGCGCTCTTGCTTTCTTCGCTTAGACATTTGTAACTCCTACAGCTAAGCATGACTGGCGTCACCTGCTGTATGCAGACGACCCCATTAAAAATAAAAGAGAAAGAAAAAGATAGGGATATACAATCCCTATCTTAATCTCAATCAGCTAACTGATCTTCTTGACGCTTCGTATGATCTGATCCTTCAGAATGATATCTGTTTCCAGACCACCAGGTAGCGCAAAGCATTGCCCTTCAGCAATTTGAGGAGCCTTGCTCATGACCCTTGGCGTGTCAAACATCACTGTGTGACGAAGACCAATGATCTCGTTAGCTACCACTACTCCAAAGAGCCTAGGATGCAAGACACTCTTAGCAAGAATATCCTTGTCATCTTCTTCCCACTTAAGGTCTTTTTGACCCTTCGGAATGAACAAAGACGGCTCATTCTTCTCATAGAGTCCACACCAATGGTAATCGATGTTGTTCTCTTTGAGAAACTCTTCAGCAGCCTTTCTGCTAATTCCAGTAGACCCACTAGTTTCCACAACCATCTCTTCTTCTCGACCCATGTCGAAAAGGAGATTGTTGATTAAACTATCACTTCCACTCCATGGACCCTGAATGGTAACAGTTTTGCCATCTTTGAACATTAGCTCAAAGCTAGCATTACCATATCCACCAGCGCTTCCCTTTAGGAAGTCGTATTTATGGGTATACCACCTACGCTCTTCTCCTCTTTTGCCAAGAAATATTGTCATATTCTGACTTTTATTTCTAAAGGCCTCGAAGATGAATGGTCCTTTATTCTCGTTAATATCTATTACCTGCTTTATGCGGGCATAATTCCCAAGATCAAGGTTCCATTCAATACTCAAGTTCAAGTCACTCATTTCGTACCTCCTACGGTATAAGTGGGCCACGTCAGTGTGACCCATTAAAAAATAAGAGAAAGAAAAAGGAGGCCCCCTTTTACAGGGACCTCCTTCAGGCAGAAGCCTAACTCAAATTACTTCTTGAGTTTGGCAGCAGCTTTGGCAACAGAAGTCTTCTTCTTGCGAGTAGTAGCCTTCTTCTTACGGACGACCTTCTTCTTCGCAGGAGTAGACTCAACCACATCAGGAGCAGCAGGAAGTTCTACAACTTCTGCAGTCTCTTGAACAGGCTGTGCAACCTTGCTCATGGTAACAATGTAAAGCTTGTGGTTGTCTCCACGCCAAACATTCACCATCTTGCCGTCAATTCCCTCGCGCTGCCGAAGCTGCTCGAAGAAGTTCTTGCAAAGAGGTGTATGATTACGGAAGAAACCCTCAGAGCCTTCATTCTCAAAGTAGATGCCTTGAACCAACTCACCTTCAGTGAGATACTTCCGACCATCTCGCTCCACTGTAGCCACTGAAAAGCCCTCGAAAGGACGAAGAGCTTTCAGCAGCTTCTTGATGAGATCATGACGACCTTCACCAACCGATGAATCCTTCCAAGTCCCGTCTTCAAGCTGATACTTGAGGACTTCCACCCAGAAGGCACCATTGGCTTTGCGTTCAGCAGAATCTGCTTCCTTCCTCATTGAGCTACCATTCAGTAGCGTTGGAAAGAGCCAGACTTTGGTCTGCTTCAGCAGCATGGAAGCTACCTTGAAGTTCATGTTACCATTACCATTCTTCTTTGTATCGTTATGCATTATATCCTCCTACAGATGTTGCATGGTTGTTGATACAGTGTCGAGCCACTCTCGACACCATTAAAGAAAAGAAAATAAAAGAAAAAGAGGGCCCGAAGGCCCTTTTCTCTTATTCTCGCCTATTAATAAACGAGACTTTCTCATCTACTTTATCAAGCGAGATCAATTCACCACTTTCCTCATCAAATATCCTCACATACCTATCTGCCAAGATCTTGTATTCCTTGGCTTCTCTTTGGGATTCAACCCAACCCACATGCATTGGATCGCTATGCAAGTTAAACTGAACAACACTCCACTGGAACTTCCCATCATCATCCAGATATGGGACATCTTCAATCATAGCCCAGGTCTTATTCCAGGCCATAGCTTTCTCTTTCGTTGGAAATGGATACCTGTCTCTACATTCCTTATACATCCACGCTCCATTATCCCACCCTACGAGTATAGGCTTGAAGACACCATCTCCTATCTTACGGATAGTTATGAATGATTCAACTATCTCTCCATTTTGTTCTCTCAGTTCAAACATATCTCCTTCTTTCTGACACGTTATTGTGCCATTAAAAAAAGAAAAAGAGGACACTCTTTCGAATGTCCTCTAGTTCTCACTTACTTCCTACCTCTGCACTCACACTGACGTATATCGCAACCACAGTGAATACAAGCACCTGCATTCACTCTTGGATGACCCGTATACTTCAAGAGCATAGGCTTGGGTTTTTTCGTTGGCATAACCACTGCATCGCAGATTCTACAGTACCGGAATTTCCGTCCTGCCTTATCTGTTCTCCAGTAGTACGATCCATGTAGGCAATAAGCCATGTTGTTCACCTCCTTACCAGTTAAAGTATTTGCTTCCAATAGAGCCAGGAGCATCAGGACATAATGTTTCCATCATATCTCCAATATTCTCCATGACTGTTCCTTTCTCGGGTGTTAAGGCGTTAACCTCAACTAAATGTCCCATACCTTGGTCAATCATCTTTTGATTATATTCTTGGTATGGATCCTTCTTCTTTGTCTTCTGAAAGGCTTCTTTGCAAGCCCTTTCAATTCCAGCAGCTTGTTGTGCACTACTATTTTGTTCAGCTTTATTGACTATCTGATCATCAGACAACCCACTGCTTCTCCATCCGTTGAATGTATCAACACAACTTTCAAGTACATAACCTTTAGACCTGCCGTTACGCCTGCCATTAAAGTCAACCAAAACAATTCGGTCACGGTACTCTATAGGCCTGCCTCCACATATGCTTTTGCCAATTGCGGCTCCGCATCTGCAGGGGTGCTTCTTGCCAATAAAGCTCTCCTTGGTGTTGTGTATGACAATTTTTCTTGGATATAACATAGATACCTCCTCCTATGTTGGTAATGACTCACACCATTGTGAGCCGTTAAAGAAAAAGATGACACACTTTCGTATGTCATCTCCTTCAGTTAAGGTTACATGTTCTTCCAGATCCAGCCAAAAGGCGGAACCATCATTTGCAAGGACTGTTCATGTGCGTAATCGTTGCAATCATCGTTACGCCGCCAATTACCTACCCCACTATATCTAGTAGGTAGTAAGTCATATTTCGTTCCATGAACCTTGAAGTCCGTTCGTTCTACATCATGTGCACATATAATATATGCTTCGTTGTAGACCTCACTTGCATCTCCATAGGTCCAGGTCCAAAATACACTGAACACTCCATGGCATATGACTAAGAAGAACATCGCTCCGAATAACCGGAACATAATCCCTTCATTTCTTAACACTTTCTACCTCCTTGTTAATGATAGTTTTAGCAGTTGCGTCTTTACCGTACTTCTCTACGATAGAAGACAAGTAGACAATAAGCTCATTCTTACTGCCTGCGAATGCAAGGACTGTTATCCTCGTTCTTGTTTTCATAGGTATCCTCCATGGGTTGGTGGTTGCCTGACACCCTGTCAGGCAATCCATTGAAAACAAAAATAAAAGAAAAAAGGGCCCGAAGGCCCTTTAGTCTCATTGATATCAAGAGACTTTACGTTCTTTACTGCAGTCGAGTTGCAAGTGAGGGCTTTCAAAGAACCCTGTATGCACCTTTACCTCTCTTACAATTTTCGTAATAGAGAAGGAATGTAAGCCCTGAAGTAGCCTGATAGTAGGAGCGCTCCATCCCCTTGGATTGTCATTCTTTTGCGAACTAAACTCCCACTCAAGTACTCTGCGTATATCAGCAAGTGCTTCATAAGCATACTTCGCGGATATCTTACATATCACATCGTTATCGGTTACACATTCTTGATATGTCCGACCGTATTCCAAAGTCTTTTCTTTATAGTTCCAGCTAGACGTAAGGATCCTCACATCTCCCTTTGGATTTAAGCATTGAATGATATATCTCACTTCTCTTGTTTCCATTTCATTTATTTCTTCTATTTCATTTATTTCTTCCATGATTTACCTCTGTAATAGTCGCAACATTACGACCATTAAAGAAACAAAAGAAAAAGAAAAAGAGACCAGTAAAAAACTGGTCTCTTGTGTTGAAATAGATCTATTCGGACTCCTCTCCCATGAATTGTTGGAAAAGCTTAATCAACTCTTCTTCTCCTGCATTCCAGCACTCAGAGCGCCAGTATTCCTCCCAAACAAACTCATCGATTTCTTGATGTACCTCAGAGAACGTGTCGAACATACGCTGAAAACCTTCTGGATCGCTTGGGTCATACCAAGCTTTAGCAGCCCATAGGGTAAGGGTCAGCGCAATACCGTCTTGTCTCTCTTTCTGCTTCTCGTACTTCTTGAGCCTTTGGTCCTGCAATTCCTGCCGCTTCTTCTTCCTTTCTTCTCTAGTCATGTCCTTTCCTTTGTTATAGTCACAACATTGTGACCGTTAAAGAAAAAAGAAAAGAGGACCGGTATTTCTACCGGCCCTCCAAAACACCACCATTAGAACAGTGTGTTCACTTCTTCAATCTGCCTAAGGCATGCTTCTCTTATCGCATCGTTGTTTTGACAGTAAGAAGGTTCTTCACCTACCACTTCGAATAGAAGCGCTTCGCACCTGTCATACTCTCCAGGTAGCTCATTCTCCGCATTATCAGCATACTTGATGCATCCTGAGAAATGCTTATTCTTATCACTTCGCCATGATTCACATTCTGCTTCACGAACCTCATACGTGTGATTACATTGGTTGGTTCCACTTACTATATCTGGTGTAAGCATTCCCTTAATCAGTACGAATGACAATCCTGCTGCAAAGCACAATCCTACTACAACTATCATCTTCTCTTTCATGTTTTTCTCCTTGTGTTTAACATGACAGCCACACTCTATGGCCATTAAAAAAGAAAGAAAAAGGTAACCCCAGTGGGTTACCTTCTCCTTGTACACTCTATTCAAAGAGTGCAATGACTGGTTCGATGATGTGGATATAGCCGCCATAGCCAAACACAACAACACCGAGGACAGTGATAACGAATTCTTCGATTTTCTCGCCAATCATATCTGCCTCCTTTCGCTCATTAGAGAAAGAAAGAAAAAGGATGGTGACCCCCCTTAGGGAGCCACCATCCTTTAGATGTGGAACTATCTCTAGTTCACGGAAGGAACGGAAGATTCTGCTTGCCGAATGAATTCAGCAAACTCCTCTCGTCGAACACCTACGAACGGACCAGAATACCCATTCATTTTAGCGATTTGATATACATCTTGTCGCTTCATGCTTGAGTAATCAATGCTTTCAGGTTCAACGATCTCAGCAGCTTCAGGAATCTCTTCCTCAGCAGCTTCAATCACCTGAGCAGCCGTTTCCTCGTCAATCCCCTCTTCCTCAACAGGAACAGGAGTAGGAGCAAATGCTTCTTCAATGACGATTCCACTACCATTCATTGACACTGGAACACCACTCTCAAGCAATGCCTTGATATCAGCAATAGCTTGTGCTTGGATCTCCCGTGCAAGAACAGTCCTTTCTTCGAGGCTAAGCTCTGGTACAACCTCTTCCTTCTCAGGTCGATTTGTCCACCAGTTCTTCACACCCTTTACAGGCTTCACAGTCCACCAGTGAATGGTAACCATGAATAGACCGATGAGACCATTCCACCCATAGGCGTAAGACTGGTCCACGATCTGATAGATCAGACTGCTGAACGATTCCAGGCTTTTCCGAGCCGCGACCCTTCCACCCTTTGCAGGAATGAATGCAGTCAGAGCAAGGAACAGAATCCAAAGCCCAAGCAAGGCAATGGCCAGAGCAAACCCTGCAACACCGATGATTCCGATCACATCGCCAATGTGTTTGCCGAAGCCATCTGTCGTAGGGTCTTGAGGACTGTCATAAGGAGCAAAGACATCCTCTTCCAGTTCCATCTCATCCAAGGGTTGTTGTTCACTATTAGTTTGATCAGTTGTCATATCTACCTCCTCAGGTTGTTGTTGTTGATCATTTACAGTTACAGTTTCTTCATTCACAGTTTTGTCTTTCGACATGATTTACCTCACTTTTGGCTAATTAGCCGGTTATACCCAGTTAAGGGCTGTTGAAATTGCCACCCTCGAATGAGAGTGGACTTAGCACCAAGATGTCAGACCATCGCTCTCCTCTTCGAAATGTTCATGTAGAGGCCACTCCTCTACATCCGTTAAAAAAAAGAAAAAGACGACCAACCTTTCGGTCAGTCGCCTTCTCCTTTTTGCTATTCTACCAATCCTTCCAGTGGGTTGATCGATAGCGATAGCTCAGCCCTTTTAAAGGCCCCTTTCAATCCTGGGCAATAGTATCCAGATCCCTGAATGCCTGTACCACACTCTGCCTTGATATAAGGCAACAGTGTAGTTAGCACATACTGCTCCAGAGACTTGTCCAAGGCTAGATCCATGCAAGTTGGTCGAAGATCATTGTTCTTGGCTTTCACCTCTCTGATCTTCTTCTTGCACAAGCTCCATTTCTCTGCTTTTGCAATAGTGGTTTCAGCCAGTGTGCTACTATGCACTACCTTGGCCACATCCACATCTGCAATAGCGATGAGCTCGTTCGTGAGAACGTTCCCCTCGGCAAGCTTTACTGCAAGGCACTTGGTGTCCCACACCAATGCTCCCTCAACCATCTTACCCATGCATCTTACTGCATAGGCATGTCCATTGACCTGGATTCTCAGCTTCTCACTTGTCACATGAGCACCGATAACCAGTTCAGGATGGTCTTGTTGAGTCAATGGTGGAGTACCAATTGCCGTTGGTCTGAGATGCGAGCATCCCACACTAAGCATTAGAGCTACTACTAGGATTGACATTGTTACTAAATTGCGCATGATTCACCTCCTACAGTGTTGTTACGCGGTTAGAAAACACGATACCTTGTCTCTCAAGGTACCCATTAAAAAGAAAAAAAGAATAAAAAGAAAAAGGGGCACATTGCCCCCATCCTGCCTATCTAACGAAACCAAACATAGATTTCACCCTTATAATGGGCGAATCCAGCATGCTTGGCTCGTAGATAGCGACGATCAAGATTTAAGTAGTCATCGGGGTCCGGGCTAGTGGCAACAAGATAGAGGAACTTTGCAAGTTCTTCCTTGTTGATAGCCTCAGTAGCCCAGATAGTAGAGTGATAGTCATACCATCCGTCGACAGTCACCCTTCTACCGATACTCCACTTAAGTCTGATCGTTTTCTTATCTTTCATAGTCATTTTACACCTCTTGTTAAAGACCATTAAAGAAAAGAAAAAGAAAAAGAGAACACACAATGTGTTCTCTCTCTCCTACCCACCCTGCTAGTCAGCTAGCTCATAGGTCTGGTTCCACTCAGCTCGTGCTATACGGTAGCACTCAAACCCTCCACTCATATCCTCATTCTCACATATACACAGTATATCTCCCATATGCACAGGCATACTCTGTGTACTATCCCAAGGCGTTGCTATATCCACTACCTTAGCGGATACACTCACCTCAACATAGGTAACAATGGTTACACTATGCTCAACCCGCACTGCCTTAACACTCTTCTTCTTCCTCATCCTGATAGATGGACAGTTCTCATTGAGTACAACACTGATCAAATCAGCTTGGCTCATCATGAGATTCTTTCCATCCTCATGTACTACTGAATTCAGCAGCAACCCAGCAACATTCTCATCCACAATCACACCCAAACGCACACCACTCACACACTCATACTCATTCCACTCATACTCATTCTTTCCACTCTCATTCTCTACTCGATAGTTCTTCCTCATATTCTTATCAGTTGTAGCGTAACATTCTCCTGCATTAGTACCATTCTCGATGATCCAATCTCCTGCCTTTACACTCTCATTCTTTGTCTCGATTACCAATTGCATCTTATTCTCCTTTTGTTATTGATTGATGCATACTTTACCCAGGTGGGCTCTAAACAATCCGTTAAAAATACTATATAATATATATATAGGTCCCCATAAAATTTATATTTCTAAAATCAGTTATAGCAATAAGGCTTTCTTTTCCTTGTATTTTCATGTTAAAACGTTATAGTATCTTGTTTGTCGCTGTTTCTTAGTTCAGAAATCGCCGCCAACAAACCCATTTAGGAGAGATAAGAATGAATCAAGAGTTATACAATCTTTCTTCCGGCTTAAATGCTTACTTAAAGTACATCAGTTTATTGACCACTAGTGGGTTTTTCGCCTACCATAAAGCTGTTGATACAAAAGCCGAGCAAATGCCCAAGAAAGAAGAGATGCAAACTAAACTTGAAGAGGTTTGCAAGGTTGAGAAAGCACAAGTGCTGAAGATTCTGCTAGAATCTAGAAAACAATTAGACATCCTTATAGATGGAGTCACCTTATCCCCATCTGCTGATTCCGATTAGGAGTAAATATGAGTAAACAAGATGATACGCTTGATCCAGAAGAAAAAACTATCGTAGGTCTAGCAATTGTTCCTTCCAAGGAACAAGCTATCGCAAGTATTTCCGAGATTGAGCCAGAGTATCAAGATTATTTGGCCAAACTTAACCCTGAGAAAAAGCGGCGCATCATAAACTCAATAAACCGTGTCCAGACAGGACTACATGCTGTAGCTCCCATCATGTGTCTAGGTCCTGATAAGTGTCCTTTCGTCTCTAAATGCCCAATACCAGAAAGAAATGAAAAGGGAGTTTTAGTTAATGGACCAGATAGCAATTATCCTATAGGTAAAGAATGTATTTTAGAGAAGTTCTACATGCAGCAGAAAATAATAGAGTACGTTGATCATCTAAATGTTGATCCTGCTAATCCTGTTGAAATGTCAATCGTCAACGAATTAGCTTTAATTGATCTTTATAAGAACCGTGCTCTAATGATTATGTCTGGCGGTGACAAATCTGGACAGGGAAGAGACTTCATGAGGGTCGACATTATAGGCTTCAACGAGAACGGAGAGGCTGCTGAGACCTCAAAACTGCATCCCGCAGTAGATATGATGGACCGACTTGAGAAACGCCGTGAGAAGTGGTTAGAGAAGCTTATGGAGACACGTAAGTCTAAGGCTGACTGGATGGCTAAAGTTGGTGGAACTGGAAATGAGAGCAAAATACTAGGAGAAATTCAAAAATTACGGGACGCAATCATGCAATTAGAGGGAAATGAACCTATAGCACTGGATATGCCGGATGAAGATGAAGTATTGTTAGATGACTAAAGAGGTTTGTAGATGAGCTATTCAATGGACATGGTTAACAGGTTGTTCCATCAGAGTGTTATCTTTGATGTGGAGACGACTTCCCTTACTCGCCAAGGCGGTATACACCAGATGTCCTGGATAGACCTTGGCAGTGGACACGTTACCGAATTAAACTTAGCTCCAAACCTTTTAATGAGTCAAACAGCAACCCAACAGGATGCTGCGAAATTGGTCTCTGATGCCCTCGATATACATCAGTACCACCCTATCTCAGGTAATACAGATCAATGGAAAGACATAATTAGAGCCCAGCTCCTCATGGAGGAGCAACCCAGGAAGCGTTTAGCTGCAGATCTTAAGAAAATTGGGATGGCAGTACCCGATTTAAAAGATATCAAAGGCATTAAAGCTATGCCTTGGGATATCATCCGAAAGGAATTGGAATATCACCCATTCCTCAAGGGAACAATTGAAGACCCTGCTTTCTGGTACTTTAACGAGGGCAAACAACTTTCAGACAAAGAAGCTCTGAGACAAATTCAAGCTGCAGGTGGAAAAGCTTCAAAGTTCACTTCTTATAATAATGTGGCTATGGCTCAAGTTCTCCACGGTGAAGGCGAGGTATCCCTAAAGAGAAACCTCAGAGAAAAGGTCATAATGATCGCTAACGCTAATTATGAGAGCAAAATAGTTGGAGCTCACCATGCTGCAGGCGAAGATCTAATTAGAGAAAAGGCTATTACAGAGGGTTGGTCAAGACAGAAGCTTCAAAAGGAATTAGAAAAGTCTAGTAACTTAAGGTCAATACTTAATGAAAGCAGCTTAACTGTTGCTGATACATTCCAGTTGTCCGGGAAAAATTATTTGGAGTCTAGAGCAATAGCCCAAGTAACAGGTGACTGGAGTAATGTATTCCGCAATATAGTACAACATGCAAAACCTGGAGATTCAATTGATATCCTTGATTTCTTTAGATCTCAGCAATCAATGGCTCAAAAACTGGGTGTGCTTCCAGGTACTAAACCTTTTGCATTAAGTGTCGATATACAAACCAGACTGTATGGGTATTCTACAGCCCCTGACAAAGCAACAGCTGTAGCGAGATTAAAAGAAGCTGAAACTCACATCGCAAGAATGGATGTTGCTGTTTCGGAACAGAAAGCTGTCAAATGGGCAGCAGAGCAAGCCTACGCTGCGGATCAAGTATTGTTAGGGACGGATGAGGGTAAGAAATTACTCCGTCTTGCAAGAGAGGAGGGCAGGGGTGCGTACCATGACTTCATTAAACATGCACATATACAATCGCATTACGCAACACCTCTGCAAACGAGTCTCTTGGGTGAAAGAATTGCTCGTGGTTTAGAAGATCTTGCTACAGAAGCCGTTAGCACTCAAACAGAGTCAACAAGTCAAATTACGCGAAAAGTCTTTATTAAAGGCGGCGGAGTCGAAAGACGGCAAGGCGTTAGACACGGTAAGGTAGATATTACAGAAGCAGGCAAGCTTGTTGATTTTCTCGTAGGACATCCCGACTACAGCCAGGCTGATAATACAAAAGTATGGAATGATATCAGGGACTTACTCACCAAAGAAAAAATTATCGCGACCCAAGGCGACAATATTGAAATTTTAAATCCCCAAAAACTCCAATCAAGAGCAAAGGATCTTTACGAGGGCTACCGTGCAAGCCAGGCAGATATATTTCGAGATATAACCGAAGATACAATACGTGGCTTTGAACAAGGTGGATTTAAATATCCATCGCGAGCGAGACCCGCTAGTCCCTTACCATCGATATCAGGACGTAGCCTAGGCCGCATAGGAATGGCTGCAGCAGCTTTTGCTGGACTGGGAGTACTATCGGGAGGGATGAGCAATAGACAGCAGAGACAAGGCCCTGAGTCCCTCAGAACCATGAACTACGAAAGGTGGCTCTCCCTACAGGGTGGTATGTATGGAATGAACACACAGCATATGAGTGCTGGTGGTGACATGGGGTACATATTAGAGGGTCTATCCAAGACTGGACTGGGTAATGAATTCAGAAGCCAAATGACTGACTTCGGTTCTCCCTATATGGGACCGCAAATGAGTCAATCTGTATTTAGCCAAATGGCTCTTTTACAGGAAAGAGAAAAATATACGACGAATTCTTTTGCTGCAACCCACTATGATCCTGCTGGAGCTATCGGCATGCTACTTGATAGATGGACCGCCAGCGGGCAGATACACCCAATTGCTTTTGCTCAACAGGTGATACAGCATAATAGACAGAGTGGTATAAACCACGGCTTCATTACTAGTGGAGATGGACGTTGGGTGAATGGCGCTCAGTATGCAGGATTAAGAGGTAAAAACCTTTTAAGCATTGATCTAGCTAGCGGTAAATGGGCAATGAACTTTACCGATGCTGATACTCTTACAGTTAAGAGAGCTGGTGTAGTAGGCGCAATTCAATCCTTTTTCGGACAAAATAAAGGCTATAGCTTCCGTTTAGCAGGGCTGGATGCTCCTGAAACAAAGCACGGTACTGGATACCGCGAGGCTCAGCCATATGCTAATCAGGCAACACAAGTTGCAAATGCTATGCTATCGGGTGCAAAGAGCGTAGAACTATTAATTGATATAGATCAAGTTACATACGGTCGACAATTAGCAACACTAATGGGTGATGGAAGAAACATCAACTTAGAATTGGTGAGACAGGGTGCAGCAGCACACCTACCCTTCAGGAAGAAGGGTTTGAAAGAGATGTATGATCAAAATGCTTATTCTGCAGCACAGGGAATGGCTCGCTCTGCAGAAAAGGGTATGTGGGCATTTCCATTTTTCAAAGCATATGCAGATATTAACAAGAGCTCTGGTCAAACAATTACCTTTAATACATTGACTCAAGTATCAAAAATGGCTGAAAACTCCAGCTTAATGTCAATTGGGGCCCTTATGCATAATGCACAGCAACAGGGCTTCTATGATACAGCGATGGCAATGGAGGCTGCTGATATTGGAAGCAGAATGAGGCAGATCTCAAATAGAGACAAATCTCCCTTTGCAAAAGACTATAGATCTGCTCAATGGAAAGAAACGCATATGTTTAAATCCAGATCCGCTCCACACAAGAGTTATATGTCTCAAATGCTAGGCGAAACAGCAGGATTGATAAAAACAAGGGGAGGTCACTATACTCAGAAGTATAAAACTAGTAGAATGAACCAGTTAGATAAAAGACTTGCTCTTGATTCTACTACTTCTACAAGTATATGGAGTAAAAGAAAATTATTCGCAAACAGAATGTACGGCGGTTACGATAGAGCATTAGAGACAAAAGAACGAATGGCAGAGATGCAGCAGGTGTTAAATCACCATATGTTTAATTCTCCAATAGGCCATCATAGGATGTAATTATGAGTGAAGGATTTATAGGACAAGCAAGCGGTTACTTCAATCAAGGTTTACTTTGGACTCTTGGTGGAAGTCAGTGGTATGGACCAGGACCTGGTTATCAGGTTGGTGGTCAAAATGTACTGGGTGTTTTCAATGCTCCGGGTGTTGTTACGCAGGAGTGGGGTGGTCAGCTCTGGCAGAGACCCACATCTACAGGACCAGTTCCATCACCATCAAAGATGGTCAAACCTAGCGATTTAATGGTTCTTACCCAGGATGGTAAAGTCCATCCTTTAAATGCAGCGGTACACACGCAGACGAAGCAGGCTTGGAAGCCTGCAACTGGACTTGCTGCTGGTTTTGGACCATCTATTGGAATAGGTATGACAGGTCTATTCATGTATCAGGGCTACCAAGAGGATGGTGCAGCTGGTGCACTTAGAGCAGCTTATATCGACATAGCTGCTGGTGCTGGTGCTATGCGCAACATTGGTTACAATCAGCAATATGTAGCTGACGGTATTGGCGGTAACAGAAAAAAGCGATTTCTTTTTGATAGAGGCAAAGAAGTAACAGGAAACCTTCCTGTGCATAGAACATTTATGGGTTCCAATATGATGGCTACTGGTGTAATTGGTATTAGCTCTTATATGGGAGCTGCATTTGGAGCTGATATTGCTGGACCCGTTGGTGCAGCATTTGGCGGATTGATTGGTGGACGAATGGGTAGGAGCCCCTTATCAATGGCAACATCTGCACTAGTACTTGGCGGTGGATATATGATAGGAAAGGGTAGTTATCAGCTTTTAAAGTCAGGATATAGACGAAAACAACAGCAAAAAGGATTAGAAACCGCTGGTTCTCTAGCTGCTTTCCAAACAAGAAACGCAGCTACTATGCGTCAAAGAGCAGTTTCTGCTATACATAAATCACATCTAAATGCTAGATCTGCTTTAGGTATGGAAGCTACCTTCATGCACAGAAACACAAATTATTTCTCCACTTACAGGTAATAAGGAATTATAGTATGTCTGTAATATATGTAGCTCTTAGTGGAATTGCGATAGGCCTTATACTTGCTGGCATCCTATCTACAATCAAAAAACCTAAAGGGGATAAATATTGTAGAGTAATTATAAATGAAAAAAGAAGATTTAATGTATGTGTGAAAGAAAGAGGACATCGTGGTCCACATCAATGCTTTGACAAGAGAGAATTTTAATGGATAACAAAATAAAAGGTATGGTCAAAAAGCTATACGTTATAAACGAATATGGTATTGAGCATCAAGATGCAGATGCTAGACCTGACCCAGAGCTTGTTAAGTACTTTGAAGAAAACCACAACATAAGAACAGATGTCCACAGGAGCTGTATTAACTGTCAAATCAGGCAAATATCAAAATATAAAGAAACACATGATGATACATCTGAATTCAAAGTCAGGTGCAACTTCATCCCTAAAGGCTTGCCAAGAGGTTCGGCAAACAAGTTAAGAGAAATTGCTACTAAAAGCGATATACCAATAGAGCGAGCTAAGAAGCTTATGCTAGCAACAGTTGACCCTGTTGCATGGGCAGAACTAATGTTCGGATTTAGTGATGATGATGATAAATGGAAAATTCGCTCCTACCAGAAAGAACAACTTAGATGCTCTTCTTTGCGTGTAGCAGCTCGCGAGGGTCGTCGTAGTGGTAAAACATTTGCTATGGCATTGAAGTTGTTATACTACGCTTTCAATTTAAAGGTGACTAGAGGTAGAGATTCCGAAGGAAATGAAGTAGTTATGGGTCCTGCGATTATGATCGTAACACCTTACCAAGCTCAATTGACAAACATTTTTGAAGAAATTGAAAAGCTTATTAAAAGAAATACAGAGTTGAGACGACAAGTTACAACTGGAACATCAGACAATCTATACATTAAAACTCCAACATACAAAATGGAAATGAGAAATGGTTCAACCATCCAAGGTTTTGTTTCTGGACTTGGGGTTAAAGAAGATGGTTCTGGTGGTGGTACAATGCGTGGTCAAAGTGCTCATGTTATTTATTTGGATGAGATGGATATGATACCTGAAGATATCCTTGACAAAGTAGTTAATCCTATTTTAGCAACAACTCCAGATACCATTCTTCTTGCTACCTCAACACCAATTGGTAAGAGAGCTAAGTTCTATAATTGGTGTGTGAACAGGGACGACTTTAAAGAGGATTATTATCCATCTACAGTTTTGCCCCACTGGGATAGAATCAAAGATGAGATTGAACAGGAAAGTACTGAAGAGTCATTCCGTGCAGAGTATATGGCGGAGTTTATTGAGGGTTCGTTTGGTGTTTTCAGGCCTTCTTGGATACAAAATGCACGAGCAGATTACGAGTACTTCGATACGGTTGATGGAAATGTTATTAGAAAGGCAACTGGTATCAGCGACTCAAGTAATATGCTTATTGCAATTGGAGTGGATTGGAACAAAAATGCTGGAACCGAATTTTATGTTGTTGGGTATTCTGCTTCTGCAGGCAAGTGGATTGGCTTAGACAGTATAAATATATCCGCAACAAAACATTCTGGTCAAAGATGGATGCAGGAATTGATTAGGCTGAATTACAAATGGAAGCCTAATTGGATATACGCTGATGAAGGTTACGGTCATACAATTATTGAAGACCTCAAACTTCAATCATATAAACTGAGAGGGAAACCAAATCCAACCGCAATAGATAGAGAGACAGCAAAACTTAATGAAAGACTTGTAGCTTTCAATTTTTCAAGTAATGTGTTATTAAAGGATCCAATTACTGGAGAAGACATTAAAAAAGCTGGTAAACATTTTCTCGTAGAAAATGCTGTAAGAACTTTAGAAGATGGTTTATTTAAATTCCCCGCAGGTGATGAAGTGCTCAAGAAGCAGTTATTAAATTACATTGTAAAGAGAAGACACCCAACTACGAATAAACCTGTTTATGGTATGGATAATGAGAGGATCGGAGATCATCGACTTGATGCGATGATGCTTGCGCTAGCTGCGCTTTCTCTGGAGGAATCTGTTTACAGTGGAAGAATGCTACCTGTTTCGAAGCCAATGTTTTTGAAAAGAAACTTGCAAATTGGTGAGTCAAAAGAAGATAACTATATGCACCCGCAAGAAGAAGCAGAAGCTATATTGCAGGGTATGAAAAATCATAGTGTGCCTGGAGCAGTTAACGTATTAAGGATAATGAGAGGCAATGGTACAAAAGAACAAGATAGAGAAATAAAAGAGAAATTAAATCAAACTAGAGGAATAACTGGAAAACAAGGGGGCAAAAGAGGTATCTTTGGTAAAGAAAACTCAAAGTTTTCCCTTTTAGAAGGTTTAGAAGAGAATCTAGGTACAAAAAGTTCTGGCAATATGATAGGGGATCCAGTTAAAATAGGTAACAATTTTAATAGAGCTAAAAAAAGAAGAGGATTTAAGAAGTAGGGAGATGTCATGATTAAAAATTTAGTTAGAAGAATGGGCATGGGTGCTGGTGCAACCTCCCGAATGAGTGGGGAATTCGCGGGAAGTATGTCTCGCATGGGCGAGGGGATTGATGCAGCGTCACGAAGTGTCAGCGACTCCGTAGGCTCTACTTCGGAGTCAATGATGAAGGGTATACACAAGTTCATTACAACCCCAAATAAAATGGGAAGAATGATTGATGCCACTACTAGCGGGGCCACGAGAGTGTATCAGGGAGCCAATAATATGGTTCAGGGAGCAATGCAGCGGGGAAGTGCAAGTTGGAACAACTTTTCCAGTTCCATGAAGAAGGAATATCGCGCTGGCTATGCACACAGCAAGTTTAAGAATAAAGTCGAGCTTAATGAGGACGGCTCACTTGTAGGTGTGACTGCGGGTGAAGGAAAACCCAGAATTAACCTTGGGAGTACACCAAAATCCAACATGGACTTTATTGCCGCAGGGGGTGACCCACGTGGCTATATGAAACCAAAATCCAGTACTCAGGGTGGCGGAAGTCCTGTTGACCAAGCTGTGAAACAAGCAGATGACGCAGCAGCACCAGCAGGTGCAGGCGCTGCATCACCTCCCACAAATCAACCTATTAATACTGCCGATCCAAACGGCTTGTTTGGTGGTTACTCAGGTGTAACTCAAGGTGGAATGGGTAGCATTATTGGCGGATCTGTTTTAGGAGGAATAACCTCCTATGCAACTGGTGGTGAATTTGGACAAGGCATGGCTATGGGTGGAATGGGATCATTCGCAATACGGAATCTACATAGAGGCTTAGGTGCGAATGCAGCAACTTTACAAAAAAGAGCTTCTGATTTTGTAGGAGATACCGCAGGACAGGGTAGTTTCATGCAAAACAGAGTACACCAAATGCAGAATACTGCTAGCTTCAACACTTTGAGTCAAAGAAAATCAATGTATATGGGTGCAGGGTTAATGGGTGTTATCGGCGGCGGTAACCGCGATAACCACAGAAGGGGTTTTAATTCGCACAGAGGAAATACTTTCTAGGAGTTTTATATGGCCTTAATAGGACCAGATAACCAGAATGAGGTTCGTCTTCAGATACTGAATGCTGATTATGAATCATTTGAAAATGATCCGTTAAGAAGTTTTCATAACGGTCATACAGGTGGTTCACATGAACAGCTTCTGTTTGTTCGAAATCAGAACCCAAGCAAGTACTATACAAACATAGTGCTTTCTCCTGTTGTCATCGGTGTATACGATGACACCGAAGGGGAATTTGGTACAAGTGGTTGGGGTATTAAACTCTTGTACGGCAAGAGGCGTCCAACTGAAGCAGAATGGGATATGGTAAAGTCAGGAGCAGGCATCAAAATACCAAACATAGGTAGTTCTGAAGCTGCAGATACCTTTACAAATCATCCCGTATGGGTAAGAATATTTTGCCCTGGTGGTGAACCAGCACAGATCAGAGAAAACATGCAGCTTCACATTACATATTATACCAAAGAGGTTGATAGCGATCAACCAGGACAAGCTTGATCAAAGGAGTTCTGAGTGAGTAAAAATAATAAAAAATCCTCTGCAGCAAAAAGTTCTTTGTTTGAATCGGTATATGTACCATCATATAATCCAGATGATATAGACTTGTTGAGAAAGTTTGATACCACTGCAACTAAAACAGTTGCAGAAATCCAAGCTGAAGTTGAAGAGAAGCTGGAGCAAGCTAAGTCATTCTTGGGAACACTCCCAAACTTAGATGGTACTGATTTTTTCGAACCAAGACCACTCACTCCAAGGGAGTCAGAATCCCTTGCAGTTGATAAAGCAAGAATGCTTTCTGACGNTGATGAAATAAGAGGAATGATATCCGAAGCTAAGGATTTGTTCGATACACAGCTAAATTCAGAATNAAATAAAACCTTTACATATTATTTCAAAAGAAAGCCTAAACTAAGAAAAGCTGTTAAATTGGTAGCGGGTAAGGCTGAAAATAAGATAACATATGAAACTTATGTGAAGGCACTTGCAATCAAGCAAGTTCTTGAAAAAGAAGATACTGCTTCATTCTTTGAAGAAGATGAAAAGGAGTAACAAATGGGTTTAATGAAAGACACTGCAAACGGTGAAGAACCAGATCAGGAAAATGATCCTGAAAAGCTCGAAGGTGAGTACGAAAGAATGTATATGAAGATTGGAAGAGATTTTGTTCATCGGGAAGATCTTGCTGCAATACTAAATGAGTTCAAGACAAAACTTTTGCAAGCACTGCCAACCACAGCTGTAACACTTTCGNCTATAAATGTAAGAAGAAAATCAAATGCTTTAGCTCAGGCAGCAATATATAAAGAGTATGTTGAAAATGAAAAAGATGGTGTAAAGGACTTTGCCGAACCATTTGACTTGGCCAAAATCGAAGAGGATGAGGATTAGCTTTAATGCCTAGTAAAGTAGATGAAACATATCTATACGTATACGTAAGTCTTATCGTTAAAGAATACGAGAAGTATGCTGCAAAGTCATGTATAGATAATCTCTGTAGAGAGCAAGGGCTAATTGCAATGCATAGCCCTATTGCCGCAATGGAGATGGTTGTTGACTCTGCTGAAAGAACGCTAAAAGGGGAAAATCTAGGTACGGCAACCGGTGCTTTAACATCAGAGCCAGAGCCAGAGCCAGAACCCCCTAAGCCTGGCAATTCTAAAGTCAATTGGAATGAAGGAGACGCTTGGTGGGGGAGTGCAGAATGGCGCGGGTTTGTTCCGGGTGTAGATGCTCCCAGATCTAACGTTAGAACTGCCTGTGATAAAGATGCTGTTGGCGCTGGCGTGGGTACTGCACTGAATGATGCTATTGATGCCATAAATGATATTCAAGGCGTAGCCACTTTGGGTGGTTTTGAAGTAGACCATAACATGGATTTTGCAGATGCTGTAAACAATTTCTTGGGTGGCAATCTGGGTTCAGGAACCAAGCCTNGAGCAATGGATCAATATATGGAGAAGTGCTGGAGTTGCTTCCTCGATTTCAATTTCAACTGGGAGTTGCCACCAGTCAACCTGTTGGCTGAAATAGATAAGCTTCTCCAAATGGTAAAAGACTTGCTTAAGTGGATATTAGCCAGATCAAAAGGTACCTACGACTTCCTAAAGGATATGTGTAACTGGGATTGGATGTTTAAGCTTATTTGCATCCCGGATCTTCTTGCATTATTAGCCATGCTAAGAGCTTTATTGATGAAGTATGCAATGGATGGCTTCAACATCTCTCTTGACTGGACTGGGATTGTCGGACCCATCATTAAAGCTGTAATGGATGCTTTGTGTGGATTGCTTGAAGCAATCGTTGCAACACTAATACANCCAATTGATTGTGTTATTGGTATTATCAAAACTGTTGATGCACTAATCAAAGGTGTCGGAGAGACAGTAAATGATGGCTGGGCATTCATGAATCATTTAGTAAGTCAGAACAATCCTCTTGTTGCAGGTTTTTCTGGCGGGGGCAGTGATCCAAATTCTGGATTTGAATTTTCCTCAAGCACCAGTGGACATCACGTTAAGAACGCAGGATTCAGTGATATATTTCCTGAATGGTCTGGTGGATTTGGAAAAGACTCAAAAGCAACTTCAAAGAAAAAGACACCTGCTAAAGGCAAAGGAACAGATGGCGGCTGGTCTCTTGGAGCTTCAGCCTGGGAGCTTAAGGGTCAACAATTGGGACCTGCTGTTGAAGCAGGGATCTTTAAAGCAAAAGATTTCAATGCATTATCTGGAATAGTATTAGCGCTAGAAGAAGTTAAAGCCTGGATAAAAAAGCTTGCATATAATATAATTATGGCGTTAAAATCTCTTACACTTCTTTTTTCAGGGTCGCTTAAATTGCAAATAATGAAATCGGGTCTTATAATGCTTATTATTGACTTTGTTCAATTGATTAGAGTCCTCATGGAGATGCTTGGCTCAGATGGCTTCTGCGAAGATGAGGAAGGGGGATTGGCAGATGCAATTTCAGCTGTTTATGGTGAGGACGCCAGAGTAGAATCTTTGGGTAGCTCAATGGGATCAGAAGCAGGAACAAGAACAGGTGCGCTGTCTTCGAGCGGCCAAATGCGTATTACAAATATCCCTGGTGGCTTTTCCACAGTTATCCAGACAAACGAATGTGTACTTTCAAACGAAGAAAATACTTTTAGCCAAGTAAAAACTATATTTGATGCTATAAAGGATGATAGTCTTCTTAAGAAAGCAACAATGGGTATTTAGAGAGTAGAACATGAATAGTGATTTATTAAAGCTTACTTTAGACATTGGAAACGCTATCAGCAAAGATAGAAACGAGCCTATTGGCGCTACTGTTCCTTTGGGAGGAGTGAAGAAGGTCTCAGGAAGAGCCCTCGCTTACTCTGAAAGAAGCAGAGGGCAATGGGTTAAACCAGAGTATGATTTAACAGAGCTTCNGATTGCTCAAGATACAGACAGCTACATATTCAGATCAATTCAAATGAAAGTTGAAAGGTTTATGCTGGCTGGCTGGGAGTTTGTATCTCTAAATGATGAAAATTTGAAGTATGTAAAACAGCGTATTTACGAAATAGAATCTATTAGTGGGATCCCGTTTTCAATACTTCTTCAGCAAACAGCACAAGATATAGTTAGATATTCTAATTGTATGTGGGTCAAAGTTAGAAATGACAAAGCTAGCAGCGGAAAAAGAAGGAAATCAGCAAATGGTGCTGATCTTGAACCAGTTGCTGGCTATTTTATACTTCCTTTTGAAACCCTACAATTCAAATTAAAAGCAAATGGTGAAATTAAAAAGTGCATGCAAAAGATGCCTGGAACCGGTCAAACAAGAGAGTTTTCCCCTCAAGACCTAATTCATTTCTATACAAATAGAAAGCCAGGCTTTGCTATGGGNACGCCTGAACTTACTCCTGTAATTGCTGATGCAGAGCTTTTAAGAAATTTAGAAGAAAACGTAGAGGAGCTTATACATAGTACACTCTACCCTGTTTGGCATTGGAAGGTGGGAAGTGATAATCTACCTGAAAGAGTTGATCCCTACGGCAATAAAGAAACAGATATAGTTAAGAAAACAATAGAATACATGCCTGCGGGAGGTATCTTTGTCACAGATCACAGACACCAGATTGAAGCTCAAGGATCCGAAGGTAGAGCACTGAGAGTTGAGGGCTACCTTACCTATTTCAAGCAAAGACTCTTTTCTGGACTTGGTGTTTCTGGTGTGGATATGGGTGAAGGTGACTCAGCAAATAAAGCTACTGCTCAAATACTATCCAACACAGCGATACAACATATTGAAGCTCTGCAGCTGTCAGTTAAAATTTTCTTAGAAAATTTTGTTATTAATGAATTGCTGCTTGAGAAAAATCCAAATATAGATCTTAATGATAAAGACAGTAAGGTGGAAATAAAGTTTGGTACAATCGACAAAGAATCAAAGACAAAATTAGAAAATCAAACAATACAGTTGTTTTCAAACAAATTAATTACAGAAGATGAAGCCAGAAAGAGATTAAGCGAAAGACCAATGAGAGAAGAAGACAGAGAGAAGACATACTTCAAGCTATATGAAGAACCCCTTGCGATGTTAAAGGCTATGGCGCAACCAGCAGCTACGGAAGCACTGGTTGAATCTGAAACTTCTGGCATCACAAGAGCCGGGGCGAACAAGCAGGAGCAAATGGCTAAAATGGGAATGAAAAGCGGCAGGCCAGGTGAGCCAGCATCTGCAGGGCAGAGGAAGCTTTCCCAATCAAAGTCCAGGCCATCGAATCAGCACGGTACCCGATCTGCACCGAAATTTACAAAAGACTCAAATTTTGTTGTTGACTTGACAATAATAGATGATTCATTTAAAGATGGACTGGAATTTTCAGACGCATCTGATATAATGAGTTCCATTGAAAATCAAGAAATCAACTCACTCAAAAAAGATTTTAAAGAAAGAATAGAGAGTTTTATTGCATTTGCTACATCAAGGGTTAATGAGCTAGAAGGTGACGGTTTAAGCGAAAGAAGTATTTTAGATAGCCTTTCGTGGAGATATAATGGTATTTTAGATGAATACACTTGTAAGGCGTATGAACTGGGTGTTAAGCTTGGGGAACTTGAATTTAAATAATGAAAAAAAGTATATATAGTCTATTATTAGTATCTTTTTTGTTAGCAGGTGATGCCACTGTTAACTTTAGAGGAGAGTAAAATTTATGGGTAAGCTAAAACTAATCGATTACTTTCACGTATCACCAGATCCGTGCATACAATCTTTATCAAAGAATCAGAAGGTAAAACTTATGGATTCTCTGGTTGGCACTTCAACAGATAAAAGAGGATTGTCAATCACTTATGATCTAAGCCACTCTGGTAGAAGAATCAACAATAGAATCTACACACCTAAGGGCCAGCAAGATGGAATTTCAACACTACTGAAGCCCTATCCAAAACCTATACTAATACATCATGATGGCGAATCAGACCCTATCGGTCGATTCGCTTTTGGCGAATGGCAAGATATCTCGAATGAATCACTCGGTTATTTTAAAGATATCAAGGATTTCAATGAAGTCCAAAAAGCTTTTGACGCAGATGATCCTGAGCGCATTTACGAAGCTATGAAGAAGAATAACCTTCTAACTAGCAAGGACTGGCCAGGATTGGGAAGGATGCGAGTTGAAGCTCGCATCACAGATGAAAAAGCAATAGAAAAATTCCTAGATGGAAGATACATAACCTTTTCAGCAGGTAGTACTACGGATCGTCATGTTTGTAGTATCTGTCAGTCTGATTGGGCGAAGGGAGATATTTGTGAACACAGACATGGTAAAATATATGATGGTGAGTTATGTGTATTTGTCACAGGTACTTTCCAAGTGTTAGAGGGATCGGTTGTTAATATGCCTGCTGATGATTTATCACAGGTAATAACAATGGAATTCGCTGACATGCCTGAGTATTCCGATAAGAGTCTTAATGAAAAAGATTCAGTTGATCGGGATGCTATTTATTTTAGTGATTCAGTATATGATATAAAGGAGAGATATATGTCAGATCATGTTGTAGCAGCAAGTGAAAGCTTAGTTGCAGAAGAACATGTTTCTGGAGAAAACTCATCTGACGATCAGTTGGAAAATTCCGATGCTGTTAACACTGCTCCAGTAACAGAGCACTCAATTAAAGAAGAAGAATGTAGTAAAGAAGATTTAGCTGAATGTAGTGAGGATGTTACAAAAGACGAGCAGGTTAAGGTAGAGGAATGCGACAGCTCAGATGAAGAGATTCCAGAGACTGTGGATTCCTCTGAAGCAGTAGAAGATACTTCTGAATTGTTGAGCAATTTGCTTAAGCAATTAAGTTCAATTAGAGAAGAATTGGGTTCTTTGAGAGAAGAGCCAACTACCGAAACAAAGGAAGAACAAGATGATTCTGTTAGCAGCGAAGACAAAGTACAAGAAACCGAAGCCGAAGAAGCCAAAACCGAAGAAGCCCAAGAAGAAGTCGTACAAGTAATTGGTGATTTCGACAGTGATTCAGAAGTTGTTGTTGATTATGTTGATGATCAAGACATCGACTGGTTCACACTTGATGCAGCTTTAAATTCATTCGTGGATGAAAAGCTTTCTTCAGAGGCGAGAGCAAAGCTCTCCTCTTCAGCTTTCTGTGGACCGGATAGACTTTTTCCGGCACACGATTGTGCCTATGTTTCTGCAGCGCGCAGACTCATTAACAGAGCAAAACTTTCATCTGATAAGAAAGAGAAAGTTCTTGCATGCATTGATAGAAAAGCAAAAGATTTAGATTGTAATTCAGATAGCAATCTTTATGATCTTCAAAAAGCCTACGAAGACTTGAGAGAAGATTATAAGGTCGCTCTTCAAAGAATTGAAGAATTAGAGAACAAGCTAGTTAAAGCATTATCCTTTTTCAAAAAGGATGAAGATTGTAAGGACCAAGAGTCTTTAGAAAAATGGTTTAGTGATATTGTAAATAGAGATAGCGAAACTACCTCAAGGGAGGTTCCAAGTGTAGAAAATCCTTCCGTAGCGTCTTCAAACACTACGGAGAGCTTGGATTGTGATAGGCTAGGTAAATACGAAAAGACTATAGTAGATAACTATCGCAATATTTTAACAAATGATGGGGCAGATGCTGCAGAAAGATTTTTGGCGTCCAAAAGACGTTACCTCCCACGCGGCTTTCACCCTAGGAAATTTATAGGAGACTAATAATGGCAATTAAGAGATTTTCAGGTTCCTTTAAAGCAAGGACCGATATTCTGGACAATATTACGCCAAATAATGTTGTCCAACCTAATGTTTCCGCACCTGCCGGGGAGTGGAAGCCAGCAGCGTGGCTTCCAGTTGAATGGCAGGGCGAGGCCAGTAAAGATTTCTTTGTAATCTCTTCTGGTAAAGTCGTGGGCTTTGATATGGATGGTCGTGTTGTTCCAATGAGGTACAAGGCGTTGGCCATTGATACAAATACAGCGAGAGGTACTGTAGCTCTTGCGTACACCAGCGATGATGTAACTCATGGTACTATCAATATTCTTGATGGAGAACCTGTTGAGAGTGGAGATGTAGGTAATGTTACTTGTGGTGCAATTGCAGACGCACTATTAGCTAGAGGGTACGCAAGCACTCTTACTGCAGCTGATTTTGCTGGTGCAGATTATAGTGCTGCAAGCGATGCTGACTGTGTAACAGTTCTCGATGCTTGCTTCAGCGAAGCTGTTGGTATTAACGCATATGATACTTACGCTTGGGCTGGTGATGCACCTGGTGAGTTGAATAGTATCAATTATCAGAAGCAGCACCTTGTACAGTTCTTGACTGATATTCAGCTCAAGGTTCCTGTGCATGTTGCACATCCAAATGCAACTGGTGGCGCTGCGGAGTTAGTTACTTCCGCTGCTGGTGCTATCAATACGCTTTGGGCAGCGGCTAATGGCGATGGCGACATCTTCCCTAACCCCACTTTAGCTACTGAAGACCTGTTGGTTAGTGGAGCATCTTTAGCAACATTCCCGCGATATACTGCGGATACTACGGATGTAGTAGGGCTTGCTCTAAATACTGCTGGCGGTAGACTTGCTGATAATACTGACAGAACGCCTATCACCAATGCAGGCCTTACGCGAGAGCGTAAGTCTGTTGAAGCGTTGAGACAAGCTGGCGATTTTTTCGTCGACACAGAGGTCAACATGATCCTTTGTTACGTAGCTGGTGGCGCTGCAGTTCCTGCAGCAGTTGATGCTGATGCAATCACTTTCTATGTTTTTAATGCAAGTGCTCAAGACGGTTCAACGTCTACTGCTGCAGATCATAGATTTATCCACTGTGCGGGTAACCCCAAACCGGGAGACCACCTTACTTTTGACCTTCAGGCAAATCTTGCGCCTGTGGCAGTTGATGGGAATACCGTCATGTCAAGAGTAGTTGGTAGATGTCTTGCTGTTGTCAAAGAGCCAAGAGGCTTGTTAGACAGAGTGAGAACTGCTTGGGAAGGTTCATCCTTCGACAAGACGGCGCAAATGCCAGGTACTGCAACTAAAGGATACAGTGATCTTATCACTCTAAGTGATGAGGGTACTTCCGCTAGTATTGCAATTTGTAACATCAAAGTTCAATAAGGAGATCAAAATGGCGAATTTTAAATTAGTAGATGGTCGCTCTCTGGATCTCCCCTCCAATGATGATGCTGCAGCAAGATATCTTGCTGATATGATCAGAAATAGAGGATTACTTCCAGATAGCGATGAGAGAGTTTCCTGGCGAACTTTTGCAGAGACAATTTCACCAAAGAATACTGACCTTGTTCGGTCTTCTGAAATTACCCCTCTTTTGCAGAAGTCTATGGAAATTCTAATTAGAGAACCTGTTGAGCCTGCGATGATTATTACTGGCTTGTACAACAGAGTGCAGTCGAAGGGTTTGAATACTCAAATTCTTGCGGGTGCAATGGGTGCCGTATATGCTCAAGATATTCAAGAGCATGGTACTTACCCCGAAGTTAACTTCCAGATCGGTGGTGCTGTAAGCACTGCATGGGTCGGGAAGTGTGGTATTGCCGCTTCGTTTACCGACGAAGCTCTTCGTTATTCCACTTGGGATATCATGGCAATGAATCTTCGACTCATGGGCAATGCACTTGTTCGGCACAAAGAGCAGAAGGCAGTGGCTTTCCTGAAGACTTTAGGAACTACATTGTTTGACAACTTATTGCCAGCTCAGTCGCTTTACGGCGTAACGACTGGTAGAGATTTTGCTATGGATGCTAATGGTACTCTAGATATGGACAACCTTCTCAGAGGGATGGCTCATATGGCTGAGGAAGGTTTTGCAGCAGATACACTTCTGATGCACCCCCTTCATTACTACAGCTTCATTCAAGATCCAGTACTACGACATATGATGATCAATCATGGTGGTGGTGCATGGTACAACATGTACCAAGGTGATCCAGGTCCGAAGGCTCCTTGGAGCAACGGTGCAATGGGGGCTCAAGGTCCTTCAACTGGTCAGCAGATTGTGAATCCTGGTGCTAATAATGGTAACACTGTTACAGGTGTTGCTGGTCGTTCCAACCAGGCTTCCTCTAGACCTACCCTTCCAGGGTACGCACCTTTCGGTCTGAATGTGCTTGTTTCTCCTCTGTGTCCTTATGACCCAGAAGAAGAGACTGGTGACATCTTCTTGCTTTCCAGCGGTAATGTTGGCTTTTATCTTGTTGATGAAGAGCCTCAGACCGTTGAATGGCGTGATGAAAGTGTCGAAGTCGTTAAGGTTAAGATCCGAGAGCGCTATGGCTTTGCTGTAGCTCACGAAGGTCAAGGCGTGGGTGTCTTGCGTAACGTTAAGACTGCTCCGAACCGCTTTAACGGTATTATTCAATCTGTTGATACTGCAGGTATCACTGAGGTTGATCCTGACACGGTTCCACCAGCACTGTAGATTAGATTAATGTAAAGAGCTGAGCTCTTTGTTGAAAAACCCGTGGGGCGGGACCCTTGTCCCGCCCCATTTTTTTTATTTGAATGGAGTTTACATGGGATATTTTGCTAAGATAGCTTCAGATAAAAAGAGAGATGGTATGGAGACTGATACTTATGATCCAAAGAATCCGTTCACCACAACTCTTGAAGATGAAGGTAAGTGGATTTCAATTTTGAATGTTATAAATCAAAAAGAAGCTAAAGCTAAAGAGGAAGAAGAGGAAGAAGATGGCAGCACCAGTAATTGATGCAGTTTTCCCCAATGATGGGGATACCGGAGTACCGCTAGGAAGCGGTTTAGCAGTGACCTTTGATCAAGGTATCGATCCAAAATCTGTAAAAGCTCATATAGTAATATATGGACCAGATTTCGATACGGTCAGTGGGCCTGATAGTGCAACCTGGATTGATGGAGAATCCAATCCATTCTTCCTGAAATCCCCTGGCTTCAGCGGCATTGTAGAGTGCGATACAACCCTTACTTATGTTGATGCTACTGGAACTGAGGTAGACCCTCAAACAGCCTTAGACGAAGCCTCAGCAGCTGCTGCAGGCCTTAGACACAAGGTTCTTGTTAAGCCAACAAAACTACTGGCACCAAACACTACTTTTAAAGTTTATATTGTCGGAGATTCAGAAGGTGGAACCAATAGTGGTATAAGTAAGAGAACGGTCTACGACATAGACGCTAGCGGATCATCGCAAACCACAGGCAATGTACATATATATGGTAGCTACGATGGGCATGCTGATGATGTTGTGCATATAAAGATAACTCATGCTGGCGATGCAGGTGCTGCAAAATATAAATACTGGTACGGTTCCGATGGGGAACCTTCTGCAACCACCAAAAAAATAACCTCCAGACGCTGGAGAAGACTTCAGGATGGTCTTCAAGTTAGATTTACAGGATCTGATTTTGCTGTAGGGGATGAGTATACAATCAATGTGTACAGCAAGGAATACCTTGAAGACTCCTATACATTAAGTTTTACAACTGGTACGGGGTCTGTAATTGAAGTACCTTCAACAGCTTCAACATCTGTTATAGGTGTTGAAACTTCAATAGATACCACTACCGCTTTTTTAGAAATCCTTGGTATGGACCCGGAAGACGGGTCCACTCACATACCCATACACAAGAGAGAAATCTCAATAGGTTTTAACGCAGACCTAGATCCAGCAACAATTACAGAGGAAACAGTGACTGTGTATGCATATCCGGCTTCTGGTCGTTACAATGGAGACGAGATACAGCAGTTGTCTGCTAAATTGACAGTTAACAACAATGAACTGATTGTTGAGTTATAGGAGTTGAAAGATGGCTTATAAAAGAGATTGTGTGCCATTTGGCGGAACCGTTACTTTGAGGGCAATTTTTGCAGATAGTTGTGGCAACCCAGTTGATGTTGACGATATAGCCGACATTGTTGTTGCTGTTTATAAGCCAGACGATCAGGATGCAGTTTCCGACTGGAAGGTTGAAGCACCTTCTGCAGAAGATGATTTTGCGAATGCTACTGACACAAGCGTAGACCAACCACCCTTTTCAGCGATTACTAAGATTGCGAAAGGTTTTTATGAAGTAACATATGATGTTTCAAACACCTTAGATGAGGACGCTGACAAAGGGCTATGGATCGATATCTGGCGCGCTGAAATTAATGGAATTGAAGTTTACGCAAGATTTACCTTTACAGTTGAAGCAAAAGGAAAGGTTGTTCTTCAGACGATTGGAGAGAATACAGTGATTGCGATCATCCTCTCTGAGGATGTTTCTGATCTAAATGGAAACTCTCTAGAATCAGAGACACAGCTTTCTTTCTCAACAACTTACAACCCATATTACTGCTCTGTAGATTTGCTGCGCCTTGAATGCGGTTCTTGGTTGGATACAGTGCCAGACGATACTCTCTCGCTGATGATACATTGGGCTTCTATTGAAGCAGATGCATGGTCTAAGGGAATGGGTGGAAAAGGACCCATCTTCGAAACAGCTCGAACTAAATTCGTAGTTTACGATGCAGCTTTAAGAGCCCTTCAACTTCCAGCCGATGTTGGCGGGAAGAAGAAAATGCTTGGTGACTTATTGATAGAAACCAATGGCGAAAGTGAAGGAGCTTTAAAAGAGTTGAAAGAGAAGAGAGAAGAGTGGCTGAGAGTTGTTAATGCTGGAGGTACCATTGTTCCAGGTCAGGGGCTTGCTCCTACTACAGCAAAAATTGGAGATGCAGTAAAAGATTACACTCCAGGAAGAAGATGGCATAAGCCATCTGATGTAAATTTTGCTCAACCAAGTCAAAACAGCAGATACAAATCTGGTGGGGGTAAACCTAAATTTGGTTGGCAGAAGAAGTAATTGTATAAAAGAGAAGTATCATGGGTTTTAAAAGAAAGCTCTTCCCAAAAGGAAACACTGCGCACACCTTAGATTCTAAAGATAGCACAGGGTTGACTTCTGAGGTTGACTTAAGAAAAGAATTTGACGATATAGTTTTTGGTGGCCCGTCCTCCATAGCACACGGAAGACGGTTGCTTTTGCGAAAAATCAGAAGAGACGAAAACAACACACCTATAAAGTGTGCTTGCGTAGATGAAATAACAGATGAGCCAGACACAGAAAACTCCTGTCCTTACTGTCTGGGTGAAGGCTACTTTTGGGACGAACAATGGTTGATTGGTTATGCAACCTATATCGGTGCTGATGGTGGGCAAGCAAATCGAATAAGAGGATTAAGCGCAGGAACAATTCGTGCTGATTACAGAATCTTTTATTTAAGATACGATACAGAAATATCCTACAAAGATAAAATTGTCGAGCTGAAGCTTGATACAGAAGGGGACCCAGTTGTACCATACGACAGGGAATCGATATATAAACCTCAAACCATAGTCAGATATAGATCTGACGGTGGTAGAACAGAATATTTAGCAGTCTATTGTAACGAACAGGATGCTATAAGGGCGGATGAATAATGTCAGATGAATCACAATTAGTAGAAAAAGTTAAAGATGAATTACTCAATGAAGATGACCTTTTAAAGGTAGAAATCGTTGAAGGAGATAGTGTTCTATCTCAATATGAAGTTAATGTACCTTTAACCAATCCATACGAATTTGATGCATCTAGATTCATGCCAAATACCACCCCAATGGATCTCATTAAGTTTTTTGAGATTGCTGATGATTTAATAACAAATGCTCAAGATAGAGCTGGAATAATTGATAGTAAAAAAGTTAAGTTAGTAGAAGAGTATCCACCCGATGCTTTCTCCGAATACGGAGATGAGGTGGTTGCGTTTAGAGTACTCAAGAGGGAACCGGCAAGAATGAATGCGAAAGCAACAGCAAGGCCCCATAGAAAGAGTACTTATTCTTATGATGTAGTACGTGCAGAAAATCCGAATAAGGTAGTTGTAATAGAGAGTAGGCCAATCGATCATTTGATCGAATTTACTTGCTGGGGTAAAAGCAATAAAATTGCTAACAGTAGAGCTCTTTGGTTGGAAAAGCTTTTCATAAATCACGCGTGGGTTTTTGAAGTGCAAGGTGTTGAAAGGTTTTTTTGGAAGGACAGAGGTCCTCTGGGGGGTCTGTGGATCTGTGGGTCTGTGGATCTGTGACTGCACGGCACAGCGCAGTGTAACACTGCATGTGTCCACTGCAGCCACTGCAGCCACTACGCGCATGTGGTGCTGT
>PBNR01000028.1 GCA_002723195.1 Gammaproteobacteria bacterium | reverse complement strand
CCTAATTCTTTTAAAGCCGCCAAATGAGCTTGGGTTGGATAACCTTTATGTTGGGCAAAACCATAACCTGGATAGGTCTTTTCAAACGCGATCATTTCTGAGTCACGATTTACCTTGGCTACAATCGAAGCTGCAGCAATTTCCGCTATTCTTGAGTCTCCTTTTACTACCGCCTGCGAAGCATATCGCCATCCAGGCAATTGGTTTCCATCGACATATACAAACTCAGGTTGAATAATTAATCCATTAACCGCCCTTTCAATAGCTATTAAGCTCGCCTGCAATATATTGAGTTGATCGATTTCTTCCACGCTTGCACGAGCGACAAAAACGCTCTTAGCCTTCTCTATGATTTGATAAAAGCAAGTCAATCGTTGTTTTCCAGAGAGCTTCTTTGAGTCATTTAATCCAATTATTGGCTTAGAGGGGTCAAGAATTACTGCGGCCGCCACGACATCCCCGGCAAGCGGCCCTCGGCCGACCTCATCGACGCCCGCTATAAGACTACTCTGTACAAGAGTAAAATCGAATTCAGCTTGCATCGATATGTTTGCCGTTAATTGCTTTTGAAATAGCCTCTGCCGCTTTTTTTGATGCCCCACCTTGCAAAGAACCATGAATATCAGAAAATGTGGAAAGCGCTTCGTCGAATGACTTAGGGTTTTTTAGGTAATTATCGATCTCTTTTTGCAGATTATTAACCGTGACTTCATCTTGAAGATATTCGGGAATGAGCTTTTCCCCAGCCAACAAATTCGGCAGCCCAATATATGGTACTTTCAAGAGGCGCGAACCGATAGCGTAAGTTATTGAAGACATCTTGTAACAGATGATCATTGGCCTTCTTAATAATAAGCCTTCTAGAGTAGCAGTTCCAGACGCCATAATTACCAGATCGGCAACACTGATTGCCTTGTGCGAATTTTCAACTAAGAAGAATTGTTCGTTAGCAGAAATATTTGCCACCTCCAAGTAATAATTGATCTGTGCTTTGGCTTTAATACCGCTATATGGAATGACAAACTTGAGCTTAGGATGGAATCGCAATGCATTTATCGCGACTTCAAGAAAAATTGGTGCTAAGTGTTTAATTTCCGACTCTCGACTTCCCGGCATCAGAGTTATCACTAGCGCATCACTTACTATTCCCAACTGTTTTCGATGCGTTAGTTTATTGTCTTCGAATCCGATTTTATCTGCCAAGGGATGACCAACACAGGAGACAGGCACTCCATAGTCTTTATAAATACTAGTTTCAAACGGGAAAAGAGTCAGCATTAAATCGATGCTTTTTTTTATCTTGCGGATTCTACTCCGATGGTAAGCCCAAACGCTCGGGCTAACATAATGTATAGTTTTAATGCCGTGAGAACGAAGCTTATGTGCCAAGCGAAGATTAAAAGCTGGAGAATCAATACCGATAAAAGCCGCAGGCCTATCCTTAATAAAACGCTGCTGCAATTGCCTCTTTAGATATAACAGTTCCGGCAACCTACTAAGCGGTTCAGCAAAGCCCATTACCGACAAACGGTCCATTGACGTCAGTGACTCGCACCCCAAAGCTTGCATGGAGGAGCCTCCTACGCCGATAAACTCGCATCCTGGATAGCGTGCCCTAAGCGCTGAAATAAGTGAGGCCCCAAGGATATCGCCCGACTTTTCTCCAGCTACGATTCCAAAACTTACTGGCTTAGTCATTTTGGCTTAAGTGGCAAGTGAAAGGACTTATCGATGTATTCCTTTTTCCGAGGATTCCAAAGATTGGATTAGTATTTTGAGGGTTTCACACCCTTCCCGCATTGCTTTAAGTTGGTCTATAGCTTCTTGTAAACTATAGTTTCTTTTGTAGATAACTTTAAAAGCTTCCCTTAAGTCAGCTATAGTTTCTTTGTCGAAACCGCGCCTTTCGAGCCCGATTGTATTAATACTTCGAACTGTTGCTGGGCGACCACTTACAATCATAAATGCTGGAATGTCGTTTGTGATATGAGCCATTCCGCCAACCATGGCGTGGGCACCTATTTTAAGAAACTGATTAATTCCAGCATAGCCCCCAAGTATGGCCCAATCACCTACTTGCACATGACCTGATATACCTACATTGTTAGCAAATACCGTATTATCGCCAACTATGCAATCGTGGGCAATGTGCACAAATGGCATCTGTAGGTTGTTACTGCCTATTCTAGTAACTCCACCGCCGGAACCTGTGCCTCTATGCGCTGTTACGCCTTCTCGGAAAATATTATAATCACCAATTTCCAACCAGGTCTCCTCGCCTTCAAATTTTCTATCCGATGGAGCCTCGCCAATAGAGCAAAATTGAAAAACTCGATTAGCCTTACCCATTTTCGTATTCGCGCGAATAACAACATGTGAATCAAGAATAGTCCCAGCACCAATCGAAACGTTTTCACCAATCAAACACCAAGGGCCTACACGAACATCTGGTGCAATTTCAGCAGAAGGATGTATACGGGCAGACGAATCTATTAAGTCACTCGACATCTATTTTTCTCTCTGCACACAGGATATTCATAGAGCCAACCAATTCATCATCAACCGATGCTTCAGCGGAGAATCTGTAGACACCCCGACGGTTAGTAATGATATTTGCTTTTAACACTAATTTATCACCCGGAACTACAGGCCTGCGCAGCCGAACTTCGTCCGCCCCAACAAAATAGTAAAGATATCCATCTTTTGGTTTTTTTTCCTGGCTCTTAAAACCAAGCACACCCGCTACCTGAGCTAAAGCTTCAATTATTAATACGCCAGGCATAATTGGCTGTCCTGGGAAATGACCTACAAAGAACGGCTCATTAATAGTGATATTTTTATAGCCGACTATGGATTTTCCAATATCCATTTCAACTATCCGATCCACTAACAAAAATGGATATCGCTGTGGCAGATAGTCTTTAATTTCTTCAACATCCAACAACATAACTCAACTCAGCTTATTTATTTTGCCCAAAATTCTGACTAACTTTTATTGTTCATTTTTTCTAATTGCTTTACCCGTTTAGCAATACTATCTAATTGCTGGAAGCGAATATTATTACGCTTCCATTGAGATGTCTTCATTGTCCATGTGCCTGAAGAATAAGTACCTGCTTCCGTAATTGACTCACTGACTAGAGACATGGCACTAACCTGAACCTTATCCGTAATAGTGATATGTCCAACCGTACCGGAAGCCCCACCCATTACACAGTACCTCCCTATAGTTACGCTGCCAGAAATCCCAGTGCATCCACAAATAATTGAATGATCTCCTATTGCACAGTTATGTCCTATTTGCACTTGGTTATCTATCTTTACACCATTACCGATAATAGTGTTTTCTAATGTCCCCCGATCTATAGTTGAGCACGATCCTATTTCCACATCGTTACCAATTAAAACAGAACCGAGCTGGTGAATTTTTACTGACTTTTCCCCATCAAAAGCAAACCCAAACCCATCGGCTCCGACAACGGAGCCAGAGTGAATAATGGCGTTGTTCCCAATTGATACATCGTGATAAATCGAAACATTACTATGGATAAGACAGTCATTCCCAAGCTTTACACCTTCTCCCAAAAAAGTGCCAGAGCCGATCACGCAGTTTTTACCTAGCTCTACACTAGCATCAAGCACAACATTCGGCCCTATGTAAACAGATTCAGGTAAAGCGACAGACTCATGCACATGCGCGCTTGGATGAACCGAGGGCTTACGCACGGTAGGCTTGTCGAATAAAACTGTAACTTCAGCAAAACTAACATAGGGAGCAGAGGAAATTAACACGTTGTTTTTACAGGCGTCAGCGTACTTCTCATCCACGATAACAGCAGAGGCATTGCATTCACGGAGTTGATTGATATAAGCAGGATTGTTAAAAAAGCTTAACTGACCAGAAACAGCACTTTTTAATGGACTAAGCCCATTCACAACACACTGCTCATCCCCGAGCAGTTTCAACTTTAAGATAGAAGCTATCTCACCAAGTGTATAGCTCTTACTATGCGTCACCAGACACTATCCGCAAAAAAACGATAACTTACTATTCTTCAGAGGCTCCCGTTTGTGAGTTCTCATTTAACTTCGCGGTCACTCGTGCAGTAATATCTAAAACCGGAGCAAAATAAGGGGCTGCGTCAACATTTAGGATCAAATCGAAACCGCCTTCGGCTACCACATCAGTAACTGCCGCCGCGAGCTCTTCTTGCATACTAGCCAAAAACTCTTGATTTTTCTCTTGTAGCGCTTGCTGAACTCGCTCCTGAATAAGTTGCAACTGGACTTGCAAGTCTTGTGCATTTGAATTCATTCGTCGAATTTGTTCTTCAGTCATTACAGCTTCGTTTTGTTGAAATTCCTCTTGAAGCGACTGTAATTGTTCAGATAACTCTGCAGCACGCTGTTCATCTTGCTCGAATTCTTGTTCTAGTTCTTGCTGAACAATTTGTGCAGCATCTGAATTAAAAAGTGCTTGAAGCGCATTAAGCACTCCTATCTTTGTATCCTGAGCTACAATGCTCTGAGAAAAAAATACAAGAATTAAGGTGAGAATTAAACCCTTTACATTTTTCACGTTTCTTCTCCATTTCAAACAAATAATGGTTGAAGTTTAATTCAACCTCTTGCCCTAACTTTTATTCTTTGGTTCAAATTTCCGACCCAGATATATCAGAAACCAGTTCCAACGGTAAAATCAAAAGTTTTCGTGTCATCTCCTTCTTTATTACCGAAAGGAGCTGCCACATAAAATGTCAAAGGACCAAAGGGCGACAGGTAGGTCACACTTAGCCCTGCTGCGTAGCGCAATTCACCAGTATCAAAATCAGTACAATTATTCAGCAAAGTTTGCCGTGTAGTGCATGATGATGAAAAAACATTTCCAGCGTCAATAAAAAAAGCCGATCGTACTTGATTAGCGTTAGGCACAAATGGCAGAGGAAATATTAATTCCAGCGACGCGGTTGTCAGTATATTACCACCAAAACTGTCGTAATCATCGTCCAAATAGAAATTTTGCACAGCAAGCTGAACCTGGGGGTCGCCATTAGCATCCAATATTGGATTGCCGAACTGATCCACATATAGCTCGGTTTCATATCCATAGTCGTTGCTGATTTGAGCCGAGCCGTCAGGGTTTCGTAGAATATTTCCCTCCTCATCTCTCGCTAAGGATACTCCCCTTTGAGTACGATAATTCGCACCCGCCGTACTGGTGGGCCCTAAGCTGTTCTCCTCATAGCCACGAAGCTGACCACCTCCGCGGATCAACCCCCCCGCAAAGAAATTATTAAAAAAAGGCAATTCTTCCGTGTCTCCATACCCAAAGCCGACCCCTATATTCGTTCTTAATCCAAGAGCCCACTCTCTACTCTGACTGAGCGGCCAGTACATTTGGTTTGAATAGTTCAAGCGCGCATACTGAAGATCACTTCCGGGGAGCGTTACTTCAAGATTTATTGAATGCAAAGAACCGTCATTGGCTAACTGGCCTCTATTTAAAGTGTTACGAAACCAATTACCAGTAATTGTAAAATTATCGAAAACATCTCCGAACTTGTCTACAAACCCAGGGTCGGGGTTCAGACGCAACTGCTGGTCGGACAAATTATTAACATTTCCAAGTACCGAATCTCTTACCGGCCCATCAAAAGGATTAGCATTAAACGGCTCTATGACATAACTATCGATATCATCAATCAGCTTAGGGCTCGACTCGATTTCCTGAACAGATCCATAGCCCGAACTTAACTCTGTATGAGTAAAGCCCAGATCGAACCCAAGAACCTGAATTTCACTTAAGGGATAACTAAAGTTAAAGGAACCTCCAAAAGAAGTAGTATTAAAATTAGAAACATTGAAAGGCGAATCATACTCTTGCATAAATAGGTTGAAACCACGGCTTACACCATCTGGCGTAAAAAAAGGATCCAGATACTGGAAATTTAAACTTTTAATAAATCGACTGCGATTGACACCTATCCCAACGGTTCGCCCTGTCCCCAAAAAATTCTGAGCCTGCAAGTTCGTAGCAAGAAAAAAATCTCCGCCTCCACCGGTTCCAACAGAGAAACTAATTGCCCCAAAGTTTTGTTCAAGCAACTCGAAGTTAACATCTATCTGATCTTCCGTTCCCGCAACCTCCCCGGTTTCAACCTCTACGGTTTCGAAGTAACCAAGTTGCTCCAACCGTGCTTTTGACCGCTCAATAGCTTGACTCGATGCAGGTGCACTTTCCAATTGACGCATCTCCCTGCGCATCACGTCATCAACAGTGGAATCATTGCCCGCAAAATTAATTCGATTCACATAAGTACGATTACCCGGTTCGATAACAAAAGTAACTTCCACAGTATCATCTTCTTCACTGACCTGAGGCACGCCAGTAGCCTCGGCAAACGCATAGCCTAGATTCCCCAAAAATTGCACCATTATTTCTTCAGTCCCTGACACTAAGGCTTGCGAATAAATTTGGCCAGGGCGAAGAAAAATTGCCGCTCGTAGTAAATTTTCTGCATCAACTAAGTCACCAGCCAAATCGACATTCGAAACAACATATTGCTTCCCTTCGGTGACATTGACCGTTATGTAAACTTCTTCTCGATTTGGAGTAATAGAGATTGGAAAAGAATCGACATTAAATTCTACAAACCCATTGTCGAGATAAAAAGACTCCAGCCTTTCTAAATCACCACCAAACTGCTCTCGCGAATAGCGGTCCTTTCTGCTTAAAAGCATATACCAAGGTTTAGTGCCTAGCTCGAAAAGATCCAATAACTCTTCTTCTTCAAACGACTCATTACCAACAATGTTAATATGGCGAATCCGCGATTCCTCACCTTCATTAATATCTAGGCTGATAGCAACGCGGTTGCGTGGCAATTCTTCTACATCGATATCTACAGATGCGCCATAACGACCGCGAGATGAATATACCTCTTGTATGCCTTGCTGGATGGCTTCCAGAGCTGCTCTAGTAAAAATCTGACCTTCTGCTATTTCCGCAGTAGCCATATTATCGAGGATATCTTCTGTTTCAAGTACACTATTACCCTCAATCGTAATCTCCGCTACAGAGGGACGCTCGAGAACGGTAACTACTAAAATATTCCCTTCTCGGGATACTTCTATCTCATCGAAATATTCTGATTGCGCTAACGCTCGAATAATTTGGGCCGGAGTAGTGAGGTCTACCTGATCACCAATTCCAATCGGCAGAAGATTATAAATAATACCGGGTGAAATTCGTTGATATCCATCAACAATAATATCGGCTATTACAAAATCCTGATTTTGTGCTTTTACGGAATAAGGAAACCAACTAATCACTAGCAAACAAAAAATCAATTTTTTCATTTGTAAAACTTACTCAAATTCAAATGTTTGTTACTAGGCTGCACTTCTTAGCAGTCTTACAATAGACGACTAAAATCATTATATATAGCCAGTATCATGATTCCAGAAATCATTAGCAACCCCAGCTGCAATCCCCACGCCTGGACTCTTTCAGGAACTGGCCTACGAATTACTGCCTCAATCGCGTAATACATCAAATGACCTCCGTCTAACACCGGTATCGGAAGCAAGTTAAGCACCCCCAAAGATATACTCAAAAGTGCTAAAAATCCGAGATAAACATCTAAGCCGTATGTTGCAGTCTCGCCCGCCACTTGAGCAATCGTTATTGGTCCACTGATATTCTTTACGGAAATCATACCAATAACCATTTTCTTGACTGAATCTAGNACGAAGACCGATTTATCCCAAGTCTCTTTAAATGCCGGCTTTATTGCAGCAATCGGACCGTAACGAATCTCTCGTTGCATCTCCGGTGGTAAAATCTCAGACAAACTAACCTGAAGCACCTCAGCACCAATCCTTCCCACCGTGGTACCATCTTCTAAACTAATAGCCTCTGGTGTAAGCGTTAGCACTTGTTCTCTTGCGTCTCGTTGGACAACGACATTCAAATCGAGTTCCGGGCTAGCCCGAATCACACCAACCCAATGAGTCCAGCCTATAATCCTTTCTCCATCAACACTGACTATTTCATCGCCGGGCAAAAGCCCGCTCTGCTCTGCTCGACCTCCAGATATCACATTAGCAATCGCCGCTGGAATATCATAAGGAACGATTCCCAAATTCCTCACTGGATTTGGTTCTGTCTCACCACCCATCCAGGCATTAATCGGAATTGAAACTTTTCGCACCACGCTGGAATCGGATGGATTAATCGTCAATTCTAAATCACCTGTTTCTCCAAGACGCCCTAGCATCTGCAAAGTAACATGTTGCCAAATGGTGGTTACTTCGCCATCAACCGCTAGAATCTCATCCCCTTCCTGCAAACCAGCATAAGCTGCGGAAGAATCATTAAGAACGCCTTTAATTACTGGCGCGATTCCATTTACACCGTATGAGATATTAATTATCCAATAGACGAATATAGCCAAGAGAAAATTAGCGATTGGCCCAGCAGCAACGATGGNAAATCTTTGCCACNGCGGNTTATAAGTAAATGAAACATCGCGCTGATTTACAGGANTCTCATTTTTGTNTTGAACAACTGTGTCATCTTGNCCCAGCATTTTTACGTAACCACCGAGTGGGATCGGCGCAATAACATATTCCACCCCATCTTTTCCTATCCACGATTTCGCAGCTTTACCAAAGCCTATTGAAAAACGGAGCACCTTAACACCACAACGACGGGCCACCCAGAAATGACCAAATTCGTGAATAGTCACGAGGATCCCTAAGGTAACAATCAGAGCTACAACACTTATAATAAATTGCAATATCATAGTTATGACCGAAAAGGCCAATTGCAAGCCTTTTAAGGTTTTAAATATTCTTTAAAATCAATTCTTTAGATAAGGTTCTTGCGCATTTATCGGCGTCTTGAATGATAGCGAGACTTACCGCCGCTTCACAAGGTATTTTCGACATAACTTCCTCAATTGTTGGATAAATTTCAGAAAACTTTATGTTTCCATCTAAAAACGCGGCTACAGCGACCTCATTGGCAGCATTGAGTATAGCAGGAGCAGTACCACCAATCTCGGCAGCTTGTATTCCGAGACGCAAACAAGGAAATCGACCTAAATCCGGCTTTTGAAAGTTTAAAGCGCCTACAGCCACTAAATCGAGGGGCTGCACAGCAGTTTGTATCCTTTGCGGGTGCGCCAGGCCATAAGCAATAGGCACTCGCATGTCAGGATTAGACATTTGCGCCAACACTGAACCGTCGCAGTAATACACAAGTGAGTGGATAATNCTCTGGGGATGGATGAGCACTTCGATCTGACTTACAGGTAAACGAAATAAATAGCATGCTTCAATAAGCTCCAAACCCTTGTTCATCATCGTTGCCGAATCTACAGATATTTTTCTTCCCATATCCCACTTAGGATGCTTGCAAGCCTGCTCAGGGGTAATTTTGGGAAAATCATTTAAAGGCAAATCTAGAAAAGGCCCGCCTGAAGCCGTTAGTATAATTTTATTAACATGGACAACTTGATTGTCAGTGACGCCGTTAGAAAAAGGCAGGCACTGAAAAACCGCGTTATGCTCACTATCGATAGGAATGATTTGTGCACCAGAGCTTTGCGCAGCATCTAGAAACAAATCACCTGACATTACTAATGATTCCTTGTTTGCTAAAAGCAAGCGTTTGCCACTACTAACGGCTGCCAACGAAGAAGAGAGGCCTGCGGCTCCCACGATAGCCGCCATCACTATATCGACTTCATTTGCTTTCGCTATTTCTTCCAACGCTTGAGGGCCAACTCGCAGCTCAGTATCACAGTCTCTCTCAGCTAATCTCTTAATCATGCTGTCAGCACGCGATTCATCAACTAAAACAGCTATCTCAGGNTTAAATTCCTCACATTGCTTTAAAAGCAACTCGTCATTGCTATAAGCGCTAAGCGCAAAAACACTNAATCCCTTAAAATTACGAATAACATCAAGAGTATTTGTACCGACTGAACCAGTCGACCCGAGAATCGAAACTTTCTTGACTGACACTAACTAACCTCTGCTAATCAATAAAGAGAACAGTGAAGACAAATATTGGAGTTACTGCCAAAAGTCCATCCACTCGATCTAAAACACCTCCGTGCCCTGGAAGGATTGAACCACTGTCTTTGAGGTTCTGATTACGTTTAAGCATGCTCTCCAACAAATCCCCAACAACATCGAAAAAATTAACCGCCAAACTTAGCAACACAAGAATACTTATTTGCAAAACGTTCAACCGAACCAAGTAGTTATCAAACAACCAAATAAACGCTAAGCCAGTCAAAATACAAGCGAATAAACCTCCAAACACCCCTTCCCAAGTTTTATTCGGGCTTAAATTAGGTGCTAATTTGTTTTTACCAAAAGATTTACCGACGAAATAAGCACCAATATCTGCAGCAGCCACCATAATTATTAGGGCCAGCACAAGATGCCCAGCTGGATTTATATACTTTAATTGAATTACTCCAACCCATGTTGGAACTAATGCCGTGAAGCCCATAAGAGCTATTTTAGACTTACTGTTCCAAGCAGACCTATTATTTGGGTAATCCTTTAGAATAAAGGGCGCCCAGGCCCAAAAAAAAACCCCTAAAATTAGAATAAGTGAAACTCGATGACCATTTATACTTTCAACCGACGGCATAATTTCAAGGAAAAGGTATAACGTGCAAATTATTGATGCCAATGCAACCATATAAATAAGTTTCGATCGGAGTTTTTTAAATCCTATAAATCCGCACCACTCCCAAGCAGCCAATAAGACTATGGCCGATATAAAAAAAGTAAACCAGAAAGAAGAGAGGAANATAGTTNCAGCAACTAAAGCCACTGCGAGGAGCAGCGCGGTAATAATGCGCGCTTTAAGCATTTTAATTATCCATCCCCCAAGCATTTTCNTGACCGCCATAACGCCTTTGTCGAGATGAGAAATTATCCAGAGCTAATTGCAGCCCCTTTTCATCGAAATCCGGCCAATAGCAATCGGTAAAGTAAAATTCAGAATAAGCGAACTGCCAAAGTAAAAAATTACTAATACGTTGNTCATTACCAGTTCTTATACATAGATCGGGATCAGGATATTCACCTAAACTAGTGAAGGTATGTACCAGTTCCACTGAAATATCTTTACTATCGNTCTTGCCTTGCTTAACTTTCTCAGCGATGATTCTAGTCGCGTTACTGATATCCCACCGCCCTCCATAGTCTGCAGCAACAATCAAAGTTGTACCGGTATTTTTTTGAGTCAATTCTTCAACTTTAAACATCATAGACTGTAACTTCGGTGTAAACGAGGAACGGTTCCCTATAAATCTAATACGCACATTNCGTTTATGCAGGTCCTCAATTTCATTACGCTTTAATACTGCCAGAAAAAGAGCCATGAGCCCTTGAACTTCATTAGCAGGCCGCATCCAATTTTCACTACTAAAGGCAAATAAAGTTAGGCATTTTATTCCAATGCTTACACAAGCATTAACTATTTTTTTTGCGGCTTCGGCGCCGTAACGATGGCCTCTTTTTGGGGTTAGACCATTAGCACGCGCCCAACGATTATTCCCATCCATAATGATGGCGATGTGTTNGGGAAGATTTCTTTTAAGATCAGGTGTCATAGTTATTTTGTTTAAAAACATCGGCCACCTGAAGAGAAAGACAGTTAGTACTTAAAAGTCTTATTCAACATCAAAACGACAAGAGATCCGCTTCTTTATCCTGGTAAGAAGATTCAACGACGCCAATATATTTATCCGTTAATTTCTGAACTTTTTCCTCCGCCCTTCTCTGATCATCTTCACTGATTTCCTTTTCCTTTTCTAATTCTTTAAGGTCTGAATTCGCATCTCGACGAATATTACGAATAGCTACTCTAGCATTTTCNGCTTCATTTTTAGCCTGTTTTGTAAACTCCCGCCGAGTTTCTTCAGTTAGCGGAGGCATTGGTACGCGAATAGTGTCGCCATTATTCGAAGGATTTAAGCCAAGATCAGACTTTAAAATCGCCTTCTCAATTTCACCTATCAAATTCTTCTCCCAAGGAGAGATTAGCAGTGAACGGCCTTCCTCAACATTAACATTTGCCAACTGATTAAGCGGTGTGTCNGTCCCATAATATGAAACCATTACGCTATCGAGAATACTAGGGTGGGCTCGACCCGTACGAATCTTCTTAAATGCTTCCTCGAGAGAAGCTACACTCTTCTGCATTCTNTCTTCTGCGTCTACAATAATTTCATCGATCATGGTCGTTTCCTCTACTAAGTCTTGGGCAAACGCAAATTAATTATTCGATTAACGTACCATCAGACTTTCCCATCACATTACTTAACAATGCACCAGGTCGCTTCATGTTAAAAACTTTTAACGGTATTTTATGATCTCGGCTTAAACAGATCGCTGTCAAATCCATTACGCCCAGTTTTTTCTCTAAAACTTCATCATAGGTGAGCTTATCAAACTTTATTGCATCTGCATTGAATTCTGGGTCGGCTGAATATACTCCATCCACCTTAGTAGCCTTTAAAATCAGATCAGCATCGATCTCTATACCTCTCAAACAAGCAGCTGAATCAGTCGTGAAAAATGGATTTCCCGTACCGGCAGAAAATATTACAACATCTCCGCCGTTAAGATAACGAATTGCGGCTCTCCTATCATAATGCTCAACAACTCCACTCATCTGAATAGCGGACATTACTCGAGTAGGGATATTCGCTCGTTCCAAGGAATCTCGCATTGCCAATGCATTCATAACAGTAGCCAACATTCCCATGTGATCGCCCGTAACCCTTTCCATACCTGCAGCATGAAGCGATGCACCTCTAAAAAGGTTGCCTCCACCGATAACAACTCCAACCTGAACACCTAGCCCGACGAGTTGACCAACCTCAACCGCCATCCGGTCAAGTACTTTCGGGTCAATTCCGAAATCAGCTTCTCCGGTAAGCGCCTCTCCACTAAGTTTTAGTAGGATGCGATTATATCTGCGTTCCTGTTTCGGCATTAGACTAGTTAATTTAATAGGCTGTTATACATTTAATTGGGCAGCAACCTCAGCAGCAAAATCATCATCTTTTTTCTCTATACCTTCGCCGACTTCGTAGCGAACAAATTGGACGATATCCGCTCCTGACTCCTCTAATAAATCACTAATTTTTGTATCCGGATCTTTTACAAAAGGTTGCTCCAGCAAGCTTACTTCCGCTACAAACTTACGTAACCGACCACTGATCATTTTTTCAACTATCTCGTCCGGTTTTCCGCTTTCTCTCGCCTGGGAAGAATAAATCTCTGACTCTTTTGCCAACACATCTTCAGGTACATCTTCTGTTCTAACAACCATAGGGTTCACTGCTGCAATATGCATAGCAATATCTCTAGCAAGAGCTTCATCACCACCCTGTAACGAAATCAAGACCCCGATCTTATTATTGCTATGCACGTAGCTCTCAACAATACCCTGATTAACATCGTCGAATCGTAGACGAGCAATCCGGCGCAAATTGATATTCTCTCCTATTTTTTGGACAAGCGCCTGTCGGGAATCTTCTAGACCACCATCCAGCAGAGCCGCTGCATCAGCATCACTACTTGAAAATGCTAGCTCCACAGCTTGTTGAGCAAAAGCCATAAAACTTTCGTCTCGGGCGACAAAATCAGTCTCGCTGTTTACTTCAATTACTACTCCGTAATTGCCGTCTTCAGCAAGTTTGGTAAGGACCACTCCTTCTGCAGCCACTCGATTAGCCTTCTTTGCTGCTTTTAAGCCACTAGCTTTCCGAAGGTCATCAATCGCTTTTTCCATATCACCATTTGCTTCCGCCAGCGCCTTTTTGCAGTCCATCATGCCCAATCCGGTGCGCTCACGTAATTCTTTGACCATACTCGCAGTAATAGTTGTCATTATTTTGCCTCTTTCTATTAATTCACGAAATAGGTAACTCTTTGATTTTAAAGCTCTGCTATAAGGGGGCTTCGCGCCCCCTTATTATTTTCAATTCTAAAGTTGATCTCGCATTACTTTTTCATTCAAGAGTAGAGCTTCATTCAGCTTATGCCTTTTTAACTGCCGCTTTTTTTTTCTTTACAGGGGCTTTCTTTTTTGCAGAGGCTTTCTTTTTTGCAGGGGCTTTCTTTTTTACAGGGGCTTTCTTTTTGGCAGGGGCTTTCTTTTTGGCAGGCGCCTTCTTTTTGGCAGGAGCTTTTTTCTTTGGGGGCGCTTTTTTCTCAACAGCTGAAGGTTCTATACTTTCAACAGCAGCTTCTTCAGCAACCCGTTCTGTTTCTTTCTCTTTCTCTTTCTCTTTTCCTATAGTTCTCAACCCTTCTGACTCTTCTTTTTTATCAGAAGCCTCTTGTACCGGTTCATCTACCTCTGCTTCTTCTAGCCCTTTTTCCTGCGCAGAATCCTCTCGGGTTAAATTTTCTTCCACAGTTTCTGCTTCTTCTGAAGGCAGATTTACTGGCGAAGATTCATCCTCATCTACTTCAACAAACTCACTTTCGATAACCGTTCCGCTTCTGGCATGCCCTTCCAAACAAGCATCAGCGATAGAGGTAACATAAAGTTGAATTGCTCGAATCGCATCGTCGTTTCCTGGGATAACGTAATCAACACCGTCAGGATCACAATTAGTATCAACTATTCCTATTACTGGAATTTTTAAATTATTCGCTTCTGTAACCGCAATACGCTCATGCTCAACGTCAATCACAAATAATGCGTCCGGCAATCCACCCATTTCTTTAATACCGCCTATGCTGCGTTCTAGTTTTTCTTTAGCACGCTTTAACATCAATGCTTCTTTCTTCGTAAGGCGATTAAAAGTACCGTCTAGTTCTTGGGTTTCTAATTCCTTTAAACGTTTAATTGAACCGCGTATAGTCTTGTAGTTAGTTAGCATACCCCCTAGCCAGCGATGGTTAACATATGGCATGCCAGCTCTTTCAGCCTGCTCACGAACTATCTTCGCTGCTGCTCTTTTGGTACCTACAAAGAGAATTTTTTTCTTCTTATCAGCAAGGTTCGACACTCTTTCTAGAGCGGCATTTAAAGCAGGAACGGTATTCTCAAGATTTATAATGTGGATTTTATTACGCGAGCCAAAGATGTATGGCTCCATTTTTGGGTTCCAGTAGCGACACTGGTGCCCAAAATGCACACCCGCACGGAGCATTTCTTTCATGCTTACAGTCATGTTGTATCCTTAAATTCGGGTTAGGCCTCCATACACCCCATGGGCCAACTCAAACTATCGATATAATCGAAGATTGGAGCACCCAGACCACATGTGACGGTGTATGTGCGACGTTAAAGTTTAATTCCTTCCGGATAAATGCCCATTACTGGTCCCCAGAAGAGCGCGGATTTATAACATAATCCACTCTTTTCTGGAAGTTATTCAGTCCATAAAACCCGAATACATCGCCTATTTTAGTCATTTAGTGAGTAGATTTTCACTTCCTCTCTAGTCTGTATTCTCTGAGAGTCCTGATTTAGAATAGTCAGCTTTCGCAGATCCTTGCACAGAGTTGGATATTTTTAAAGAATGGCTATTAGCATCAAAACGTCCGAAGAAGTTGCCAAAATGCGCATAGCAGGCCGTTTGGCCGCTGAAGTACTTGAAATGATAGGCCCCTATGTGCAGCCTGGCATTAGCACTGGTGAATTGGACGATATTTGCCACAAATACATAGTGGAAGAACAGCAAGCTATCCCAGCACCTTTAAACTACCAAGGCTTTCCAAAATCTATTTGCACATCGGTAAATCATGTTGTTTGCCATGGAATTCCGAGCAATGGCAAAGTTCTTAAGACTGGTGACATAATTAATATCGACATTACTGTGATTAAGGACGGGTTCCATGGTGATACCAGCAAGATGTTCTTCGTCGGTGATGTACCTGATCACGCTAAACGATTAATTCGAGTGACGCAAGAATGCCTATACAAAGCCATAAGTATCGTTCGGCCAGGTATCACACTCGGCGATATAGGTCATGTCATTCAGCAACATGGTGAAGCAAATAATTATGCAATAGTCAGAGAATATTGCGGTCACGGTATAGGGAGAACCTTTCATGAAGAGCCCCAAATATTGCACTATGGAAAGCCGAATACTGGCACGCAAATTCTCGAAGGTATGACATTCACCATAGAGCCTATGTTAAATGCCGGAACTCGCTACACTAAGCTTTCTCGTAAGGATGGCTGGACGGTAACTACAAAAGACCGGCGCCTTTCTGCACAGTGGGAACATACAATGGCTGTTACCAACGATGGATGCGAGATTCTAACCCTCCGTTCAGATGAAAAATTGTGAGCAATTTCCATTCTGAAGCATATGAAAATCAAGCTGAAATAGCGACTAACTTTTACTACGACAAAGAGTTGCTAGATACTGATACGTTGCAGGAGGCGATTGCTGATGCGGGCAGCCCCATCCCATTGCTGCGAAAAACTCTATCGAATTCCACCGAAAAACTAAATTCACGTTACATGCAACATCTAAATATCAATAATTTAGTTTATGGTCGAGCTTGGGTTGTTGATGAAATTTTACGCCTCACTTGGAAAGCACAAAATTGGCCTGATCCCTCTAATATTTGCCTGGTCGCTGTAGGCGGATACGGTCGAAGCGAACTACTCCCTCACTCCGATATCGATTTACTCCTCCTAACTCGCAAAAACCGAGACAACAAAAAGTACAAAAACTACATCGCCTCTTTTCTTACCATGTTGTGGGATATCGGACTCAAACCAGGCCATAGTGTTAGATCTGTTAGGCAGTGCAAACAGGAAGCGATAAAAGACATCACTGTTGCGACTGCACTAATGGAATCTCGTGTTTTAATCGGTCAGATAGATCTTTATCACCTTATGTATTCTGCAACAAACAACAAAAGAGTATGGCCCATAAAGAAATTTGTCCGCGCTAAATTGGACGAACAAATCGCCCGCCATGAAAAATACCATGATGTCGATTACGCCTTAGAACCAAATATTAAAACTTCCCCAGGTGGGCTAAGAGATATTCAGACAATTGCCTGGGTTGCAAAAAGACATTTTAGTGCCAACTCCTTTAGAGACTTAACCGCGCTCGGTTTTTTGAAAGAATCTGAAGAAGAAATAATAAACAAAGGTCAGCAGTTTTTATGGAAACTACGCTATGGACTGCACTATTTGGCTAATCGCAATGAAGATCGCCTACTTTTCGATAAACAGAAAGAGCTAGCCTCGCTTTTAAAATACCGAGATGACAACAAAAGCCTAGGTGTAGAAAAACTGATGAAAGATTACTATCGCGTAGTTGCTGATCTCCGCGTACTGAATGACTTATTACTACAACATTTAGACGAAGCAATACTGCGCGATGGAGAAAGAGAACAAATAAAGCCATTAAATGATCGATTTCAAATTCGCAATGACTACATTGAAGCACTCAATTCAGATGTTTTCCAACATTATCCTTCTTCCCTAATAGAGATATTCGTATTAATAGGTTCAGACTCGCAGATAAAAGGAATTCGCGCCTCTACAATTAGACTATTAAGAGAAAGTCGACATCTAATAGATGATAAATACCGAAATGATATTGGTAACACAAATCTATTTATAAAATTACTAGGCACAGAAAACCATATGACACTTCAGCTAAGGCGTATGGCACGATACGGAATACTCGGCAACTATCTGCCGGAATTTGAACGCATAAGTGGTCAGATGCAGCACGATCTATTTCATATTTATACGGTAGATGCTCACACACTACAAGTTGTTGAAAACATGAGAAAATTCCGATTGCCGGACGCCATAAACGCATTCCCTGTTGCAGCTCACATCTATAAAAATCTCCCAAAAGTTGAACTACTCTATATAGCAGGACTATACCATGACATTGCAAAAGGACGTGGCGGTGACCATTCAGAGCTAGGAAAAGTTGATGCAATTAAATTTTGTGAAAGACACAGGCTCAGTAATTGGGATACGAGTTTAGTATCTTGGTTGGTTGATAAGCATTTATTAATGTCCATGACTGCGCAGAGAAAAGATATTAGCGATCCAGAAATTATAAAAGAATTTGCAGAAAAAATAGGTGATAAACTCCACCTCGATTACCTTTATGCGATGACGGTAGCAGATATTTGTGCTACCAACCCGAATCTTTGGAACAGCTGGCGAGCAAGTTTGCTCAGAGAACTCTATCTCAATACCAAGCGTGCCTTTCGTCTTGGGCTAGAAAATCCAATTAATCGCAAAGCACGTATTGAAGACAAGAAAGAGTCTGCAACCGAGAAACTGATATCAAAAGGATTGTTGCAGAAGGATATAAAACATATTTGGTCCAGGGCAGACGATGAATATTTCTTACGAGAATCATTGAGCAATATAATTTGGCATACCGAAGGTATCGCGAACTTTAACGCTAGTGGCCCACTAATATTAATTCGAGATACAGGTGACAACAATGAAAGTGAGGGTGCGACTCAGGTGTTTATATACACTAGTAATATAGATTACCTTTTCGCAAATAGCACAGCTGCTTTTGAAAAGCTGCATTTAAATATATTTGGCGCTCGCATATTTACCTCTTCAAACAATCATTGCATTGACACATTCACTGTTCTAGAAAATAATGGAAAGCCAGTTGGAAAAAGCCTAAAACGCAGGGCTGAGATTGTTCAAGTTCTTATTGAGTACCTAAAAATCGGTAATAAAATTCCACGCCCAAACCATATCCATCGCTCCCGAAAAGAGAAATACTTCGCTAAATCAATAGAAGTAACTTTAGTGAATAATCCTGGCAAGGACTATTCAATATTAGAGATAAACTGTCCTGACCAGCCGGGCATACTAGCTTTAGTTGGAAAAATCTTGGCTAATAACGGTATAAATCTTAAAGATGCGCGGATTGCTACCTTGGGAGAACGCGTGGAGGATCTGTTTTTTATTACTGACCAGAAGGGCTACGCCATTAAAGAACAAAAAGTAGCAAAAAAATTACAGTTGGAAATAAAGTCAGAATTAGAAGAACTCCTGGTGGCTTAGAAAATGATTACACTATATGGCATCAATAATTGCGACAATATTAGAAAAACTAAACAATGGCTAGAAAACCAGAACTTAGATTTTATTTTCCATGACTACAAAAAACTAGGTTGCACAGCTGGGCTTGCAAAAACCTTACTTCAGGAGCTGGAAATAAAAAACGTAATAAATACAAAAGGAACTACTTGGCGCAATCTGCCCAATAGTTTGAAGCATAATTTCAACCGAGAATCCGCTATCATAGTCATGCAGGAAAACCCTTCAGTTATAAAGAGACCCATTCTCGATATCTATGGTCAATGGATGGTAGGATTCAAAATAGAAAAACTAATCGCTCTAACTGAAGAATTAACAGTGTTAAATTTGGAATAGGATACACATGAGTGATACCGAGATTTATAGCTTTGCGTTAGGATTAGCAAGCAAGGATTCTAAGGGAGGGATTATTGAAGTTTACTATCCAGACCCCAGATTAAACCCTTCTTCTGAAATTGCTCGAGTGGTGCTCGCCAGCGAACGATATACAACAGGTAATGGTTTCTGGGAACTATCCAAAGAAGATTTGGATAGTTTGCAATCAAAATTTTTCGCTTCTGACGAAAAAAGTCTAGCTGAGATCTGCAAAAAAATAAGGCTTAGCGACAAGGTTAAGTTACTGACTGTGATAAGAGAAAATAACGCGCCTTCTTCCATCCCAGAAGCATTTTTACAGTTACATCTTTTATCTCATCGCTTGGCAAAGCCAAATGAACTAAATCTCGGTGGGATATTTAGTATATTAAGGAACATTGCTTGGACAAATAAGGGCGCCATAACTGTTGAAGATCTCCCGAAAAAGCAATTAGAAGCTCGTATAAAAGGGGAAGTGCTCGAAGTTTATTCAATAGATAAATTCCCAAAAATGACCAATTATATTGTTCCCGACGGAGTCCGTGTTGCTGATGCTGCCCGTATTCGGCTAGGCGCTCACATCGGCGAAGGGACAACAGTAATGCATGAAGGCTTTGTAAACTTTAACGCTGGAACCGAGGGGACAGCTATGGTTGAAGGGAGAGTTTCTGCAGGAGTTGTTATTGGCGAAAACACTGACCTGGGTGGTAGTTGCAGTACTATGGGCACCCTATCAGGAGGCGGCACAGAAATAATTAGTGTTGGAAAAAACTGTCTGATTGGCGCTAATGCTGGTATCGGTATCCCATTAGCTGATGGATGTATCGTGGAGGCTGGCCTGTACGTGACAGCCGGAACCAAAGTCAACTTAATTGATGGTGATGGCAAGTTGATCAAAACTGTGAAAGCAAAAGAAATTAGCAGTATCAAAGACTTATTGTTCAGAAGAAACTCACTTAGTGGAGCAGTAGAGTGTATTCCTACAAAAAGCACTATTAGTTTAAATGATGCGCTACACACTCATAATTAGGTAGTTATATGTCCGCAACATTAGACTTGGCAAAGCTGCTACTAACACAACCTTCTATCACACCAGAAGACAAAAGCTGTCAACAAATAATCCACCGCCGCCTAAGCAAGCTAGGCTTTTCTGGTGTCGATTATTCTTTTGAAGATGTTTCTAATTTGTGGGCAGAAATTGGAGATAGAGGACCTCTCTTCGTCTTCGCCGGTCATACAGATGTTGTAACCCCTGGTCCCCTAGATGAATGGAATTACGACCCGTTTACTCCAACAGAAGATGGAGATTTTTTATATGGTCGCGGCACAGCCGATATGAAATCAAGCTTAGCCGCAATGATTATTGCCACAGAAAATTTTCTCAATAAATACTCACTGAATTTTCGGCTCGGGTTCTTGATTACAAGCGATGAAGAAGGTCAAGCTATTTATGGCATACGAAAAGTCATGGAAATATTTAGTGCAGAAAAAAGAAAAATAGACTATTGCCTCATTGGCGAACCAAGCTGCACAGATAGGCTTGGCGATACTATCAAAATTGGACGAAGAGGCTCGCTGAACGGAAAAATAAAAGTAACTGGTATCGAGGGTCATGTTGCTTATCCTCAACTTGCTTCCAACCCGATTCACAGCGCGCTCCCTGCATTAGCAGAGCTAGCAGAAACAGAATGGGATCAAGGTAACGATGCCTTCCCGCCCACTAAATTTCAAATATCGAATATTCATGGAGGTGTAGGGGCGAACAATGTAATACCAGAAACTCTGGAAGTGGATTTCAATCTTCGCTATTCCACCGAGCTCAACCAAGACGAGATCAAGACAAGGGTCCATTCCACCTTAAACAAATACAAATTTGATTACCAAATCGATTGGCACTTATCCGGCAAACCATTTCTGACTATCAAAACAGACTTAATTGATGCTGTTACACAGAGTATTGAGGAAGTTACTGGCATAAGGCCAGAACACTCGACCAGTGGTGGAACCTCCGATGGTCGATTTATTTCCCCAACGGGCACTCAAGTTGTGGAATTTGGACCATGCAACAATACTATTCATAAAATCAATGAAAAAATTAGAATTACCGATGTTGATCTATTGGCAGAAGTTTATGAATCTATTCTTGGCAAGGTAGCTCGATTAAGCAGATAAACATCAAAACGACAGCTGCCCCCTTTAAAACTGAGAGTCGGTTTAGCCATGCTCATAAATGGTGATTTTTTTGCACGTTTAACCACTACTCTATTTCTAGCGATGTCTGTTGCTAACCCAAACAATTTGGCATCAGTATTGTTCTTTCCAACTAATTCCTGTAAATACGCCATTCCTTTTTTTGCTTGGGCAGCCTTGGGTTTGGAGGGGAACATTGGATCTAGATAGACTACTTCGATTTCGTTAGAAACGGATTCAGTGGATAAGAAATCCTCATTCTTGAGAAACAAATTGGAAACTATTTTCTCTTCCTTAATTCCCAATTGTTTATATCGCATAACACCATCTTCAAGAAGCGCAAATACTACCGGGTTGGCTTCGAAAGCTATAACAGAACAACCAGCGTTGGCTAAAAGAAAACTATCAGTCCCGAGCCCGGCCGTAGCATCAAGTATTTTTGGCCTTCTACCTCTACGAGCTCCTACCGCCTTCAAGAGATTTTGTTTAAACAAAGCGTTGTTTACTCGAAAGCGTAACGATGAGAAATTAACCCGCAACTCGCCAGGACTAATCTCGGCTGTCGAATGAAGTGCAAGGCCGTTTCTATCTACCCTAAGGAAAAAAGGCGCTATGGATTTATCTATCTTATCAAGCCTAAATAAAGGCAAGTTTAATTTTCTTTTTAGCTCATTCTCCTCATCGCTAGGTTGCGCCAGTATTTGAGCAATTACAACACGCACTGGGTTATTCAAATAGCACCATAGTAAAAATCAACAATGACAAACCAATTCGATATAGTACGAAAGGCAGGAAACCAATTCGATCGATTAACCGCATGAAATAGTGAATGCAGGCAAACGCTATGCTTCCTGAAATTGTCATTCCATATATCATTGGAAAGATCTGATCATAGAAAGAACCATTCTCTATCATTTCAGCACTACGAAGTAGAAAGCTACCTAATATTATGGGTATTGCCATCAAGAATGAAATTCTTGCTGCAGTCTGTCTAGAGAGTTGACAGAACAGTGCGGCAGTCATTGTAACTCCTGCACGCGAGGTCCCGGGAATTAACGCCAACGCCTGCGCAATGCCTAAAAAAATGGCATGTTTCCAATTTAAATCATTTAGCGCTTTCGCACTGGAAGTAATGCGATCCGAGAACCAAAGCAATAGTGCAAATACAAAAGATGTAACAGCTATTATAACTCCCGATCTGGCATAGCTTGCGATATAGTCATTTAGCGAGAGTCCGACTAACATGGCTGGAAGTGTCGCGATTAGGATGAACCAAGCCAAATCACTTTCTTCACTAATCTCTCCTTGAAACAAATGAAGGAACCAACCTTTCAAAATCCCACACAAATCCTGTCTAAAATAAAATACAACGGCAAACAACGTACCTATGTGCACAGCAACATCAAAATTTATCCCCTGGTCGGGCCAACCAAAGAAAAGAGAGGGAAGTATTAAATGGGCCGACGACGATATCGGCAGAAACTCCGTTATTCCTTGAATAAATGACAGTATTGTGAGGTTCGAATAGCTCAGGTCCATAAGGTTCTCATTTAAGGACTATATTCTAATCTTTCTTTTACATAATGAGGCAGAAGTTCTTCAGCGCTGAGTACCTCACCGTTTAAAAATTTTTCTAACCCAAAGTCAAATAAACCCTGCATATCAGACTGCATCTCAGGAAAGCAGTCTACTAACTGTATTTGTAGTTTATTTTCCAACTCGCTTCTTTTCCTCCAACCCTGCCCCACTCCAACCCAGTCTTCTCCCAAAAACTCAACACCACTTCCACTCCCGTCTTCCGTGAATGACAAGACCTGCTCTTGGCCACTAAGTACAACAGAGCCTTTAATGTGCTTGTAAGCACCGAAATATACCTCGCCGTCCCTCGCAGGCAAGCAAACGAGAAATGCCTCGCTTTCAATATTTCGAAAAGCAGATTGAGCTAATTGCGCAAGAGAAGAAACGCCAATCAAAGGGATGGAATGAGCAGCACTCAAACCCTGAGCAGCGGCGATACCAATTCGTAACCCAGTAAATGAACCAGGGCCTGCGGCTACAATAATGCCGTCGAGGTCTACAATGTCGAACTTGGCCGATCTCAGCACTTTTTGAACCAGGGGCAACAATTGTTGTGCCGCCTGTCTAGTTCCAGTCGTTGAGTGCTCAATTAAACGACTTTGGGAGCGAAGTGCCACCCTGGTGATGGAAGCACAACTATCTATAGCGAGTAGTCTTGGCATCGGGATTATCATCAAAGAAAAACTAGGTAAGAAAAATCCCCCTTGAAAAATTCAAGAGGGATTTTCAAAAGTAACGAGGTTGCATCCACCGTCTGGAAAATCACAGAGCTTCCGGCAGATTCTATGGCTAACAATAGACCCAGCTGGGATTTAACGCTTTCTGCGTGTTACCTTTTTCTTTTTAGCTGGCGCTTTCCGTTTCTTTGCAGCTTTTCGCTTAGCAGGCTTCTTCTTAGCCGCTTTACGTTTAGCAGGCTTCTTCTTAGCTACCTTCTTCTTAGCCGCTTTACGCTTAGCAGGCTTCTTCTTAGCCGCTTTACGCTTAGCAGGCTTCTTCTTAGCTACCTTTTTCTTA
>PBNR01000027.1 GCA_002723195.1 Gammaproteobacteria bacterium | reverse complement strand
TACTACTCTTGTCCAATACTCTTTGTTGTGAATTTACTTTTTGTTTCTTATTTCACTTTAATTTTATTATTATATCTAGCTTAAGTTTAAATCTTCTGTTAAATACCTCCCGGAACCTGAGATATCAGGGATGGCGAAAAACCCGCTAGGCATGATATATCTGGGCACAACCGCTAGCGCTATTCAAGAAGTACTGGACAATATTGCAAAGAAAGGCATTGCTTTAGACACACTGAGAATAAAATCCTTCCCCTTTCACCAATCTATTAAAGAATTTATTGATAAGCATGAGTTAGTATATGTGATTGAGCAAAATCGTGACGCACAATTAAAAAGTCTGTTAAAAATTGAATGCAACGCCGATGAAGGACAGATACATTCCATATTAAACTACAACGGCGTTTTAATTACAGCACAACAAATAGAGCGAGAAATATTAAGTTCAATGCCTACCATTAAAGACGCTAAAAACGTCCAAGCTTAAAGCGGAAAGAATTTAATCATGAGCTATATAAGCAAGCCAAAGTTTCAACACCCTGATCTCGCAGAGAACGAAATAGGATTGACCCGCCGTGACTATGAGGGAACATTGACAACTTTGTGTGGAGGATGTGGCCACGATTCGATTAGTGCTGCCATAATCCAAGCATCTGCCGATATGAGCCTAGAGCCACACAGGGTTGCAAAGATCTCAGGCATTGGCTGTTCTTCCAAAATACCTTCTTATTTCCTAAGCAAAGCACATGGTTTCAATTCAGTGCATGGTCGTATGCCATCGGTCGCCACAGGCGCTAATATTGCAAACAAAGAACTCTTCTATGTCGGGATTTCAGGGGATGGAGATAGCGCTTCCATTGGCCTTGGTCAATTCTGCCACATCGTTAGACGACGTATTAATATGCTCTATATAGTTGCTAATAATGGTACTTATGGGCTAACCAAAGGGCAATTATCTGCAACGTCAGATTTAGGCTCTAAAACAAAATCAGGCGAAGAAAGTCTATACGACAATATTGATATGGCGACCTTAGCAATAGAATTAGGAGCCAGTTTTGTTGCTAGATCTTTTTCCGGCGATAAGCAACAACTAATCCCCCTGTTGCAGGCAGGGTTAACTCATAAAGGGTTTGCTTTTATAGATGTAATCTCCCCCTGCGTTACATTCAATAACACAGATTTATCTACCCATGGCTATAAAAATACCTGGGAAAACTATATCGCACTGAGCCAAGTAGACTTTGTACCTATGCGTGAAGAAATAACGACCAAGTATGAAGCCGGCAAGGAGAAGGAAATCACATTGCATGACGGATCAGTGATGCATCTCCACAAGACCGGGGAAAACTACGATCCATACGATAAAGAAAATGCGCTACACCATATCAACGAATATAAGAAACAAGGAAAAATTGCTACTGGATTGCTATACATTAACCAGTCGACTTCAGATTTACATGAACTACAAGACACAGTCGACAAACCTTTCAATCGATTAAATAATCATGATTTGTGCCCTGGCAACGAAGTTTTAAAAGACATCAACAAAACTTTTCGTTAGTTATTTGGCACGGATACTTTTGATTAATTCGTATGCTGCCTTGATGTTTTGGGTCTTTTGATTTACAATATCAATCATTTCTTCAGGAAGCCCTTTAGCGACAAGTTTATCAGGATGATGTTGGCTCATTTGTTTACGGTACGCCCTTTTTACCTCCGCATCACTAGAATTTTCAGTAATACCTAATAAGTCATATGCTGCCTTAAGCCTTGTGCTAACTGACTCCTTTTCAGAAAAAAGGTCTTGGCCGGAAAGACGAGATAACAAGCTAGTAAATTGCCTTTTGTCATAACCTAGCTCACTAGCTATTATTTCCAAGATATTCTGTTCTTTAGGATCCAAACGACTATCTACCAAAGCAGTAGATACTATTATTTCCAAAAACATTTGCACTAAATTGCGACGCCGAAAAGTTTCTCTCTTAAATTGGGCAAGCACATCTTGCAAAGGGAAATTTTTCTTCTTCCCTTCATTAAAGAGATTAATAGCAACATTGCGTTGTTGAGGATTTAACTGCATCTGACGTATTATTTTTTCAGTTAAATCTATTTCATCTATAGTGACTCTACCATCGGATTTAGCTATGTGGCCCATTATCGTAAAAGTCGTGGTAAAAAATATAGACTGAACACGCTCTGTTTCTCCAAGACCTAAAGATTCATCGAGGCTTATTCCGTCTAACCCTCCGTCAAAGTAATTCCCTAATGCTGCGCCAAGCAATGCCCCCAATGGACCACCCATCATGAACCCAAACGTTCCGCCGACTACCTTTCCCCACCAGCTCATTACAGTTTATTACTCAAAATATTAGGATATGAATTAAATGATTAATGGTAATTATGAAATTAATCTCTGAAACCAACCTTTCTCTAGCTTTTTTCGACACGTATGTAACTGTCTGTCAAATTTTTCCGAGTTTTTCTGGACTCGATTTGCTGCTTCTATGAGCCATGTTTTATCGAGATAAGTGCCACGTTGGTAACCTCGATTTCCTTCATGATAGGCAAAATAGAGGTTTCTAGCATCTGAAGCCATGATTTTGCTAAGTCGACCGGAATTCGCGTTATACCATCCAACAAAGTCGATCGCGTCATCAAAGTCGGAACGTGAAGCACTATGATTGCCGGATAATTCTCTATACTCACTCCAAGTGCTATCTAGTGCTTGGGCATACCCAAAAGCAGAAGAAAGACGCGGCCCAGGAAAAATCCAAAAAAAACGAGTGCGCTCTGGACGAGCTCTTGCTCTAAAGCTTGATTCCTGAAATATAAAAGCCATATTTACTGAAATCGGAATCCCCCAGCTTCTCTCCGCAGCTTTCGCCGCTTTATACCAACCGCGTTTATCCTCAAATATTAAACAAATATTATCAGTATTATAAGGATTAGAAGCGAGACAAGAGAGAAGCATAAAACCCACAGGTATTAGCAATAGGTTTTTTAGCCTACATTTAACAAGAATTTCGGGATGGCGGTCGCTCACAATAGTAAGTATGATTATCTCCGTTTTTAGGTATCTCGAAGTTAACTAGTTATTAACGAATTTTCTCCTATTATCTTAGATCATCAAGAAAGGACAAAAATTCCCTTTCGTCGTAAATATTAATCCCCAATTCTTTAGCAATGCTAAGTTTTGAACCAGCTCCCGGCCCCGCTACTAAAATATCGGTCTTTTTTGAAACACTACTAATAACTTTCGCCCCTAGGCTTAACAATATAGCTTTAGCCTCATTTCTCGGCATAGTCTCTAAAGTGCCACTCAATACAAATGTCTTCCCATTTAATGGTTTTCTAGTTGATTTTGTATCAAAATGTGGCCACTGAACTCCAGAGTTTCTAATTTTCTGAATCAAACTAAGATTATGCTTATTGCTAAAAAACGCACTAACGTGTTGCGCGACAATTGGCCCTATGTCTTCAACCTTTTCCAATTCTTCAGTACTGGCATTAGCTATTGACTCGATATCACCGAAATATTTAACCAAAGCGAGAGCTGTCGCTTCGCCAACTTCTCGAATGCCTAAAGCAAATATAAACCGCGGCAAAGTAGTTGTTTTACTTTTTTCAATTGCTTGTATCAACTTCTGTGAAGACTTAGGACCCAGCCGATCTAACACCGCGAGTTTTTCTATTTTAAGCTCATAAATGTCAGCAACGCTATCTAGCAACGCTACATCCACCAATTTCTCAATTAGTTTACTCCCGAGACCAACAATATCCATGGCTGCGCGCGAAGCAAAATGTTTTAAAGATTCTTTCTTCTGCGCTGGGCAAGTTATTCCAGCGCTACAACGCAATAGAACATCACCATCTTTTTCAACTGGCGAATCACAGGCTGGGCAATGTGAGGGTGGAATGATTTCATTATGATTATTGTTTTCTTCCGAATTTAAAACATAAACAATCTTTGGGATTACATCTCCAGCTCGTCGCACGATAACAGAATCCCCAATGCGCAACCCTAATCGCTTAATTTCATCCATGTTATGCAAGGTCGTATTGCTAACTGTCACACCTCCGACAAATACTGGATCTAGTCTTGCCACAGGAGTAATAGTTCCCGTTCTACCTACTTGGAACTCTACCTCTAATACCCGGCTTGAGCTTTCTTCTGCTGGAAATTTATAGGCCACGGCCCAGCGCGGGCTTTTAGAGTTTTGGCCTAATGCTTGCTGAGCGTATAAATCATCTACTTTTATAACCGCACCATCAATCTCATAAATAAGATCGTTCCGTTTTGATAAAAGCGATGAACAATAAGTAAGACAGCCATCGATGCCCTTTACGGTTTTCCTATCTGGGTTTACTGGCAAACCATAGGCTGACAACTCAGCAAATAATTCTGCTAGGCTAGTCGGCAATTTGAGCCCATCCACTACGCCGACATTGTAACAAAACATTTCTAAAGGGATTTTGGCTGTTGCTTTCGGGTCTAGCTGACGAACCGCACCTGCTGCAGTATTCCGAGGATTTACGAAGACCTTTTTACCTTCTCTTTTTCCACGTTCATTAAGTCTTTCAAACCCTGATTTACTAATAAAAATTTCACCTCTGACTTCAAGTCGCGTGGAATGTTTTAAACCTTTTAGTTTCAAAGGAATACATCGGATTGTCTTTACGTTGTGAGTAATATCTTCGCCAGTCTTGCCATCACCCCTAGTAGCGGCCCTTAACAAAATTCCATCTTGATACAGCAAACTTACGGCTACACCGTCAACTTTAGGTTCACAACTGTACGTTACGTGTTTCTTGACACCCAAACGTTTTTTAATACGCTTCTCGAAATCTCGCAATTCTTTTGTATCGGAAACTTTATCCAATGACAGCATCGCAATCTCATGGTCAACCTGAACAAATTGAGTAAGTGGGGCGCTACCAACTCTGTTGGAAGGGGAGTCTGGTGTAGCAAGATCGTAAATTTCCTCTAATCTCTGCAACCGTAACAATAGCGCGTCATAATCAGCGTCAGGTATCCTAGGTGCATCCAAAGAGTGATACAATCGATTATGGTATTCTATTTCTTCACGCAATGAAGAAACTTCCTGTTTGATTTTCGCAGGAGCTGTCATGTCAAAGATAATATCTGGTTTTAGTCGCGGCTACCCGCAGTTTTTAGCTGCCTTAATTCGAAATCTCGAATACGCTGGCGATAATGTTCAATAGTTTGGGCCGTCATGAAATTCCTCTGATCGTCTTTTATCTCACCATCGAGTATTTCACCGACTTGTTTTGCTATTCCCAACATTTCCTCAAAAGCGAGCAAATTGTTAATTTGTGTTGGCAAGGCTAAAAAAAGACTTATACCGATAGTAGAAAAGTTTTCCATATCATTCAAATCGAAAGTCCCTGGATTTAGAATATTAGCTACACTGAATATAATTGGCTCTTTATTGCCTTTATTTAACCGATAATGAAAAATATTCATTTCACCAAACTTAAGACCTGAAGTAATCAGCGCTTCCAATAAGTCGTTACCTTCGAATACCGTACCTACCCGAGCTAAAACATTGATTACCAAAACTTCAGCCTGAATCAATGTATTATTTTCAGAATAATTATCTTCAATTTCAGTATTTNTAGACGACGTCTCGTCNTNGGTTTTTTGTGGACTTTCTTCGTATGATTCTTTATCTAGGTCTTCCGGCCGAGCTGCTATTCCTTTTTTAAGAGCATTCTCTTCAGATAACCCTGGGCTTTTAGTTCCTTCCTTAAACGAAGAACCAAACGCGGAAAGCAAAGACCGAAGTCGTGATTTCTCTTTAGCAATTTCNGTAACATCACTAGAACCAATTTCTTCTTTGTATAATTCTCCTCGCCGCACTTGCGATTGTTCCAGTTCGTTATGTCCGATACGGTCCCCAGCTGTCATCGGAAATTCGTCCAGTGAATCTTCGAAAGACGACTTTAAGGTAGACTCTGGAAGCACTGCATCTTCATCGTCAAACCCATACTCATCAACATCATCAAATTCCGACTTTTCGTCGTAGAAAGCGCCAACTTGTCTTCCTTTTAGCGCTGCAATAATTTCGTCGTCAGAAGAGTATTCATCAGTTATCTCATCTCGAATCTCTGTTTCATCCTCCCATTCACTCTCGTTGCTATAAGAATTACCTCCAAAATTCTCTTCATGAAACCCTTCTGGAATTTCACCCTCATCATCTCTATCATCATCCCATTCTTCCTCACCATAATCTGGCATGACCGCCGCCATACCATCGTCATGATAAATATTCCTATGTGTGTTTTCGCCTTCTAAAGTTTCATATNNNTCCTCTGATTCATGCTCGATTTGCTTTTCTTCCCCATAATCAAAAAGAACAGAATCGGGGTCACCGAAGCTTTCTAAAGATTCTTCGGTATCTTCGTAATTCTCTTCATTAATGGAAGTAAGTGTTGAATCCCCACCCAAACCATCTTTCCCACTTATTTCGCTTCCTTCACTAAGTTGAACTGGATCCATAAGCACCGGGATTGATTCCTGCTTACTCTCTACTTGACCTAATCCAAAAAGAGTAGCTCGTGCATTCGCGTCTTCTACTGTACTATTTTGCGGACTCAAGCCAGGTGTTCGGTCAACTAGCCTTGCCCCGCCACTAGGTAGCTCAGCAAGCTCCAGCGCGTCAAGATCGACGTCTTGAGGGATGTTCTTATCAATGGCAAGCTTAATTTGGCCGCGGCGCGTTCGCAGCGCGACATAAAGCCCCCGCAAGATGATGGCGATAATTAAAAGCCCTAATAGCAAAATTGTTAGCTCGCGCATACCCATATTCGATTAGCGAACACAAATAAAATAATGGAAAGTTTTTAATTTAATCTTATCTTACGGTTACTGATTTTACTTTAGTATTGTAAAGACAAAAATCAAGAAATAATTAAGATACTTATGTTGTCACCATCTCTGCAGCCTCATCTATGTCTACGGCTACAATTCTCGAAACTCCAGCTTCCTGCATAGTAACCCCAAGGAGTTGATTCGCCATCTCCATCGTAATCTTATTATGAGTTATAAATATGAACTGTATACTCTCCGCCATCTCCCTGACGAGATTGGCATACCGCCCAACATTGGCATCATCCAGAGGAGCATCGACCTCGTCGAGCATACAGAAAGGCGAAGGGTTAAGATGGAATATCGAGAACACTAGAGCAATTGCCGTCATTGCTTTCTCGCCGCCAGACAGCAGGTGAATAGTACTATTTCGTTTCCCCGGTGGTCGCGCCATTATGGCGACACCTGTATCTAATAAATCATCGCCTGTCATATCTAAATAAGCATGACCACCACCAAATATCCTTGGGAATAAGCTCTGTAATCCAGTATTAATCTTATCAAAGGTGTCCTTAAATCGACCGCGTGTCTCTTTATCGATCTTACGTATAGCATTCTGTAATGTAGTTAACGCTTTCTCCAAATCATCATTCTGACGGTCAAGATAAACTTTACGCTCACTTTGTTGCTCATATTCATCGATTGCTGCAAGATTAATTGGGCCCAATCGCTGAATTCGGTTCGAAACTTTCTCCAATTCCTCTTCAAATTGTCGCTCTTCTACGCCATCTGGCAAATCCCGCAAAACATCATCAAGATTAAATTGAGTTTCTTCTAATTGTTTTAGTATACCTTCTCGCTTTACCAAAGCACCTTCATTCTTGAGGCTCACCTGCATTAGATCCTCTCGAAATTTATTTTGATCTTCTTGAAGCTCGTTTCGCGCCTGCTCTAAGCTCCGGATTGTGCCTTCATTTTTATCGACCCGACTTTTAGCGATACCTAATTCTTTTTCAACCTCTAGACGCTGACTTAAAAGTTGATCTAGCTCTACTCGCATTTCTTCTAGAGGCTGATCAGATTCCTCAATCTGACCACTAAGTGATTCGATTCGTTCCTTAGAGCGCTGAACCTGACTCGCCATACGATCCATGGTTTCACGTGTAGAATGAAGTGCTGCTTTAATGGATTGCTGCTTTAGAGCAAGTTCGTGCGCTAAGTCTTTATCATTCCGCGCCTGTTCGCGGGCTCTTTCTAGAGTTTTCTGGGTTTTTTCACGAGATTCCTCTAACTGCTCTCTAGAGCCTATATCTTCAGCCATACTGTCTAGTGCTTTTTGTAAACTAGCACGAGCTTCAACAATACTAGCTTCCTCCGCCTTGAGTATTTTTGTTAATTCTTCCAGTTCAATTCGAATACGCACCTTACGATTTGCGGCTTCCTCTTCTTTAGCCTTTTTTGCGCTAATTTTAGACTTTATATCGCCTAGTTGATTGGTATGATCAGCGATATCAGCCTCGAGTCGATCTCTTTCCAGTTCTTTAACTCTCAAATCTGCTCGTAAGTTAACGCATTTATCAGCCAAAGTAAGAGATTCTTCGTTTAAAGCTTTATTTTTCCTGAATAAATCAGCTATTCGTCCCCTTCTCTCAACAATCGAATCTTTTCTGCTTTTATTTTTTATCCGGACCCATTTGCTGTTTAACCAAATACCTTCCTTAGTAACTATTGATTCCTCCTTATTGAGTTTTTTACGTTGATCCAGCGCCTCTGGAAGATTCTCTGCAATATAAATATCCTTAAATAAATCACTAATTTCTAAGTCGCTTTGAACTTTAGAGTTAAGAGCAATAAGTTCGGCATTTTGAGACGTTACGCCTGAGCGAACGGCTGTGTCTAGTAAAGCTAGATGGCCTGTTGGCAAATCCGTAAATAGGCCTTCTATACTCTCAATATCCTCAATACAGATAGCTTGTAGAAACTCACCTAAAACGGCTTCTACAGCAACCTCCCAGCCAGGCTCGATCTGTAAACCTTCCGCCAGACGCTTTGCCCGGTCCAAGCCCTTATCTTGCAACCAAGAGTTAATCTCTTGATTATCCTGCCCTAGGGCGGCTTGTTGAAGAGCTTCCAAAGAAGCTTGCTTTCCTTTACTAGTTTGCAATTCACCCCGAATAGAATCAAGCTCTTCGCTGCATTCACTCAGCTCAACTCTTAGCGCTCCTATCAAGACGAAAAGAGATTCTGACATTGTCTGCAGCTCTTCAATCTTAAATTTAACATCTTCGGCGCTTTTGAGTTGGCCTTGATATTCGTTATCTTTTGGAGCCTGATCCAATGCGCTCAATTCTTCTTTTAAAGTTTTCTCTCTCTGCAGACCTCTGGCGACAACGGTTTCTAATTGATGAATCCGAGATTGCTCTACTTCCGCAATTTGCCGGGGTTCTTCCGCCCGCTGGTTAAATTCATCCCAGGCTCGCTGCCATTGATGAATTGTTTTCTCTACCTGTGTTAGAACTTTAGAAGACTCAATCTCCGATTTCTGCGCCGACACCAACTCTGGCTCAACCGATTTCAGTTCAGCATCTAATTGAGTAATTTTTCGTAAGTCTATATCCAGCTCTTCCTGCGTTTGTTCCCAGCCATCTTGAGTCTCCGACAAATCAAGCTTTAGCTGATTAACCTTTTCTAAGTAATGCTCAATCGATTGCTCGTTTCGAGCAATATCGTTTCCAAGACTATAGAAACGCGCCTGTACTTCCCCTAAAGCATCGGTCAGATCGGCGTTGTCGTCTAAATGTCGCTCAATTCTAGCATCGACCTCACCTAGATCAGCTCCTTTAGAATCAATATTTAATTCAAGTGAGCTAATTGCATCTTGGTTTGATTTTATTTGCGTATCCAAGCGAGCCCATTGAAGAGCGCTGAGGTTCGCTTTAGTTTCTCTCTCTTTCTTTTTTAACTCACCATATCTTTCTGCGGCTACTGATTGCCTTTTCAGATATCGAAGTTGACGATCAAGCTCTTCTCGGATATCAGCTAAACGCTCAAGATTTTCCTTTGTGCGCTTGATACGTCGCTCGGTTTCTTTTCGTCTCTCTTTATACTTTGAGATTCCAGCGGCTTCTTCTATATAGACTCTTAGTTCTTCTGGTTTCGACTCAATTAAACGAGAAACCATGCCCTGTTCGATAATAGAATAACTTCGAGCGCCGAGCCCAGTCCCAAGGAATATGTCAGTGACATCACGTCGGCGACAGGTTGTCCCGTTTAAAGAATAAATAGACTGACCTTCGCGGTCCACTTTCCGCTTTATCGAAACTTCATTAAAATTGGCGTACTCACCCGTTAGCTTTCGATCATGATTATCAAAAACCAGTTCCACACTCGCTTGACCAACTGGCTTTCGGGCACTGGAACCATTAAAAATTACGTCTGCCATGTGTTCGCCACGAAGATTTTTAGCTGAAATTTCGCCCATCACCCAGCGAACAGCGTCGATAACGTTCGACTTGCCACAACCATTGGGGCCAACCACTGCTCCTAAATTCGAAGGAAAATTGATTGTTGTTGAATCTACGAAGGATTTAAAGCCGGCTAACTTAATACACTTTAAGCGCATTTTTGCCTCAAATTAAGTTGCTGGATATTCGTTGTTGAACAACTGCAGCGTCTAGATACGGAAACTATGATATACAATAAGCTACTAAGGTTTGAATTCAGCATTTGGATGGCGCGGAATTCTATCTGATAATTAGGATTAATAACAATTTAAATCGGCCAATGGCGCTAAAAAAATAGCGCCATAACTTAATATTGTCTGTATTTTTTGAGAGCCAACCGAGTGACAGAACAAGATTAGTATTTAAAACCTTTAATAGCGAATTATCGAGCCAATTGAAAATAAAATCGAACAATTTTTAGACAAGGCTCTATATATAAAAGGCGGATTAGGACTAAATACTCTAACCACGGGAATGAGAAACTAGGATTCAAGTTAGCTTTTATAATCCGTTGGTCGGGGTGGCCGGATTTGAACCGACGACCACCACACCCCCAGTGTGGTGCGCTACCAGACTGCGCTACACCCCGAATCAGACGAATGTTTNTGGATTATACAGACTTAGATCGAGAACGACGCATCAAGCACTAAATAACTATAACTTAGCAATCACTTCTTCCAGATCTCTAACCAGCGATTTTACTTCACTAAAATTCACAGTCGACTTAGCCACTTCTTCAGGATTATCACTCATCTTTTGGCGTGCTCCGCCAATAGTGTAACCTTGCTCATAAAGAAGGCTTTTTATTTGGCGAATAAGTACTACATCTTGTCGCTGATAGTAGCGCCTGTTTCCTCGGCGCTTTACTGGCTTCAATTGGGGAAATTCTGCCTCCCAGTAACGTAAAACATGCGGTTTAACGGCACAGAGTTCACCAACTTCACCAATGGTAAAATAGCGCTTAGGAGGTATTGGGGGTAATTCGTTATTATTCTTCGGTTCCAGCATATCCTTCTACTCTCGCCTTTAACTTCTGACCAGGCCGGAATGTCACAACTCTCCTAGCTTTAATAGGAATCTCTTCGCCCGTCTTAGGATTTCTCCCTGGACGCTGTTTCTTATCTCTAAGATCGAAATTGCCATAACCAGACAGTTTTACCTGTTCATTTTTCTCTAGTGCAAGGCGAATTTCTTCAAAGAACTGTTCAACAATTTCCTTAGCTTCGCGCTTGTTCAGCCCTAGCTCTTCGAACAGGCGTTCTGCCATATCAGCTTTTGTAAGTGCCCCATCGCCCATAATCTCCCCCCAACTCAATTCCGTAATTCTGCATTAAATTGGTCTTGTAGTGCATTGACGCAATTGCGAATTATAGTATTTATCTCCTCGTCGCTAAGAGTGCGCGAAGGATGCTGCCACGTCAACCCCAAAGCTATACTTTTTTTGCCTTTAGCTACTGCATCCCCTTGATAAACATCAAATATTCTTGAATTTATAAGAAATTCACCAGCACTTTTTTCAACATTACTTAAAATCTCACNGGAAGNAGTATTTTCATCAGTTACAATCGCAATATCACGACTTACCTCAGGGTATTTAGAAAGCTCCTTTGTTCTCGGAATATTCGTTTTTTGCAGTTCGTTCAAAACTAATTCAAATATGTAAATATTAGAATCAGCATTCACCTGCCGAGTAATAGAAGGGTGTAGTGCACCAAGATAGCCGATTAAATCACCTGTGCCACCTACTATCTGAGCACACTGACCTGGATGGAATCCCGATTTCTTTGCGGACTCAAAAGAGATAAGACAACTTTCACCTTTTAAGTTAAGCAAAGCTTCTACATCACCNTTTAAATCATAAAAATCATTCATCTTTTGATCATTAGCCCAAGTTTCTGGTAATCTCCTGCCTGCAATCAAGCCGCCTAGCATGGCCCTTTGCACAATCTTTCCACCTTCCATATGAAAAACGAGACCCGTTTCAAAAATCCGCAGACGATTCTGCTGACGATTAGCATTGTATTGAAAAGTGCTAAGCAATCCTGGTATCAAACTACCTCGCATTACCGCCAAATCTTCTGAAATCGGGTTTTGTAATGCAATATGCTNAAANTCTAAGCCCATGACCATCTTTGAAAGATTCGGGTCCACAAATGAATAGGTTATCACCTCTTGATAACCCAACGCCGTTAACTGTCGACGAATGTTTCGTAACGGTAATTTCTCCTCCGGGCTACAATTTAAGGTTTGCTGCCCCATACCCACGGTCTGCGGGATGTTGTTATAACCATAAATTCTAGCAATNTCTTCAATCAAATCGGCCTCGATACTGATGTCAAAACGATAAGAAGGAACCCCCAATTCGATTAGTTCTTCATTGTCCCGCACAACTTTGAACCCTAAGCGCTCAAGAATCTCTCGAATTTCATTTCGTGGCATTTTAATACCGAGCTGACTTGCNACGNTTTTGTATTTTAATCGAACNTGTTTCGGTTCTGGCAAATTACCAACCACCTCTGTAATTGGACCCGCTTCGCCTCCAACTATTTCTAANANTAAACCCGTNGCCCTTTCCATTGCTCGATNCTGTAATTCGTAGTCAACNCCTCGCTCATATCGATGAGATGCATCAGTGTGCATTCCGAAAGCTCGCGCTCTTCCGGCAATTGTAAGCGGGTCGAAATAGGCACACTCAAGAAAAACATCCGTTGTGGATTCAGTAACCGATGTTTCTAGACCGCCCATAATACCTGCCATCGCAACCACTTTTTCATCGTCTGCTATTACCAAAACTTCAGGATTAAGCGCAATATTTTTACCATCTAATAGTGTAAGTTTTTCGCTCTCCTTTGCCATTCGCACATTAATCCCGCCGCTTAATTTGCTAAAGTCAAAAGCATGCATTGGCTGNCCCAACTCTATTAAAATAAAGTTCGTTACATCAACAATTGGATCAATACTTCGAAGTCCTGAGCGGCGTAATTTTTCTTTGAGCCATAATGGGGAAGATGNATCAATGTTTATATTTTTAATCACCCTGCCTAAATATCTCGGACAACCATTTTTAGCTACTATGCTGATTGGATACTCATCGTTAATGGCCGACTCTATAGAGAAATTTTCTGGCTCAGTAATGCCTTTGCGCACAAGCACACCTACCTCTCTAGCGAGTCCGATCATTCCAAGGCAGTCCCCCCTATTGGGAGTTAAGTCCAGCCCTACACTAAAGTCATCCAAGCTAAGAAAAGATCGGATATCTTTGCCGATGGGGGCATCGGACGGAAGTTCAAAAATTCCTTCAGATTTCTCCTCAAGGCCTAATTCCTGCGCNGAGCAAAGCATACCCNTTGATTCAATGCCGCGAATTTCTGAAACTTCGATTACTAATGGTTTTTCTTCTTCAGACAGAGTAATTTCGGCGCCAGCTTTTGCGAAAGGTGCTCTCATTCCAACTTTGACATTAGACGCCCCACATACAACTTGGTATTTTTCTTTACCGTCAGTAACAGAACAAAGTCTTAGCTTATCTGCACNTGGATGNGGGTTTACCATTTCTATCTCACTCACAACTACACCCTTNAACGGGTTAGCAACTGCAGAAANGCCATCCACTTCCAGGCCGNCCATAGTCAGACATTCAGTCAANTCAACATCAGACAATTGATGATCAATCCATTCTTTTAGCCAATTGTTGCTAAAAATCACTTAATAAATCCGTTTAATTAAACTGTCGCAGGAAGCGTATATCATTTTCAAAATAGGTTCTTAAATCACCTACTTGATAACGCAGCATTGCCAGTCTTTCGACACCTAGGCCGAAGGCAAAACCATTGTATTTATCTGTATCTACATTAGAAAATTCAAGCACTTTGGGATGTACCATTCCACAGCCCATCACTTCTAGCCATCCAGTGTTTCCGCAAATTCTGCACCCTCCGCCACCACAACCTACGCACCCCATGTCCGCTTCCGCGGAAGGTTCTGTAAAAGGGAAGTAAGAAGGTCTAAACCTTACAGGTAGATCTGTTTCAAAATATGCGTGCAGGAAACTAACAACCGTTCCCTTTAGATCCGCAAAAGTTATATTTTCATCAACGAGAAGACCTTCAACTTGATGAAACATAGGTGTATGCGTTAAATCAGAATCGCAGCGATAGACGCGACCTGGACAAATCATTTTAAATGGAGCGTGACCGGTTTCCATAACACGAACCTGAACCGGCGAAGTATGGGTCCTTAAAACAGTGTCTGGGCTAATGTAAAATGTATCATGCATTGCTCTCGCTGGATGGTGAGCGGGAATGTTTAAGGCCTCAAAATTATAATAATCATCTTCAATCTCTGGCCCAACAGCAACTTCATAGCCAGCTGCATGAAAAATATCTGTAATTCGATCGATTGCTATTGTAATAGGATGTAAACCACCAGAGCTTTGTCGCCTTCCTGGCAACGTTACATCGATTATTTCGGAATTCAGTTTGGCATCGAGGCTCGCTTCTGCCAGGACAATATTTCGTAAATTTATTGCTTTTTGCAGTTCCGACTTTGCGATATTAATTTGCTCTCCAGCTTCAGGCCTTTGCTCTCTTGGCAGGTTACCGAGAGATTTAAGCAATGCTGTAAAAGTTCCTTTTTTACCTAAATATCGAACTCGCAAAGACTCTAACTCAGCCTCGTTTGATGCTGTGTCAATTGTTAGCAGTGCGTCCGCAAGAAGGGAATCAGTATCAGCCATAAGCCGTTACGTTGCTAAGCTGCCAAACTAGCTTTCGCTTGGTCTGCTATCACGGAAAAAGCTGCTTTATCATGCACTGCCAGATCTGCAAGAACCCTACGGTCGATTTCTATATTAGCCTTCTTCAAACCGGAAATTAATTGGCTGTAAGTTATCCCACTCTCACGAGCTTGTGCATTAATCCGAGTAATCCACAAAGAACGAAAAACACGCTTCTTCGTTCGACGATCNCGGTAGGCATATTGGCCAGCTTTAGTAACAGCTTGTTTAGCAACTCTAAATACACGACTGCGGGCTCCATAATAGCCTTTTGCTTCTTTTAAGACTTTTTTATGACGTCGATTTGAAACAACGCCTCGCTTGATTCGAGCCATTTANGTTCTCCTTATCGACTAACTCATATATCGCGCAACATACGTTTAACCAATGGCACATCAGACTTGTGTATATCCTTTGTGCCCCGCAGTTTCCGCTTTCGCTTCGTAGACATTTTAGTTAATATATGACTCTTGAAAGCGCTTTTCCGCTTAAAACCACTACCGGTTTTTTTAAACCGCTTCGCAGCACCACGATGGGTTTTTAATTTTCCAACCATTTGCAATATTAACTCCGCATTTCTTTCGCTGATTATATTCTTGATTGCGATTATTCATAGCGCCTTGACCTACCAATTCCTATTCCTAAGATTCCGCTACGGATCTACTTCCACTGCGCTTCAGTATATAAGGTATAGTAGATTTATCGCATTTACTGAAAACCTACTCCAGTGGTATTTATTCAATTCACTATTTACACAAAAGGCCAGTATCCACTAATCCACCAAGATCAATGGAAACTGACCCTTGCAGTAATTAACGCTTCTTAACCGGCGCCAATATCATAACGATTTGGCGCCCCTCCATCTTAGGCTCTTGCTCTACAGTGCCATACTCTGAGAGATCATCTTTTATCCTCTCTATCAACTCCTGCCCAAGGTGTTGATGAGCTAANTCTCGACCACGAAATCGCAATGAAACCTTGGCCTTATCTCCATCTGTCAGGAAACGCATTAGGTTGCGCAGTTTTACCTGATAATCTCCTTCTTCCGTACCTGGTCGAAATTTAATCTCTTTAACATGGACACGCCGCTGCTTTTTTTTATTCGCTGCTTTTTGTTTCTTTAGATCGAAAACGTGCTTACCATAATCCATTATCTTACAGACTTGAGGGTCTGCATCTGGGGCAATTAGCACTAAGTCAAGCTTAGCATCTGCCGCAGCAGCGAGGGCATCTTGAATGGAAACAACACCCACTTGACCGCCATCAGCTCCGACCAGCCGTACTTCTTCAGCCTCAATGAATTCATTTATTATAGGCTTATTGGAACTGCTCCTCATAATAAGTGAGAGTTCTCAAACTGTTTTTTGACGTGCTCCAATATAATCTTTCCTATTAGTTACTTTTCTTCACTGCGACCGAAACGGCTCAGATCCTCGCTTAAGTGAGTACAAAACTCATCNAATGTCATCGTTCCCAGGTCCTCGCCTCTCCGAGTGCGCACGGCTAAACAGCTAGATTCCACTTCTTTGTCCCCGACAACAAGGAGATATGGAACCTTCTCTATCGTGTGCTCGCGGATTTTAAAGCCGATTTTTTCATTTCTCAAGTCTAAGGCAACTCTAAACCCTTTATTTTTCAGGGATTCTTGCAAATTTCGACAATATTCAGACTGCCTATCAGTAATATTGAGAATCACTGCCTGTTCCGGAGCCAGCCAGGTGGGCATAGCACCAGCATAGTGCTCAATAAGAACCCCTATAAATCGCTCAAATGAGCCTAAAATGGCCCTATGCAACATTACTGGAGTTCTGCGGCTACTGTCTTCGGCAATATANTGAGCGCCCAGACGGTCCGGTAGGAAGAAATCCACCTGGATTGTGCCACATTGCTGAATCCGACCCATACAATCTTTCAAGGAGTATTCAATTTTAGGACCATAAAATGCACCTTCCCCTGGGACCAGTTCCCAAGCTAAGCCAGTAGCATTAAGAGCATCCTTTAGGGATCGTTCAGCTTCATCCCAGAGTTCATCCGACCCTACCCGTTTTTCTGGTCGGGTCGATAACCTTAATATTACCTCATCAAANCCAAAATCCTTATAAACCGAGAATAATAAAGTCATGAAGTCAGCGACTTCAGATTGAATTTGCTCTTCGGTACAAAAAATATGGCCGTCATCCTGCACAAAGCTACGCACCCTCATAAGTCCATGCATGCTTCCAGAAGGCTCATAACGATGACATGAGCCGAATTCCGCGAACCTTAACGGTAAATCTCGATAACTTTTCAAACCTTGATTGAAAACTTGTATATGACACGGACAATTCATTGGTTTGATCGCATACATTCGATTATCTGACTCAACACTAAACATCTCTTCTGAGAACTTCGATGCATGCCCAGACTTTTCCCAAAGACTGTAGTCAACGAGTTGCGGAGTATTGATCTCCTTATAATTGTGCTCTTTTTGAACACGTTCCATATAATTTTTTATGGTTTTATAAATAGCCCATCCTTTTGGATGCCAGAAAGCCATGCCGGGGGCTTCTTCCTGAAAGTGGAAAAGGTCTAGCTGTTTACCTAACCGCCTATGGTCTCTCTTTTCCGCTTCCTTCAACTGAAGAAGATAGGTTTTGAGTTCTTTTTTTGATGCCCAAGCAGTACCATAAATCCTCTGCAACATCTCGTTTTTCGAGTCACCGCGCCAATACGCACCTGACACTTTCGTNAGTTTAAAATTCTTCAGAAAACTTGTATTTGGAANATGTGGNCCNCGGCACNTATCTANATATTNTTGGTGGTAATANAAGCCCATAGACTCTTCATCAGGCATATCTTCAATTAATCTTAACTTGTATTTCTCTCCTCTATTTTGAAATTCAGCGATTACATCATCTCGAGGCGTAACTTTTTTTATCACATCATATTTTTGCCTAATTAATGAGTGCATCCTTTCTTCAATAACTTGCAGATCTTCTGTGGTAAATGGTTTATCAATGGCAATATCGTAATAAAACCCGTTCTCGATTACTGGGCCTATAACCATGTTGGCTTTTGGAAATAATTGTTTTACCGCGTGACCGATCAAATGAGCGCAAGAATGCCTGATTACATCAACTCCCTCCGGATCCTTACTGGTAATAATTCTTAAAGACGCATCTGTTTTAACAACATCGCATGCATCACACAGCCTACCATCGACTTCTCCCGCTATTGTTGCACTAGCCAATCCTGGACCTATGTCTGCAGCGACTTCGTAGATTGAAACCGGGTTATCATATTTTTTTACACTGCCGTCGGGCAATTTTATCTTTGGCATTTATCGAAACCTAAATCTGGTCTTTTAAGCTAGTTTATACTGGCAACATTCTCAAAAATTCTAACTTATTTGAACTACGAATTATTATTGGTAGGCACGACCAGAGTCGAACTGGTGACCTCTACCATGTCAAGGTAGCGCTCTAACCAACTGAGCTACGCGCCTAAATATGCACCTTTCATTGAACCGCTTAATGAAACACCTATCCATTCATCATTAATTTGACCCTGGTACAGATCGAAAAGAACAGCGATTATACGGAACTCCAAGCCTGAGTGTCTAAGGATTTTTCTTGTAAATTATTGTTTTAAGAGCTTATTTTTAAGATTAGCAATACTATCCCTCGTTGCCGCAGCTTCTTCAAATGCTAGATTATTAGCTTGCTCATACATCAATTCTTCCAACCTCTTAATTTCCTTTTCTACTTTCAAAGGATCAGAAAAATCGAACTTTGTATAGCCACCATCATGCCCGTCCACGGAACGAACTCGTTGTCTTTTGTTTGCACTGCGTATCGCATAAGCACCTTCCATTATATCTAAAACTTTTTTCTTTACACCAATCGGTGTGATTTTATGCTTTCTATTATGATCCAACTGAGTTTTTCGACGAAAATCAGACTCATTTATAGCTCTTTGCATAGAACCCGTGACCTCATCAGCATAAAGAATAGCTTTCCCATTTAAATTCCTGGCGGCTCTTCCTATAGTCTGAATTAAAGATCTCTCAGATCTCAAAAACCCTTCTTTATCTGCATCAAATACCGCGACTAGAGATACTTCTGGAATATCTAATCCTTCTCTAAGAAGGTTTATTCCTATTAAGACGTCAAAATTTCCTAAACGCAAATCTCGAAGAATCTCTGACCTCTCAACAGTTTCAATATCTGAGTGGAGATATCGCGCCCGCACCTCATGCTCTATAAGAAAGTCTGTCAAATCTTCTGCCATGCGTTTAGTTAAAACCGTTACCAATACCCGCTCCTTTCTTAAAGTCACCCGATTTACTTCAGACAACAAGTCATCTACTTGTGTCGAAGCCGGTCTAACTTCTAACTCAGGATCCACTAAGCCAGTCGGCCTTACTACCTGGCGAACTTGCTGTGCTTCATGATCAGCTTCATAAGGTCCAGGTGTGGCAGACACGAAAATTATTTGCGGTGTTAAATTCTCCCACTCGTCAAAGCGAAGTGGGCGATTATCTAATGCCGAAGGAAGTCGAAAACCATACTCAACCAGAGTTTCTTTTCGAGATCTATCTCCTTTATACATAGCGCCTAATTGCGGGATAGATACATGCGATTCATCTGCAACAACTAAAGCATTTTCCGGTAGATAATCATAAAGCGTTGGAGGCGGTTGACCTGCAGATCTACCCGAAAGGTATCGTGAATAATTCTCAATGCCAGTGCAATAACCGAGCTCTTGGATCATCTCCAAATCGAATCTTGTCCGTTGATCAAGACGTTGCGCCTCTACCAATTTATTGGCTCTATTTAAATGCTCCAACCTTTCTTTAAGTTCTTCTTTAATAGTATCGATTACTCCTAAAAGCCTCTCTCGCGGCGTCACATAATGTGATTTCGGAAAAACTGTTAGCCGCGGTACTTCTTTTTTTATGTTGCCAGTCAAAGGGTCAAAGTAAGATAACTTTTCAATCTCATCATCGAAGAGTTCAATACGAATAGCATCACGTTCGGATTCAGCCGGGTAGATATCGATAACATCCCCCCGGACGCGATAAGTAGCTCGACGAAGCTCCATATCATTGCGGGTATACTGCAGGTCAGCTAGGCGTTTTACCAATTTACGTTGATCAATCCGGTCCCCGCGATCCAGATGTACAACCATTTGCAAATAAGAGTTCGGATCACCCAAACCATATATTGCCGATACTGTGGCTACCACTACAACATCAGGACGTTCAAGCAAGGCCTTTGTCGCAGATAATCTCATTTGTTCTATGTGATCATTTATAGACGCATCTTTCTCTATGTAAAGATCAGATGAAGGAACATATGCTTCCGGTTGGTAATAGTCGTAATAGGAAACGAAATATTCTACTGCATTATTTGGAAAAAAATCCTTAAATTCCCCATAAAGCTGGGCGGCTAAAGTCTTATTTGGCGCCATTATCAGAGCCGGGCGTTGAACTTGTTCTATTACATTGGCAATAGTGAATGTTTTCCCCGAGCCAGTTACTCCGAGCAAAGTTTGGGCGTGAAGCCCGTCTTTCAGCCCTGTTACTAGCTGGGCTATTGCCTTGGGTTGGTCTCCAGCAGGCCCAAATTTCGATTCTATTTTAAAATGCTTGTTCATGATATACGGTGACACAAAAACTAACCCCAGAGATTACACCAGAATGTGTTCAGACTCACAGCAAGTGTTGACCACGAATTTATTTCTAATTAGACTACGCGACTTTTCGAGCTATACTCGATATAGGTTCGAAGCTTTGCTGCCCAATAGCTCAATGGTAGAGTAGGTGACTGTTAATCACTTGGTTCCTGGTTCGAGTCCAGGTTGGGCAGCCAT
>PBNR01000026.1 GCA_002723195.1 Gammaproteobacteria bacterium | reverse complement strand
GTGCGGCTAGGTTGCACCGTGCCATTGCGACTGGAAGGCGCAAATAATGAAAAGCTTTGTTCCCCGGGCTCAATTTGTATGGGCCTATTAGCCCTTGGAATAGCTCGAGCTTTGGGTTGGTTGCGTAAAGACTCAAAGCTAGCAACGCCATTTTGTTGAACTTTCGGCTGAAACCTTCGCTGCGTGTTCTGCTGCATATTCTGAGGTGGGATTTCTCGAGATACTGCAGATCTTGATGAAGTATTTGTAGGCACGCTTTGCATTCCACCACTACGCAAACTATTGGGATTTTGCGCGTTGCTAACGTTTCCTTGCCGCCTACTGCTATTAAGAAAAGAGCTGTTGCTATTTGCGGCTTCGCCCAGTCGTTCCCCGTTTATTCTTCCTCCATCGCGATGATCACGAGAACGCCTACCAAGGTCGGTGGACACTCCTCTATCAAAATCAGAACTTGAGTAAGACTCATTGCGGCTCCGCGAACTTTCCCGATTCAATTCGAAATTACTGACATCGTTGCCTATTCCACGACGACGACCATAGTTAGATGTTGCGTAATAATTATTTGAACGATTATCAAATGGACGGGCACCGAAATGTGGTTGTGGACGCCAAAAGCTCCCATCGCTATGTCCATTCCCATAATTTCGATAGCTATTATCAACATAATAGTTGTTAAAAATATTTATCGAAGGACTACGATAGTGATAATCGTTATGATAATACCGATGGCCGTAATAGGGATGATAACGATAGGTCGGGTGATAGACGTGCAGGAAATAGTCTGACCAACCGATCGAGAAAGCAGTGGTTACACCCCAGAAAAAACCTGAATCAAAATGATACCCTATCGGATATGGATAGTAATAAACAGGCCTTGGAATGGAATGATACCGATAAACAGGTACGTGTTGTTCGACTAAGACTTCTTCAACAACGTACTTGGGAACATAAATCGTTTTCTCTTCCACCTGACTTATAAGAATTTTTTGCTGTTCCCCCTCTTGCACAACTTCAACCGCCTGGCGTTCATCACTTTGAAGATTACCGGCATCGTAAGCAAGTTGACGAAAACTTTCGATAGCTTGGATTACATCAGGTTGTTGGCTTATTACTGCCTCGCCTAATTGCCAAGTTTTCTGAATATTGTCGTTCATCATTTCCACAATTTCTGGGTAATTCAGAAGTGCAACGATGGAATCATCCCAAGACTCTTCCGGCTCCAAGCTAGCATCGACGGCAACCTCTTCCAAAAAGCGTGCAGCCAGAACAACTTCCAGAGGGTAGGTTGAAGCAGGTAGGACAATGGCCAATAAATCATCGGGGTACAAAGCATAAGGACCAACCAAAGCCTGGAGCTGTGACGGTGAATAGAGCTCCTCTTCGCGGGGTCCCAGTTCAGGTTGGTTAATTTGTTGCTCTTCCTCGAGGAGGCTTTTCGCCTCAGCTACCTCGACGGTTTTTGTATCGGTGTCAGCAACAACATCCTGTGCAAATGCAGACTGGTTCGAGAACAGACCGAAAGCGACCGTAGCAAAAAAAATCTTTACCAGCCTGAAGAATTCATATTTTGTAATCATATTAACCCCCTAAATTTTGGAAAACTGGAGACATCCAGCAGGGATTCACGCTTTTAAGACTACAGCACCGAATCTGAATTGTTGCTTAATGGGTCTAAGGATTTGCTTATCGACCGTTCAGGCTGTTGAAGGGAAGGTCTAGTCAGATCGAACCACTTTTTGAAAACTAGAACCAGCTCTTGGTGCGCAGGGAATCGGTCTATTTTGGGGTTATTTTGATGCAAGCAGCAAAAGCCGATTTCCTATTTGTTGGGATACATCTGCAATATCGCCAATAAGGTCAATGATTCTATAGAGAAACATTACTTCAACAGCAGGTAAATCATTCTCCAGAGACATTAGGTCAGCACGAATAGCGACTTGTGCCGTGTCGCTGTCTTTCTCAATCTTATCCAGTTCATTTAGCAGTGTCTGGAGTAAATGAATTTCCTTACCAGAAAATCCGCTTTCCAGTAACTCATCCAACTCACTGATTGCAGCCTTCGCTTTTTCTGCAGCTTTAATACTCAATTGCAGCATATGATGGACCGAAGCGGCCAGGGATTGTGGAAAAACAATCTTTCGCCCCAACATTAACCCGGCAATATCCTTGGCCTTGTTGGCCATTCGGTCTTGAATGGTCACCAGTTCAATCACATCAGAACGAGCAAACGGCATCCAAACAGATTTAGGCAAATTGGCGCGAATGGCGTGTTTTATTTCATCAGCCTGGTTTTCCACTTCTACAATTCGAGCCTGTAATTTAGTTGCCTGCTCCCAATTATTGCCTACGGAAGCAATCAGAAACTCTTCCAATAATCGGGTGCATTGAAATGTTTTCCCAATATGCTCTTGTAAAGGCTTGACTGGGGATTTCCCCAATAAATCAATTATTACACTAGGCATTTTCGACTCACTCTTTGTTTAAACTTGGCAAATTCTTTAATCATTCTGAATTCCTATCACAACTTTTTTATGTTATCCGAATATGAAGCGTAGCAGGTAGAAAAACACTATAGAAAGAGCAGCTCCAACTGGCAGTGTTACGATCCAGGACAAAAAAATCTTACCTATAACGCGCAGATTCAACGCACCGATACCTCGGGCAATACCCACACCCAATACGGCACCCACCAATGTATGCGTGGTGGATACAGGTATCCCCGTACCTGATGCTATGACTACGGTAGTAGCAGCAGCTAGTTCTGCAGCAAATCCTCTACTGGGGGTCAACTCAGTAATATTGCGCCCGATCGTTACTATGACACGGTAGCCAAGTGTGGCAAGTCCTATCACGATACCCCCGGCGCCAAGCAACAAAATCCACACCGGTAAAACAGATTGAGTATCGAAAACACCTCCACTCTGGATTACTCCATTTATCGCGGCGAGCGGACCGATAGCGTTTGCCACATCATTGGAGCCATGGGCAAATGCCATGGAACAGGCAGTGAAAATCATCAACACCCCGAATAGACGTTCAAGACTGGCGAATCGGTTTTTTGGGTCTTCAAGGGGGTCTTCTTTGATTTTGCTAACCAGGTAATACCCGATCGTCATAGTCACGAGTCCTGATAGGATTGAATAGAAAACCGATTCCCCGAAGTTCAAATCGAGGCCCACATGTCTGAGGCCCTTTACAAGGGTAACCATCGCAATGGTAAAACCAACTAAGAAGATATAACCAGGAATATATTTCTTGGCATTAGCAAAAGGATCCTCTGTATCCGGTACCAAGTGCTGCACACTAAGAAAAAGAATGAACGCAATACTTCCAGAGACTACCGGTGAAATAACCCAGCTAGCGACAATGGAACTAACCTGCCCCCACTCGACCGAATCCGCTGAGATACCAACAACAGCAAATCCAATGATCGCACCTATAATGGAATGTGTAGTAGAAACAGGCCAACCTTTCCAGGAAGCCAGAAGTAACCAGGTACCGGCAGCAAGCAATGAAGCCAACATGCCATATACCAGGAGCTCAGGGTTGGTATCGAATCCTGCAGTATCTGCGTTAATAATGCCACTGCGTATTGTAGAGGTGACCTCTCCACCTGCTAGGTAAGCGCCGGCGAACTCGAACACCATAGCAATGACTATGGCTTGTTTGATAGTAATAGCACGAGCACCTACTGAAGTGCCCATCGCATTCGCGACATCATTAGCACCCACACCATAGGCCATAAAAAAACCAAATACGCAGGCCATACCTAACAAGATCATCCCGTACTGTGAAATTATTTCTGACATTTAAATTATTCTCTCAAGTTAATCTTATTCATGGATCTAAAAATCAATGGCCGTAATGACTTAAATGTGTCCCTAATAGAAGGATATGAATACCTGAATTTTCTTGGTCATACAAACCCAGTATTACTAAATTTAAGAGCTAAGTTATAGAGGAATTAGCTCCGTTAGTAGCTCTAAAAGTTTCGTAAATTATAGGTAAACCAATATTCACTCCGGTAGCTCCTAGTTCTCTCACCATTTCAGAACGACACATCCCATTGCAATCGTAATCGGTCATCTGATTCTTCGTCCGCTAAAAATTGCCACGGGGTTCCATAATTAATCCACCAATCCTCTAGATCGAGCCAGGAATAGTCCAAAGTCAATTTGCTATTGTGGCCGGCGAAAAACCAGTTCGCACCTATAGTGAATTCTTCTCTTTTGTTTTCCAAAGCCAGGTTTCCATAATTTGGCTCATCAACATAGGCGTAGCGCATTGCGAGCTCCAACCGCCGCGGTATCTCTGGTAACAAATAGTGAAAGAAATAACCTGCTTGCACATAACCACCCGTCAGTTCAGTCCTAGCGCCCGTAAGACGATCTCTTATTCTCTTGCGATGGAATTCCTGCTGCGTCGAGAAACCACGATACTTGAACGCAAACTCCTGCACTACCTGGTTAATATCATACTGATTAGGCGCTGCATCAGCGGGTTTTTCGAAACCATCCAGGTTTCCACATCCCGAAGATGACCAGCGTGTGCAAGCGCCGGTATTGGTAAATCCTGCAATAGCAAGACTGCCGGTGGGCTGCTCTGTGAATTCGACATCTGTCTGACGCCAGGATAAATCTCGACCCAGAAAGTTCCATTGTAAACGCCCCATGTACAATAGGTTGTCATCCGAATTGTTTACGCCTTTGCCTTCTCCATTGAAAACACCAGCGTAGTAACGCATGTCCGCAGGTGTATCCTGAAATAAATGGCCTCGCAGCTGAATCCCTACCTGTCGATCCACTGTAAATACCCGATTAGCGATGGACCGCTCAACGAATTGTTGCCTCCCGGAAGAATCTACCCGCTCCCTGTTAAGATCGACTTTCCACTGTTCGAGTCGAATCTCACCCCAGTCCCATTTCGCAATGTCCAGGCGCCAATCAATTACACGGGCACTGGATGAGGAGCTGCTGTCGTCAACATCCCGAGACGGTTGCAGATCCACTTCAAAATAGTATCGAAGCCATGGTCGGAAGCCATGTCCACCAATTTTCATCCGGAGGCGACGTGCTTCAAAATTTGACTGTTCGTCAGCATTGAATGCTTCAAGATTACGAGGGTCAGATCGATATGGGGTAGTGAACCTCGTTTGTGCGCGCCACTGTAGGTCGGTTCTCCAATTACTGTCTCGAGTTTCGAGTCTAAACCCAGAGCTCTCCTGACTAGCCTTAACAGGAAGTTGTTCCTCAATCTGTCTCACCACGAATTGCGTCATCGTGTTTTCAGCGACGGAATCGCCAGCCACAGCTTGTGAAATGATATCGTCGCTCGTCACAGTTTCCTTCTCTGTCAGCATGTCATGCTGCTCTTGAGTGATAGCGCCATTAGCCAATAACACATCCAGCAGTTGCTTGTCCGCTGCTTGTAGTGAACCACTGTAAATAAAAAATAATGTACAAAATTTTTTCAGCAAGTTAGAGACAATTCCTTGCACTTTGTTAGCCATAGGTCTGCTCCTGGAGGGAGATACTAGTTAGTTTTAAGTATCGAGTGCACACATATAGATCTGGCTTGTAATCCGCGTGTTAGATTGCGGAGGAAATATAATTCTAAAATATTACAGAGTCATGTCTAAAATATTACAATATCGTGACAATCTGGCGGACAATTTATATATCTCTTATATCGATGTGATTACCCAGCGCAAGCTAGATTGACCAAGAGCATAACCTCCAATTAAAGGTCAGAATGACATTACGATGAAGGCTATCTGCAGCATAGAGACNCAGGCTNNGGCTATATTTACCAANATGTGACTGATCGAAGCTTATCGCTGACNAATAAGAAACTTTCTTGACTGNACACACAANACTCANCGCGCTTTANACTTCACAAGTTNGTGCCGGCTATAAANNTTAACGCAAACTGTGTAATGATTNCGCCATTCCTAGGTCATAAGTTTGTATGTTCAGATTCTCGATCTCTCTTGACCTAAATATCATTAGGCTTATATACAACTAATTAGGCAGGGAAAATACTAGNAGTTCATTGTCATTATCGCGGCCACCGCCGGCGATAGCGATATATTGCTTACCGTCAACCTGATAGCTCATTGGTGGTCCATGCAGTCGTTGATCTACCAAAACTTCACCCAGTAGTTCACCAGTCATCTTATCGTGGGCAACCAATATCGACCCGTGAGCTTCGGGATGTATTTCATCTTTCTGTGCTAGGTAAGAAATCAACAAAGTCTTAGTAATTAAGACGCCGCCTTCTGCGACAACATCGTTATAGACGCTCCCCATTGGTGGCAGATTTAAATGCTCTAACATTGGATGGTTAGCGGGGCCTTTACCAAAAGGAATCTGCCAAACATGTTCACCGGTGTTTAAATCTATAGCGGTTATGCGTCGGTAAGGTGGNTTNAATAGNGGCAAGCCAAACGGCCCTACTTGCCGATCCATTTGAATGATATAAGGCCAGTCGGAAGTGTCATCAGGCGGAGGTATCAAAGACATACCATGTGGTCGCGTTACCGATGGTATGTATATGATGCCAGTTTCTGGATCTACGGTAGCACCTGGAAAGTTGGCACCTCCTCCTGCGCCAGGCACAACAAAGGTTGAGCGCTTACCATTACTACCTCGCACTATTGGCGGGGTGAAAATTGGGCCAAGTACAAACTCTTCAGCAAGTTCCCTCGCTGCCGCAGCTATTTCCGGCGTGAAATCAATTAGATCTTCTTCGCTGATACCTTGGCGATCAAAAGGGGCCGGCTTAGTTGGGAATGGTTGAGTCGGATGGAGACGCTCGCCTGGAATCGTGCTCGGCTCTACTGGCCGCTCTTCGATGGGCCAAACCGGTTCACCAGTTATTCGATCAAATACATAGGTAAATGCTGTTTTTGAAACCTGAGCAACAGCTTTAATAGGCCTACCATCAACAATTATGTCCACTAAATTCGGAGCAGATGCAACGTCGTAATCCCACACCCCATGGTGAACTGTCTGGAAATGCCAGACTCTTTCGCCAGTTTCTACATCTAGAGCTACTATCGATTCTGCAAACAAGTTTTCGCCTAAACGAAACCCTCCCCAGTAGTCATTAGTGGGTGTAGAGGTTGGCAGGTACACAATTCCTGCTTCTTCATCAGCAGACATATAAGTCCAAACATTTGTATTTCCTGCAACACGCCATGAATCGTTTTCCCAGGTCTCATTACCGAATTCTCCTGCCTGAGGAATGGTATTGAACCTCCACTTGAATTGGCCGGTATAGGCATCATACGCGCGGACATGTCCTGGCGGACTTCTGTTATACATGGAGAAGTCATAAATTTTTGACCCAACTACCACGGTTGACCCAACTGCAATTGGCGGCGCACCGTGAGTGATGTTGTTCATTTCAAACTCAAACCTGCCGAAGTTTTCTCGTAGATCGACATAACCATCATCACCAAAATTAGGATCAGGTTGACCAGTTTCAATATCAACGGAAACTAGTTGCTTCCCCGCCGTTGCTATAAACAAACGTTCGATATTTCCATCAGTCCAATACTCGATACCTCTGGTTTGCAGTGGGGAAAACAACGGCGGGCCATATTCATAACTTTTGGGATCGAATACCCAATGCTCTTCACCAGTTACGGGATCAAGTGCAGAAATCAAGCCGTGGTTGCTATTAACATACATGACCCCATCGATAACTAAGGGTACTGCACGATAGTCTCCAGTGGGGTAGGCCAATTCTTCTGGTAAATCTAAATCGGGACTGCGGTAACGCCAGGCAACTTCCAACAGCGCGAAATTACTGCCATTAACTTGATCCAATGGAGAGTATTTATCTGAGCGATGATTGCCGCCATGATGGCGCCAATCTCCGGAAACTACTAAAGTCTCAGATTGTTTTTGTCCGCATGCACTAACGAAAAGTGCAACGAGTAAAGCCGAGATAAGTTTCTTCATGGCAGATACTCCTGTAATACTATCTACCAGCTTCAGCTATTCCCCTTTCTTCTACGCGGGCACCACTTAATCGGGTTTCCATGGCGTAGTTTCCTTCATGACACGCATATTCATACTGCTTATAGTCATTATCCTTTAAGTACGGAAAGGCAACAGTCCAAGGAGCTTCATAAGTTAATGGATCATCAACAGTTAATGTATAGCGCAGTGTATTCTCATCTTCGAAGGTAAAAGTTTCTATCATCTTGCGGCCTTCGTTCTGAGGTGGGTTTCCTCGGCCCGGCGCTCGTATGCTTCTTACATACTTAAAGTTAGTAGATTCGATGATGAGAGTATTACCTTCCCAGTGCCCGCGAGCATCTCCCTCCCAAAGCTTTATTCTNTCATCTATGTGATCACCTGCATCGATCGGAATAATTCGGGCGTTATGAATCATTTCACTATGAATCATTACGTAACCGGGAGATTGCAAAATTAACTTACCGTTGTTGTAAGCAGTGGGCATCATCATGCCAAATACACCGCGGGACAAACAGCGGTCACCTGATTCTACTGTCGCCGCAGAATTGTGTTCCTCCACAACATTCAATCGAATCGCTTCTTGCGCTGCTGCTGTGTAGGCGGGAATACGACCATTGGGTGGGTCTACTACCAANGCTGGTGCATCAGCAACTGCATCNGACCAGTACCAGTCGAACCAGTAATTCTCATAAGCACCAACACCGTTACTATTTTCAAAACCTCGCCAAACATTGCCTTTTCTTGCTTCATCTCGGCGAGCAATAAACTCGGCAAGTTCTTCCGCGGNGGGAACTCTGCCTTCGAACTCATCCGGCATCTCTACCGGGGTTGCCGTGGCACCAACATTATTCCACATGCCGGTTATATTAGGTTGCCCATCGGAAAGAATTTCAGGTTGCCAATCCTGGGCGTTAGCGACGATGGCTGAACCTGCGGTAATTATTGCTATCATGACTCTAATCATAGGGCTTCTAGCCGACTGAGCTGGATTGCTTTTCATTATTTGTCTCCGATTTATCTCGTTTTTCTAGTTATAGTCGCCGAGCTTCTTATCTACTATAGCAGAAGCGTAGGTGATATGGCTCCAAGTTCTGCATTCCACTGTGAACTTAGAATACTCCTTTTTGTAGATAAACGAAGAAATCTTCCTAGGTATTTCCCCAATTGTGATAGCGCTCCAATGCACCAAAGGTCTTATAGGCGCCCTCAGTTACGAAAATAGGTGGAGATCTAGGCTAATTTCTCGATATCTAGGCTTAAGGTGAAAGACTCTATAGTAGCATTCGTTTATGCTTTAAAAAATTATGGCGACCTACCGTCAGTATGCCAGCAAAAATTTATAAGGATTCTCCATGATCGCTATTAGAACAATTGGAATGTTTTTTTTGTTACTTTATTACTATTTATCTGGATTAGCATACGCTCAAGTCCCTTCAGCACTCTATATTGCCAATGAAGGGGTCATGGTTAGTGATGGCGACATTAAAATATTGTTTGATCCCCTTTTCCCAAATACCTATGGCCAATATCTATTACCACCAGAAGAAATGAAGGCTGCCATGTTTGCGGGCGAAGCCCCATTCGATGAGATCGATGCTATTTTTATTAGCCACTACCACGGTGACCACTTTNCACCAGAGGAAATTTATCGACTTATGGAGGCACAGTCCGATATTGAGCTATACGCACCTAACCAAGCCGTAATTGAAATGCGCTCTGCTGTGGTGAACGGCAGTTCGGCAGTATTTGATCGAGTCAATTATGTAACCCTCGACTTTAACGATGCACCAGCAACATTTACAAAAAACCGCATGCTAGTTGAAGCTGTTCGCATCCCCCATTCCGGTTGGCCGATGCGCATGATGGATGTGGAAAATATAGCTTGGAGAATTACCCTGAACGATAATTCTACAGTACTACATCTGGGTGACGCCGACCCCAGAGACAATCATTTTGTGATTGATGCCGAGTATTGGGATGAACGCCCTCCGAATATAGCCTTCCCTCCCTATTGGTTCTTAAGCACANCAGCTGGCAGGGACATCCTTGATAACAGAATCAAACCTCAGCGAAGCGTGGGTATACATGTTCCTGATACTATCTCAGCAGACCCTATTCGAAGACCTCCAGAACTCCGTGGGCATGATATATTCATAACACCTGGAGAAACTCGTTCCATTCCTACAAACTAAGCATTAAGAGCAGAAGATTGACGAAATAATGGCTTCGGGACAATTTCGATACATTACAATAACCGCCGTCATCGTCGCCAATATGATTGGCACCGGTGTATTCACCAGTTTGGGNTTTCAATTATTAGACATTCGGTCTGGTTTTGCACTTTTGCTACTCTGGGCAGTAGGAGGTCTGACCGCTTTGTGCGGCGCAATCTCCTATGCAGAACTCGGGGCTACTTATCCGCGCTCTGGAGGGGAATACAATTTCCTATCTCGAATTTATCATCCCGCTGCAGGGTTTGTCTCCGGTTGGATTTCGGCGGCTGTCGGATTTGCAGCTCCTACCGCATTAGCAGCAATGACCTTTGCCGCCTACTTAACTTCGTCATTGTTTATCGACGTTAGTGATGGTGTCGAAAAAGGGTTCGCTATTGCCTTGTTAATTATTCTTACTGCAGTTCACGGTACAAACCACAAATACAGTGGCGGCACACAAGTTATATTCACTGTACTTAAAGTAGTCGTAATCGTAATTTTTATATTAGCGACTTTAATCGTGGTCGAGTCACCTCAAGCTGTAACCTTCGTCCCCAGACCCGGTGATTTCGATATAATCACAAGTGATACCTTTGCAGTCGCATTGATTTATGTCAGTTTTGCTTATTCTGGTTGGAATGCCGCCACCTACCTTTCCAGTGAAATTGAAAACCCACAGAGAACTTTGCCTTGGGTTCTTATTACCGGCACTACCGTCGTAACTATTTTATATCTCGGGCTAAATTTCTCTTTTTTATACGCAGCTCCAATGGATGCCATGGTTGGGGAAGAGGCAGTAGGGGCCATCGCAGCACAAGCAGCATTCGGCGAAATTGCGGGAGGAATATTCAGTATTGCGCTGGCATTGCTTCTAATATCAACAGTAAGTGCAATGACTGTAGCAGGTCCGAGAGTTATTCAGGTTATTGGTCAAGACTTTCCGCGCTTACGTTTTTTAGCCCAACTCAATTCTTCCGGTATACCTAAAAGGGCAATCTATATTCAATCTTCAATCGCGATACTATTTATACTTTCATCAACTTTCGAATCAATATTGGTATTCGCCGGATTTACTATGGCGCTTAACACTTTTGCTACAGTACTGGGCCTATTTGTAGTGCGAATTAGGAGCCCAAGAATAGACCGACCTTATAAAGCATTTCTCTACCCTTTAACACCAATTATCTTTCTCACTCTCACTGGCTGGACACTAACGTTTACGCTTATTAATCGACCGGTAGAAGGACTAGTTAGCTTGGGGGTTATCGCATCGGGATTAGGTTTTTATTTTGTGTCAACGGGAAAAACACCTGAACGAAGACTCTAACGCAATTAATTCTTTATTTTATAAGTAGTGGTGCCTTCAGAATTTTTCGGTTTTCTGCAACACCACCAGAACCTTCGTCAGCAACTTCCACCAGAACTAATTTCTTTTCCTACACATTACGATCGGTTTATTGCTCATAACAAGTTCATCTTTCCGATTAAACATCTCATTGAGCATAAAAATCGAACCCATTCCCGGCCTAGAACGAGATTCTATCTTGTCAAGAATAGTTGTCTTCATTCGTAGGATGTCGCCTGGTAAAACAGGTTTAATCCAGCGCAGTTCGTCAATTCCCGGCGACCCCAAAGTGCCAGTATTTTCCTTCGGCATATTATCCACGATCATTCGCATAGCCATTGAACAGGTGTGCCAACCAGATGCACATAGCCCTCCAAACAAAGTTTTCTTCCCCTCCTCATCAGACAAATGAAACGGTTGGGGATCATACATTGCCGCGAACTGCAGAATTTCTTCTCTGCTCACATGATATTCACCAAATTCATAACTCGAACCGACTACGAAATCTTCAAAAAATGCGGGGCTGGTCATTGAGTTGCTACTCCCTAATTTGTCGCTAATCCATGCAGAAACATTATAAAAGAGTGCTGCACTTTTTGCTTACCCTTATAATCGGGAAATGGATNCATTACTTCTTCAAGAGGATTCTACTGACTCTGCTTACCGGCCTCTAGCAGATCGGCTGCGCCCCAAAACTATCGAGGGGTTCGTAGGACAGGCTCATCTATTAAGCCCAGGAAAATCAATATATAAAGCCATAGCGAACCGACAACCTCACTCAATGATCCTTTGGGGCCCTCCAGGTGTAGGCAAAACAAGCCTGGCAAAAATAATTGNAACATCGTGCAATTGCTATTTCGAATCCATATCAGCAGTTCTCTCTGGCGTAAAAGAGATTCGTAAAACGATAGACCAGTCAAAATTTCAGCAAGAAAACGGCGGTCGCAAAACTCTTTTATTTGTAGATGAAGTGCATCGTTTCAACAAAGCACAACAAGATGCGTTTCTCCCCCACATCGAGGACGGCACGATTTTATTTATAGGTGCAACAACGGAAAATCCCTCTTTCGAATTAAATAACGCCTTGTTATCTCGAGCTCGTGTTTACTTGCTGAAACCCCTAGCAGAATTCGACTTGATCAATTTAATTGATAAGGCTCTGAACGATAATGAAAGANGGCTTGGGAAGTTGAGTCTGCAACTCAGTAAAAAGCAAAAATTAGAGTTGGCCAGAACCAGTGACGGTGACGCCCGTCGCACGCTAAATTATCTAGAAGTTTTGAGCGATATTGCTGAGGAGATTGATGGAAACAACCTTATTAGCGATGAACAAATTGCGCAAGTAGTAGAAGAAACGTATAGACGTTTTGATAAGCGAGGCGACAGTTTTTACGAACAAATTTCAGCACTGCACAAATCGGTTCGCGGCTCGTCTCCAGACGCGGCACTCTACTGGCTAGTCCGCATGCTAGATGGTGGCTGCGATCCCAGTTATATCGCCCGCCGGCTCAGTCGCATGGCAACAGAAGATATCGGTTTGGCGGACCCGCGGGCGCTTCAGATAACGATAGATGCGTGGGAGTCTTACAATCGAATCGGTAGCCCCGAAGGCGAACTAGCTCTTGCGCAAGCAGCGGTTTATCTAGCATGTGCCCCAAAAAGTAACGCTCTTTACCAAGCCTTTAGTGATGCGAAAAAAGCTGTCGCCCAGCACGGCAGTTTAGAAGTGCCCATGCATTTGCGCAATGCAACCACCAACCTGAGCAAAGATTTGGGTTACGGCCAACACTATCGCTATGCTCATCATGAAGATAACGCGTTCGCTGCCGGTGAGAACTATTTGCCGGAGCCAATTCATAATGACCAGTACTATTTCCCAAAAGAAAGTGGTTTAGAAGTCCGTATTAAAGAAAAAATGGACCAGTTTCGCAAACTAAATCAGGAATCAAAAAGAAAGCGCTATAAATAGTCTCTCCGGCAGCATTACAAACCGCAAATCATTGCCAAAAAACAATTGTTACGAGAAACTGAAAAATATTTACTAAAGGCTTGGTAAAAGTTTTATTGAACATAGTTGAGCTAACACTACCCTCAATGGCATGATCATAGTCATCACACCTAGAGAAACCTAGCTATGTACAAAAAAGCAAAACCTATGTACTCGGCGTTCTTTACCTTAATTACTCTGGTTTACATTCCTAGCCTGGCGCTTGCCCAATCTTTGAACTATCGTCTACCAAGGACTGAATTTGGTGATCCCAATCTGCAGGGGCTATGGGAAAAGCGCTTTGCTACACCAGTTGAAAGGCCAGCAAACCTTGGAAACAAGCGAGCCTATACTAACGAAGAAGCAGTTGTATTCGAACAAAGAGCCATTGAAAGAAGAAATGCTCGCGAAGCTCCTGTAGAGGCTGATCGTGGCGCGCCTCCCGTGGGCGGTAATATTGAATTCCGAACTGATACTAATTTCCTGCCGGATATGCCGGTTGAAGTCGCTCGCATCAATGGCGAACTAAGGACTTCTCTCATTATCGAACCTGAAAACGGTCGATTTCCGCTCCGGGATGAAAGTATGGAATTTAGGGCACGCTATTTCGAAATGATGAATAACAATTTTGATGGCCCTGAAGCACGGCCGCCGGGCGAACGATGCCTTCATCTTGGCCCTCCGCTGCCGACCATGACTAACGCCGACGGTACCCATATCCAGATTGTCCAAACGCAAGACTACATTGTCATTTATAGTGAAGAGGCTATTCAAACTCGGATTATTAAGCTAAACAAAGAACATCCAGAAAATTCTATTCAAAAGTGGATGGGCGATTCAATCGGCCACTGGGAAGGCGAAACTTTGGTCATTCACACCGACAATTTTCGCCCAGAACATACTGTCAGTCAGATCGCATCTTCCGAGGAATTTGAAGTTACCGAAAGAATTACTGCTATTTCACAAAATGAATTGCTTTACGCGTACACTATAGTTGACCCAATTACTTATACTGCTCCAGTTGTAGCGGAGCTGCCGTTCACCCGCATGCCAGCGGGCCAAAAATTATACGAATCAGCTTGCCATGAAGGCAATCGGGCGGTTATGGATATATTGATGGGCGCTCGGATTATTGAGCGTGACTTAATGAACCAAGGGAATTAAAGCAATTTACAGTCTTAAATTTAAATCGCACCTGAAGGCCAAGCATGATTTAACTCTCTAAATTTAATTGCAAAGCACAATCTTTGTTTAAGATATTGTGCCAATGCCACCATTAAAATCAGAGGAAGGCCTGCGGCCTTCGTTATAGCTCCCCCGAGACTAGGCTTGGTGCTGGTTTAATTCACTACATATGCTTAAAAACCCGACAACAAAATCTCGCAACGGGGCAGTGCTTTTGCTAAAAGTTGGCCTTCAGCAATTCCTAATCCTGTTTCTCCAAGGTACAGTTTTTGGAGCGTTCTTAATGCTCCTAGATGTTCCGTGGCTTGCGTTTCTAAATCAGTTCCAAATAAGTTCAGAGATTGTAATTTTAACTTGGTAAGGAATATTAAATCATGGCTATCTATAGTCGCATTATCCAACTTTAACTGCTCTAGGTTCTCGAAACTTTCAATTGCAGCAAATTCGCCCGCCTCAAATTTCGCTCCGCTAATATCGATGTCCCTCACATATTCCGCGATAGTAATCATTGCCTGCAGTGTTTCTCCATTGAATGGTGCCCCTCTATTGATAGTTCCAACTCGCAATCCATCTTTTGGATCTTGTGAAATCGGATACACATCCAAACCAAACTCCGATTTCAAGGTTTCTGCATACTGAGCAATAAATGTTGGGTCGTAGGCTGGTATAGTAAATTCAGAATTCTTATCCTGCATTAAATCTTCGATAATATTAGCAATGTTTTGTGGAAAGTGTTCCGCTCGCAATTCATTGATCGAGGTTCCGCTTGGCGCACCGATTCCAATCCACCATTTTATTAACTCGATGTCGCTTTCTGTCAGAGGAGAGTTTTCCCTAGGGGGCATGGCATCGTCATTATCTCGCTCCATAATGATGCGGCGAAATAGCTCACTAGAATCATAATCCTCCGGAACTATTACCTGATCGCGACCATTAGTACCTGCCATCAAAGAGTCATAGTTGGACATGCTTAACCTGCCTCTATAGCGCTGATCGTTGTGACAGGAGTAGCAGTTATCGCGGAAAATCGGCTGGATGATTGCTGTATAAATATCTGCATCGTAATCAACTGGTATTGGCTGATATGTCGAAATTTTGAGTATCCGTTTGATATTGAGAGGCAAATTCGCAGACAAGTAGCCTTCTCCCTGCACTAGGGTGCCTCCGAGATGTCCCCCATAAGTCATAGTTAGCAAACAAACGGTTAGTCCTAACGGATATAGCTTTTTTGCTATTTGTATGGAAGATCTTAATTCGCGAAATGAGTAGGATAGNAGCGCAGTGATTGCAGTAAAAATGCCCATCCACATGTGCGTTTTTACCACTGGGCCTGCAAACGCTTCAGCGACAGCAAGGCTAAAACCTAAAGTGGCTGCAAGCACGGCGGATACCGCTCCAATGGCTAGAACAATTCCAGCTACCGCCCTCGCATTTTCCGAACCCCATTTAATTCCTATGTATTCCAGTACTGGAACCAACAACAGCCAACCGATTGGAAGATGCAAAGCAAGGACGTGAAAACGTCCAAAGAACGCGAGTATTGCTGGCCCTTCCTCTCCGTTTAGTTCTGTTGTGAAAGGAAGTGAAAGAAGAAAGAGTATGAGCGCGGTAGAAATTGCAACTACGGATTTCTGTTGTGCAGACATCAGCGAACCCAATTAGGCCAGAATACCTTTAATGACATGAGCTTCTTCAACCCCGGTTAAGCGCTGATCAAGTCCGCGAGAATTGTAGGTAAATTTACTGTGATCGATTCCCAACTGATGCAAAATGGTGGCTTGTAAGTCTGTAATATGAACTGGATCTTGAACAATGTTATAGCAAAAGTCATCGGTTTCACCATAAATTGTGCCACCTTTAATCCCCGCTCCAGCCATCCAGGTCGTATAAGCTCTGGGGTGATGATCTCTTCCATAATTGTCACGACTAAGTCTACCTTGACAGTATATCGTTCGACCGAACTCTCCACCCCAAACAACTAAAGTATCTTCTAACAGCCCGCGCATCTTAAGATCGGTAATCAGCGCATAACATGCCTGATCAATATCGCGACATTGATTGGGTAGATCTATAGGTAAGTCTGCGTGCTGATCCCAGCCTCGGTGAAAAATCTGAGTACAACGAACACCTCTCTCTGCCATCCGTCTTGCCATTAAACAATTGCGAGCAAAAGTGCCTGGCGTATGCACATCAGGGCCATAGAGATCTAATGTTGACTGACTCTCATTTGATATATCTGTTAACTCAGGTACAGAAGCTTGCATCCGAAAAGCCATCTCATATTGTGAAATACGCGAATGTATTTCAGGATCTCCAACTTCATCAAAGCGTTGCTGATTCATGGATTCCAATCCATCCAACATTGCTCGTCGAATATTTGTGTCGACCCCTGGTGGATCGCTCAAATAAAGTATGGGGTCGCCATTAGATTGAAAGGCAACCCCTTGATGATTTGTAGGAAGAAAACCACTACCCCATAACCGTGAAAAGAGAGCTTGGGCAGAACGCCTTCCGGTCCAGGAAGAATTTAAAACAACGAATGCCGGTAGATTTTCATTATCACTTCCTAGTCCATAACTTAACCAGGCTCCTAAGCTTGGCCTTCCAGGTATCTGGGAACCCGTTTGAATATAGGTAATAGCCGGATCGTGATTAATAGCCTCCGTCCAGGTTGATCGCACAAATGCGAGCTCATCAACGATTCTCGAAGTATACGGCAGCAATTCACTTACCCAAGCCCCGGATTCGCCGTATTGTTTAAACTGATATATAGAAGGNGCGATAGGAAATCGATCCTGGCCNGAAGTCATAGTTGTTAATCTCTGCCCCTGGCGAATCTCATCCGGCAGATCTCTGTCATACCAAATATCCATGTAAGGTTTGTAATCAAACATGTCCAATTGAGACGGCGCTCCTGACATAAACAAATANATGACGCGCTTTGCTTTTGGCGCAAAATGCGGGGCACCAAGCGCTCCCTTCCCGGTAAAAACATTCGATTGTGCAGCCGCTCCAGAGCTGTATCCGCCAAGCATTGCAAGGGCCGCACCGCCGAGGCCTTGGGCCATTGTGCCAAAGAACTGTCGACGAGTTTCAGACTTAATGAAGTCCTTACTTGCTTGAGAATGGTTGTCGAGAGTTTTCCACTTCATTTTCTGTCACTGCTCAATGCTTAGTTATAAACTCATCCAGACTAAAGACCTGGCTGGCAAGAATAGTCCAAGAAGCAAGTTCTATTGGATCAAGCGCTTGCGACCAATCCGATTCTCCAACTTGCAATAACGCTGCCGCTGCTCCCGGATCTTCTATGTATCTTGATCGCACAGTTTCATAAGTATCCACCAGAACTTCGATCATCTTTGGATCGGCTTCACGCAATAAAGTATTTTCCAAGAGATAACCGAACCTATTTCCTGTTTCTGCTAGCAACACACGTTGAGCAAGATTACGCGCAGCTTCCACAAATTGCGGATCATTCATGAGCACCAAAGCCTGCATCGGTGTATTTGTTATGACTCTGCGCATAGCATGATTCTGCCTAGACGCCGCGTCAAACATCGCCATGGAAGGTGGTGGAGCCGTACGCTTTTGAAACGTATATATACTCTTCCTATAGAGTGATTCGCCTTTGTCCTGAAAAAACTGCACGGTGTTGCTGTCGGAATATCCAACTGCCTTCCAGATTCCTTCAGGTTGATAGGGCTTAACTGGCGGGCCGCCAGGCTTATCAACAAGCAAACCACTCACTAACAATACCTGATCTCTAATCACCTCGGCGTCTAAGCGGTAACGGGGGCCACGAGCTAACAGTGTATTCTGTGGATCTTGTTCTAATAAGTCCTTAGACAGCGTCGAGGATTGTTGATAGGTTGCTGACATAACCATTAACTTGAACAAGTACTTAATGTCCCAACCGCTGGCGATAAACTGCGCTGCCAACCAATCTAATAATTGCGGATGGCTCGGTGGCGACCCCTGGCTGCCGAAATCTTCGGGTGTTTCAACCAGGCCACTGCCAAATAATTCCTGCCAGAAACGATTAACGGTTACTCTTGCAGTTAATGGATGGTCTGGATTCACTAACCAACGCGCGAGATCGAGTCTGTTAACGGGCGACTCGTTTGATAGCTGGGGGAAATTTGACGGAATATTTGCTTGAACTAGCTCACGAGGTTGATCGTACTCTCCTCTGTTAAGTATATGGGCCTCCGGCACAGTATCCGTTTTCTCTTCCATGATAAGAGTGACAGCGGATCGGCGATCGATAGCATCCAATTCACTTCTTATAAGCCGCTCATTTGTTGCGAGCTGTTTTATCTCTTCAGTGACATGGCTCGAAAAATAGTTTGCGAGCAAATCGCTATCATTGCCGCTTCGAGCTGCGGCTTGGATCGCCGGAACTCGCGCTAACTGCTGAATGTCATCCAAGGCCACAACATCGCTAAAAATCCTTATATCTTTGAGAGCAACAAACTTCGGTTCAATTTCTTCTTCTGTTTGAAAATCGTTTTGCACCCTATTTGAATTCCCGGCATTGGTTCCACCGATCACAAACCCCCGCGGCACCGCTTCAGCAATTGAAAAATTCGTAACATCAAATACTGTAGTAGTATCTGCAGTTTCAACTTCCTCTCCATTGACAAAAGCTTCGAAGCCTTCGGGTGTTCCAGTTCCATTGTAGGTAAGCGCGACATGTTGCCAAGTATTTTTTGCCAGTCGCTCTGATGCAGTCGCTCTGAAAGTGGCTACCGAATCGCCGCGAATCTGAAAACCCAGAGTGCCGCCAGATGTGATCGTTACTTTCCATCCCGTGTCCAAGTTTTGAGAATCGAATCGCCCGAAAATAGGGTTGAGATTAGGACCATCTTCTGGAATTTTTATCCAAAAACTAAGAGCAAAGCGGTCGTTTAAATTAAAACCGGCTAATTCAGGGAGTTCGATAGATGTTTCACCAGTAACCGCCAGAGCGCTCCCATTTCCATCATCGGTCCACTCAAAAACACCCTCAATTGCAGCGCTCCAATCAGTGATTCCGTTATGCGCCTTTATCTGTAATCCATTTCCTTCATTAAGTGCTACACTAATTTCTAATACTTCCTCAGCAATTGGAACGCTTAAATCGAGTTCTTTATTTTCCTTTTGCCACGCTGGGTAAGCATCACGCGACAGGCTGCGCACTCTTTCCATTTCAAGCTGAAGTGCTTCCATTTCTGATCGCAATTCTGACTGTCTTTCAAGATCTGATTCCCGCGGTACTAAAAGAAAAGGGGCAGTGTCCAAACGGTTTTCATCCATTGCAGCCTGGGTCGTATTGCGAAAAAAGGCTGCAAACTTATAAAAATCAGCTTGAGTTATGGGATCGAATTTATGATCGTGACACCGTGCACAACCTAGGGTAAGCCCCATCCAAACCGTAGAAGTGGTTTCGGTTCGGTCGGCAGCATAGATTGCCAGATACTCTTCGTCTATGGCTCCTCCTTCGCTAGTCGTTGGGTTCGACCGATTAAATCCAGTTGCGATCAGTTGATTCGTAGTAGGGTTATCTAGCATATCGCCAGCAATTTGCTCTATGGTGAACTGGTCGAATGGCATATTGTCGTTAAATGCCCTCACTACCCAGTCCCGATAGGGCCAGATGCTGCGATAATTATCTAAATGAAGCCCGTGAGTATCGGCATAACGTGCAGCATCAAGCCAATAGTGTGCGCGATGCTCACCAAAATCTTTTTGTGCTAATAGTCGATCTACCAAATGTTCATATGCTTGCGCTGATGTGTCGTTAACAAATGAATTAATTGTTTCGAAAGAAGGGGGTAACCCTGTAAGATCTAAAGCCACTCGTCTTGCAAGTGTGAATCTATCTGCCCTGGTCGATGGATTTAATCCTTCTTGCTCAAACCTTCGTGCTACAAAGGCATCGATTGGGTTTTTAACCCACGCCCTATTCTCGACTTCCGGAGGTTCCGTTTTTACTATCGGTTCAAATGACCAGTGCTGTTGATATTCAGCACCTTCCCTAATCCATTGGGCAAGAAGATCAATCTCCTCATCGGTAAGAGTTTTATTCGCTTCTTCTGGTGGCATCCTTTCAACAATGTCAGATTGAATAATGCGTTGATAGAGTTCACTATTTTGCAAATCGCCGGGGACTACTGCCTGATAACCGCCAAGATCGGAGAGTATTCCTTCAGCCGTATCGAGGCGTAAGTCAGCTTCACGCGCTTCTTCGTCTGGCCCGTGACAGGCGAAACAATTATTGGAGAGAATGGGACGAATGTGTTGATTAAATTCAACCTTGTCTGGAGCAGCCATGCTAGCAGAACTGGCGGCTAGCAACAGAAGCCCTGTTAGCCAAGACCATATAATTTGGAGAGTCGGGACTATATTTATTTTTGTCATTTTTTAGTCGCTGATCGAAAAATCCCCAGTCTGGTGGATAATCTCATGCTCGATCTTACCAGAATGTTTAGCTCAAAAGCGCGGAATTTGATTTATTTCCGAGGCTAACAGATAGACTCAAAACCTTTGCTTCGAACAAATTTTAAAGAAGTAGTACCAAAAGGTTTGGTCCAGAAAGCCCTTAATGTTAATTTTAAAAAACATCAGTGCGGAGGATTTATGGCTCATATAACTATTCGTTTTTCCTTAATAATCAGCGTCGTGGCTGCAACTCATGCGTTTGGCGCAACTGGGGATTCCATCTTTGCAATGAAGGAACGTGCAGAAATTATCGATCATCTATTAGCTGTTCGATTGGAAACACTACCCGCTAAACTAATGCGGCGAAACGAAATCGACATGTGGATATTAGTGGCTCGGGAGTACAACGAAGACCCTGTAGTTATGACCATGTTACCTGGTGATGCTCACGCTGCGAGACGCAGAACTATTCTTGTTTTTTCTGACGAGGGGGATCAAGGAATAAGAGGCTATGCTGTATCCCGTTATGCGGTGGGTGATTATTTCCAAGCACGTTGGAATCCCGAAGAACAACCAGATCAGTGGCAAGCTCTTTCAGATCTGATTACAGAAAAAGATCCAAAATCTATTGGCATTAACGTCTCTTCAGACTTTGCACTAGCGGATGGTCTTACGCACGGAGAATATGAAGGATTGGTTGCCGCGCTCACAGATGAACAGGAATCCAGAATAGTTTCTGCCGAAAAGCTTGCTATAGCCTGGTTAGAAACTCGCACTCCGGAAGAAATGGAGATCTACCCATCTATTGTTGAAATTGCTCACAACATTATCTTGGAGGGATTTTCTAATAAAGTTATTACTCCGGGCGAAACAACCACCGATGACGTCATGTGGTGGTATCGTGATCGTATACGGGAACTCCGATTACTCGCCTGGTTTCACCCATCTGTAAGCATACAAAGAGAACAGCAACAAGAAGGTGAGTTTATAGATCTGTTTACTAATACCGAGGAACAGGGAGTAATTCTTCCCGGAGACTTATTACATGTAGATTTTGGTATCACCTATCTGCGCCTAAATACCGATACTCAGCAGCACGCCTATGTTTTAAAACAAGGTGAAACACAGGCGCCCGCTGGACTAACTCGCGGGCTTGCTACGAGCAACAGATTGCAAGATATTCTCACGGAAAATTTTGTTCTAGGTCGTACTGGCAACGAAATTCTGCGCGCAGCGCGCGCACAAGCTATTGAAGAAGATATTCGCCCTTCTATTTATACTCATCCAATTGGTTACCATGGCCATGGAGCTGGACCCACTATCGGAATGTGGGACAACCAAGGGGATACGATAGGACGGGGCGATTACCCTCTTTATGAAAGTACAGCGCACTCTATCGAGTTAAATTCTACTGTAAACGTACCAGAGTGGAATGGACAAGAAGTACGTTTCATGCTTGAAGAAGATGCATACTTTGATGGGTCGAGAACTTCTTACATCGACGGTCGTCAGGAAGATCTAATTCTTATTAGTACTGAGTAGTTTATATTGATCCCCAACAATTTAACTCGCGTGAGTTAATTGTTTAATGACTTGTAAATAACCGGTGGGAATGTGTATTCCATTAAAGTATCCACGTTCTTTCAATAATCGATGAACCGCAGGCAGTCGATAGATCGGAATAGCCGGGTTAAGATGATGCTCAACATGATAATTGACTCCGTGAGGGCATAACAGTAACCGGACCAAAGGGCTGATGATCGTTGTTCTTGTGTTAAAGCGAGGGTTATCGTGAGAAAGATCAGGCACTGCTCCATGCTCTGAAACTTGTCGTAATCTGGCAATAGCCGGATAGCAAAAGACGAGAGCCCCAAACCACATGAAGATTAAGTGTGGAACGCCGCATATCGAAAGGATGAGAAACAATACTAGGTGCCAAACTAAACCGCGAATTAGCGCATATTGAGTCTCTCTTCCTAATAAGTTTGGATTGAAAAAACCTTTAAGCCTTTTTGCTAAATCTCGCACTCCAGTTTGCCCCGTTAGGTCACGCTTAAGTTTTCTCTTTAGCCTCTCTTTGGAAATGGGATAATCATAATAATTAGCTAAGTCTGGGTCATTATCATTCCCAACCGAGCGATGATGCTCCAAGTGCTCACGCATGTATGCTTTTCCATTAAAGAAATCCATTGGAGCTGTTAACCATGCGCACACACACTCATTTAGCCATTTACTTTTAAATAATGTGTTGTGTCCAGCCTCATGGGTAAGAACGAAAAACCCCATTTGTCTTCCACCAAGCAAAATTGTTCCAACTATAAACGTAAGTGGATTAGGCCAAACTGCAGCTAATGCAAAACTGGCAGCGGTTATTGCTAACTGGCAGAATAATGTCCACCAACCCAAAATATCGCTCCTGCTCGTGAGCTCTTCCAATTCGTTTTCAGTTAGAGGTATATCAAAGGCCATTATCTGATGTCCCTAGGCAGGATCCTCGTTAAAACCAACTTCTGTTTGATCTTCAAAGGCGAACGCGACGAATGCAGCTGTAACTAGTGCAATTACTGATAACGTGAACCACATGCCTGCGAAATCAGTTACGACACCCTCCTCACCAAAAACGCTGCCGAGCAATCCCATGAAAGGTCCTGCGAACATAGGACCCAGACCCAATATTATAATGCCGAAAACTGTCTGAGCCGAATTACGTATGTCCTCATCGGCGATTCTATCCACATACATGTAGGCAGAAGCAAAAAAGCAGGCATAGCAGACCCCGTGCAAGATTTGGCTGAAAATGCCAATCATAAGAGGAGCCGTCCAGACAAATTGACCCGCTGCATCTACCGACGGACCTGCGGGTTCCTGCATGCTAATCAAACCCCATATCGCATATCTTGCAAAATAAGCTAATGCTCCGATGAAAATAGTCCAGCGAAAACCAATTTTTACTAGGAAAATCCCAAGAAATGCCATTACCCCAATTTCAGCAATCTGCCCCACCGTCATCGCCGGCGCAATATAAGTGACCAATAAGCCCAACTGGTTCTCAAAGAATGGTCCAGTTTGCATGAAATAAATTTGGTGGATAACTGCGATAGGCAAGCTTGCTGCGACCAATACGGCAAATGATTTTTTGGATAGAAGGCCGAATGCTTTTTTGAATGCCAGTCTTTCCACACTTTCTTTTTGGGGAGGAGTATTAGGCAAAAGGAAACAGAAACCTGCGTAGAGAATCGAAATAATCCCGGAAACTTTTAAAGTATCAGCAAGCCTCGCTGTAGCATCGGACACTTCGGTGCCCACAAAAAATGGTGGCAGTATTTGAAACTCCAAATTTGTTTGCAACCAGATCATCGGGAAAAACCAACTCGCAGCAATCCAGCCAAAAGTACCCATTACTCTTATTCGGGGCCATTCTTTATCAGGATTTTGTAAATTAGCAAAAGCCATTGAATTCGTAAGAGAAAGCGTTGGCATATATAGGATGCTGTAGAGAATCGAAAGTGTTAACCAAGAACTAAAATTCTCTTGGTACGAAAGCGTGATCTTAACTATGCCACCAAGTACCAACAACAGAGCGAGAAATTTCTCTGTGGAGAAATAGCGGTCCGCAAATTGCCCTGCAATAAAGGGGGCCGAGATAGCGCCAATAGATGCTGCGATGCCAATAATCCAGCCTACTTGCCCCGAGGTGAATCCTAACCCTCCTTCGGCCAACGGTGATTGGAGGTAAGTAGCTAGGACAGGTAACCAAATTCCCCAGACTGCATACTGGAGAAACATCATCATACCGAGACGGCTTTTTATGAAACTCATTCTTATTCCCCCCTAATCCCTCAATTCATATATTGAGTACTTAGCTTAAATCTTGTGAGGGCCAGTGTAGCAGGATTTAGTTTTTCTATTCACTTCTCANCTCCATAGGCCAATCCATATTTATTGCAGGTTCTCTGCCCGAAAAAACTCAGCACTGATTGCTCGAAGGCCTGACAAGTTTGTAACTAGAAATATCTCATTAGGACGAGGCCCGCGCCTGAAATAGTCATACAAAGGGTCTATGTGTTCGACCCTTGAGCCGTCCCTTAGGTCTAATGGCCGCAAATCATGCATGGCTTCAAGTGCGATTAGTTTCTGTCGCTGAGCCTCGCTATCTAACTGGTGCGAATAAATCCCAGTAATGGAGATATTATCTTCGTTCCATGGAGGTAGCCCCATCATCCCTTCTCTCGGGCCAAGCGGAAAAGCTTCATTTCCTGAGGCATGATTTGTGTACAGAAGCACTTTAACCTCATGACGCCAACTTTGTAACGCTTCAAATAAGGCGAGGGATGCATATTGATGATCTCGATGGCGGTCCAAAATTGGATGGGGAGCAACCACAATATCCGGTTCCAACTTCTCGAGTTCGATGTATAAATCATTTACCAGGTTTGGCCAACTCGATGAAAACGGCCGTTCTCGCAATTCTGCATCGAAATTAAACTGACGAAAGTACGCTGGATTTTCCAGTTTAGCGAGTGGGGCTGGAACTGGGTTAGGACGTTTCTCGTGTAATAGTTGTAATGTGGAATCGTAGTAGCCAAGGTTCCTAATCTGTTCAGCCTTCAAACCACCGAGTAATGGAACCGTTAGACTGTCTATCGTCCTTATCCTGCCTTTTGCACGGTACTGTTCGCCGGGATCAGGCCAAAGCGCTGAAAAATTCTCCCCTCCCGCGTCCCCGGCAGTAATCGTAACGACATCCGCTTTTGTATCTCGATACATACCGTAAGCCGCAATCTCTGCGTCGTCTGGATGCGGGGCAATAACAAGAACCTTATCATCAAGATTAATACTATTGTCAAAGGTGGCTAGAATTCCTTGTCCCGGAGTCAACTTAGCCCCCTCTGAACTCAGATGCACAAACTGCCCCTCAGAGATATTGGCGGAGATTAGTGGCGTAAGATCAATATACCGAATACCTGCTCCACCCTCCTCGAAGTATTGAACAAAGGTTTTACCCTCAAAAGAAATTCTAATAGCTGGGTAACTACCCTCTGCCCCATTTAATTGGAACTCAAGTAATGCTGTGTCCTTTTTTCGAATCCCAGTTGGCCATACAAACCCTGAAGGGCCTATAGAAACGCTATGCAAGACAGCGCTTTTTAGAGAAGAAAGGTGATAATTATAATCATCCTGCCGGACGAAAGACTCTAGTTCATTTGGAGTTACTTTTGACTCACAAGCTGACAACAAAACTACGACTGTCAAGAAATAGCAATGAATCTTAATCATATTCTGGTCCAGATTATTTCTAGCAGCGAAGTTTGTTCCATTAATACATAACAAATGCAAACAATCTTTCTCTTACCGCGACTAATAAAAATTGCCTACCATCAACCATATAGGTTTGAGGCGCATTGCTTATGTTTCCTATGCGTGAATGCCACAATAAGTCGCCATTACTGCCGTTAAATGCGACTAAATTATTGCGACCATCACCGGTAAAAACCAAACCGCTTGCTGTGGTTAAGACTCCTGCATTTACGCCACCACCACCGGGCCATTCGTGTCTCCAAACTGCCTCGCCCGTGCGATAGTCTATCGCTTGAAAGGCACTACCTATAGAACCGACCTCTGCTCGAATCTTTCCGCCTAACCCCATTGAACCTCTAGGGTCGGGGTCAGAAAGATAAAGCATGTTATAACCATTATTTTCTTGAGTATAAAAAAGCCCGTATTCCGGATTGAACGCTGGTGGCTGCCAGTTCGCTACACCGCCTTCCACTGGCGAGACCAATGTTCCGGGAATTAAAGCTTCTTTATCGGGGTTTGGTTCCGGCTCCCCGGTTTCTCTCACATGAGATTCCCAATTAGCGGTGCGTGAATATTTTTTCGTAACGATGTGTTCACCGGTAACTCTATCGACTGTAAAAAAGAAACCATTGCGTGCAGCAGTAGATACCAATTTACGCGGTTGCCCATCGATCACACCATCGATAAGAATTGGTGTTTGGGCCGAATCCCAATCATGGGTATCGTGGGGTGAGGTTTGAAAGTACCACTCTAATTCGCCCGTTGTTGCATTGACTGCAACCAATGAACAGGTAAATAAATTATCCCCTCTCCTCGCAATACCGGTGTAACCCGGCGTGGGGTTTCCTGTTCCGAAGATATAAAGGTCAGTTTCTGGGTCATAAACACCCGGAACCCAGGCATTGCCACCTCCGTGACGCGCGGCGTCAAGATTCGGCCAGGTTTCAATTCCCGGATCGTCTTCGGACATGGGGACCGTGTAGAACCGCCAGATTAGTTCGCCTGTTTCTGCATCAAATGCCTGAAGAAATCCAGGTTGATCCAAGTCATTACCAGTACCAACGATAACCCGATCACGAATAGTTATGGGAGCCATGGTTGAAAAGTATTGCAGTTCAAAAGGCGCAATTTCGCTATGCCAGTTTTCTTCACCGGTACGAGCATTTAAAGAAACTAAATAATTGTCCGGTGTCTCGAAAATAACCGAGTCATTCCAAATAGCAACACCGCGATTGGCGATGTGTGTTCCGCCCCGGGTTTCCCAGTGGTAATGCCAGATTTCACTGCCATCCCGCGCATCCATCGCCCAAACGTGATCAGGTGCAGTAACAAAGAGAACGCCATTGACTTCAAGTATAGATCCCTTAATAGAGCCACTTCTAATATCGATATCTCCACGACCTTCCCCACCTATCTGAGTGGTGATGCCAATACCATCTATATTGCCCCGTCTTACGTTGAAGTTAATTTCTGTGGTCCAGGCCAGCGTTAAATCTGAAACATTCTCTTTATGCACTTGAATCAAGTTGCTATATCGTCGTCCTGAATAGTCACCTGAATAGGTATCCCAATCTCCATCGAGGGCATTAGCTATATCAACGGGATCAACAAATACTTCCTGGGCAACCAAAGTTACAGGAACAATAATTTTTATAACAAGAAGGGTCAAATATCTCATTTTATTGTCTCCAGGTAAGCTGTTACATCGTGGATGTTACCGTCACTTAATTCGGCCCATAATTCCCTATGCCGGTAGAGAGGATCATCCAGTTCCACGCGAGGAGAATCTCCCCTTCGCGAAAAGCTTTGGTATGCACCATCTTCAGTCCGCAGACTGACAAAGAAATCATCGTAACGGAGTAAACGGCCCGTAATTGTTTTACCGCCTTCGGTGGTCACAGTAATAGTAGTTTGCACCCCACCACGCCCAGCCTGGCGCCGCCCTCCCGCGACCCAGGTATTCTGCATGATATAATCGTCAGGAATTCTTGTGGCAATTCCGCTTAAATCGCCAGTAACTGAATGACAACTGGAACATTCTCGATTGAAGTATCGTTCTCCCGCTGCGGCGTCTCCTACCAGAATATCGAGATCGTAATTCACCGGCGGTGTGCTTCCCTGGCCTTCAGATTCGAATTTGATCGAGTGAATGTATCCGGCAATTGCGGCGAGATCTTCATTACTGAAATTATCAAAAGTCGGCATACTCCCCTGGCCTTCTGTGATCACTTCGCCGATAGATTCTCCAGCGATATCTATCAACACCACCTCGGAACGCAGTAAATTGGAACCCCCCTGATCTCCACCTCTTAAGTCCAGACCATGACAAAGTCGGCAATTTACCTGATAAAGCGTTTCACCACGTTCGATTACTGCTGCAGGTGGCAATGCCCTTTGTTGTTGCAAAAACATTGCGTTAGGATTCACAATTTGTATTTCTGGCTGAGTATCCTCCTGTGCGACTATATTTAAACTGCAACACAAAAAACCAATTGAGAAATCTCTTAATTTTATATTCATTAGCTTGTTCTCTATCCTTCTATCTCTTGGCCCCTTTATTCTATTAGTGCTAAACGACGTCCTTCTTTAGCACTTTGAAAAGCTGTATCGACGATTTGTTGACCTATTCTACTGATCGTCGGAGATATAGGCCCCTCTATAGGCAAGTCGTTTTCAATACAGTGAATGACATACTGAACTGGATTCTGAAAAGGCGGCTCAATAGTATCAACCGGTACTTCAAAGCCTTCTGGTTTGTTTTGAGTTTGCAGGTTTATCGATGTCTGATAATCATAACTGGCTATGGTGCCTTCTGCTCCTACTATCACAAAGCCGCATTTGGGCTGAGGTTGATTAGCCCATGGGTCTGAAAAAGTACCCCAGCGTGTTTCGAACTTAGAGAGGCCATTTTCATAGCGTGCGACGGTGACACTATGTTCATCGACTTCGAGCCCAGTCGGAACATGCATCATTGCAGTCACATCGATTGGCGCCTTCCCATCGTGAAACCAAGTCCCCAGAGTCGTACCATAACCCAGATAATCCAACAACGACCCGCCGCCCAATTCAGCTTTGTAGAACCAGCTGTGGGGCTTGCCTGCTTCTACTTGGTCTGCGGTAGTTTCTTCTTTATCGGCAACATGCCAAAGGGGGCCGCGATTGCCATCGTAATAATGAACTTCTATTACCTCTCCAATGGTTCCTTCTTCGATAAGTCTCTTCGCAGTTATATGGGAAGAATGCCAAGCCAAGGGCCAATTGATTGCAAGGCGCTGCTCAATTGCCATCGCAGCAATCATCCGATCTGCTTCCGCAAGACTTGAAGCAAACGGCTTTTCCATAATCAGGTGTGTTCCATAGCTAGCAATTCCTTCTACGGCTTCGGCATGCCTTCCCGTAGCAGGACAAAGGATGACAATATCGGGGTTAGATCTTTCTATACATTTTCTAAAGTCCGAATAAATCCTGTCGTCCGGAATTTTGAAATTGTCAATGCTCCATTGCATTTTTTCGCGATTCTTATCACAAATACCTACAATATCGACATTTGGATGTTCGAAAGCCATGCGCAAATTATCACCCATATGGAAATGTTCAAAATCTATACCTGCAACCCGCCACTTGTTCCCCATTTTTTCCTCACTAAATGCCCCACTAAGTCCGCATGTTGGACGATTAGCAGAGTAAAGATCAAGTCCGTTAAGACTTACTTTTAACCAACTCTTTTATAACATGAGCATTCATTACAGAATCGATTTAGATTTTTCAGGAAGATACGATGCTATTGCAAGAGAACAATCCGGAGACATAGCGCAAACTTTCTAATCGTCGGGCAAAGAAGCGCTACTTCTAATATTGTAGAAGCCAGTAAAACACTTAGTTCTATACACACACTGATGCAAAATTAGCCTATTGGTTAAATCAAAACCAATTATAAATCCATTCCGCAGACTGGAGTTTATTAGAGCGTTGACTCCACATGAAAAAGCTTGTTGTATATGAACCATTCGCTATCTATTTTTAAAAATGAAAGAGTATCTAAAAAGTTCATACCCAAATACTGATCTCTTACTCTTGCAACTGCTGTGTTACCCGCAATATCAAGAGAAACAAGTTCTAAGACTTCCGCATCGCCCTTTTCCTTAGGCGAAGGCTGTTGCGACACAACGAATTGTGCAAAATCTTCCACGGTCATTTCATGCAAGCCATCTGGAAGATATCCGGTAATCCTTGCATTCGAATGGAAGGCCTCTCTAACTTTTTCCGCACTGGACTCATTCATACAGTCAAAGTAAGTTCGAATGACGGCCGCGATTGCATCTTTATCTTGCATAACAATTCTCCAATAAAAATGAAGGGCGATTTAACTAAATTTGCATGGTTTGCAATTTAACCTGTTACTACCATCGCTATCGATACTCGTCATAAGCCCTTAATAGCCATTGATCGGTTCCATCACCGGAAGGAGCAAACCCATCGGCAGGTTCAGTTTCCAGCATTTGCGCCGGCGTGAGGCCTTGGACCTTAGCGCGGGTCAAATTACCACGAATAGTCACGAGCATGTTGCGATAATTAAGTAAATCATTGCGATTAGATAATTGACCATGGCCTGGGATAATAATTGTTTCATCATTAATTATACTGGCCAATCTATCTGTTGCTTCTATCATACCGTCGAGAGACCCCCCATTATTCTGGTCAACAAAAGGTAAAACATACCTCACAAACATATCGCCAGTATGAATGACATTTGATTCTAGGAAATAAACTTGCGCATCACCATCTGTATGTCCTGGCCCCGTATGGATTAATTCAATAGGTTCATCATTAAAGTAAAAGCGCATGGTATCGAAGAAAGTAATCTTGGGCAGGCCCACTACATCATAGGCTTCCTGGACGCGCCCACTCGCCAAAACTTGCGTTGATTCCATACGCCGCCGAGCATTGTCTTGCGCTACGATAAAGGCTCCGGCTCGACCGAAATTTTCATTACCGTCTGTATGATCATAATGAAAGTGAGAATTAACCACAAAGGTAACAGGGAGTTTGGTTAAATCCGTAATTGCAGCTTCAACCTTATTAGTCAGAGGCGCAAACTGGTCATCGACGATTAGCACACCGTCATCTCCGATAATCACACCTATATTACCGCCACTGCCTTCAAGATAGTAAATATTATCTTTTACATGATTAGTAGTGATTTCAATATTGTCGAAATCTTGAGCCCTGGCCTGCAAAGAAATAACGAGAAAACAGGATATAATTAGTGCAGATAGATTTGTCTGTTTTTTATGTATCATAGGTTTAAACCTTTTGTTTTTGTTTCTTTTTCCCTTAACCCACTTTAGCTTGGAGTCTAGCCAGAGTAAACAAAATTGGCAGTTTAAGCAGCAATCACTCGTCGCCTGGCTTCTTCATATTCATAATTCAAACGCTTAACTAATTCACTAACTGAAACAACCTTCTTAATAGCATTTATTCCCTGTCCACAACCCCAAATGTCTTTCCATGCTTTCGACTTGCCGCTGCCACCAGAACCAAATTGCATCTTTGAAGGATCGCTTTCCTCTAAATTTTCAGGATCCAGTCCAGCTGCTTCAATCGAAGGCCTCAAGTAGTTCCCATGCACACCCGTAAATAAATTGGTGTAGACGATGTCAGAAGCAGCATAGTCTACAAGAGCTTTCTTATAAGCAGGATCGGCATTAGCCTCCTCAGTCGCAATGAATGCAGACCCCAGATATGCCAAATCGGCTCCCATCGCTAACGACGCCAAAATTCCATCACCAGTAGAAATAGCCCCCGACAAAAGAATCGGTCCTGGAAACCATTCGCGGACTTCTTGAATGAAAGCCATCGGAGATAATGTTCCTGCATGGCCCCCTGCACCAGCTGCGACGCAGATCAAACCATCAGCACCTTTTTCAATTGCTTTACGAGCGAAACGATTATTGATCACATCATGTAGGCAAATACCTCCGTAGGAATGAATTGCGTCAAAGACTTCCGGCCGTGCACCTAATGAAGTAATGACAACTGGCACTGCATACTTTACACAAAGCTCAACATCATGCATAAGACGATCATTAGAACCATGAACAATTTGGTTCACCGCATAAGGTGCCGCTGGGTTATCAGGATTTGTTTGGTTGTAAGCATCAAGCTCTTCATTAATTCGAATCAACCATTGTTCCAATACTTCAGCCGGCCTCGCATTAAGAGCAGGAAATGACCCTACAACACCAGCCTTACATTGAGCAATAACTAAATCAGGATTTGAGATGATAAAAAGTGGTGCGCCAATAGCTGGCACCGACAAGCGTCCTTGCATACAAACAGGAATAGACACAAAATTTCCCTCGAGAATTGAATAATATCTGTATTCTATACCATCAAAACACTAATTCAGAGAAAACAATCAGGCTTTATATGTCCTAACAAATCTCATTCATTTATGGCAGGATTGAGCAACCAAAACCTAATATTTTTATACTTCCGCTCTTACAGGATCAGTCAAATGGACCGGTATTTTAGCTATGAAAATTGTCCTTACCCTATAAGGGCAGACATTCAGAAAGAACATAGAGAGTATTGGCAACGACTTGCACAACCCGGTTCCTGGTGGTCAGGTCCTGAAAGAGTATCAATTGCCAATGAAAGTCGAGTTGCTGTGAAATGCACGCTCTGTAAATCGAGAAAATCTGTTCTATCTCCCGAAAGTGTAGAAGGCAGCCACGATAGCGCTAGCCAATTACCGGAAGTGGCTGTTGATGCCATTCATCGCATCATTACAGACCAAACTCGTATCTCCCAATCCTGGGTTGCTAAGTTACCTAAAAATGGTTTAAGCACTGAAGCTTATGTTGAACTGGCAGGTATCATTGTTTGCGTTTTCAGTATTGACGAATTCCATCGTTCACTTGGATTAGAGCTCGAACCCTTGCCGGTGCCCGTCGAAGGAAGTCCGAGTCAATATCGACCAGCCCAAGCCGAATTGGGAACAGGCTTTGTCGCAATGCTTCCTAAAGAAGGACTTACAGGTCCAGAAAGGGATCTTTGGCCAAATGGTCGCTCTGCAAATGTTATCCGCGCCCTTTCGCTAGTTCCTCCAGCGGTAAAAGACTGGTTGGCGCTTTCAAGTGCGCAGTATCTCTCAATGGAAGGTATGGAAAACCTGGTTAAGCAAGATGATAGAAGTATTAACCGCATGCAGATGGAACTTATAGCTGCAAGAGTCTCAGCAATTAATGAATGTTTTTATTGAACTAATGCTCATTCTTCGATGCTCCGTGCGAGCTCATTAACAACCGAAACTGAAGTTGATTTACAAGGCATTAACGGAAAACAAGGAGCTGCATCAGTGGGCATTGAATATGGAAAAAATCTAATGCTGTTAGCTGAGGCGATTGCCAGTCGAAACAATGAATTACTCGTGCAAGTGCGAGATAAGCTCTTGAATGAAGCGGGTGCTAAAGTTTTGGTCGATGCAGTAGGAGTGGCTGCAAATTTTCAACGCATGGTGCGTATTGCTGATTCGATGGGTATCCCTGTAGATGATATGGAAACTGATCTGGGTATCGCGGTGAGATCTGAATTAAATTTATCACGTTTTGCCTCAGCAGCGAATACCCTGCAAAAATGAAAATATTTTATCTATTTACGAAAACCTTTAATGTATGCAGTCTTGCGTGACGCCGAATTATGAATCAGTTCCATTTATTTTTCTTCCTACTGTTATTACCCGTAATCTCCGTGGCACAATCTAACTGGAATTACTGGGGTTCTAATCATTATTTCCAGCGTTACAGCCCGGCCGCACAAATTAATGCAGATAATGTCGCCGAGCTGAAAATTATTTGGAGAAGACCTGCGGTTGATTCAACAATCACGGAAAATTACCCGAACCTTCGAGTTTCAGGGAACCTTCGTGCCACTCCCATTTTTATAGACGGGGTATTATATGCCTCCAACGGTGTAGGTCTTATTGAAGCGTTCGACCCCTCTGATGGCCAAACGCTTTGGGTTCAGCAACCCGAAGAGGCCAGACTTGAAGAGGTGCAGGGTCAGAGTTCTCGAGGTGTTGAATATTGGACCGATGGTTCAGACGAGCGGCTCTTTGTTATTCGTAAAGGCTCTTTATATGCACTTAATGCGGAAAATGGTAGTTCGATTTCTTCGTTCGGAGAGCGCGGAAAAATTAATCTCGTCCCGGGAAGTGCTACAAATTTCAGTTATTTATCTGGCGGCCCAATTGTCGTAAATAATGTCATCATTATCGCTGGAACGATCGATGGTGCTGGAGATAGCGGCATGAAATGGCGCGGTGTTGCGTCAGAAGACGTCAGAGGGTATGACGTCCTCAGTGGGGAACTGCTCTGGACTTTTCATGCAGTCCCACGAGAAGGAGAGCTTGGTTATGACACATGGGCAAATGATTCGGCGAGGGAATCCGGAGATCTAGGGGCCTGGTGTTGTTTGAGCGCGGACCCTGAGCTCGGCATAGTTTACATCCCCTTCACAGCACCTACTGCTGCATACTACGGCGGCCATCGCGGTGGTAACAATTTGTTTTCAAACAGTCTGGTTGCCCTGGATGTCCAAACTGGTGAAAGGATTTGGCATTTCCAAATGGTACATCACGATGTTTGGGAATATGACAATGTAGGCCCTCCAGTGCTTGGAAACATTATCGTAGATGGGCAATCTATCGATGCAGTAATGCAAGCAAACAAAACAGGCTGGATATATGTATTTGATCGCACAACAGGCGAACCAGTCTGGCCAATAGAAGAAGTTGTGGTACCTCAATCAGATGTGCCAGGTGAAACTCTTTCCACTACACAACCCTTTCCCACCAAACCGCCGCCTATAGCTAGACAAGGTATAACCCTAGACGACATTATTGATTATCCTGAAGTCGGACAGGTCGCAAGAGCCGAAGTAGCAAATTTTACTATTGGCCCTATATTTACGCCACCCACTATCGCGAATGATGAAATTGGTGGTTCGCAGGGTACTCTCAGCCTGCCGGGATCATGGGGCTCAGCGAATTGGAACACTGGCGCTTTTGATCCTGATACTGGATATTACTACGGCTTTGCCAATGACATTCCTAGAGTCTATAGGCTTGAACGTGCCACTCAGGAAGATGCTGAGATGGATTACTGGAGCCCCAGCCGGGAAGCACCTTATATCGATGGGATACCGTTAACGAAACCACCGTGGGGTCGAATTACAGCAATCGACATGAATCGGGGAGAGCATGTATGGCAAGTCGCTAACGGTGACTCTCTAAGTGATCACCCTTCCTTGGAAAACCTTAACCTTCAGGCTCTAGGGATCGCAAGTCGACCAGTAGCACTAGTTACCAAAAACCTTTTGTTTATAGGAGAAGGCAGTAACTTACACGGTGGCACGATGCCAAACATGTGGGGGTCGATTTTCAGGGCCTACGACAAAGCAAACGGAGAAGTAGTTTGGCAAGCAGAACTTCCCTCAGGCACGACAGGGGGACCCATGAGTTATATGCATAATGGGAAGCAATACATTGTGGTAGCGGTAGGCAGTTATGGCGACCCAGCAGAATTTATTGCCCTCGCTTTGCCTTAAAGAGCTAAATTCTTGATAAGCTCTTAAATGAATTTTGCCTAGACGACAGTTATTGAAAAGCATAAATATACGAGCCCTGATCCTAAAATTTTAAGCTTCAATTAAGTTGCTTGTTATTTTAATTTAAATGTTTCTAATCTTATTACGATTAATAGCGAAGTTCATTTCGACAATCTAGAGCTTGTTTTACTGGTTAAAAATTAGGAGATTAAAATGGCAAGTTATTTGATCGCGAATTACAACGTTAAAAATCAGGCTGGATATGACCAATATCTAGCTTCTGTCGGCAAGACGATCATGGAACATAGTGGTAAAATCCTGGTGGCCGGACCAGGGAGCACACCGATCGAAGGGAACCCAGGCGCGGTTACGGTGGTTCTGGAATTCCCAACTCGAGAGAAACTAGAAGGCTGGTATAATTCACCGGAGTACCAGGAAATAATTCATCTCCGTACAGAAAACTCGGAAGGCGGGCTCGTTTTCGCCGATGAGTTTCAACTTCATACTTAAGTTTTATGTTTGACTTGCGAATAATAAATGGTCTTATAGTTGATGGAACAGGCGGCGAACCCTTCTATGGGGATGTTGCTATACGAGAAGGAATGATTGTAGCTGTCGGGAATATCGAAGGGGAGGCTACCCAACAGATAGATGCAACCGGCCTACTTGTGACCCCAGGCTTTGTTGATATCCACACTCATTACGATGGTCAGGTAACGTGGTGCGAAGAACTAACACCTTCTTCGAACCATGGGGTTACCACCGCAGTAATGGGCAACTGTGGCGTGGGGTTCGCACCCTGCCGCCCTGAAGATAAAGAGCGACTAATTTCTTTAATGGAAGGCGTAGAGGATATTCCTCATCCGGTACTGGCGGAAGGTTTGCCCTGGAATTGGGAAACCTTCCCAGAATATTTAGATAGCCTAGCCGAACGCAAATATGACATCGATTTTGCCGCCCAGTTGCCCCATGGGCCGCTGCGAGTTTATGTAATGGGGGAACGCGGTGCCAATTGTGAAACTGCAACTCGCGAAGATATCGAAAAGATGGCGTCACTGGCCACTGAAGCTATTAAATCCGGAGCACTCGGCTTTTCCACTTCACGTACTTTGAATCATCAAACTGCGGATGGACAACCGACCCCAACGCTGACAGCTGAAATAGAAGAGATGGTTGGCATTGCCAAAGGAGTTGGCGCAGCATCCTCAGGAGTAATGCAAGTAGTTACCGATTTTAAAGGTAGCAACCGAGAATTTGAAATTCTGCGCGCGATGGTGGAGCAATCCAATCGACCCTTGTCGGTGTCCGTCGCACAGCACCATCGAGTAACTGACGGTTGGCGAAGTATTTTAAAAACAATCGAGACGGCAAACAAAGAAGGCATCAACTTAAAAGCACAAGTCTGTGGCCGACCTGTTGGTGTGCTATTTGGTTTAGAGCTAACAAACAACCCTTTCAGTGCTCATCCATCCTATCAATCGATAGATCATCTGAGCCTAACCGAAAAGCTCAAAATACTTAAAAGTAATGGGTTCAAAGAAAAATTGCTAAGTGAAGCACCCGAAGTGACAGCCAACCCATTTATGCGCCAAGTTCATAAACGCTATCACGACATGTACATACTCGAAGATGAGCCAAATTATGAGCCATCACCTTCTGAGAGCATTTCGGCCTTAGCAGCTGAACGAAACATTCACCCTTTAGAACTCTGCTGGGAGATACTTACAGCAGATGATGGTAGGAACATGATTTATTACACGTTTCTAAACTATGGGGAAGGTTCTTTAGAACCGGCAAAGGAAATGATGGAACACCCGGACACGATTCTTGGGTTAGGAGATGGCGGGGCACATTGTGGTTCAATTTGTGACGGCAGTTTTACGACTCATATGATTACCCATTGGGTGCGGGATCGCAATCGTGGCGACAAGCTGTCTTTACCATGGGTAATCAAAGCACACTGCCATGATACCGCTAAAGCGGTAGGCCTCAATGATCGTGGTTTAATTGCAGCAGGTTATAAAGCGGACTTAAATGTAATTAACCTAGAAAAGTTGAAACTCCATAAACCAGAAGTTTGTTATGATTTACCTGCCGGTGGAAGACGCTTAATGCAATATGCCGATGGCTATGTTGCAACAATCGTAAGTGGCGAGGCAATTTATATTAACGGCAAAGCTACTGGTGCGAAACCTGGGCGATTAGTCCGAGGAAGTCAGTCCGCACCACATGACTGAGCTTGGCTAAAGAAGAGATATATGAGTTCCGGTATTACGAAAACCATTCCTGTCACCCGAGGGGAGGAAGGTCTGGATTCGCTTTATAATGGCATCATGAAAGAATTCGAATTTCATATGGCTGGCAACCCGTCTAAACTAAAAGTTGGAGATTTTGTTTACACAATTTTTAAAGACGAATTACGAGGACGGTTAGAAATAACGCATATCATCCCAGGGGCTAAGAATCCGAAATCGGGAAGGCCTCGTACTTTGATTATGGTGAAATGCCCCGGCGAAAAGATTAAAGAAATAATCACCCAAAAAGGCCATCGAGGAACACGCTATTATGACGGTGCAGGTTGGAACTAATTAAACCTTTAAACCCGCGGTGCAAATTCAAATACCCAGATCTCGCCAGATGCAATGAGCTCTTGATTTATAAATGAACCATACTTAGCGATTTTTTTCTCGATTACCCAATTAATCTCTGGTCCTTCTGTAATTCTTTTCATGGTGCGTTCGTAGCGCACATTCCCAATTCGAAGCTCAGCGGCGCCGCTACCCTCAGCTGCACGAACAGCCCACTGCTTCCATGCTCGACCTAAAGGAGTCCCCATGTAATCGCATGTAACAAAGATTCTACCGTTACTCTCAATTATAAATGTAGTTCGAGAATCTTGTGTTTCATTGAGCTGAAGTTCCACCACCCGGATGTCGTCGGTAAAGCTCCAATTCGGTTCTGTTCCTTGGTATAGCGTGCCAGTTGTGAATACACCGCCTCGAAATATGACTGATGGACCATCATCGCCTCTTGCATCAAGCCATAGAGTTGCAACAACAGTTGCTGGTATTAGAATTGCGAAACCGATGAGTTGAGCGATTGCTATTAGTATTTTCATTTTTAACCCTGATGATTAAGACGCTACTCTAATCCATTAGACGCTAACTAGGGACATCCAAGTTGCAAATACTCACAATATTCTCCCCCAATAATTGATGCATCGCCACCTCTAATTTGTTAGGGTTTTGCCCATAATTAGAAGCTCAGAGGAATCTATTTGGTTAGCCAAATTGAGTCTTAAGATGGCACAAGAATTCAGATTGCAAATTTTTTCTTCAACTTCATTAAGCGCTTCGTGCTGTCTGCTTTTATTGATTTGCGGCCAGGTGAACGCACAATCAGAAGCAGAATATCGCCAGATGGTAGATCAGTACTGTGTGGCCTGCCATAACAGACGGACTGTAGACGCCGATCCCAGCACTATAACAGACCCACTTGGCAGTCAGTTAAGAGCTCTCGGTCTTGCTCTTGATAGTTTAGATATCAATAACGTGCCTGCTGACGCCGTCCACTGGGAAAAAGTAGTAAGGAAACTCCGAGCTGGATTAATGCCCCCTGCCGGCATGCCTAGACCTGCTGACGCCCAATTGGAAAGCTTTCGCCAATGGTTGCAATTAGAATTAGACAACGCCGCTCTAGCCAACCCTGATCCGGGACGCAAAGCAACTTTCCACCGCTTAAATCGGGCAGAATATCAAAATGTAATTCGAGATCTGCTAGCGTTAGAAATTGAAGTAAACAACTTCCTTCCTGCCGATAATGCGAGTTATGGGTTTGATAACATTGGTGGTATTTTACGTATATCCCAGTCTTTAATGGAGCGATACCTTGAGGCGAGTCGTATTATCAGTCGCCTCGCCGTTGGAAGCCCTCCTCCAGCGCCAATTTCTCAAACTTTTAGGACCGAACAAGACGAACAACAACACGCCCGTAAAACTGGCTTGCCAATCGGAACGCGAGGCGGAATCTTGGTGCCTTATCAATTCCCAGTTGACGCAGAGTATGAATTGAATGTGCAGCTAAGTAACGCGAGAGGGCTTGAAGATACTCACCGATTAGAAATTACTATCGATGGCGTTCCTGTCGAAACCGTTGAAGTCGGTCCCTCAACTTCTATCGATTTAAAGGTACCTATTGCAGCTGGCCCTCATGATGTTGGCGTAGCGTTTTATCGGCGCCCCCCTGCTTTAGTGGAACAAGTTAGGGAACGCTTCGAAAACCCGCGAACTTCGGGAAACTCTGGCGGGCCATTAGGTTCAATGCCTTTTGTATCCAGCTTGACAATAGAAGGGCCATTCAATTTCAGAAGGTCCGGTGATACTCCAAGCCGAGAAAAAGTTTTTAGTTGCAACCCAAACACTGCCGATGAAGAACAAGCCTGCGCAGAACAAATACTCACCACTCTGTCACGCCAGGCTTATCGACGACCAATAACCAATAATGACGTAAGTGTGCTAATGGAATTTTATTACATGGCACGCAATGATGGTGGCGATTTCGATAGCGGTATTGAATTAGCCTTGCGCAGACTACTTGTCAGTCCAGAGTTTTTAATACGAATTGAATCTGATCCTGGCGATTTCAATAACGGAACACCCTATCAGATTTCTGATATCGAACTCGCATCTCGCTTGTCTTTCTTCCTCTGGTCCTCGATTCCCGACGACGAGTTATTAACTATTGCAGAGCAAGGTAAGCTTAGCGAACAGAAAGAATTGGAAACACAAATTGAAAGGATGATTGCAGATCCTCGATCAAAATCACTAACTCGAAACTTTGCAGGACAGTGGCTACAGTTACGTAACCTGGCAACTATTATTAGGCCTGGTGAGCCTTATTCTATAGCCTTCGACGAAACTCTGCGGCAAGCAATGATTGCCGAAACAGAGATGTTTTTCGACAGCATTGTGCGGGAAGACCGTAAAGTTCTGGATTTGCTTACCGCCGACTACACTTATCTAAATGGAAGGCTTGCAGGTCATTATGACATTCCCAATATTCAGGGAACTCATTTCCGAAAAGTAATACTTCCGAAGGGCAGCCCAAGAAGAGGGCTATTAGGGCACGGTAGTATTCTTACCTTAACCTCACATGCAATTCGCACATCGCCAGTACTTAGGGGAAAGTGGATTCTCGATAATATCTTAGGCACGCCACCACCTGATCCACCACCAAACATTCCAGCACTTGATGATAGAAAAACTTCTGCACGTGTTGCCACGATGCGAGAGCGAATGGCGGCCCATCGATCCAATCCAGTCTGCGCTGCCTGCCATACCATGATCGATCCTGCCGGCTTTGCACTGGAAAGTTTCGATGCTATTGGCCGCTACCGTGAGGTCGATGAGTGGTTTAATCGAATCGACACTTCTGGTGTGCTACCTGATGGAACTTCCTTCGATGGGGCAGCTGATTTAAGAGAGACTCTAGTGCAGAAACCAGAAAGATTTGTGACCACTTTTACTGAAAAGCTCATGACGTATGCCTTGGGTCGTGGTTTAGAGTATTATGATATGCCTGCAGTTCGTCAGATCGTGCGCGATGCGGAGGCCAACGATTACAGAATGCAATCTATAATCACCGGTATAGTGGCAAGTTATCCTTTCCTACACAGGAGACCGGAATCATGACTTTTATCACCAAAAAAGCTTTGCCCCGACGCACCATATTGCGCGGCATAGGCAGCATGGTTGCTTTGCCCTTCCTAAGCGCAATGGCTCCGGCCATGACAGCCCTAGCAAAAACGGCGGCTAAACCGATACCGCGACTAGGTTTCTTCTATGCACCGAATGGTATGTTCCTACCGAATTTTCATCCAGAAGGGGACGGAGGCAAGACCTACGCCATGACGCCAATTCTTAAACCACTGGAAGCTTATCGTGAAAATATGGTTGTAATAAGTGGTCTAAGCAATAGTGGACTGGTGAGTCCAAATGAAGGCGGGGGCGTACATACCCGTGCTCATGGTGGATGGCTCAGTGGTGTATTGCCAAAGCGAACTGAAGGCGCTGACATAGAAGCTGGCAAAACTGTAGACCAATATGCAGCCGACATTCTTGGCCAGGATACTTCTTTACGCTCATTGCAATTAACTACTGATTCCAATTTTACTGTTGGTAACTGTGAAAATGGTTATAGCTGCACTTATCAGAATTCGACATCCTGGAGTTCACCAACTACACCATTGCCACATGAACGGGATCCTCGTGTTGTATTCCAGCGCTTATTTGGCGATGGGGGGAGCGTGGAAGCACGCATGGCGCAAATGAAAACTGATCGTAGTATTTTGGATTCACTTTCAGACAGTATTAATACACTGGAGAAAAATCTAGGTCACGAAGATCAAGTTATAGTGGGTGAATATCTAACAGCAGTGCGCGAAATTGAAAGACGTATTCAGAGAACTGAACAAAACAACGCTAGCCGACCACTTCCTTCAACAAAACAACCAGACGGTGTGCCTGAAACTTTTGAAGAACATATCGATACGTTATTTGAGATGTTAACTCTTGCTTATCAAGCAGATGTCACTCGAGTTAGCGTAATGCAAATGGCACGGGAGCTCAGCGGTCGAGCCTATCCGGACATAGGTGTACCTGAAGGGCACCACACAGTTTCCCATCACCAGTTGAATGCACACAATATTCAACAATACACTCGAATTAATACTCATCACGTTTCGCTGTTTTCAAAATTCGTGGACCGCCTTGCGAAAACCCAGGATGGGGATGGTAGTTTACTAGAACACAGCATACTTCTATATGGAACTGGTATGGGCGATGGTGATCACCACACACCTTACAACCTGCCAGTTATTCTTGTTGGTGGTGGACGCGGTACACTGGAGGGCGGTCGCCACCTTAAGTACCCAATGCATACACCATTTATGAACTTAGGCTTATCGCTTTTGGATAAAGTTGAAGTAGACGTTGCAAGTATTTCTGATAGTACCGGCCGCTTAAGCGACTTATAAAAATCAATAGGGCCCAGCCTAATGCTTCGATCACTCAATAAACTGCTCGCCCTGGTTACTACATTAAGTTTTTCTGTTTCTAGTATTGCTTCAACAGAAATTGAATTGATTCGAGCTGTTATTGAAGGCGAGATTGAACTCGTTCGTTCGGTATTAAATGAAGACATATCTGCAAACTCAGCTTCGGCCGATACGACCACTGCATTGCAATGGGCGACGCAAGGCAACCATACTGAGATCGTGAAACTACTATTAAGGAATGGAGCTGATGTGAATACAGCGAACAGGTACGGCGTAACTGCAGCCGCTCTCGCTGCCGAAAATGGAAATGCGGAAATCATCGGGCATCTACTAGCAGCAGGCTTAGATGTGAATCAATCAATGCCTGAAGGAGAAACTTTATTGATGACCGCTGCTCGAACTGGTGACGCAGCAACAGTGCGTACATTATTGGAGCACGGAGCAGATGCTGATATTCGCGAAGAATCCCGCGGACAAACAGCATTAATGTGGGCTGCTGCAGAAAATAACGCCGAAGCAATCCGAGTACTGGCGGAATACAATGTTGATGTTCATGCAAAAACCAACAACCCCTCTCGAATTGCAGACCGAACCTTTGCTTATGCTCCACCTACTGGTTTCTCCGCATTAATTTTTGCAGTGCGATCAGGCCATAAGGAAGCCGTGGACGCGTTGCTGGATAATGGTGCTAATGTCAATGAAACCGTATCTGATGGACAAAGTGCATTAGTGATCGCAGCTGCAAACGCTAATTGGGAATTGGCTGCACACTTAATCGATCGGGGTGCCGATGTAACCCGAGCAGGCGCCGGCTGGAACGCTTTGCATCAAACAGTGCGCACAAGGAGAATGAACTTGGTTTTTGGGACACCAGGCCCGTTCGCTTCTGGCACATTAGATAGCACTAAACTGATGTTGAAATTGTTGGATTCCGGTATTAATGTAAATGCGCGTATGACTCGCAATGGCATTCGTGACGGTCAGCGCAACCGCTTTAATCGTTTGGGGGCGACTGCGTTTATGCTGGCCGCAAAAGTTACTGACGTAGAAGCAATGCGTTTGCTTTTAGACCATGGTGCAAATGCCAACATTCCAACAGCTGATGGCTCTACGCCACTAATGGTTGCTTCTGGTTTACATATTTGGAACCCTGGTGAAGATGGTGGCTCGTTCACTGGTCAAGAAGATGAAGTTTTAGAGGCCGTGCAAATCTGTGTTGAACACGGTAATAACGTCAACGCTCGCAATTATCGCGGTGAAACTGCCTTACATGGCGCAGGGTTTCGTGGTGTAAATTTAGTTGTAGACTATCTGGTTGAGAAAGGAGCCAATATAGGCGCACTTACCGATGATGGCTGGTCTCCTCTTGCAATCGCTCGGGGCTTTTCCTATACAGATTTTTACAAAGCACAGTTACATACGGCGGAGCGCCTAGAAGAACTCATGCTGATCCAAGGTATAGATACTCAAGCAGAAGAGCATTTTGTGCCTGGTTCTGTATGCTACGATTGTCTTCAAACGAGAGTAGATCAAATTCAGGCGGTAGCCACTCGTGACCAGTGGATGGAGAAAAATTTTAACCCAAAGAATATGGAAACTCAGATGTTGCCATTCTGGAGTTGGCTACCCTATCCAGACCCTTCACAAAACTCCTCTGTGGATGTATCCAATCCGCGCTACCAGCGCTAGAATCAGAGCTTTCGGATCTAATTCCGACGGACTTGATTCACTCCACAATTAATAAAAAAAGAGGTAAAACATGTTTAGCCATATCATGGTCGGCGCAGACGATACTGCAGCAGCGAAAGGTTTTTATGATGCGACTTTAGGAACTCTAGGAATTGAACCCGGCTTTATAGACGATAAAGGACGTGTTTTTTATCGCACAAATACTGGCGTTTTTGGTGTAACCAAACCAATCGACGGCAAAGGGGCCACGCATGCCAATGGCGGCACAATCGGCTTCAACGCACAAAGTACCGAGCAATGTGATGCTTGGCATACCGCCGGATTACAAAATGGAGGAGAGAACATAGAAGCCCCCCCTGGGATTAGAGAAAGTGGTCAAATGAAAATGTATATCGCTTATCTACGAGACCCGGCGGGCAATAAAATTTGTGCGCTGTATCGAATGCCGACTGAATAACTAGTAACAAATCTTGAGTATCGTAGGGACAAATATGATGAGAGTCGCGATTTTTTATTTTATTATGGCATTAAGTTCATTCTCGTTTGCTCAAGATTCAATTAATCCCATTATTAATAAACTTAGTGCCGGTGAAGATGTCTTTGGCACCTTCACTAGAAATCCTCGTTTTGATCTCGACTTCGTTGTCATTGATGAACAATACAATGAAATTAACTTCACTTTATTAAGAAGAATTATTCATGAATTGAGCGATGGTGATGGGTCCCCGGTAGCAGCACCCATAGTAAGACCTCCTCTTGCTTTGCGAGATAAACCTGAAAAAATAGTACGAGGAATAATCGAAGCAGGTGCTTATGGAATTTTATTTCCCGACATCGAGGATAGAGATCAAACAGCGGCGGCGATTGCATCAATGCAACAGGATAGAGACGAAGTTTGGGGTTCTGCCGAAAATGGGGTCTTAGTAGCAATGATAATGATCGAATCGCCCCAAGGTATTGCTAACCTAGAAGAAATTGCTCAAGTACCTGGTGTCGGGGTTTTGTTTGTTGGCCCCACAGATATGGCGAATTATATAGGCGCAGACGGCCCAAATGCGCCAGAAGTGGAAGCGATGGTGCAACAAGTACTGGCAATTTGCTTAGAAGAAGACATCGCCTGTGGCTACCCTATCATTGCATCTTCTACAGAAGATGCAGAAAGGCAAGCAGAGAGCCGCTTAGAACAAGGCTTTAAAGTCCTCGCGGTAATGACTAGAACTACTTATTGAGGAAATCTGGCTATACCAAAACTACCGTAAATCCCACCGATCCAAATTTCATCATTGGCATCAATAGCTACAGTTCCAACATTAAAGAAATCATTACCTTTGTAGTCTACCAACTGTTCGACCTCGAAATTCGAGGGGTTAACTTTGGCGACTCGGGCGGCGGAAAGGTCACAGGGGGTTTCATCTGGACAACGAGTAATATGACCTGCTGCAATAACTCTCCCATCTGTTCCCCACCTAACATTGTCGACATTAAACCCTACCGGGATTAAATCTACTTGTGCTGGAGTTCTGCCTCGCGACACCCGCACCAGCGCCCGGTCACTCCAACCTCCCACATAAAACCAATTCCCATCAACAGATGAAACTAACCCATTTGGTCCTAACATAGCGGAACCAGGAACTTCTATCCAATCCGTTGACGAATGCCATTCCCATAGCTGGCCACCGGCGGAATCAAAGTTAGTTGCACCAAGAGAGTCATCAGGAAGAGCCGTAATGGAGTTTATCCTGCGCGTACCTTCCGGCGCAGGAATACAGCCAATCCAACTTAATTTTGGGACTTCACCACTCGCATCAAGATCAAAAACTTCAATGGCCTCTCTCAAACCATGACCAACGATGTAAAGAGTATGATTGTCGATACTCCCTTCTCGCAAGGTAATGCCGTGGGGTTGAAAAGTTAATATTGGGCCCGGACATCGATTATATGTTTGACGATCAAAATTCGGCACAACCGAATTGTGGGGATAGATCTCTTCCACTTCATGACTGCCTATATTTACTGCATAGATAGGACCTGCCGAATCTGAAATTCGTCCAGTTGCAATAACCCAATCTGTACCCGGTACCTGATAGAGATCTTCAGGATTTATAAGACCACATACGAATAATGCGTCGGAGTTGACTTCACAGTTTGCCGTTTGAGCGGGGTAGTTGCTCTGACTAAAACTCGAAGTCGATAGAAGCAAACTATATATCGTCAATAGCAAAAATAGGAATTTTTTGATCAACATGTTGGAATCTCCTTTTTCTCCGATGCCCAATTGTTTTCTATATCAATTTAAAGAATTTAAGAACTCAATTAATAATCGATTTGTATCATCCGGTGCTTGTTGTTGATTACGATGCCCAATTCCTGGTTGGAGAATTACACCGCGTAGGTCTTCAAAATTAGGCCGGGCCGCTGTTTCGAGTTCTTCTGCCGTCGCTCCTCTATTTACAATATCCAAATCGCCAGCAATAAATAATGCTGGCTGCTTAATTTTTGCTCCAGCAAGTTGTGGTGTTAGATCCCAATTCAGCGACCCATTCCGGTAGTAATTAATGCCGCCTCTGAACCCAGAACGACTAAACTCAGAGACATAGTAAGCTAGATCTTCTTTACTCAACCAATCTGGCAGTCGAATCGGCTCTCCTAGGCGCTTCAGCCAACCACCAGCCAGTGCGCGAGTATCCTTAACTTCGGGCGGGTGGGTTGGCGTGCCAGGAGAACGCGAGGTATAGAGCCTGGCTATTAATGCACCCGGATCTGAGTCGAATTCCGCCTCGGCGACACCTGGATCCTGGAAATAGCTGATGTAGAAGAATTCATCCTCTGGATGCTGTCGCAAAGGACGTTCGGGCCTGTTCTGAGCACGACCACGATAAATAACACTGAGCCCTGCGACTGCATCCACTTTTTCCGGATGCAGAAGAGCAGTTTGCCAGACAATTGGAGCACCCCAATCGTGACCAACTATAACGGCGCTCTCTTCATCTAATGCTGATATCAATCCTACAACATCAGAAGTAAGTTCTTTTATATTATAGTCCTCGATTGCTTCAGGAATTGTCGATCCGCCATAGCCTCTCATATCAGGAGCTACTGCACGGTAACCAGCTGCAGCTAGAGCTGGCAATTGATGACGCCATGAATACCAGGATTCTGGCCAACCATGGACTAACACTACTAATGGCCCTTCGCCCGCTTCTACTATCCTTAAACTAATAGCATTTGTTTCAATGTTTCGAACAGTAGCACCATACTTAGCGGCTAGCCGAACCGTATCCATGTCAATTGCTCCCACTTCGCTGAATTCTGCTTTGAGATCGAATCGAAAGAAATAACGGGGTGGAAACCCGGTTAAAAACTTAAAAGCAAGTGGAACTGTAAAGTCTATTGCAGCCTGCTCATGTTCTGCACCTTCTAACTTTACGGCATTGTAATTCTGGGTTTCCCCTTCTATTGTAATTTGTACATCAGGGTTTCTTTGTATTCTTCGCGCCCACGCCCGAGGCCAATGATTAACAGCCACGAATACTTCCCCGTCTTTTCCTAGCCGGGAGAGCACCCTCTCCACTCGTTCGCCATCTTCAAAAGAAGTAAGCACCATAGTGCCTATATTTTCGGGCTGGATAACACCTAGCAAAGTTTCGAAGAGAATAACTAGACTAATGTAGAAAACGACTATGCCAATGCTAACCTTCCTAGCCCATTTTTTGGACAAGATCGTCATTAGACCTACCTCTTGAATTACCTAGCGATTCGATGGAACTTCGTAAATATCAATAATTTCAGGACGCTCGCCTTCCGTAGATATGCCTGCTTCACCCATGAATGCTGTAATGACTTCGATTGTAGCCTGCGAGGGGCGCGGCAAACCGTAGCGGTACCCTTCGGCAATAAAGAGAGGAGTCCAGCCACGGTAATTAGTAACATTATAAAGATGAGGATCGGCTCCGTTTGCATCTAGTAATTTCGCTACCTCCGGAAACATTCCCATAGCTGCCCCATGCATAGGTGTTTCGTTTCGCTCATTAATGGCGTTTGCGTCAGCTCCTAATTCAAGCAAGAGTTTAGTCGCCTCCAAGGCTTCCTCCTCGGTACCTGCCTCTTCTTCCGGAGCAGCTGTGCCCAGCCCCGCTGCAGCCATGAGCGGTGTCGTGCTATTCAAATTTGTCCAAAACGGATTTGCCCCCAGTTCTAAAAACAGTCTCATTAAGGCAACATCTGCTCGATCAGCAGCCAATAAAAATGGAGTAGATCCACCACTTTCAATGCGTGAAGCGGAGTTTGGTTGTCGTGGTGCGCCTTCGTTGAGTGGTAAATTTATATCTGCACCAAGCTCTACAAGTTGCCGAACAAACTCCAAAGCACTTAAGCTCCCAGAGCCTAATGGAGCGGGATCGCCACGGTCACTGGAGTCTGGTTTCCTCACCCAACTCATAGTATGCAGCGGGGTAAATCCAGAGCGCATATCATTTGGATCAGCGCCAACTTTGACCAACTCTATAGCGAGTTCAAAATGACCATTGCGAACAGCAAGCAATAATGGACTTAATCCTTGATTTATCGGCTGCTCGCTCGCATTGTTCCCAGCGCGCATTGTGCGCTCTTGACGCCTAATTAACAAAGCATTGACATCAACGCCAGCTTGGACCAAGTTTAACGCAACATTGATATTCCCCTCTCGCACTGCAAATAAGAGCGGGGTAAACCCTGAACCTAATGTGTGATGAATGTCTGCTCCAGCATTGATTAGAGAACTTACGATGGGTCCATGTCCTTCAGCTGCGCTCCACATTAAGGCCGTCTGTTCTTTACTGTCTTGGGCGTTAACATCTGCACCTGCCTCCAACAAAGAATCAACTGCTAGCAAGTTTCCTGTGCGAGCAGCAATCATCAGCATGGTTTCGCCACCGACTAATGTTTTGTTAGGGTCAGCACCAGCATCGAGCAGTGCCTTAACAATATGGCCGCTGGAGTTCGTGGCTGCTAGGGACAGAGGCAAAACTCCATAACGATTTTCTGCATCTACATCAGCTCCGGCCCCAATAAGCTTCTTGGTTAAATCCAGATCGTCGTAGTAAACCGCCCAATGCAAAGCAGTCATACCATCTACTTGGGATGCATTTATTTCGTTACGTTGATCAAGCAACTGAACTATGGCCCGATTATCCTGACGTTCGATCGCATCCGCCAATGTGGATTCATTCGCAATCGAACCGAAACTAATTGCNCTCAATACAATTGAAATCGCTGAANCTTTTCTCAACTCTTTCTTTTTCATTGCAGCCTCCTGAGCCAACCCTAAACCGGCACGTATTCGAATAGATTATCGATCTTACCTGTACTGTCTTCAAATGAATCTAAGTGTATGCCAACCCGATCTAATAAAGTCAGGTGCAAATTTGCCAGTGGCATTCCTTCTGCATATCGAATATGACGACCACCACGTAATCCGGTGTTTTCTCCACCCGCCACAATGATCGGAAGATTCACGTGATCGTGGAGGCTTGGGTTACCCATGCCGCTGCCATAGAGCAACACAGTATTATCTAAGAGTGAGCCATCTGCTTCTTGAGTTGCTCTTAGTTTTTCAAGATACTCGGCAAAAAACGTCATGTGATATTGACCGATCTTCGCAATCTTCTCCACCTTAACCGGATCGTTGCCATGATGGCTGGTAGGATGGTGAGGCTCAGGTACTCCAATCTGAGGATAGGTACGATTATTTAATTCTCGGGTAAATTGGAAACTTATTACTCTAGTAATATCAGCCTGCAGTGCAAGTATTTGAAGGTCATAAAGCAAGCGAGCATGATCTCCGAATTCGGCCGGCACACCAACAGGCTTCTCCATGTCCGTAACGAATTCTTCGCTATCTGATTCCTCAGCGCGTTGAATTTGCCTTTCAATCTCTCTGATAGTTTCGAGATATTGATCCACTCGGTTCTGATCGCTCACTCCTATAGTACGTTTTAATTTGCTTATGTCTTCATTAAATGAATCTAACAGACTTGCTCGTGAACGTAATAACGCAGCGCGTTCTTCTGTTGTGCCCCCTTCACCGAAGAGGCGTTCAAATACTAGTCTGGGATGGGCTTCTGAGGGTAAAGGAGTAGTCGGTGAGGACCAAGATAAGTTGTTTTGATAAACGCAGGCGTAACCATTGTTACAAACCCCAGCCAGTGGATTTATATCCATCGATAACTCNAGGGAAGCTAAGCGAGTNTGCTGACCAATTTGTTTGGCAGCAATTTGATCCACCGTAGTACCCAAATGGTAATCAGAACTTTCAGTATGCTTAGCAAAGGCTGCACTTAGAAATCCAGAGTTCGAGGTATCATNGGTGCCGGGATAAGACTGTTGTAACTCTAGATTAGTAACTACAGTTATTTTGTCTTTAACATTCTCTAAGGGACTAAGAATTGGTGTTAACTCATCTAGTATTTCGCCACCCTGCGGCGTCCAGCGAGCATGGTCGGTTCCCATCGGAACGAAGACGAAAACAAGTCGCGGCAATGGTTTGGCAGGGGTCTGAGCCCAGGCAGTTGCCGCTGGGATCATAGCGTCTAATAGAGGAAGTGCAATTGCGGCACCTACGCCACGCAAAAAGGTGCGTCTTGGCAATGCCTTTTTAGTAATAATCATAATGAAATCCTCATTTGAAATGGCATGCTCTCCACGATGCCCATCACGAGCGAGGAAAAGCGAAAATCTTTGGTATGGGCATCGCGTACTATCTTACGTATAGCCGGCGCATCGTAATATTCGACGCCCCGCCCCAACGCGAAAGTCATTAGTTTCTCTGTCACTGTGTTTGCAAATAACTCTGACCGCTGCAGCAATCCTGCCTCAAGCCCAGCGATTCCAGTGAACGGTTCCATGCCAGGCAACCCACCAGCCACATCTACGGAGTTATCCCCTTCATTGTCGCGCCATCTGCCAACGGCATCAAAGTTTTCCAAGGAAAATCCAACTGGATCGATTGTGTTATGGCAATTGGCGCAGACTGGGTTACTACGATGTGCCGCCAATCGTTCACGCATCGGCAGAGATGCAGACACCGCAGTTTCATCGAGTGCAGGCACATCTGGTGGTGGAGGTGGTGGCGGTGCACCGTATATGTTATCCAACACCCATACCCCACGAAGAACCGGTGAGGTTCTATTAGCAAAGGATGTGACCGATAACACACTGCCATGTCTCAACAAACCACCACGATCACTATTCTCACCCAGATCAACCAAGCGAAAACGGCTTCCATAAATACCGGGTATTCCGTAGTGCTTGGCTAAACGTTCATTAAGAAACGTATAGTCCGCCTGTAGCATTTCCATGATGCTCTTTTCTTCGCGCAATACATAATCGATAAACATTTCTGTTTCAGTGCGCATTGCCTGACGGAGATTATCATCGTAATCCGGATAGTCTCTGACGTTAGGGCTAAATGCTTCAAGGTTGCGAAGCTGTAACCATTGTCCCGCAAAGTTGGTTGCCAGGTTTTTCGAACGCTTATCAGCGAGCATCCTTTGCACTTGCTCTCGGAGAACACCCGGTTCACTCAATTGACCTTGTTCGGCAAGATTTAGTAGTTCATCGTCGGGAATGCTGCTCCAAAGAAAGAAAGATAATCTAGAAGCAAGTTCAGTGTCGCTTATCTTATATACAGCACCACTTTCTAACTCAGCTGGAGCCAATTCTACTCGGAACAGAAAATTAGGATTTACTAAGATGGAGCCAATTGCTGAACCTATGGCTTCATAAAAACCGTTTTCTGCGCGGGCTTGCTCATAAAAATTCATTGGCCCCGAAACATCTTCTTCAGTTATCGCACGGCGATAGGCCCTGCGGGTTAAGCTAGATAGGATTTCGAGAGCACAGCTTAGTTCCTGTTCGGAGTTACTAGGCACGCAAGAAAATACCTTCTGACGGCTTGGTGTGTCACCTGCAGCGGTGGCATCATATGGCCCCGATATCGTCACTTGAAATACTGCCGGATTTAATCTTGGATGACGTATTTCATTAAAGCGGGATTCTAAAGGTTGCCGCTCACTCTCAATTAGTGAATCTGAAAGTTTAGGAAAGGTGACACCGATATTGTGTGGCCCAGCCGTAATTGGAATGCGGGTGATGAAACCCTTATCTACCTCAGAATGGTCACCGCCCTCCGGCGGAATTACCATGAACCTTTCAACTACTTCTCGGTCGATTAACAACTCAAGCGGTTGTTCCGGGGCGTTTCGTAAACCTCCAATATCGCCGACACGATTCCTCGCCAGGCGGACCTGGAAATCATAATCCCCACCTTGGGAAAATGTATAAGGGAAAACGATACCCCCTCGTGTACCAATAGGTAATCCAGGAATATGATCTTCTTGCGTTAAATCTGGGGGCACGTTAATTACTTCACTTTGTACAGAAGACTGAGAACCACCTACCGCTAAACGGCTAATCTTTTGTGCGGCGGAAATGTAACGGTCTAACAAGGCTGGGGGCAAGTCTCCCACGTTTACATTATCAAACCCATGACCACTTTCATCCGGCGGCAATAAAGTACTACTGTCAATTTCAATCGCTAACAAATCACGTATCGCGTTTTTATATTCGGTTCGATTTAGACGTCTTAACGTTTCTGTACGTCCTGGGTTGGGACTCGACGAAGCAAGCCCATCCAAAGAGTTCTCTAGCCAACGAACAATGGCTATGCGATCTCCATGGCTTGGAGCAGGCATTCCAACTGGCGGCATGACGCTAGTACGTAATTTGCGAATGACTTCTTCTAAAATTTCGGCATGAGCGGTGGCGTTGGCAACATCTACATTATCCAAACGTAACCCGGCTGTCTCCAAAGCCTCGTTGTGGCACACAACACAGTATTGATTTATCGCTGCCTGAACATGAGCCGAAGACAACTCAACTGCAGCTACTTCGGAAACCTGCGCTAGTCGTTCCTGAGGCACAGCGGAGTCAGGAGCAGCAGGCTCTTCTGAGCCACAAGCCACGAGTGTAAGCGCCAAAGTGGCGGAAACTATCCTAAGAATTGGTAGGTTCATATCCCTACTCTGATATTTTCGCTAAATACTAGCTAAAACTGAGTTTTGCTGCCACCCGTATAACGTATAGAAACGATTTATTATAGGTTGACTCAATGTCATTGGAGGTCCAATCTAGAAGGTTATGGATTCGATAATGAGAAAAACATTCCAAATTATAGCTAGCTCAGCTTGTCTGCTGCTAGACCCGATCCTGGGAATAGCACAGGAAGGGCTCATTGGCGCCCCCCTTCCTCATACCAAAAGTCAAAGCGTGTCTCCTTCTTTTGAAGGCTGGTACCCTAATCCTGACGGAAGCTTTAACCTGTTGTTTGGCTATTTCAATCGCAACTACGAAGAGCATTTGTCAATTCCAGTCGGTGAAAACAATCAATTTGAACCAGGGCCACAAGATCGTGGACAACCGGAATATTTTTACCCCCGCAGACACACAGGTGTCTTTACCATAGAAGTCCCTGCTGATTTTGGCGACCAACAGTTGACCTGGCGACTCAACTCAGGTGGCGAATCTATTGCCATACCCGGTCATCTCAGACCAGAATGGGAGATTACGGCGATGGAGGAAATCACCAGTGGCAACACGCCCCCGATATTGCGCTTCATTGATAATGGTAAAACTGGTCAAGGGCCAAAAGGTATCTACTCTCCGACAGTTTCAACCCTGGTTGGAAAAAGCACAGAGCTCAATATTTGGTCTGTAGACGATGGCGTAAAAAAATCTCGATCAGTAGGTCAACCAGCAAGGACCGGGGTTGTACTAGGCAAATATCGCGGTGAAGGAAACGCAGAATTTGCTGACAATACGCCGCAAATTGAACACGGAAAAGCAACGACTGAGGTCAGATTTGATAGTGCCGGAGAGTATATATTACGAGTGCTAGCCTGGGATGATTCAGGTGGGCAGGCTTTTATCATGGCCGGCGGATTTTTCTGCTGTTGGACTAATGGGTATATCAAAGTCAATGTGAAATAAGCATCGACATAAACAAACCAATTCGATGGCAAAGGTGAAGACGATGAATAAAGGTTGGAAAACCCAAGCAGGATTTTTAGCTAGTGTCCTAATATTGGGTTCGGAAGGGTTATTTGCGCTAGACGAAATTACCTTTAGCAAAGATATTGCTCCCATACTGCAGGAAAATTGTCATACCTGCCATCGTCCCGGGCAAATGGCACCAATGGCATTGATGACTTATGAACAGGTAAGACCCTGGGCTCCAGTAATTAAGAGTCGGGTTGAAGCGCGTGAAATGCCACCCTGGCACCTGGACAAAACCGTCGGCATTCAAGAGTATGATAACGATATATCACTGACCGACGAAGAGATCGCGATTATTTCTGCATGGGTAGATGCCGGAGCGCCTCAAGGTAATCCGGAAGACCTACCAGTCGCTATTGATTGGCCTTCGGACGAAATTTGGCGGCTAGCGGATAAATACGAACGCGAGCCAGACTTGATTATTAGGTCAACTCCCTGGACTCAATCTGCACAAGGTCAAGACCAATGGTGGACACCAATTATAGAAACCGGACTAACTGAAGACCGCTGGGTAACAGGAATGGAAGTTAGACCGACTATGCAATCACGACCGGTAACTCATCATGCTGTCGTTTACATACAACAGGAAGAGGAACCGGATGATTTTGTAGCTGCGGTGGATGTCCCAGGCCGCGGTAGTTATTTAACAGAATTCGCGGTCGGGAAAATTGGCGACGTATTTAGGGAAAATACTGGTAAGTTAATGAAAGCTGGTTCGCGCATCGCTTTTGACAATCACTATCATTCAGTCGGTCAGGAAATTACCGCACAAACTGAGTTGGGCATCTGGTTTCATGAAGAAGGGTATGTACCAAAATATCGAGTTTATTCGCAAGCTCTCGGCGTAATGCAAGCTATGGACACGCTAGATATTCCGCCGGGGAAAATTACAACTCATCACGCCTATGTTCCACTAACGGCTCAGGCCAGATTAGAAAATTATCAGCCTCATATGCACATCCGCGGAAAGGCCATGTCAATGGAGGCTATTTTTCCCAACGGCCAAGTTCAAATGCTGAGCCACGTAGACAACTTTAACTTCAATTGGCATGTTAACTATGTGTATTCAGAAAATTCCGCACCCATATTACCAGCCGGAACGATGTTAAAAATTACAGCCTGGCATGACAACACTGCGGACAATCCTCATAACCCAGACCCAACACAATGGGTGGGCTGGGGTCAACGCAGTTACGATGACATGTATCACGCTCACGTGAACATCACCTATCTAACCGAAGAAGACTATCATCAAATAATTCGTGATCGCAGATCCGATGAAGGTAATGAATAACAATTAGAAATTACTTAAACCCTAGGTGCTTTCCTACCAGCTAATACTGTTTCAAAAGGAAATAGTCTTTGGGTGCCACGTCTAACATTTTCGTAATTATCTACGAAATCAAAACCTCCTTCTCTCAACTCCAGAATCGCGATATCTGCTTGAGCGCCAACATTTAATGTTCCTTTGTCACGTAGAAATGGAAAAACACGAGACGGATTCAGTGTAGAAGATGCTACCACTGCGTTTAAAGGCATTCCGAAATTAAGAAACTTTGACATGATATTCGGAAAGTCTCTCACACCCGGCGCACTTCTACTCGTTGAAAACCCGTCAGTAGAAATTGTATCTGGCCAAAACCCCGTAGCCATGATGTCATCGAAAGTGTCCCAACGTAAATGGTCGATTCGTCCATTAGCCACATCAAAATAGATCCCTCGGCGACGAGCATCTAATATTTCGGGAAAAATCTTTCCATCTTCGTCAATGATAGCGTTCGGTGGCGGCGCATACATATGAGTAACAATGTCTCCGGGTTTTAGCTCTGCCACTAAATCAGCCATCTGTGACTCCGATTGACCCATGTGAATCATCAAAGGCAGATTAAAGTACGTAGCAACTTCCTGTGCTCGTCGAATGACCATTATGTCATTTGCTGTAACACCTGCTGTCATGCGTGCCTTTACACCAACAATGTAGTCGAGATTACGAGCAATGGCAGATTTAGCGACCTCAATATTAGCAAGTGAAATATCCGCTGTATCACCTTCTGGAATCACTCCCTGTCTTCCAATATTTAACAGTATCCGCGCAGGTTGTGGCGCTGATCTAGCAACCGCGATAATTTCATCCACATTGTCTGCACCAGCAGAGCCTGCGTCTACCCAACCGGTCACTCCATCCGACAAGCAAATGTGGGGCCCGTCTGAATCCTGAGCATAGTGAGCATGAATATCCAATATTCCGGGCATAACGATCTTGCCACGGGCATCTATTTCTTCATTTGCGTTGCCAGCAAGGTTAGGTTCTACTGCAGCAATTCGATCTCCGACAACGCCAACATCACCAGTCATGTCTAAATTAAGTGAAGGATCAATTATGCGTCCACCTCGAACTACTAAATCAAAAGATTGGGCAAATAAGCTAATTGGCTTTAACAAGAGTGCAGCACTTGTTGTCTTTATGAACTGTCTGCGTTTCATCTTTTTCCCTTCGTTTTTTTGGATAAGCCTAACAGCATAAAGTTGATCTACGTCTTAATGCAATTAGTAATGGAAGCAAATTTGGTTCAAAATGAACTAAAATGCTAGAAGCGCTACCATAAGTTAACGTGGGATATTTTCGTGACTTTATTCATTCAGATGATTACAAATACTAAAAATAGATTACTGTTTCTTTTCTTCTTTGCGATTTCCCTGATTGGATGTTTAGAAGAATCAGAGCAGGAACCAAGCGCTGATGACTACATGACTCCGGAGTTAAGAGCCAGAGTTGAACAGCTAAAATCTGCCTTGACGAATGAGAGCACAAATGAGTCTTCAATAGGAGAAAGAGCTGACTTACTCGCCGACTGGATAGATGCCTATGCGATGGCAGGTGGCGAAGTTGGCATAGATGCACCAAGGGTTCGTCTTCAAGCAACACTAAAACCTACCGGACAACAAGCGGTCACTCAATCGAAAAACGTCGATCGATTCATCCGCGAATTTATGCTACGAGATGAAGAAGGATCAATGGGAATGCTAACCAGCGACACTTTAGGGCCATTTAAAGTAGGCTCAATGGTTGAATTGCGACAAACATGGAGAGTTGGGACTCGCGTAGTTGAAACTGGTGGCGGGTTCTGGGTGGCAAGACATTTCAATGCAAACTGGGGAGAATTTCAAACAGAGGACCCCAGAGCCGCAGGGTTTATAAGCATCAAAACCGATGACGATGACGCAATATTCGAGCGCGAAACCTTCATGGCCACGGGGCCCCATGGTGGTTTCCGCGGACCACAACCTGCCATTGCTTTTCGCCTGGTCGAAGGAGAGTTGGATCGAGGCTCAAGTGTCACAATTACATATGGTGATCGTAGTTTGGGCGGCCTTGGAATAATGACTCCGACATTCGAAAGCGAGCGTATGCCGCTGCCGCTTTACATTGACTTGGATGGTTCGAGTGAGTGGCGATCTTTACCAATTATACCTTTCGAAATTATTGGCGGAGACACAACCGGCGTACACGGCTTCGCTCCAAGTGTCGTGGAGCCAGACGAACCATTTGAGCTTTCTATTCGTGCTCAGGACCAATACTTTAATAGAGCTACCGGAGAAATACCCAGTTTCGAAGTCTTAATAAATGATGAAGTTATTGCATCGACTCCTGAAGGCACTAATGCAATAAGCTTATTAGATCTATCTTTGGATGAACCCGGTGTCCATTGGATAGCAATTCGTGCTGAAGATGGATCGATAATCGGTGAAGGGAATCCTATATTAGTAGAAGAAAACCCTGAGTTTCGAATTTATTGGGGTGACACTCATGGTCATTCCGGTTATTCCGAAGGTATTGGCACCGTAGACTACTTCATGCGCTTCGCCAGAGACGACGCGCGGCTGGATTATGTCACGCATTCCGAACATGACGTGTGGCTCGATGCGGGTGAATGGAATCTGATTCGCCGCACCAGCGCAGAATATGACGAGCCTGGCAAATTTATTCCCTATTTAGGTTGGGAATGGACTCGACATACACGATTCGGAGGTCACCATAATGTATTGTTTCGCACTATAGAAGATCAAACACCTGTATCTGCAATGGAATTCCCAGTGCTTTCCTCTCTATATGCAGAACTGCACGAGCGTCACGATCCGCAAGATATTGTTGTCATACCTCACGCCCATAACCCAGGGGACTATAGGCAATCGGACCCCCAATTGGAACCAATAATCGAAATCATGTCTATGCATGGTTCTTTTCAATGGTTTATGGAAGCTTATCTCTCCCATGGCCATGAAGTGGGTGTAGTTGCGGCTTCTGACGACCACCTTTCTCGACCCGGATATTCAGCTCCCCATCGGAATTCCCTAGCACAAAGAGGTGGCTTGGGCGCAGTGATGGCACGAGAGAGATCTCGTAATGCGATCTTTGACGGCATGAAAGCAAAGCGCACATATGCTACGACCGGTGACCGCATTATTCTTGACTTTAATATTAATGGTACTGGAATGGGTCAGCGAGCCAACTATATAAAATCTAGAACCATTAACGGACGAGTAATTGGCACTGCTCCAATTAAATCTGTTCAAGTCTTAAAAAACGGTGAAGTTATATGGGAAGAAGAATACCTTCTGAATAATGCTACAAGCGATGAACAACATCTGCTTGTTAGCTTTACGTCTGACCCAACACCCTATTTTAACGGCGATGCGCCTAGGGGCTGGCGCCATTGGAAAGGCCAGCTAAAAGTGTCCGATGCAACGGTTGTCAAAGCGAAATCCATGGACTTTTTCAACCCAACTACTCAAGCGCTGGCAGTTGATAGTAATACTATTAATTTTCAAACCAATACACGCGGAGACACGAGTTCAATTTTGCTGACACTTACCGGAATAAACGACAACACGGCCTTAAGTGTCATTCTTGATGAAACCACAGAAACCGGATCAGCTCCTCCTTTCTATAGATTACATCAAACGATTACCGCAACGCAGGCGGAGATATCACTTTCTGAATTAGAGAAAGGAAAAATTACTAAAAAGTTTGCTGGGCCCGAGTACCCCGATGATGCTGTGACGATAAGAAGCGTAATCACTGAAGGTGCTAAGGAAATTAGTTTTGCCTTCGATGATTCCGGCTTTCCTGATCAAGGTGATTATTATTACCTTAAAGTTCAACAAGCGAACGATGCCATCGCTTGGTCCAGCCCAATTTGGATAGGAGGGTTTCCTTCTCGTTAACGTTAAAAAGCCCCAAGGTTACAGGCGTTGGGGCTTTTTATCTGACGCTAAAGAAGATTATTCTGGCTTTTGAAATACTAAGAAAAATCTATCGGTCATGTTCGGGATTTCACCGACTTCTTTAGTGAGGTCGTCGCTTTCCTGAAAGAACATGTCGGAAACGCGGTCCAGAATAAATCCTGCTTGTTGTACTTGGTAAATAACAGTGACAGGATCTTCTCTTCTGCCGAGAACGCGGTTCTCTTCCTGCATGTGGCGACGAGTGTGATCGATTATCACGTATTCGCCGCCAGGCTTTAATGCATCATAGACTGCGGCATTAATGCGTTCGTTATCTTCCGCATTGAAGTTGTGATATTCGCGAATATACAGAAACTTATCTGCAGTGCCCGCTGGCAATCCAAAATTAAGTTCTCCTGGCTCATAGCGCCCTTCTGCCCGATTAAAGCTCAATTCCATTGGAATCGGATGCACCATTCCCATTTCAGGCATTTCTATCCAGTCGCCCCAACGGNCAAAAGTACCCTCGCTGTCTATAGCCATAAGATGGCCATTATCTCTCAATACCGGGCCTAAAATTTTCGTGTAATAGGCTTGAGCGGCCGGGATAAACTCAATGACGGTCATATCATCTTCCAGACCCATAAAATCAACCGCGTTGACAGGATCCCTGTCTTCATCTCTCGCTCGCTCAGCATCAGTTCGGTGATCCATCTCCATAACCGCCTGCACCTTTTGCTGTATTGAAGACAGTTGAGCATTAGAAATCAATGGAGTGGCGAGTAATACAACAAGAAAAAAGTTTGTAATTTTCATTATAATCCTACTTTTATTAAAGTTACTTCGATTTAGTTCATCTGGAAAAGCTGAGTTAATCAACTAGGCGCAAAAAAGTCTAGCAATTACTCATTACATCATGAAGACACATATCAATCTAGATCACTTGCATCATGGCGCTCTGGCACCTGCAATTCTTCAGGCCCCCAAGTTCGGTTAACACGTCGACCCCTCATTACCGCTGGTCGCTCTTCCACTTCTTTTGCCCAGCGCGCAACATTGGTATATGAAGCAACATCCAGGAATTCCTGGGCGTTATATAAGGTACGAATGACCAGGGGTCCATACCAGCCATATATCGAAATATCGGAGATATTGTATTCATCACCACACATAAAACGTCTATTAGCTAGATTCTGATCTAGGACATCGAGTTGCCGTTTAACCTCCATCGCATAGCGATTGATTGGGTATTCATATCTCTCTGGAGCATAAAAATAGAAATGGCCAAAGCCACCCCCAAGAAAAGGTGCTGCACCCATTAACCACATCATCCAGGAAAAGCACTCGGCTCTCGCAGATCGTTCTGCAGGAATAAACTCGTTAAATTTTTCGGCAAGATATACAAGAATGGCCCCGGATTCAAAGACTCGTGTATGCGGATCCGTACTTACATCTAAAAGGGCAGGAATTTTTGAATTAGGGTTGATAGCAACAAATCCACTGCCAAATTGTTCTCCCTTATTTATTTTGATGAGGTGAGCGTCATACTCGGCACCTGCATGACCGAGAGCCAATAATTCTTCTAGCATCACTGTGACCTTCACACCATTCGGTGTTCCCAATGAATACAACTGCAAGGGATGTTTGCCGATCGTAAGTTCTTTTTCTTCTTGTGCACCAGCGGTGGGTCGATTAATGCTTTCGAACCTGCCACCACTAGGAGCATCCCATTTCCACACCTTGGGTGGAACGAATTCCGCCATTATATAAGTCCTCTAAAATTCATAAATGAGTTAGAGCGGCGGATGTTTAAGATGCCACTCATTAGCTTGTTCATAGGCATATGCAAGTTTACAGAGGTTTACTTCAGAATGTTTATCTCCCAGCAATTGCATCGCATAAGGGCGATTATCTTCCGAAAATCCGCAGGGCAACGTTATTCCCGGTATTCCAGCTAAATCAGCCGGGATAGTGAATTGGCCCTGGAAATGTTTAATAATTTCGGCCATTTCTGTTGCATCGCCGTATTGAGCTTTTTTATCTACAGGAAAAACAAACCCTCCTGCGGGACAGATGAGAGCATCTGCTTTAGTGAGCTCTTTCCTATACAGCTTTGCGTATTCTTCTCGATGTATAACGGCTTCTTGATACTCTACTTCACTTAAGGATAAGCCTAGTTCCAAAACCCCTTTCAAGTACCCCCCATATTCTCTTTCTCGGGAAGGAAAGGTTTCACTATGAGCTCTTGCGGCTTCGTAACCACAAATTGGTAGCCAGAGATTCCGCATTTCCATAGGATCAGTTGGAGGCATAGAAACTTCCACAATTTTCGCACCTAGCTCGTTAAAACAAACAATTGCTTTTTCAAGTCCACTTATTAGTCCTGGGTCCGTTCCCCGTTTCAAATAATTCTGATCAACCCCAAGTGTTAGCCCATCAATGTCACCACTCAATAGGTTAACGATTTGTGGAGCCGGAACATCTAATGACGTCACATCTCTTTCATCGTGTCCCGCAATCGCTTCAAAAATAATTGCCGTGTCCTTTACCGTTCGCGTCATAGGCCCAACATGATCAAGAGTTCTTGCAAGTTCCATAACGCCGTAGCGAGAAACGCTTCCATAAGTAGGCTTTAATCCAACGATACCATTAGCCATGGACGGATACCTAATCGAACCGCCGGTATCTGTTCCTATAGAGCCAAAGCAGAGTCCAGCAGCCGTCGCCGCGCCTGAACCTGAGGACGAAACACCTGCCCATAAGTCTGATCTCCAAGGGTTATTCGGAATATCAAATTCAGGGTTATATCCCGACAAAGCGCCTTCGGTTAGATTAAGTTTCCCTAAAAAGATACAGCCTGAATTCCGCAATTTTTCCACCACAGTAGCATCAAAACTAGGAGTAAAATCACGGCGCACTTTTAAACCACCCATAGTTGGAATTCCTTTGGTGTAACAAAGATCCTTAAGAGCTAAAGGAATGCCATGAAGTGGTCCACGATAGTGACCTGCAATTATCTCGCTTTCAGCTTTAGCGGCAGCTTTCATTGCATGATCTGCGGTTATAGTCACATAACTTTTTAGGTTAGCATCCACCGATTCGATTCGGTTTAACATATATTCTGTTAACTCCACAGGTGAGATTTCTTTTTTCTTTAAGAAATATGCGACTTCAGAAATACTGGAATAATGAATTGAGTTAATCATGTGGCAATGAAGATAGTGTAGCTAGATTTAAAAAACAAAAGGCAGTGCTATTTCAAATAACACTGCCTTTTTAACTTACAGCAAATGTCTAATTTATCGGAATCTCTTTTTATATTTCCCTTTCAGGTCTTTATTATTTAACCTGCCTTCCGAAATTGAAAAACTATGCCTTATTAACCGCCGCGGCCATAGCATCTAAAACATCTTTAATCACAACCCGGGACGACGCAATATTCATCCTCATTCGGCCAGCACCTCCCGCACCATAATTAGAACCCGGATTCAAATAAACACCAGAGTTATGAACCAACCAATCCTGGAAGTAATGTTCTGGACTCTCCTTCCCGTGCGAACCGTGCAATTCAGCGGCACCTACGGATTCCATAGTCTTCGAAAAGTCCAGAAAGGTCATGTAGGTACCTTCATTCCTTGTATAACCCACGGTCGGCATATATTGTTTAACATAATTCTCAATATAAGAATGGGTATCATCCATATAGGCATTTGCTTCGTCGAACCATTCTTGACCATGATTGTATGCAGCTTCGTTAGCTACCACGCCGAGAGTACTTAATTCGGCACGATGGTATTGATTAACTCGCCCCATCATTGTTGAACTCTTGGAATAGAAGTAAGCATTCTTCATAGCCGCCAAATTAAAAGTCTTACTGATGGCATTGAAAGACACACTATTGTTGACCACAGCTTGATCCGGCAAGCTAGCGAATGGCGTGTATTTGTGCCCGCGTCTAATCACGTCAGAATGGATCTCGTCCGATAGAACAATTATATTATTCTCTAAGCAAAGTCGCCCTACGCGAAGCAATTCTTCTTCAGTCCAAACATTTCCCGTTGGNTTTTGTGGATTACATACGATCATGGCGCGAACATCAGGGGTCATCTTAGCTTCGAGATCTTCCCAGTTAATTTCGTAACGACCATTTACGGAATGCATTTCACTATCAACGATCTGAACATTCGCAGCCCTAGCCATAGAATAAAAGCCAGAATAGGCAGGCGTCGATAACAGTAATTTACTGCCCCTAGGCACAAAGGCTCGCATTGCGGCAATCATTCCTGGGTATACACCATCAGAAATCGTAACCATTTCAGACGATAAGTCCACACCGTGACGTTCTCCATTCCAGCGAAGAATGCCATCCCGCAAACCTTCAGTAGAACTTAAATATCCCCAGCTATGATGATTTATTCTTTCTTGCAAAGCTTCAGTAATACACGGTGCGCATTCAAAGTCCATAGAAGCGACTCCCATGCCGAATTTGAATTCTCCACCTGGATATTGTCTGGCCGGTGAATCCCATCGAGCACAATCTGATCCTACTCGATTATATATAGTCTCAAAATCGTACTTCCCATTAGCAAGTTTTGGTATGTCTAGCGAAGATGACTCCTGGGCGGAAGCTGATGTGCTTGCGATGGTTGCGACCGAGCCAGTAGCGCCGGCTAACGCTGTCATTCCTGCGCCTTTCATAAAACTGCGCCGATCAAGCCTTTTCGGAGATTGCTTATTATTGGACATCTTTTTCCCCTTTTAATTTCTTTATTCTAATCCGGCTATAAGATACATAACTTCGGTCCTTCCAGACCGATGCTAGAGCCGCTTACTCATGCATAGCAGAATATTCCTATTGCGCGAATTTCGCAAAAGAATTCTATATAAAATCGCCAAAAACAGCCTTTCTTCACAAACTCAAGCCCTTGTTTGAAAATGAGATTATTCACCGGGCCCGGCAGGGAGACGATAATCCAGGGGAGGCGGGCGATCTCCCAGAAGAGGCTGGTATTCCCAATCTAGGGGAAGCCTATTTCGATGTTCGGTTTTAGCNTTCTCCACTAAAGACCTATTTTTAATCAAATCCACCGCGGTCATTGCCAGGGTCTTGGCAGCTACTATCATGCCCTTGTTACCAATTGAAGTTCCACCAGCTGCTACTGCCTGCCAAGAATGCGAAGAGGTCCCCGGCACCCAGGTGGCAGCTCGCATGCCTCCTGTTGCGACAGCCCAGCTGACATCTGCAACATCGGTGGAACCGCCACCTCCTCTTTCATCCACAATCATTGGTCGAATGTAAGATGCTGTTACAATTGGTGGCGCATTAGATGGCAGCGCACTGCGTAATGTTTCAGCGAATTGTCTCTCCTGGTCAGTATAATTAACACCTCCGACGCGAGAAAGATTAGAGTGAATTACTTCTTGTAAAGAAACATTAGGCAATACATTGTATATCCCATGGATTACTTCATATTCCATTTCAGTTCCAGTGCCCAAGGCAGCCCCTTGTGCTGTTTGCAAGACCCTCTCGAATATTTGATTAACCTGAGCCGGATCAGGGTGTCGGACGTAATAATACACTTCTGCAAAATCTGGTACTACATTAGGCGCAGCGCCTCCGGACGTGATGACATAATGAATGCGTGACTCCATCGGAACATGTTCTCGCATTAAATTCACCATATGGTTCATTGCTTCTACACCATCCAGCGCGGATCGACCACGATGAGGTGCACCGGCCGCATGAGCTGATAGCCCATTAAAACGAAACTTTGCCGATTTGTTTGCAAGCGAACTGCGAGCATCAGCGGAATTCGTATCACTCGGATGCCAATGCAGAACAACATCTACATCATCAAATAATCCATCTCTTACCATATAGACTTTACCTGCACCTCCTTCTTCGGCTGGTGTACCATAAAGCCTAATTTCGCCTTGCTGCCCTGTCTCCTGCATCCAAATCTTAGTAGCTATCGCAGCTGCAACTGAACCTGCTCCGAATAAATGGTGGCCACAAGCGTGTCCATCAGCTTTATGATCAATGATAGCTCTTAATGGGTTTCTATCCTGAGTGATACCAGGAAGCGCATCGTATTCTGCGAGAATGCCAACTATCGGACCGTTAGTGCCACCCTTCCAGGTCGCTACAAAAGCAGTCGGTATATCAGCAACGCCACTCGTAATTTCAAAACCTGCGTTAGCGAGTTGTTCTTGTAAGAGGTTTGAACTTTGAAATTCTAAGTAGCCAACTTCTGCAAAGTCCCATATTTTTTGCGCAACATCCCCATAGACTGAAGCATTGTCATCAATGTACTGCATCACAATAGCTTTATCATCTTGTGCAGACGCGATTGAAATAGTTGCGACTATACCGACAATGAAAGCGCTAACTCTTAAAAGCTTACCCATGAAAAACTCCATATTGTTAAATTAATTCGATAATCCTTTAAATTAAAAAAGGGACTGGGTATTAACCCAGTCCCTTATATTTTTCACTTTAGCAGACCTGAATTAACCAAGTGCCTTTGCAAATACCTCCATCGCCACTTTCATCTCTTCCCTACTGCCTAGAGAAATGCGGCAATGTGTTTGTTCAAGCGGCGGAAAGTCACGACCCACCAATACATTATGTTCGAGACAAGCTTCTCTGAACTTCGCTGCCGGCATTCCGATGTTAACAAAGATGTGATTCGTGTTTGAATCGGGTACTTCGTGACCTCTGCTTCGAAAGAAATCGATTACTTCATTACGAATCTCCGCATTCTCCTGCGCTTCCCAAGCAATATGTTCCTTATCTTCCAACGCTGTTAATGCCGCGACGGCAGCTAGCATATTCACATCGCCCAAGCCCCAAACACTGCGAATCTTTGCCAAAGTTTCTTCTTGAGCAAGTGCATATCCAATCCTCATACCTGCAAGGCCGTGTGCCTTTGAAAACGAGCGAGTAATAAAAACCTTGTCAAATTCCAGGGCCAAAGGCAGGGCAGTTTTCATTGCGCCTGGTCGCGTATAATTTATATAAGCTTCGTCAATGTGGATGTAGGTGTCAGGGTTTTCACTCATGACCCGCCTCACAAATGCTTCAATTGCATCTGGTCCATGAACCGTTCCGGTTGGGTTGTTAGGGTTGCAGAGATATAGCAATCCAGCACCATCGGCATTACCAGCCAAAGTATCCAAGTCAACGCCAAGATCATTACCGAGAGGAAGTTCAATTGTGCGAGCATTAATAGTTCGTGCCGTACTTAAACTCGTGGAATAAGTTGGCATTGGAGTAACGAATGCCTTTTCTGCACTGCAAAAAGCTCTAACCGACCCTTGCAGTAATGGTGTAGAACCCGTGCCTAGCTGCACATTGTCTGTGCTTATGTTGTAATAATCGGCTATTCCTTGTCGTAATTCATTAACATGATCAGGTGAGTAACCACGTCCAACTCGCTTCGTAGTATGAGAATGAATAGCATCCATAGTACTAGGCCCCGGTCCACGCGCACTTTCATTCTGATTCAACTGTATAATGCCGTTGTCATAAACACCCGACTGGTGAGCAGACCGCGTCTGAGCATTGGCTGAGCGACTGAAGATGGTAGTTCCAGAAACGGCACTCACGGCAGCACCTAAGGCGATCGTTCCAAATCCACGTCTGGTAGTTTTCATATTTCCTCCCGCAGCCTGTTCAGGCTTGTTGCGTGATTAATTCTTCTATTTGTTAAATTTCCAGCAAATTTTATTTATCGTTTTAGGATACATACCTATACACAATACTCGCATCATAGCCCCTGCGGAGCGCTTAATTCAATCAATTAGGGGNGGGAAAGTGTCATTTCTAGCNAAAGTCTTTAAATTTGTGACTGCAATACAGAGTAATACTAGCNTAAGGTATTCTAATAATGGCAAAAATTGCATTGCGGCGTAGCCCAAAAACTAACCAGGGTTGTCGCAAGCAGGGCAGCAGCGCCGCTACCCCCTAACATCTTATGAATTTTTCTATCACACGAACCCTTGATAAAAAGCAGGAAGCCGTTTCCTATAAAAAATCCGCAGGAAATGCGTCAGCGACAGCGGTTTTCACTGCGCTATAGGCGCCTTTTGGAAGGAAAGTCCCATGAGCAGACAGAAGACTGTCGAACCTAAGCTCGAGTAACCGCTTGAATTCTCCAACCAAACTGACACCGGAAGGCGTCATTAGTTTCAACCAAAAAGGTCCGATCATGGTGGTTTTAGGAAAACCGATGTGGGGCATTACTAACCGAGCTAACCAATTGCTATAACTGTAGTCACTGTAGTGCTGAATTGAATCACAAGTAAACAAAATTCCATCGTCTCTTTTAAGCAATAACGCAGATTCCGGTTGAATCGTCCTTCGAAAATGAAAAAACTCACTTTCATCCACCGGCGTTAATCCGCCCATTCCTATTTCGATATCAATCGTAGGTTCCGTGTAAGAAGTGCCGCCTTGCTGACACCAGAACTGCGCCTTAAATTTATCTGCGTAATAAGGGTCGTCTACCCCGTGGAAGGCCCCTAGCCTGACGAGGTTCTTTACTTCTCCCAGTGACTTCAATTTTGATTCAACGGAATGATTCAATCTAATTGGATTAACCAATGTAATCGCATTATTCTCGCGAATAATTCCCATATTTCGGCTAATGCGCATGATAGGGTTAACTTTGATGCTTCCGCGTATCATAAATACATCTGAGCCAATCTCTTCTAAATCGCCATGAGGATAAATCATTAAGCCGTCGCCTGCTTCTCCAAGCCTAGTTCATTAATGCTTATCTCACGCATTTTGTACTTCTGCACTTTACCAGTAACCGTCATCGGAAAGTCTTCGCAAAATCTAATATAACGTGGCACTTTGTAATGAGCTATTTTATTTTTACAAAATAATTTTATCTCATCTTCTGTCAATTTCGTATTCCCAACCAAGCTGATCCAAGCGATAATTTCTTCGCCATATTTAGGGTCGGGCACCCCAGTCACTTGGACCGCCTCAATGCTTTCATGAGTCATCAAGTACTCTTCGATTTCGCGCGGATAAACATTTTCACCACCACGGACGATCATATCCTTAATTCTTCCGACTATATTCACATAACCATCTTTATCCATAACCGCAATGTCTCCAGTATGCATCCAACCTTTGGAATCAATCGCTGCTGCAGTTGCATCCTCGTTTTCCCAATAGCCCAACATTACTGAATAACCTCGTGTACATAGTTCGCCCATCTCACCGACCGGACATAAGCCGCCAGACTCTGCGTCGATTATTTTTACCTCTACATGGGGGTGCACGCGTCCCACCGTACTCACCCTTTTATCAATTGGCGAATCTACTCGGGTTTGGAAACTAACCGGACTAGTTTCAGTCATACCATAGGCGATCTCAACTTCCGTCATGTGCATCAGCTCATTAACTTGTTTCATTGTCTCTACAGGACATGGTGCACCCGCCATAATGCCTGTACGCAAAGAAGAAAGATCGTAGTCAGAAAAATTAGTTAATGCCAATTCAGCTATAAACATTGTCGGCACGCCGTAAAGCGCTGTTGCCTTCTCAGACTGAATCGCCTGGAGCACTGTCTCCGGCTCAAATCCTTCGCTCGGATATATGACACAAGCGCCATGCGTTAAACAACCAAGATTTCCCATAACCATTCCGAAACAGTGATAAAGCGGTACCGGAACTACAAGCCTATCAGCTTCGGTGAAGTTCATTGTCGAAGCCGTGAAATACCCGTTATTCAGAATATTATGATGGCTAAGCGTCGCGCCTTTTGGAAAACCGGTCGTACCGCTGGTGTACTGAATATTAATTGCATCATCCATATCCTGGTTTGTCTGTCGTGCAGCCAACTCTTCTTGACTAGCATTAGAGGCAAGGCTTAAGAATTCAGACCAGTTGTAAATCCCTGGAATGTCGGATGCAGACATGGAGATTACAAAATTAAGATTTGGAAATTTTGAGTTATTTAAGGAACCAGGCAAGTCATTCCCTAGCTCAGGACAAAGTTCATAAATCATTCCAACGTAATCGGAAGCCTTAAACCGATTTTGTAAAACCAATCCTTTGCATCCCGACTGCTCTAAAACATAAGCTAATTCATGTGATCGATAAGCCGGGTTTATAGTAACTAATATAATACCAACCTTTGCGGTTGCATATTGGGTTGTAAGCCACTCTATGTTGTTTGGTGACCAGACTCCAACTCGATCTCCTTTTTCAAACCCTGCTGCGATAAATGCTTTAGCCAACTCGTTTACGCGATCCGCGAGTTGGGAATAACTAAGGCGAACATCTTGATGGATGGATACTATTGCTTCCCGATGACCGTGCTCCAAAACAATCGCATCAAAAAGTTCCGAAATAGGCGAACCTAACAGCGGCTTCCTGGACGGTCCGCTGGCGTAGCTGAGAGAGAATGCCATAATAGTTACTTATCCTTTGCGAGTTGCGCCTTTTGGTTAGGGACAATTAGTTTAAAAAGTATTAAAACTCGGNAAAACTGCTTCGTGCGGCTTTATTCCAGATTCCAGTCAATCAATCTAAAACAATTAGATGATCTATAACTGCGCTAACGTAATTGTATTCTATAAACATATACTGTTAATGAATTAAGAGCTATAAGACAATTCTCGCGCTTAAAGCCTGTCTGATCTAACCTAATATTTCAATAGTATTTCTTGCGTAAAGCTTTTAACAAAACGCCTCTTCTTTTTGATTCAAAAAGTCGGCTTTTCAGACCTTCAATGCAATTGACCAAGCTTGCTTAAATTGCCTCCTTAGAGTCAAAGAAACCAGTTCTTTCCGTGAGGAAAACCAAAATACTTTTGAAATTAGTGGAACAGAAACTGCATATATGCGACACATTGACAGTCGAAAGCTTAAGAAAAATTGTTGTTGATCAAAAGATATGGGAAATAAACTACCATACTTAAAAAATTGAAGAAAACTGAAGTTTCTTGCATCAATGTGTTAAATATTTACTCATAATCCTTCTTTAACGTAAATAAGGAATCGGGCTAGGTCATCGCTGACCGAAGCTACCTGGAGTTTTTATGCCTGTTATAAAAAGCAAAATCAATAAAGACAGTGATTCATTCATGATTAATACGTCGGCCATAGATGCACAAATAATGGATCTGAGAAAAAAACTAGCGGTTATAGAAACAGGAGGGCCTGGGGCTGCGAAAGAGAAACATATAGCTAGAGGAAAATTGCTTCCACGTGAGCGCATTAAAACTTTGATTGATAATAAAAGTGAGTTTTTTGAGCTGTCTCCCCTCGCAGGCTATAACGTATACGGTGAAGACATTCCAGCGGCGGGTATCCTAACCGGAGTTGGAAAGATAAACGGTATCGATTGCATCATTATAGTTAACGATGCGACAGTAAAAGGCGGCACCTACTACCCTATAAGCGTAAAAAAACATCTGCGGGCACAGGACGTTGCGGCACAGAACAATCTACCCTGCGTTTATTTGGTTGATTCTGGCGGTGCAAACCTACCTCGACAAGATCAAGTTTTCCCAGATAAAGAACATTTTGGTCGTATCTTTTTTAACCAAGCAAACATGTCAGCAAAAGGCATTCCTCAAATTGCAGTAGTAATGGGCTCTTGCACCGCAGGCGGCGCCTATGTCCCCGCTATGTCCGATGAATGTGTAATGGTGCGCAATCAAGCTACGGTGTTCTTGGCTGGACCACCTCTTGTCAAAGCAGCAACTGGGGAAATTGTGGGAGCGGAAGAACTAGGGGGTGCCGACATTCACTGCCGAAAGTCAGGCGTATCCGACTATTATGCTGAAAACGATGAACATGCGTTAGAAATTACTCGCAACATCATTAAGAACTTAAATCGAAAGCCATTAAATGAAAGTCATTTAGAATATAAAGATCCTATTTACCCCATAGAAGAATTAAAAGGAATCGTGCCGAAAAGCACTTCCATATCCTATGACTCAAGAGAAATCATTGCGCGTATTGTGGATGGATCAGAATTCGACGAGTTCAAGGCGCTTTATGGTAGAACCCTAGTTTGTGGGTTTGCCCACATCGATGGCTACCCCATAGGCGTTGTCGCCAACAATGGAATACTGTTCAGCGAATCTGCAAAAAAAGGGGCACACTTTATTGAATTATGCTCGCAACGAAAAATTCCCCTGTTATTTCTTCAGAATATTGTAGGCTTCATGGTAGGCAAAGCATTTGAAGAAGGGGGAATCGCAAAACACGGCGCAAAAATGGTTACGGCAGTAGCTTGCGCAAAAGTACCCAAATTCACAGTAATAGTTGGCGGATCGTTTGGGGCCGGAAATTATGGCATGTGCGGGCGTGCCTACGACCCACGTTTCTTATTCATGTGGCCCAATGCTCGCATTTCCGTCATGGGCGGAGAACAAGCTGCGGGCGTCCTAGCCACAATAAAGCGAGATCAAATGGGAAAGAAAAATCAAAATTGGTCAAAAGAGCAGGAAGAAGAGTTTCGCAAACCTATATTGGCCACGTACCAAAATCAAGGACATCCGTATTACGCTTCCGCACGACTTTGGGATGACGGCGTCATCGAACCTACAAAGACTAGAAGAGTTATTGCGCGCTGTATGGAAATCGCACGCAATAATAAGGTTGAAGAAACGAAGTTTGGCGTTTTTAGGATGTAACCTACCTGCTATCCATATCCAAATTTAAAGCAGAGTTTATCGCAATAGACGTCCCAACTTTTCTCTGGTCTTAAATATATGGATACTAGTTAATAGGCAATGAAAGCGTAACCATCTTCGCATCTGACCCACCACCACAGCTAATAGCGATGTACTGCTTGCCGTCTAACATATAGGTCATTGGCGCACCCTGGGGAATAGATGGCAATTCTATTTCCGCGATAGTTGCACCCGTGGCTTTATCCATAGCCCGCAACATTGGGACCCCATCAGTTATCGCTTGGAATAAAAGTGCCTTAGTCACCAATATAGGCGCAACAGTTGCGACGCCAACAGGGCCTGGATCATCAATACCCATATCAATAATCTGTTGCCTAATTCCTTCTGCATTTGCTCGCACCCATTCATACTCGCCAGTATTTAGGTTAACTGCACTAACTCTCCCATAAGGTGGTTTCGTTATAGGTAATCCACGGGGACCATTAACATTACGAGTGCCGCCTCGCATATAAGCAAATTCTGTTTCTGACGGATTATTCTCTACTAGTTGAATTACGATAGGACTCGTTACTGATGGAATATAATACATCGAGGTTTCCGGATCGAATGCTGCCCCACTCCACTCGGCGCCACCGGTCCAACCAGGCAGCGTAATTGTTCCTTTCAAAGACGGGGGTGTATACAACCCCCCGTAATCAAACTCGCTAATAATTTCCAACGCTTCCTGTCTCAACTCTGGAGTAAAATCCACCAAGGTTTCATCTGAAATCCCTTGTTGGTCAAAAGGGGCAGGCCTAGTTGGAAATGGTTGCGTTGGCGCGGCTCTTTCACCCGGCACAGTGCTGGAAGGCACGGATCGTTCTATAATCGGCCATACAGGTTCACCAGTAACACGATCAAACACATAAATAAAAGCCTGTTTTGTCACGAGAGCAACGGCTTGGATTTCTCTGCCATCGACCTCGATGTCTACCAAAGTCGGTGCAGCCGGCGGATCATAGTCCCATAATTCATGATGCACTATTTGATAGTGCCAAACTCGTTCGCCTGTTTCAGTTTTTATGGCAACAAGGCTGGTGCCAAAAAGGTTATCCCCAAGGCGCTGGCCTCCATAGAAATCATTACCAGGGTTTCCAACAGGAAGATAGGCATAACCCAATTCTGGATCAACCGAAATCATAGTCCAGATATTTGTGGCTCCAGTTACTTGCCAAGAGTCGTCTAACCACGTTCCGTTCCCAAATTCGCCAAGCTGAGGAATAGTATGGAAAACCCATTTTTGCTCTCCAGTAATCAAATCAAATCCGCGTACATGGCCTGGAGGTAAATCAGTGAGTTTTTCCGGCACCATGTCGAACATAGGCTGATCGTAAACTACAGAACCAATGACCACAGTGTTACCCACTATTGGTACCGCTGCAGAATGGGCGATCATCGATCTATCTACTTGCCTTCCAAGGCCAAGTGTTAGATCAGTTTTACCGTTCACACCAAAACTTAAGTCAGGTTCACCGGTCTCTGCGTTGATAGACCACAGAAATGCATTAGCAGTGGTCATGATAATTCGAGGCTCAGTACCATTAACCGTGGGTTTCTCCCAAAAGCTGACACCACGATGATTGAAGCCATTATTGGCGGGCCGGCCATGTTCCCAAGTTAAAGTATTAAATACCCATTTCTGTTCGCCGCTTTTTGCGTCTATAGCTGCAATAAAACCGAGAGGTGTACTAACGTAAATGATACCTTCACGCGTGATAGGAGTTGCTTTAAAGCCAGAAGGTACATGCTGTGGCCGTTCTGCTACTGCTTGGTTATCCGCAGACTCCCAGACCCAATCCACTGCCAAGTTAGCGACATTGTTCGCGTTGATTTGATCTAAAGGCGCGTACTTAGTATGGCCAAGATCATTACCATAATGCATCCAATCATAATTTTGAGATTGCGCTAACTGAACCGATACCATCGAAACAAGTATAAAAAAGGCTTTAGTGAGCTTTGCCATAGCGGCTCCTCTTGTGTTTTTTATGCTCAAATGTTTACTCTGGAGTTCTCTCCCGCCTAGTCAACTCCTATGCTAGGCCTATATCCAAAAACTGATTGACCGCCATAGTTCAGGACACCAAGAGCATGGGAAGTATCATTAACCTGATTAACAATTTCTCTTAGCGTTAAACAACGCCTTTTGCGAATATGAGACCCTGTGCGCACACCTTCAAAACAATATACATTTTCCCCAAGCGGCACAGTTAAGTTATAAGCAACTAACTCTTCCTCTGTCATTTTGCGGAACGGGCCAGTGTCTGAGGACTGACAAGAAACCAGTATTAAGAAAAGCAGTAATAGTGACAACGAAGTCTTCATGTTTATCCTCTGCGTCATGATTCCCGGCACTCTGGAGAACTGAGGGTTGATAGTAACAAATATAAGCAAATGGCCGTAGCTATGAATAATCTATTGCGTCAACTTGCCTTTCTCTTGCGATCGCTTATAAGCTTGACGTTCATTGAGATTAGCTAAATAACGAAGGCAGTTAGGCTTATATCGATCGCTTAATCCCAGGCGAGCACCGAATTGCAGAGCATAACCTACAGCAATATCAGCAATGGTGAACCGATCACCGACTAGAAAGTCTTTACCTTCTAACGCAGCTTCGACTACCCGAATTCGCGAATGAAACCATATTGAATAATCCTCGGAGACTTGAGGATTCCGTCTCTCTTCTGGTTCAAGGCGGGTATAACGAAGAACTATAGCTAAAGGGAAAGTAAAAGTAGCATCAGAGCGATACAACCAATTCAGATAATCGCCGTATCCAAGTTCATCCGGAGTCAAACATAGGTCAGTTGGCCCATATTTATCGACAAGGTACTGACAAATACCAGTCGACTCTGTCATCACTATATCACCGTCGAAGAATGCTGGAACTGTTCCCAAAGGATTAATATCCAAATAACCCTCATAAGCAGAACGAGGCGGGAACGGCATTACGGTGAGTTCATATTCCAATCCGAGTTCTTCTAAAGTCCAGAGGGGCCGAACCGACCTTGAGTTAGAGCAATGATAAAGTTTCATGATATAGATCCTTTTGTATTTTTAAATCCCCTAACGCCCCTTCCAGTTTGGCGAACGTTTCTCAGCAAAAGCTTTTGGTCCTTCAATAAAATCTTCGCTCTCGACCATAGTTTTTACTGCCGTATACTCAGTTCGCATTTCTAGCATTGATTCCTCCAGAGAAGCAAAGTCTAGAGATCGATATACCGCATCTTTACTTGCTCGAATAGAGAGAGGAGAGCAAGCTAGAATTTCATCGGCAACGGCTAATGTCCGAGTCATTAATTGCTCATGGGGCATCACTTCATTAACAAACCCTAAATGTTTGCCTTCCTCAGCAGAAACATGGCGGCCAGTCAGTATCATTCCAAGAGCACGTTTACTTCCGATTATTCGAGGTAGTCGGTTCAGCCCACCAGCCAAGGCCGCTAGTCCAACTTTAGGTTCTGGTAATGCAAAAACCGCATTCTCGGAAGCAATAATCAAGTCACATGCCAATGCAATTTCAAATCCGCCACCCATCGCTACGCCATTAACCGCAGCGATAATTGGTTTTGACAAATTGAAACGACTTGTCAGTCCAGCGAATCCCAGCGGCATCGGCGGTCGTACATTGCCCTCCGCCTGCCAGCGCAAGTCATTACCGGCACTAAAAGCTCGCCCTTCCCCTGTGATAATCGCTACCCACAACTCATCATCTGCCGCATAGTCATCAAAAATTTCTGCCAGCTCTAGATTAGCCGGAGGGTGAAGAGCATTGAGACGCTCAGGCCGACTCATAGTCACTAGCAATATACGATCTCTTTTTTCAACCTTACAAAATTCAGTCATTGGTTAGCCCTTTTCTTCGTCAACGCATTTCAAAACTTCAAAGTTCATCAATTGTATGAAATGGCCCGTAGCATATCAGTTCAGTCAAATATAAACAGATTGAAGACAAGAGTTTTTATGTACGTATTGATCATCTATACTCTGAATGTCTTGCGTTATCTCGCTGAGTATGTAGAAAGACCCATGCCCCAAAAAAAAGCCCTACTTCAAGGCATAAAAGTTATTGAGTTAAGCACCATGGTCTTTGGACCTGCCGCAGGAGTGGTTCTCAGTGATTTTGGTGCCGATGTTATAAAAATAGAGCCGCCCGGCATCGGCGACCTGAATAGAAACTGGCACAAAATAGCTGGCTTACCAGTTTCAGAAGTGCCATACGCTTTTCAAATGACTAATCGAAATAAAAAGAGTGTCGTGCTTGACCTCAAAACCGAGGCTGGACAGGATGCTGTTTATCGCTTGGCCTCCAAAGCCGATGTGTTTATAACCAATTATCGTCTTAAAGCTATAAATCGATTAAAGATCGATTATGAAACGATAAGAGCGAAAAACCCGAAAATTATTTATGCATTAGCTACCGGTTATGGGCAGAAAGGGGAAGAAAAAGATAAACCAGGATATGACACAGTTTGCTATTGGACAAGATCAGGGATAGAGATGCACTTGTTCCCCTATGATGGGTGGCTTAGTACTTTTCCTTTCGGGGCTGGGGATCATCCCAGCGCCATGAGCTTGTTTGGCGCAATAATGTCGGGTTTATATCAACGACAACAAACAGGCAGAGGCTGCGAAGTTTCCTCTTCTTTATTGGCTAATGGCACATGGGCTAATTCGGTGATGATCCAGGCCGGATTAGTTAACGCTGAATATCGTGAAAAGCGACCGAGGGACCAAGCATATAATTTCATTTCCCTGAATTACCGAACTAAAGATGAAAAACTATTGAAGTTAACTTTGGTAAATTCGGGGCGGGACTGGGCTGCATTTTGTAAGGCAATTCGAAAGCCTGACTTTATTGAGGATGAAAAATTTAGCTCGTCTGAGAAGCGTATTGAGAATATGCCGCTTCTCATAAGGGAGATAAGCGACTCGTTTGCCAAAGAAAATATGGATTATTGGCTCTCTCGACTGACAGCGTATGACATCCCTCATTCAAAAGTCTTCAACTACGATGAGGCAGCGAATGATCAGCAGAAAATAGAAAACAATATTATTGTACCTTTAGAACATCCCGAGTATGGGTCGGTTCGCACTGTAAGCAGTCCTTTCGATGTAAGCGGTTTCGAGAAAAAAGAACCAGGCCCCGCTCCCAAGCTCGGAGAGCACACGGAAGAAGTATTACGAGAGATTGGCTATTCAGAAAAAGAACTAGCCGGCTATTTAGATTTCGAAAACTACTCTTGAATCGAGTATTTCTGAATTCTTCGGCCTTCCTGCTCGGCAATATAAACATTACCTCTTGAGTCAACACCTATTCCATGAGGTAAAGTGAATTGGCCCCGATAGCGCCCAGGCCCATTTCCAAACCTTGAAAGAACCCTGCCACTGTCCCTATCGAGCACATCAATCATTACGCTATTTTGATTGATAACATACATGTAACGCTGTTCTTGGTCAGAAGAAAAAGCCAAGACAACAGCAGAGCCTCGATTCCCACTTAACCTTCCTTCTGCAGGGGAAATAGGAGTGAAAGGAACAAAAATATTCTTAATAAAGCTTCCTTGCTGGTTAAAAACCTGAATACGATCGGCCTGCCTATCACAAACATAAACTAAACCATCATTCGATAACCTCAAACAATGTGGCAGCGGAGTTATGTTTCGATCAGAATCCGTGCGAAACAAAGGCCATTGACGAACAAATTCGCCTTCTTTATTTAAGACTGCAATTCTCGCGTTACCACCGGGCAGTTCTCCGTCTGCCACATAAATATCTCCATTAGATTTATCTACATCTATTGCCGCTGGTAAAAAAAATTGCGCATTGTCAGAATTTAATGGTCGCCCTTCGCGCGTACCATCTGAAGAATCAAATTTGCCAGTTTCCCCAATCTGCATAATGAGGTCATTACCATCATTCGAATATTTCTGAACATAGCCAGTGCCTGCAGCGACTAACCAAATACTGCCGTCCGATTCGACATGGCAATCATGTAAGCGCTGACCAATGACTTCCGGATCACCCCATCCTCTTACCACATTACCATCAGTATCCAGTTCTATAATTGGGGGCGCTAATCTTGACCCATCCAGGTCAGATTCAGTAATGTTCTGCCGATTAAGCAGATAAACGTGATCCCGCGTGTCGATGCACATACCGCCGATACCTCCAGTCAACCAATTGTCGCCCATGGGGACTTGCGGCCACCCCAAATCAAGCTCGAACTGCGGGCTCTGAGCTGTGACTGGATTGTCCATATACAAAGAAAGAAGCATGATTGGCAAAAAGTGAATTGCTTTCATACAGTACCCTTTTGATAATAGGAGTTTAATAGTAAAAAACTAATTTTGGTCATTGATAACTAAGTCAATCCAAACCTCGGGCGTAACCTCGCACCAAGCGTGCTGCCTGCAAAAGCAGCAGCAAACCAGAGCCAGCCATGCAAACTGGTGGAGCCAATCCCGCTAAAATACGCGCCAATGTTGCAACCAAATGCAATGCGTGCGCCATATCCTAATAGTAATCCGCCCATAATTGCTGCTATTACGTGGCCGATTGGCAGTTTTGTCGACGGAGAAAATTTGCCCGCTAAAGCAGCTGCGAGGAAAGCGCCAAGCATAATGCCAAAATTCATTACCGAAGTGACATTATTGAAAATACTCTGGTTGAGAGAGATGGCCTGTACCGGCCTGCTCCAATAGGGCCATAGTGACACATCGAGACCAGTCAAGCCCGCAATTTTAGCTCCCCATAGAGCAAAACCTGACGTAACGCCCCATGGACGACCCGCCAATATCAGCGTTGCAACTTGAACTAGGACTAAAGCAAGCGCTCCTGCAATAAGCGGCCATGGGCCACGCAAGATTGAAAAGGTAGAGCGAGGCTCAATAATTACTTCACCATGTCTATTTCTTTCATAAAACCACGCAGCGAACCAGACAATAGCAAACAATAATAAACTGAGAATCATTCCTCCGAGCATACCGAAATTCTGTGATAAAACTATTGGGGATAAGCCCGGCACATCTTGCCATAAATGCCATTGCCAAGTACCGAGCAGAGAACCCGCAATAAAAGCTACGAGTGTTACCAGCATTCGAGAGTTACCGCCACCAGCCGTGAACAACGTACCAGATGCGCAGCCTCCACCCAATTGCATACCGAGCCCAAACATAAATGCCCCAAAAACTACGGCGACATTCAATGGAGCAACGGAGCCTCTTATATCGCTACCAAAAATATCACCCTGAGCAATAAGCGGCGTAAAGACCAATACCGTAACAGCGAGCATTATCATTTGTGCCCGCAGCCCAGCCCCTCTTGCATTATTAACGACCTCTCGCCAGGCCGAAGTGAAGCCAAAAGCAGCATGGTATAGAATTATACCGGCAGCTAGGCCAACAATAAAAAGAGCTCCCTGTCTCCATCCAAAGTTAATTTCTAAATACATAAAAAGTAAAAAGCTAATTATTGCTCCGACACTAAGGGCGCGTCTATTTCGCGTCAGTGCCGAATTATCCGTATCTATATAAGATGTCATGGCCACTCCTGCTTCTAATACTTTCGATATAAATAGTATACGGAGAATTTTCTGTCTGTGGGAGAAATTAGTTAAGCGTAATTGATTGCAATCAAACGCCTACCAAGCTTTTCGAAATATCCTACGTAGAGCTTATTTATCTATTTTAAGATACACTCGTTAATAATTGTGAAGACATGCGATAGTTGTACGCTATTGATCATAAAAAGGAGAAAAATAATGCGCCGCATCTCCCTTATTACTCTAAGTCTTTGGCTAATGCCACCTCTTACTTTCGGGCAAATTCCTTCGGAAGAAATCTATGTAGAGACGATGCCTGACCGAGGAGAAAATTGGTTTATTGGTAAAACCGGAAATGGGGGTTATATCTTTGATGCCACCACCGGTGAGATGCAAGGCATGCTTTCCCTATCCCGGTACACGCCCGCAGTGACACACTATTGGCCAAGAAGAGAATTTTACGCCGCAGAGTCTTATTTGTCGCGAGGAGTACACGGTGACCGAACAGATATCGTTGCTGTTTATGATTACGAAAATTTAAGTCCGATCGCGGAAATCGAAATACCAAATTATATGGCGAGACTGCAAGTACGTAACCACCTAGGGCTTCTCAATAACGGCCGACATTTGGCCGTGCTGAACATGAATCCGGGGCATTCGGTTTCAATTGTAGATGTTGAAGATCGCGTTTTTGTTTACGAAGCTTCCACTCCCGGGTGCGCGGTACTCATGCCTATCGCCGAAAATGATTTTATGCAAGTTTGCGGTGATGGCACACTACAACTCATTCAATTGGACATAAGTGGATTCGAAGCCAACCGAACCCGCAGTGACGTATTCTTTGACGTAATAGAGGATGCGGTTTTTGATCGAATCGCATCGAGTGATGACGGTTGGTGGCTGGTTACACATAGGGGCGTAATCTTTCACGCCAGCACCGAAGATGATGAAATAATTATCACTGATGGCTGGAAACCTCATCTAGAAGGCGAAGAAGCGTGGCAACCAGGAGGGCGTAACGAAATTATTACCGCTCATCATGATACCGGCCTAATTTATATTGCCATGCACGAGGGGCCCATAGATACGCATCACGAACCTGGTACCGAAATTTGGGTAATAGACTCCAACACCCAGCGGCGTGTGGGCAGAATACCAATGAATCCTCCAGCTAACAGCATCCTAGTCACTCAGGAAGAAACGCCTAAATTGCTCGTTGCGGATGCTCAAGGAGGCAACCATATCTACAATGCCCTAACTTTCGTAAAAGAACGCTCAATACAAATTCCTGACTCCACTCACTTCGAAGATTTTTAAATTACAGTCATGATTGATCCTGTAATTCATTTAATAATCTCTTTGAGTTTCAGTTTGCTATTTTTGCTTTCTGGTGTGCAAAAGTTAACTAATAGATCGCGCTTTCAAGGGATTGTTGAAGCCTATCAAGTAATGCCAAAGACCTTGGTGCCACTGATAGGATTAAAGATAGGAGTTATAGAAAGCGTATTAGGGGTTGGTTGGTTAATCAGCAATTCAGCGCTTGTCCCGTTAGTAAGTGCAGCGTTATTGGGTATTTACATTTCCGTCATTTCCATCAATTTGTATCGAGGAAGGACCTATATTGATTGTGGTTGTGGTTTCTCGACCTTTTCAAGTAGACGAGAAGTCGATAACGGTATTCAACAGCTTTCATTTAGCTTGGTAATACGAAACTACCTTATGATTGTCCTAGCTTTAAGCTCTGTATTGCCAATCACGAGTAGAGTGTTGAATACGATCGACTATTTTGGGGTAGTAGCTGGTTTACTGACAGCCCTACTTACCTATAGTGCCTTAAATCAATTAATGATTAATAACAATGCCATTGGAGCCTGGAGAAGTGCCAATGGTTGAGGCTCTAGTGATTTCCAACGTTGTTCTATGGTTAGCGATCATCGCTTTGGCCCTGCTGGTATTTGCCTTGACTCGGCAAATTGGCATTCTCTACGAACGGGTCGCACCAGCCGGAGCCTTGCAGCCTACCAACGGGCCCAAAGTAGGCGAACTCACACGAGAAATGCGTTTGACGACTATCGACGGCAAAAGCCTCAGTATTGGTGGAGCCGAAGGTGGCGGACTAGCCACTTTCATCTTGTTTATTTCTCCGACGTGTCCTATGTGCAAATCATTAGTCCCTACTGCCAAATCATTGGCGAAATCTGAACAGGATCGCATACGCTTATTTTTCGGTAGCGACGGTGAAGATCTTGAACAACATAGACAATATGTTAAAGACCTAAAAATAGTAGACTATCCCTACTTCGTTTCCGAATCCTTGGGAATGACTTATCAAGTTAGTAAACTNCCTTTCGCAGTCCTAATCAGTTCGGATGGGACTTTGAAAAGTAAGGGGCTAGTAAATACCAGGGAGCACCTGGAAAGTTTAATTGAATCTATGGATAGTGGAATTGCGACTGTACAGGAATATGTAAGCTCGCAGATGGATTCTTCCAACTCAGAGTACGAAGCATCAGCTGTGGAACAAAGCTCATGAAAATAGAAAAAATAATCGATCGAACTTACTACTGGATAGACGATAATGCACGCCGCACCAGTTTGGCGTTGGCACGCAAATTATCTCGTAGAAATTTCTTATCTAAGTTAGGGATGGTAATCGCGGGAGCAGCTTCTTTTCCCTTACTCCCGGTAGCGCGATCTTTTGCTCAAGATTCCGTGCTGGAGGTTGGAGATCCGCAGAGCTGCGATTATTGGCGCTACTGCGCCATGAGCGGGACACTATGCTCCTGCTGTGGCGGCTCTTATTCTTCTTGTCCTCCCGGCTCTGAAGCTTCACCAATAACCTGGGTTGGCACTTGCACGAACCCGGTCGATGGTCGGAATTACCTTATGTCTTATAACGATTGCTGCGGCAAAGCNGTGTGCGCCCGCTGTGGTTGTCACAATACCGAAGGCGACAAACCAGTTTACTTTAATAGTAATAGCAGTACGGTGCTGTGGTGCTTCGGAACGGAAAATACTAGTTACCATTGCACCGTTTCACTGGTATTAGGCGCTCAGGACGAAACCGATTAAGGCAACCCTATGTTTAAGCACTTAACATTAACTTCAATAGTGTTTATTTTGTTAATGTCGACTGTTGTTGCAGCTAGTCCACGCATAAACTATTTACTCTATTGCAGTGGGTGCCATCGTCCCCATGGTGAAGGCAACCCACCAAATGTTCCCAATTTGCACGATGAGCTGGGGTCTATGATGAATGTGCCAGAAATGCGCAGTTATCTTGCACAAGTGCCTGGCTCCGCACATGCACCAATAACCGACACAGAATTAACAGATGTTTTGAACTGGATGCTAGAGCAATTCAGCAGCGAAACTTTACCTGATGATTTTAAGAAACTGACAGTAGAAGAAGTGACTAAGGCTCGGTCTGAAATTTTAGCAGATCCAAATAAATATCGAGCTGATTTTTGGAANCCNTACGATTTCTCTGAATACGAAGAAAAATAAGAAATGAGGAAAACCCAATGACAGATGAAAAAATAAATCGTCGAGAGGCTATAAAAAAGACAATTAATTCCGGATTAGCTCTAAGCGCAGTTGCGAGTGCACCACATTGGATTCTGCCGGCATTGGCGCAAGGGGAAGAACTAGTATCATTTAGTGATATGCCAGAAGATTATAGCAGGGGCCCTGCTCGACCTGGGGCTCCGCATTGGTTAGACACCAGAATGATTTCTGATTTCTATACAGACAACATGGATTTTTATGTTGTCCAACATTATGGTCAACCCGAGATAGACATAAATAACTATAAGCTTAAGGTAACTGGTTTGGTCGACCAAGAGCGTGAATACACATTAGAGGATTTACAAAACATGAGTCAGTTCGATATTGATGCCGGTTTCGAATGCGGCGGAAATAATACGGGTAGATTTCAAGGTCTAGTCGGTAATGCGAACTGGAGAGGAATTCGGCTTAGAAATATTCTTAATGCGAGCGGAGTCAGCTCTGAAGGTACAGAAGTAGTGTTTTTTGGAGCAGATAGTGGAACCGAGGAAATTCCGAACAGAGATACAGAAGTTGAACAATCTTTTGCCCGAAGTTTACCTGTCGCAGAAGCNATGCGAGAAGAAAATATACTTGCTTTAGAAATGAATGGTGAAGATTTGCCGCAAAGTCACGGTCGTCCACTGCGCTTAGTTGTACCAGGTTATTACGGGGTGGCAAACGTGAAGTGGTTGACACAAATTCATATCCAAGATNGACGTTACATGGGTCGTTTTATGGGNCGCGATTATGTAACTTTAAAGAAAGAAATGATTGGCGGAGAGGAGAGGTGGGTAGAAAACTCCGTTACCAAAATTCAACTAAAATCAGCCATCGTTCGCGTCACACGACTCGGATCACAACACAAAATAACCGGATTTGTTTTAACCGACGGAACACCTCTTCGTAATGTCGAAATAAGTATTGATGGAGGGCCTTGGCGCGAGGCAACGATAGANCCCAGATCAACTCGTTATTCATGGAAGCTGTTTACTATGGATTGGAACCCATCTCCTGGCGATCATACACTCGTCTCTCGCGCCACTGATATAAATGGGCATGTGCAATTAACGGAGGAAGAAATGCCGGAAAAAGCTAGTCGTTGGGAGAACTATGCGCAATTCCCGCGAACAATCAACATTTCTTGACAAATAGGAACGAATAAGCACGCGGGTACCAATATATTTTGAGAACAAAAAAACGACAAATACTTAGTAAAGACAACTAGTCCAAAAAGTATCCATAGTGACCTAGTGCGGTTCAGTTATGAACTGCATATAGGTCCGGTTTTTCGGACAAAACATACTGCGATCAATATCCTTACCGACTTTAGTACTACTTACTAAATCTATAATCCCCTAATCGAGAATAATTGCAATAAAACAGCAAATTCACATAAGTCGTCCTCGACTCAAGAATTCGCCTTTTACGGCGATGAAAATCTAACTTTTTCCGAATCTGATCTCTTTAAGCAAATAACCCCTCACTGCAAAGTTCCCGGTAGTATCTCAAAGCCGGGAGAAAATTCAGTTAGCACTGATGCCAAAGATAATAGTACCGAGGAATCTCCCGCGACAGAGCCTGAACCGTTCTGTAATTGCTCTAGTAAAGTAGCCTGCCCCATGATAACCGCATTAAGATCCGTTCGGTCAATTGTAATCGTAGCGTCAGGATTTTCGGCAAGNAAACCTTCTATATTGCTTAATGTTCCTGAACTCATCTCAACGACAAAATTCTGGCCTGTATCAGGCGTAATAAANTTAACAATATAATCATTGCCATCAGCTAGAGCACTATCAACGCGGGTAGCTAGCGCGTCCCACCACTGCGAGGTTGTCATTGCCCGCGCAAAGCTAGGGCTAGTGCCGCGTGACGAAAACGCAGTCTGCATGCCATTACGCAATTCTTCAGCAGAAGATAAAAATACATTACGCATACTTGTCGATTCATACTGGTACCCTAGCTGTTCAAAAACGTCGGCAAGCAAGTTTTTTGCTTGCTGATTATCCGGCTGTGTGTAAATCAACTTATTCAAAATCTCCATTGCCAACCTGTAGTCTCCACTCGCGTATAACTCTTCTGCTTTTTCAATAATCAGAACAGAGCCGCCCATCATGTCCACATACAATGGAGCACTATCGGAGGGAGAAAGCGGCGCAAGAGTTGCGGGATTGCCATCCCAGTAGCCTAAATAGCGATTTAAAACAGCTCTGGAGTTATGAAATTCTGACCCATGATATTGACGCACATTCCATTGGCGCTGCAGCCCTTCTGGTACTTTATATTCGTTATGAATCTCATTTATGGTTACGCCTTGGTTGGCAAGGAATAAAACTTGGTTATTTAAGTTAGCGTAGGCATCTCGCTGAGCACGCATAATTTCCTGAATACGGTCATTACCCCAACGAGGCCAGTTATGAGAAGATACTAATACTTGTGCTTCTCGCCCAAAGCGATAAAGAGCTTCATTAATCTTCTTCGACCAAGTCAAAGCGTCACGCACCAGCGCTCCACGTAAAGTGTAAATATTATGCACAGTAGCGGTTATATTTTCTGCAGCCCAAAATACTTTTTGCTCTGGGAACCATGTATTCATTTCTGCGGGTGCTTCTGTGCCCGCTGTATTTTGAAATACCAAATTTACGCCATCGATCGTATGCTCTTCAAAGTCGCCTTCTATTACTAGAGTTGGAGCAATAAGCCCCGTGTTACCACTTGCTAGCCCTTTACCGATCGCTGAATCAACCTGTCCATATGGACTGGAGGGAATATTGCGTCCATATTGCAATCCAGCGCGCCTTGTCATTGCGTTACCGGCGTAAACATTCTCAGAAATCGCTTCTGCCATAAATCCGTTAGGCGCGATAACTTCAACATAGCCNGAAGCTACATCTTCTTCCCTCACTACACCTCTCACGCCACCAAAGTGGTCTGCATGCGAGTGAGAATAAATAACGGCTTTGACGGGCAGGGGGCCCAGTTGTTCATTCGCAAAAGTAAGCGCAGCATCTGCGGTCTGTTCGGTTAATAAGACATCGAAAATAATCCAACCTGTCTGCCCTTTTACCAACGTCATGTTTGATAAATCAAACCCACGGACCTGATANATAAAATCTGGCACNACCTCATATAAACCGTAATTCATATTCAGTAATGCCTGGCGTTGTAGTGAAGGATGAATAGTATCGTATTCATTGCCCGCTAAAAGAAAATCGTAGCGAGCCATGTCCCAAACTATACTGCCATTAGCGGAGGTAATTCGGCGGTAATTTGGTTGAGCAATAAGCCCACGCTGGGATTCCTCAAAGTCTCGTTGATCTTCAAATGGCAATGATTCTCGGAGCTGCTGTTGGAGTATTATGGTATGCTCACTTGCTTGCTTGCCATTGCGATTAAAGTGTTCTTGTGCGACCAAGCACCACGACGTGAACATCAAACAGATTATGACGGTTATCTTGAAACCCAACTTATTAATCATAGCCCTCTCACCTTAAAATTCTTTAAACCTATTCATCTCGCTTGTTATTAGTCAGAAACCGGGGAATGGTGCTCTTTTAGCTTCTAGCCCTAAAATCCGTTAGCTTTGCACATGAATTACAGAAAATCGTTCCCCTAAAAGCGCAGTTCTTAACTACGTTAAAGAGGTTTTTCCATTTTAATTATCGTATTTTTGTGGCCATTCGCAGCTACTTTAGTATGGCGACTAACTTCAATATAACCATATGCCAAATACAGTGGATAACCCGGAATAGTCGAACCTAACTCAATCATTCTGAATCCCGCATTTCTGGCGGCCTCTTCGCCCAGATCCAGCAGAAATGATCCTANCCCCTGTCGGGTCCAATCTGGGTGGGTATACATAGCACGAATTCGGGCAGGCTCATATTCGGGATCACTTAAGGAATCGTCCCTGCCTTTTGTTTGATTTCCTCCGTATAGAGTTTTTCGTTTACCCCAACCTCCGCAACCAACGATTATAGTTACACCTATTTCTTGTGTCTCAACGACAAAGTAAGTGCCATCGTCTATTAGGGTCTGATCCACACCCATACTTTCTTTATTAGCTTCGATTTGTTCAGCACTAAGAAATTCTTTCATATTCTCTTCAATAGAAAGCCGCATGAGTTTGCGGATCTCAGGTATGTCTCCTTCCGTAGCAATGCGGTAAGTGAATTTAGAGTTCTTATTCATTCACAGAAGTCTCAAATACATTTGCATGGAAGTTCATCAAATCGAGTCCTATTGCTTGATAAAGCTGCATAGCGTTATGACCAATACCCCCAACAAAATAAGATTGGTAGCCAACATCTAAAGAATCCAGATATTCCATATACACGAGAATACCTTCGTAATTAAATCCNTCTGTTCCTCCCCAAAAAGCTATTTCTAAGTTGTCGCTATTTGAAACTGCGTAGGACTGTGCTAGCGAATACGCATCATTGCCTATACCAAAATCTAAACGTTGTGGATTTCTACGCCGGGTGTCATATTCAATCCCATTGTTTTCTGCTATTTGCCTTTCTACTTGGTAAGCGCCTCCCCCAGCTACCACAGAAGAAAATAAATCAGGATATTTAAAAGCTATTCGTGTTGCACCTCTACCGCCTTGGGAGAATCCTTGGATAGCACGACCCGACCTATCAGCAACAGTTCGGTAGTTTGAATCGGTGTAAGGAATTAGTTCTTTAACAAAAACATCCTCACCCATTGATGCTAATGGAGGATAATTCCAATGACTAATCTCGCCTCCGTTAACGAAAATGTAAATCACAGACGGCGTTGCGCCGGATGACATCGCCTCATGCAGAGAATTAACAATGTATGTACTTCTAGTTTCATTGCCCGGCCGACCTCCGTGTAAATAATAAACCACCGGGAAAAATCGATTATCATCCTCTAAATAGTGGGGTGGAAGATAAATTGCATATCCAACTTCTTTTTGCATGGATGGGCTTAAGAAGGTTTTATGGTATAGACCAAGAAGCGGCTCGAAATCTTCAGGAAATGGATTTACCCACCTGAATTGATTTTGTGAAGCTCTATCTGCCTGTTCAGCACTTAATCCATACTGCGCCAGAGAAAACAACATTACCGCAAAGGACAGGGTTGAGAAATTGAGCAAAATTCTACCCATATGACATAGAACCATCTGAATTTCTTGTAAGCCCTACCAATCGATTCAATATTTCTTGAAATTCCTTTTGGTCCATATCTATATGCTCTACTACCCTTCCATATAAAGTCGCAGTAGGGACTCCTTTCCCCAGAAATTCATCTTGAGCAGCCTTTAAACAATATAAAATTACGCGTTCCTTTTTATTAAGGCCATCACGAGCGTCAGGAATATTTTCGTAAGAATCATCGACAATCATAATTTTATTTGCGTCTATGCCCAAGCGGCATGATCGATAGTTAGTTTTATCCGATTTTATTTTTTGTAACAAGCGTCAACACGAAGTATAACCCTTTTCCTGACAAGCTTATTAAGCGGAAACAGAATTCGCCTTAATTTGAAATAACTTTCGTCCTTGTCCGAACCGATAAAGGTTTTCTCTCTATTTGACATTAAAAAAGGCCAGTTCAACCCCTGGCCTTTTTTAAGATTTCATCGTCTAAAACAATAACTACTCAAAAGGAAAATAACGCTTTATTGACCTTGGGCCCACTTCTGCGCTGTAAATGATCCCATCTCTATCTGCTACTATTCCTTCACCGCCGGAACTAGCGGCGTACGGACCATTGTTGGCATCAAAAGGGTCGGGGATAAAATAGTGAACTTCTCCAGTTCTCGCACTACCGACCCGAATTCCCCGGCGCCATTCACCACGTCCTCTAGAAATATTTGACTCAGAGTCAACGGCATAAAGGATGTCATTTCCATCAATATAAATACCGCTGTTCCGACTAAATTGATGCCAAATATCTAGTAAGTTGCCGTCTTGGTCAAAGATCTGTATACGGTTATTCCCGCGATCAGAGACAAACAGTCTACCTTGAGAATCCATAGCAAGCCCATGAGGCGCATCAAACTCGCCCGGCCCAGAGCCTGGCCGACCCCATTCAGTGAGGTAATTGCCATCCGAGTCAAACTTGACGATACGTCCATTACTGTCGCCACCATGCCCATCCGCGATAAAAATATCACCATTCGCGGCGACATGAACATCCGAAGGCATGTTGAAGTGATTCTCATCTGCCCCCGTTATACCAGGTGTGCCAAGTGTCAATAATCGATCTCCCTGCGGTGAAAACTTAACCACGATATGGCCTTTGCCCTCTATCCCTGGAGGTAAAGTAAAAGGCGCATCAGTCACCCACACGTTACCATCAGGATCGATATGAAATCCATGCGGCACTGCGAAGATACCTCCGCCAAAGCTTCGCACCATCTCGCCGTCAGAATTAAATTTTAGCACAACAGGTAAATCGGATTCGGCACATCCGCGAATAGGATATTGCGCACGAATCGAGTCCGAGCCNCAACGCTCNCCAATCCATATTGACTTACCATCGGGGTCAACATCAATTGAGCTAGATGCTCCCCATTCACGACCCGCTGGCATATTGAAAAATCCCGTAACAATCTGATAGGGGTTAGGCAGATCATTTACTGGCCCAATATCTGACTGTCCATAGACAACCGTTGATAGTGTATACAAAATAACAATCGAAATAGATTTGGCTGCTATTTTCATGCTGTGCTCCGTTTTTATTGTGTGTTTAGCCACGACCAAAGACAGAAATGCAGAGCCAAGCTCTGCATTTCTGAAGACAGTTTATTGTTCGAAATTAGAGCCGCGAACGCTCTAACTCTACATCAGCATTTCGCCACAGTCCTTCAAATTGTCGATTTACTAGAATAGCTTCTTGTTCTTTGCCTTGAACTTCCAAAGCTTGTCCAAGGCCGAACGTTGTCCAACCATTCCTCTGGTTCCATTCCAAATCCTTTCTGTATACATCTTCTGCCTCAGCAGGACGGTTGGCATCAAGCAAAGCTGCTCCCAAATAGAGGCGCATAGACTGAGACCAGTCGGGCGGCTCAGTATAGTTTAGGTTATCCTGATACTCTACTGCATGGCCATAATGCAGAATAGCGCCATCGATGTTACCTTTAGCTTCCTCAATTTCTCCGAGCAGAGCATGCATAGCGAGACTTAATACATGATCAGCTGGTGTAGGACCAACCCCTGAATCATTTACCCCATCGGCGTTAATTTGTTCTCGCAGAATAGCTAGTTCAGCTTCGGCAGGGCCGATGTGGCCCATAGCTACATGAGCACTGCCCATTACATAAGCCCACATGCCTTTCAAATAAGGGTTAGCCGCCTTTTCCCGATTAGCCTGATTTTCGGCATGAATCTTGTCCCACTTACCGAATACTTTATCCATTACCCACTCATGAGCAATAGTTTTGTCCCCGCCCTGTCCGGGAATTTGGCGACCTGCATTTCTCACTGCTGCCTCTGACGAAGCTGCATAATTTCCTTGCAACATATTGGCATAACGCACGAAGTCTAATGCATGGGGCTTGTGAATTTTGTGTGAAAGCGGATAGGTGCCGATCATCGGAAAATTATTGTCTCCCCAAATTTCCGCAAACTGGTCGTCTACAATTTGCGAACGCTCATTGGTTATAATTGCTTTTTCATATTCACCAACTCGCAAATAAATATGTCCAGGCATATGTACCATATGGCCAGAAATTGGCACAGTGCCTTCCAACTTTTGCGCGGACGGCATGGCAAGCTCTGGCTGGTCTGATCCTTCCATTAAATGAATATATAAATGATTTGCACCAGGATGGTCATGTTCGATTTCCATCGCTGCCTCTAATGCAGACTTACCCTCGATTGTACCTGGTTTCGGGGATCCATCTGCTTCCCAATAATCCCAGCGAGTGGTATTCATATAAGCTTCACCAAAAATGGTGGCAATGTCAGCATCATCTGGGTATTGGTTGTGCAACTGACGCATAGCGTCTAAAAAAGCGAAGTCTCTTTCGCGATCGTCGGAAATCGCGTCCTTGTTATACAATACGAAAGTTGCATTGATTAGATCACGCTCTCGTTGGGTTCCATTGTTAGATAAGTCCATTGCTAAACGTATCGCTGCAAGACCGGCGCCTTGCGGATCATCTGGCATTCCAGCATAGCGGCTATTTGGATTTGGCCCAGCGGCATGGGCTATACCCCAATGTGGCATTGGACTTGCGGGGTCCAATCGAGACGCTTCTTGATAAGAGGCGATAGCTTCAGGAAAATAGAAGCTCCAAGCCATGCGAATGCCTTGATCAAAAAAGGCTTGAGCTTCGGCTGAATCCGTGGCAATCGGGCGACTATAGGTGCCTCCACCTGGAACCAGAATAGCCAGGGCGTCACCATCCTGAGCATAAGTTGTTGAAAATAATCCAGTAAATACAATTACAGCGCTAAATATTACGATTAGTTTGCGCATGGGCTTCACCTCGTGTTCATTATCTGTTCTAAATATTTTTTGTATCACAGGCCCAAAACCTGCAGCGTATTTCAGAATTATACTCCGAACACCAGGCATAAAGTAGATGGCATTAAGAATTGCAAAGCTACTTTTGTGGGAATATGGTTACAGCCGGTTTATAGTACTAAACACAATTATTCTGAAATCTGGTATCAAAAATGAAAAAAATCGGGTATCTAATTTCTTCAATTTTAGTAATTTCAATTCTTTTATCTGCTGGCCACGCGGGCGCCCAAGTCGACAAGCAACCTCAAGAAGAAGCTGAAGCTTATTCAGGTATAACTGAATCTCGCTTGATGTTCGAAAACAATTGCGCAGTCTGTCATGGTGAAAATCTGGAAGGTGCCACACAAGGGACACCTCTTCGAGGTGAATTAATCCATGGCGAGTCTATGGATGAGATTATCTCCAGCATTAGTAATGGCTATGAAAATGGCGGTATGCCAAGTTGGCGCGATATCTTTGACCCGGTTGAGATAACTGGATTAGCAATGTACATATTGGAGACACGAAATAATGTTGGATATGCAACTTCCAATTATGATGCACCGCTTGAAATTTCTAACGAAATTTTTGAAACAGAACACCATAACTTTCGATTGGAAACAATAATAAAAGACCTAGAGCCACTACCCTTCTCGATCGCTCCATTGCCAGACGGAAGAATTCTAGTCACGGAGAAAACCCACGGTGTGCGCGTTATTGACACTTATGGCGAAAAATCAAAATTAATAGAAGGGACGCCGACCGCCTACAAAGACATTTATCGCTTAGAATCGCGTATCGACATTGAAAGGGGTATGGGATGGTTATTCGATATCGATTTACATCCAAACTATGCCGAAAATGGCTGGATTTATTTGTATCACAGTGATCGCTGTGAGAATTGCAATAGCATTAGTCTTGAACAAGAACGTCCAGTGTCCATGAACCGGTTGGTACGCGGTAGGCTCGATGGCGAAAAATGGGTTAATCAAGAAACGATTTGGGAAGCACCGAAAGAAGACTATTTCTTTGCTGGCGACGTTGGTGCCGGCGGTCGAATCGCATTTGATAATCGTGGCCATGTCTTCTTCTCTCTTGGAATGAAGTGTGGTGGAGTCGGGGGAGGCATTCAGGATCTTGCTACTCCTTGTGGAAAAATTCATCGCGTAAAAGACGATGGAGATATTCCGCAGGATAACCCATACTATGGTCACGAAGGTGTTTATGAGAGTATTTTCACCTACGGTCACCGCAGCCCCCAAGGATTAGAATTCGATATAGTTAACGGCGAGTTGTGGGGGAGTGAACATGGGCCCAGAGGTGGCGATGAAATAAATCGCTTACTTCCAGGTGAGAACTACGGTTGGCCACTCTACTCACTTGGTCTCCATTACGATGGAACGCGCGTTAACGGAAGAAATCTAGGCATTCCATTTGAACTGTCAGACATCCAACAGCCCGTGGTCGATTTGACACCTTCACCTGCGGTATCGAGTTTTATTATCAGCGATAGTAAACAATTTCCCGGATGGCAAGGCGATTTTATTGTTGGGTCTCTTAAACTAAGAACATTATTTCGAGTAAAGATAGAGAATAATCAATTTATTGAGAGAGAAACTTTAGCGGAAGGCGTCGGTCGTATCCGTGATGTTGAACAAGGTTTCGATGGATCACTTTATTTATTGATTGAGCATGGTGCCGGAGGCCAAATTCTGAAACTCATCCCTACTGGTTAGATACTAATGCGGCTTACTTATGACTATAGAAATCTTTCGTGAAGACGCCTATGCAAAAACTTGCACCGCAAAAGTCGTTGACGCCGACGATCGAGGCATTATCCTAGATCGCACTGTGTTTTATTCAGAAGGCGGGGGACAACCTGGTGACACTGGGAAAATCATTGCAGCCGACGGCTTGGCCGTTACGGTAGTTGGAGCTTATAACGACGAAGACGGGCGCGGCGTTCTTCATGTACTAGCCGAAGGACAATCAGCTCCACCCGCAGGAACAACAGTGGGCGCGCATATTGACTGGGAGAGACGCTATAAACACATGCGGATGCACAGTTGCCTGCATTTGTTGTGCTCACTAATTAATGGTGGTGTAACAGGCAGCTCTATTAGTGTAGAAAAGAGCCGGCTAGATTTTGATTTACAGAATGCCTCTCTGGATAAAGAAATCCTAACAGAAGGCTTGAATAAATTGGTTGAGGGAAACTATCCTCTTTGCAGTAGTTGGATTACAGAGCAGGAAATTGCAGCCAAGAAAGACCTGGTTCGCACGATGTCTGTAAAGCCGCCTTTAGGTTCCGGACAAGTTCGTTTAGTGCATGTAGAAGGCATCGATCTGCAGCCTTGCGGTGGAACCCATGTGAGAACTACGAGAGAGATCGGTAGGATTCGAGTAAGCAAGATCGAAAATAAAGGCAAGCATAATAGAAGAGTAAATATCGTATTCGCTGAGTGAAATAATGACTAAAATCGTAATAGACGTATTTACTGATTACGTCTGACCTTGGTGTTATCTCAATACCGTGAGTATTAAAAAGCTGAAACGTAACTATCCAGTAAATATCCGCTGGGTACATTTCCCCTTACATCCTCGAACGCCGCCAAAAGGCCAACTGCTAGAAGATTTATTTCCGGGACGCGATCTAACTCCCATGAAAGAAAAAATGAAAAACCTAATGGCTCAAGCCGGCCTTCCCTATGGCAATCGAACTCATACCTACAATAGTCGTTATGCCCAGGAACTGGGCAAATGGGCAGATACTCAAGCTGGCGGAGAAACGATTCACGACTCACTCTATAAAGCCTATTTTGTTAACAATATCAACATTAGTGATATCACAGAATTAATAGCTGTTGCTGGCAATGCTGGATTAGATGCAAATGCGGCGCGCAAGGTGCTGGAAGACCGAGAATTCGAGTCTGAGGTAGATGAGGATTGGCGCTTAGCGAGAAAAAAAGGCATAANCGGTGTACCCACATTTTGTAATAATGATCTCGTCGTTGTTGGCTGTCAGCCTTACGAAATACTCGAACGATTTGTGATGCATTTAATTAAGAAGCAAAAATTAAATCAAGCTTAGTCTTTCTATCAAGGTTCTCTACCAATTGCTGCAGCACTAATAATACCTATTTTAAAATAAAGGGAATATTTTCGATTTTCAGAAGACACCGAACTATTTAATCAGGTTTCCCCTGCATATAATATTTACTGCACAAATTCATAGAAGGGATACACAATGGAAGAACGTACTGCTCTTATTACCTGTTACGAAAAGTACATGGGAACCGCCATTAAAGAAAGATTTGAAGATAAAGGTATTAAAGTATTTACAGGAAATTACCCAATGCGGAGCCAAAAAGATTGCGAAGCTTTAATTAATTCCATCGGGCAAATCGACATACTCGTTGCAAATTTAGCAGAGCCTCCTATGACGGGACCGGTTCATGATATTAACAATACGGACTGGAATAGATTGTTTGACTCTTTAGTCCATCCTCTTATGTACTTAGTAAGAGCGGTTACACCAAAAATGCTAGAAAGAAAGACTGGTAAAATCATCGCTATCACAAGCGCTGCGCCCCTAAAAGGCATTCCTAATAATGCTGCCTATTGTGCTGCAAGAGGCGCACAAAACGCGTTTATCAAGGCCGTTGGGTTAGAGCTTGCCCGGAATAATATACAAGTAAATGCCATCGCGCAGAATTACGTTAATAATAACACCTACTACCCTGACGAAATTCTCGATAATGATAAATTCCTTGATCACCTTAAACGCAATGTTCCAACAAATAAGATCGGAAGATCAGAAGAAACAGCAGAACTTGCGGCCTACTTGGCCAGCCAAAAATGCAACCATATGGTTGGTCAATTAATTCCTCTAGCAGGAGGGTGGACTACATAAAACAACATTCAAACTCTTCCGTAAGATCAGTCGTTTTAAAATGTAAAGTCTAATATAAAGCAACCGGTCAATAGCAAATTATAGAGACCAGAAAACTTCTTTATTCGCGGTACATTATTAGTTATCGGCTCCTCATACCTGTTTGTAAGCCTTTAGTCGATCATACTAATCTAGAATTACGGCCTTCCCAGAATGGTTTTCGTAATTCCGTTTTTAGAATTTTATTTATGGGAGAAAGTGGCATCGGACTTTCGCGAAAGGTCACACTTACTGGGCATTTATAGCTCGCGATATTCTCCTTACAGAAAGCTATAAGTTCCCGCTCCGTCACTTGCGCGCCATCCTTAAGCTTAACAATGGCATGGACAGATTCTCCCCATGTTTCGTGGGGAACGCCTATCACAGCACATTGGTGTATTGCCGGATGATCTTCAAGAATATTTTCAACTTCGATAGGGTATATATTCTCACCGCCACTTACGATCATATCTTTTACTCTGCCTTCAAGAAATAAAAACCCTTCTTCGTCAAGATAACCGGCATCGCCAGTGTGATACCAACCTTCTTTTAATGCTTCTGCAGTCTGTTGTGGTAATTGCCAATAGCCGGTCATGATATTTTCCCCCCGTGCTAGAATCTGTCCGACGGTATTAGCCGGTAATTGATTATCATCTTCGTCTGCAATAATAAGATCAACATGTTTAACTGCGCGACCGACAGAACCAAGCTTAGCAGAATTCGGCCCTTCCAATACATGATACTTGGAATCGAGACTAGTCAGTATAGGAGACGCTTCGGTCATACCATAAGTTTGGAAAAATTCTGTTTCAGGAAATGCCGAAACTATCCTGCTCAGCAGAGCAATGGAAAGTGGTGCAGCCCCAGACGCTAACATTTTCAGTGATGAAAGATCATATTCACCAAACCGTGGATGCTCGAGAATCATTTGGTACATTGTAGGAACCAGCGTTGCAGAATTGATCGCATATTCCTCAACACTTTCCATCAAATCTACAACATCAAACTTGGGCAGTATTACGGCATGCCCCCCCAAGGCAGCACTGCTAAAAACTCGGGATCCCGCCGCTAGGTGAAATAACGGGCCAATAATTAAAAACGCCCAATGCTGTTTCATACGATACAAAGGAATTGAACATTCTGTGTTGTACTTGAAATTAATGTGACTAAGCATTACACCTTTAGACTTCCCAGTGGTTCCGCCAGTATAAAATATAATCACTGTTTCTTTGTTAGAGCTTGGGCAAAGCTCAGCATAAGTGTCACTCTTTATGATATCGTTAATAGCTCGCTCATAAGAAAGTACGCCCTCCGGCGCATCGAACCCACCGCAGCAAATTATGTTTGTCAAACTGCCACAGTGTTCGTTTATTTTTTGTGCCTTTTTTAAAAAACGAGCGTCGACAATCAGTACTTTTGGCGTGCAATCCTGAATACATTCGATCATTTCCCGATCTGCAAGCCGATAATTAATCGGCACCATAATTGCGCCGATTAAAGCGGGCGACCAATACGATTCAAAGCAGACATTAGAATTTAAGCCGAGAAATGCAACCCGATCACCTCGCTCGACACCGATATTTTTCAGAAGGGTTGCTGCAGCCACAGTGCGATTCTTTGTCCGCAGCCAGCTCTGAGTTTCCCCAAGAAAACTGATTGCAGGTTTATCTGGCCATTTTTCAGCTGCAGCAAAAAGCAAATCGGTTATACGTATTAATTGGTTTCTTGTATCCATACCTCAGAAATTCCTACTTTAGGGCGTTGGGCCCGCAACAACTTTCTTATCGTGCAGTTTCCCAATCTGGCTGCTGTCCAGGGCGAGGATTTCTCCAAGAATCTCGTCAGTATGCTGACCAAGTAAAGGAGCAGCCCGAGGCATCTCAGTTTCCAACCCAGTAAACTGAATGGCCTGAGAAGGCACTAGATAATGGCCTATGCCAGGCTGGTTAATTCTAGTAAACAAGGGGTTGGCTTCCGAACAATCTTGATCACTAGTGACAAATTCCTTTATGGATTGATAGAGGCCCCAACAAACTTCGCCCTCGTCTAAAGCCTGTTTCACTTCTGAATAATATTTACTCGCAAACCAAGGGGCAAACAGTTCTCGTAATTGTTCCTTGGCTCTAAATCGATCAGCCTCTTTCGCGAAATCCAAACCCAGATCTTCTTCCATAGCTTTGGTCTCTGATTCCGTGCGGGTCACCTTTATGATCGCTTCCCACTGTTTAAAACTGATACCAACAATCATGATGCGACAACCATCTTTACATAAAAAGTCATGACCAAAGGTACCAAAAATATGATTACCCATAGGCTGGCGAAGATCTTGATTTAGTTCTGCCTCAGCTATATAGCCGAGATGACCCATGGCCGCCATGGCAACGTCTGCTAAGGCGAGCTTTACGAATTGTCCTTCACCGCTTAATCGTCGATGGCGTTCTGCGGAGAGGAGCGCTATTGTAATTTGTTGCCCAGCTAAAACATCCCAAACAGGAAATGGATTATTAATGGGATTTTCGTAATCACCAGTTAGATAAGGTAAACCAATCCTGCTATTGATTGTGTAATCAACAGCGCTGCCGCCATGACGATCACCTGTAAGATTCACATAAATTAAGTCGCTTCGACGATTTCGCAGTAACTCATCCGCTAACCAGCCCTTAGCGGGAAAGTTGGTAACAAATAACCCGCTGTCGTCTCCCGAAGCCGTTATTAGAGACTGTATGAGTTCTCTCCCTTCTCTACTTCGAAAGTTTACTGCTATTGAACGTTTACCCTTGTTAAGTGAATGCCAGTAAAGACTTTTACCATTTTCTGTCACAGGCCAGCGATGATAGTCAATCCCCCCGCCAATTTGATCGAAGCGAATAACATCAGCACCGAGTTGAGCAAGTGTCATACCACCAGATGGAGCNGCAACGAAAGCACTACCTTCTACTATTCTTAAGCCTTTAAGAATTTGTTGCACTAGTTCTCCCCAGTTCAGTCAATCAGTAGGTAACCATTATTTATCACAATTTTATCCTGTTCCAAGGATTTGCAACGAAAAGCAATATGACTACCTTCGTTCCAAATTTCGGTGCGAATAGTTTCTCCTGGGTAAACCGGCGAGGAAAACCGCAATCGCATGCGTTTAAAACGGTTGGGGTCATAGCCACAACAAGTTTTTACTAAAGCATGCGTCATGACGCCAAAAGTGCAGAGACCATGAAGTATTGGTGCCTTAAAACCTGCGCTACGAGCAACATTGGGCGAAGCGTGCAAGGGATTATAATCTCCCGATAAACGATAAATTAGCGCTTGCTGAGCCAAAGTTGGCAAATCACAAACTTCATCAGGCTCCCGGGCTGGAACGACGTCAGGCTTGGGAGTGGACGATTTACGGTCGCCTCCAAACCCCCCATCGCCGCGAGCCAAAATTGTAGTTATAAGAGTACAAATTTCTTCCCGAGTTTCAGTATCCCTAACGACTCGGTCTGAAACAATCAGCGCGCCAATCTTTTCACCCTTATCGGCAATCTCTGTAATACGGGTCTTTGCTTCAACTGTTCCCGAAGTTGGGATAGGCTTATGAAAAATGATTTCCTGACCTGCGTGCAAAACTTTCACCCAATCAATACCCATGTCTTCTTGTTTCGCCCAGAAACCAGGGTGGGCCATGATCACTGACTGACTCGGCAGAACTTTCAATCCATCTTCGTAGACAAAACGTAAACACCTTTCGTCTAATGGATCTAAGCCCATACCCACCCCTAAAGCATAGAGTATGCAATCTTTTTCAGTATAAGATTGGCAGATGGTGTCAAATTCTCGATTCAGCAAATAATCTGGGTTGAAATTCATAAGCTTTATTCCGTTTATTAACTTGTTGGTATGTTGATTTCTAATCAACGTATAAATCTATCTCAAAACAAGTCAGAAATATTTTACAATTAAGCCCCATCGCAAATCCGTTCCATAAATGTTACTCGGGTAATGTTTAGAGCCTGACCTTTGCGGCTAGGAATACCGTCAAAATTAATGAATTTTGTTATCACGCTTTTCAAGATAGTTATTGCAAGATAGCTGTCGCATCTGATCCCTCAGGATTAAGCCTTTCAGTCCATGCCCAATAGTAGTAACCAATCAAAATCCCTATTTGGTCTTATTACATCGGGTCCCAAGAAAATACATCGCCCGACCGTTCCAGCGGAAAGAAGTCTGCCTTAAAGGCTGGCATTACTCGCTCTAAAATAGAATCTGGCGTCCAACCGTCGCTTGTATGAGCAAAGCGAATCGGGCGAGTTTGGTTGAAAAGAAATATTTCATTGTTGCGCACACCAAAGATTTGACCAGTCACATCTTGAGCAATATCGCTACATAATGCTACTGCAAGCGGAGCAATCTTATCTGGTGTCATCTGCTGTATCTTTGAAACTCGCGCTTTTTCTTCTTCGGTATTAGTAGGAATTGTCCCGATCAGTCGGCTCCAAGCAAATGGCGCTATGCAGTTTGAACGAACTCGAAAACGACCCATGTCTAATGCCATGGACTTGGATAGCCCAACTATTCCAAGTTTTGCAGCTGCATAATTCGCCTGACCGAAGTTTCCGATTAAACCTGATGTGGAAGTCATATTCACAAAACAACCACTGGTCTGCGCACGAAAATGAGTTGCCGCCGCACGACTTACGTTAAAGGTCCCTTTGAGATGCACATTTATTACTGAGTCAAAGTCTTCTTCTGTCATTTTATGGAAAATAGCATCTCTCAAATTACCGGCGTTGTTCACAACACAGTCGATTCGGCCAAAGGTGGTAACTGCCATATCGATAATTTGGTGAGCCGCATCCCATTCAGTCACACTGGCATATGAAGCTACTGCTTCACCACCAGCGGCTTTGATTTCATTTACAACCTCATCAGCCGGACTGCTATCAGCTCCAGACCCATCTTCAGATCCACCTAAATCATTTACAACAACCCTAGCGCCATTCGCTGCAGCTAGCATAGCAATTCCCCGACCGATACCACGACCAGCACCAGTCACGATTACGACTTTATCTTGCAACAATGGAGCGCTCATTTTTCTGCTTTCCTTTTTTCAACAAAATCTAATGGGTGTTCTTATACGTAAGCTATCAGTAATTATCAATTCTAGTTAGCTATATAACTATACTAGGCACACAAAATCCTAAAAATTAGGACTTCTCGATTAATTCTCTAGCGATTACCTTTAAAGCTAAAACTTCTTCAGCACCTTCAAATATAGAAAGTACTCTGGCGTCTACGAAATAGCGGGAAACTGCGCTTTCTTCTGCATAACCCATCCCGCCGAAAATTTGCATAGCCTCTCGGGTAACCCATTCTGCAGCTCGACAGCTAAATAACTTAACGAGACTGGCTTCCATCTGGCCCCGGCCTTCATCCATTTGCCGGGCTACCGCATAACTAAATTGTCTACTTGCAGTAATAGTTGCCAGCATACGGGCAATCTTAACCTGAGTTAATTGGAATTCGCCAAGTGTCTGGTCAAACACAACTCGCTCATTGGAATAATTTAAGGCCTTCTCGAAAGCCGCTTGCATAATCCCTGTTGCACGAGCCGCAGTTTGGATTCTTCCACCAGAAAATCCCGCCATGGTGTAATAAAAACCATTGCCTTCCCCGTTGTCTTCGCCAACCAAATTTGTTTCTGGAACAAAGTAATCTTCAAAAAACAATTCGTAGGAATGCATACCACGGTAGCCCAAGGTAGCAATAGCTTTTCCTGACAGCTTACCCCCTTTGGATTGCTCGTGTTGAAACTGATGACCAGCATATTTGGGTTTTTTAATTAAAAACATACTCAGGCCCTTATAGCCTAAAGAGCTATCCGGATTGGTTCGAGCAAGAGTGACAATAAGTTCAGATCTTCCGGCAAATGTGCACCAAGTCTTGCTACCATTCAGTAACCACCCACCGTCTGTACGTATAGCTTTCAACGAAACAGCGGCAACGTCAGAACCAGTATTTGGCTCAGTAATGGAAATTGCACAGAGTATTTCCCCGCCCGCTAGTTTCGGCAACCAATACTTTTGTTGAGCTTCCGTTCCTCCCGCTAATAAAGCACGGGCAGCGATTTCAGGACGTGTAATCAAACTACCGGCTGCCCCTAATGACCCACGTGAGAGTTCTTCTGTAACGACAATCATACCCAAACTATCGGGCTTCTCATCCGGTTGAAGCCCACCAAATCTTTCTGGAATACATGTACCAAAGCAACCAAGTTCCGCTGCTGGCCTAATAATTTCTTTAGGGATATCTTTATCTTTACGGTGAATTTCTTCGGCCAATGGCGCAACAACATCATTAGTAAAACGATAAAATGTCTCACGTACAAGTTCCTTTTCTTCACTCAATCCGGCCGTAAGTTGAGTGATTTCTTCAGTTAGAATTCTCTGTCCTAACTGAGCAATAAAACTTCCATTGTTATATTGTAAAAGCCCAGAAACTATGTCATTTGTTTCAAGCGAGGCTAGTTCGGTTAAACATAAGTTAGCATCCCAACATATTGACCTTAATCGCGCAGTGACTGACTTAAAAATTTCGCAGGCGAATAGGATTGAGATATCAAAGTCTAGTGAATGCTTATCTGCTTGCTTACCGAAATTTAAGAGTGATTTAGCGGCTGCAATTTCAGCTTCGCTGAATGCAAGCTCGTAACTTGCAAATTGATTTTTGTCCAGTAAATCTGGTTTAAATTTACCATTTTCGGTACAGATGATTCTAAGGTTACGCATTCCAAGTAATACATACTCATGAAGAGTTTCTATTACACCAATAGCATCTTTTATACTGACGTTATTATGCTGAATCTGATTGGTACCACTTTCCTGCATTTTATAAAACTACTTGCTTAAAAATAATTAGAGAGTATCAATTGGCGTACTCGATGAGATGTACTAAAAAATGCGCTTTTGACATATCAATGAGGCAAGCGAAAGTGACACGGGAAACTGACCAAATACAACTTACCTGGGCGCGTTTGACATTGCCATTTAATTATAGGGACCTATAATAGAAATTGAACAAATATTTTGGTGTGGAAACCCACCAAGGTTGTGATTCAAACCCAACCTCGGATCGTCCAATTGCCTTTGTTCCGCGCGACCATTAAGTTGCAAATAGTTTTCATAGATCATACGAAGACCCGACGCGCCAATTGGATGACCAAAACATTTGAGACCGCCATCGATTTGACAAGGTGTTTTGCCATCAGAATCAAAATTTCCGTCCAATACCGCCTTAACACCTTTACCCTCTTCGGCAAGCTGCAAATCTTCCATCGTTACCAATTCGGTAATCGAAAAACAATCGTGAACTTCCGTCATGGTAATTTCTTCTTTTGGTTTCCGAATACCGGCTTCGTCGTAAGCCCTTTGCGAGGCTATTCGAGTTGTTTTTAAATAAGAGCCGTCCCAACTTTCGTGGCTCGATTCAATCCCATTTGAAACGGCTAACTGAAGCGCCTTCACTGAGATTAAATTCTCTTTGCCTAAACCCCTCGCGATTTCCGGTGTTGTTACTATTGCGCAAGCAGAACCGTCGCTCACNCCACAGCAATCATAGAGGCCAATAGGCTCTGCGATAAAAGGCGCATTTACAGCCTGCTCTTCTGTAATCTCACGCTGCAAATGCGCCTTTGGATTTTTCGCACCATTGGCATGGCTCTTAACAGAGACATGGGCCATCGCACGCTTTAAATCTTCTTTATTTAATTTGTGTTTAGACCGATAACCAGAAGCAAGTTGAGCAAACGCGCCTGGCGCCGATAGGTTCGGCCAGTACATATCATTCTCCAAGCCGCGAGTACGTTGAGGTAGGCCTCCATAACCGGTGTCTTTAAGCTTTTCTACGCCTAGAGCAAGAGCTATATCACAGGCACCAGAAGCAACAGCATAAACCGCACCACGGAAGGCTTCAGTACCCGTAGCACACATATTTTCAACTTTAGTCACCGGTATGTAGTTTAAGCGCAATGCGATCGCCAATGGCATCGCACTGGACCCGACATTAAAAGCATCAATACCTGCACCGAACCAGGCTGCCTCAATCTGCTCCCTTTCAACTCCTGCATCTTCGATACATTCCTCAAAAGCTTCTACCATAAGATCAGAAGGGCTAGAGTCCCAGCGTTCGCCGAACTTGCTGCACCCCATTCCTAAAATGACTACTTTATCTTTAATTCCGCTGGCCATTATTTATTACCCACTCCAATTTTCTATATCTTTCTCTGAATTTATAAAACAATACCTGCTGCTTATTTCTCAACCATCGCCTTCCAGAAATATTTTCGAAACCCCCTCGCTGGATCAAACTGTCTAATACGAAAATGTACTGACACTTTAGAGCCGGAGTCGATACCACCTTCTTCTACTTCTGTAAAATCCATCATGATTTTACCACCACCTTCAAACTGTACCATGCCAAAATAAGCCGGTGGACTCCAATCGAATGTTAGTCGGTCTGCTGTCCAGGTGGACACAANGCCCTCNTTATTAGAAAAACTATAATACTCCTGACTTTCAAGAGCATTACACTCAGGGTTTACACAGTATTTTTCACGGGGGATTTGTACCGTCCCACACTGGCGACATTTACCCCCTGCAAATCCAGTCAATAAATCTTTTCGACGATTATAGCCAGATAAATAAGTCTGTTTATCGACCTCACCGCGCTTCCCAATATCCCGTTCCACCAAGTTATTGAAGCTCAANAATTTATTGTAATTTTTTTCTTCGCGGCGACGACTAATTGCAGCGCTCACTCCAACCGCTGGGACAAAGCTACGTATCGCTTCAGTTGTTTTAAGTAGAATTGCGTCACAGCCCTGCCCAAAACCTATTAACAGAATATGTTCCCCAGGTTTCGCATTTTCTAAAACTTTTGCCAATAAAAGAATCGATTGAGCTGCGCCGGCGACACCAACTTCCGCTATCTGATTATCCACTACAGTCTCTGGATTGATTTCAAGCTTTTTTGCCAATGCTGCTGGAGTTCTCGCCTGATCTGTTGGAAGTATAAAATAGTCAATTTGCTGAGAACCAACTGAACATGATCTTAGCAATTTGCTAACTACGCTGGGGACAAATTTCATGAAACCTTCGTCGCGGATCCAACGTTCTTCCCAGTCATAGTCGAAACTGGCATCCTCACCACGGTAGTGATCGACAAAATCTGTTGCTATAGTTTCGACTCCTAAACAGTTTGCTATTACATTTTCAGAACCTACTAATAAAGCTGCAGCAGCATCACCCCATAGCATCTCTGCTCGTGAACCTGCTTTGCTCCTTCTGTGTTCAGAAGCCACTAATAGGGCACTTCTATTGGATCGGGATTCAAGTAAAGAAATAAGTGCCGACGTGCCTGCACGCTGTGACCCACCAATGTCCATTGTCCGTATCTGATTATCTAAATTCAGCGCTTCACTAACAACAACTGAATTTTGTCGATCAAGAAAAGGGAATGTTGTGGAAGCCAAATATAGTGAAGAGAGACTGACATCTGCTTGAGAGGTTAGGCAATTATTCCCTGCTTCTACAGCCATTGTTATAGCGTCTTCATCCCAGTTACATATAGCTCTTTCACCTTTCCCCAACGATTTTAGACTTGCGTCAAACCAAGAGTTAGCCTCAGCTATAGATTGCCTGTTAAGTCTGCCACAGGGTATGTAAGCACCATAGGCCGTAATACCTGTCATTTAATCTGTCCTCCAGCTTACTTTAAACGGTTCGCCCAATTACTAGCTTCATGATTTCCGAAGTGCCTCCATAAATCTTCCGCACCCGGGAATCAACATACAAACGAGAAATTGGATATTCACTCATGTAGCCATAACCTCCAAATAATTGCAGGCAAGCGTCAATAATTTTGCTGCNCGTTTCGGTAGTCCAAAGTTTTGCCATAGCACCTTCTTCTGGAGTTAATTTTCCCTCATTTATCCTCAATAAGCATTGATCGATATAAGCCCAACCTACTGCAAGGTCAGTTTTAATCTCCGCGAGTTTGAACTGAGTGTTCTGAAATTCGTATACTTTNTGGCCGAATGCCTTGCGTTCTTTTACGTAGTCTACCGTTAATTCAAAAGCTCTTTGTGCTTCAGCAAATGCACGGCATGCAATTGTTATCCTCTCTCTCGGTAATTCATTCATTAAAACAGCGAAACCACTGCCTTCTTTNCCTAGTAAATTTGATACTGGCACTCGAACATCGGCGAAAAACAATTCTGAGGTATCCGCAGCTTTCTGTCCTATCTTTTCGAGATTTCGGCCACGACTAAACCCATCGCGATTAGATTCAACAATTATAAGACTAATGCCTTTAGCACCAGCTTCAGGATCCGTAGAGCAAGCTAGTAAAACAAAATCGCAGTTTTGTCCGTTTGTAATAAAGGTTTTCTGTCCATTTATCACGTACTCATCGCCATCCCTAACAGCAGTAGTTCGAACGGCTTTTAGATCGCTACCACAACCTGGCTCAGTCATGCCAATAGCTGGAATAGCTTCTCCACTTACCATCTTTGGTAGCCATTGCTGCTTTTGTTCGTCAGTTCCACTATGAAGCAAATAATACGCTACGATATCAGAGGACACTGAAAATCCTACGCTAGCACCACCTACGGCATACCCCACTTCTTCGGAAAGTACCATGTTATACATAAAATCGGCACCTGGACCTCCGTGCTCCTCCGGAATACCACAACAATGAAAGCCATTCTCACCGGCTTTGCGCCAGAACTCTCTGGGAAGCCTACCTTCTTTTTCCCATTGGTCTATGTTTGGCTCAAGCTCTTCACGGAAAAAGCGTCGAGCGTTATCGCGGAATAATTCATGTTCACTGCTGTAAATGGGGCGATTATGCATGAAACAGAGTCCTTCTTTGTAGCACAATTAGGTCAATCCTGGAGGATTGCAAATTCTATTCGAAATGAACAGCAATTGCGACGCGAGCCAAGACAAGGCACNCACAAATAACCAAAAAAAGCTAATCAATCATTCGAAATTATAAGCAAAGTATAGGGGCCCCAAGTCGAGGCGGCATTAGAATAGACGGAATTATTTTGTATAAATTGGTTAAACGACGTGGCATCACATACTTCTCTATTCTGGAAAGCCTTAAGTATTTGTTAAAATTTAGTACCGCTCTGTAATGGCGATATCAATCAATTCAGAGAAATTTTCACGAAAGCCTCCTCCACTTGAAGGTGATATCTGAGCCATGATGACGATGACGGTATTCTGGACCGGATCTATGAAGTAGCGGGTACCAGCGGAACCATCCCACCAAATTGTGCCTTCTGAAACCGGGAAACTATAAGCGCTTGGGTCTAGGACTAGGTTAAAGCCCCCCCAAGTCCAGCCAGACCCAGTCCAATAGCCATTTTTGCCTATCGGCATCGCTTGTTCGGGCACNGCATTTTCGAATATAAGNTCCNCGGTATCCTCTTGCAATATNCGTTCGCCTNGGAAAACACCTCCGTCAAGAATCATCTGTGAAAAATTCAGATAATCGCTTACCGTAGAAAGGAGGCCTACACCTCCTTCAATTAACCGCGGTTGCTCAGTATAGGGAATAGATTCAACCTGATAAGGTAGAAGTCTGCCATTAGCTGGGCGGTAAACGACAGCCAAACGGTCTTCGTCAGAACCGCTGGCCCAAAACATAGTGCTATCCATATCAAGTCTTTGCAATAGCTCTTCATAAAGGAATTTTTCAAACGGTCTGCCTGCCCACACTTCAATAAGCTTGCCTAAGATTGTTGCATGAATGCCGTANCGAAATTCTGTACCAGGATCNTGGAATAACGGAATACGAGCTGTATTTTCAACCATTTGGTCCAAAGAAATATTCTTGTCGCGAACTCTATTTTCTTGATACANCCGGGAGCCCCGACTNCCCAAACCGGAAGTGTGAGTAATAAGATGCTGTACNGTAATATCNCCNACTCTATCTCTAGTTTGGTTTAAGTTTGTGTTAGAAGGGTCTACGAGAACACGCTGATCCTCGAAATTAGGCAAATACATTTTTATAGGATCGTCCATTGCAAAGGCACCTTGCTCATAAAGGACTAACGCCGCGACGGTCGTTAGCTGACGAGACATAGAATAGACGCGAAATAACACATCTTTGTGCATAGGCTTACCTTGTTCGATATCCATAAGACCCAGTGCTTCGAAATAGACAACCTTGCCTTCCCGAGCGACAGCGGCAACTACACCGGAAATGTCTCCTTCGTCAATGTGATGCTGTAAGCTAAAAGTAGCCCTATCTAGAGCCTCATTTGATATCCCAACACTGCTTGCGGACACAATTTCCGACTGCGCAAAAGCGGAACCCTGCAAACCCAAAATTAGTATACCCAGGGAAATTCTTAGATCTGATATTTTCATTATTATTAACCAGCCACCTTTACTCTAACTATTCTATAAGGTTTATCAATACGCGTTAACGCCGATAAAGCCTCCAAAACTAAATTCATGCAATTGTGCTGTATCCAAGCCATAACTAGAAATCTCTATGGTTCAGAGAAACCCGAATATTTCCTACGCTAATGTTTTCAACCTCCATAAAAAAGGGGAGATTAAGCCTTAGAAATTGAACTAAAAACCGGGAGCAAAACCGAAGACCAATTAAAGTGGGTATCAGCTACAGCGATAAAATAGGGATTGAGCAGTGTTTCTTTCTGATTATATCGGAGTATTTCAAACGAAGTATCGTAAATTTCGCCACCGGCAGCCTTCAAAACAGCATGGGCTGCCGCGGTATCCCATTCCGAAGTTGGCGCCAGTCTGGGATAAATATCAGCTTCGCCTTCAGCTAATAGACATATTTTGAGAGAACTCCCCATATTTACCATGTCTACACGTCCCAGCTTTGATTCGATAGTTTCAATCAATTTGTCAATTAGCTTACCTCGATGGCTGCGACTAGCTACGGCTCGAATATTCCTCTCTCCTTTGTTGAATTTAGATGGGGCTATTTTTTCAAACTCTCCGGCTGTACCAACTTTCCAAGCACCGGCTCCCAGTTTTCCCACATAATTAATTCCTGTAAGTGGAACATGGACGATCCCCAACTCGGGAGTACCATTTTTTATCAAAGCGATATTGACAGTAAATTCCCCATTCCTATTTATAAATTCCTTTGTGCCATCAAGAGGATCTACAATCCAGAAACGGGACCATCCCATACGCCTCTCGGTCAGCACCGTTTTAGACTCCTCAGACAAAATAGGAATTGACGGAAATAGTTTTTCTAGTTCCGCTTCGATTAGTTGATGAGCTCGCTTATCTGCTTCGGTGAGCGGCGAATTGTCCGCCTTTACCTCTACTTCAATATTATCGGTACTTTCATAAACAGAAATAATCTCCTTACCTGCTGCCGCAGCAATACGCAATAATGCGCCCAATTCGTTTTCTTTCGACATGAATTTTACTAGCCTAAAAGATTCTATTTATTTTACATATTCGATAAGATTCTATGATGTTGCACGACCTTATAATACTTTCCAAGAAAAACTTTCAAAAATCTTGATATGCCTCCTTGGTCAACCATAGAAACAATAATGTTCGACATGGATGGTACGCTTTTGGATCTCCATTTCGATAATTTCTTTTGGCTAAAAATGGTTCCGCAGTGCTATGCTAAAATCAAAGGGATTACGAATAAAGAAGCTATTACTATTATTAATAGCAAATACCGACAAGTTTACGGCACGCTAAATTGGTATTGCGTAGATTACTGGGAAAAAGAACTGCAACTCAACATTACAAAGCTGAAAATCGAAATATCCCACAAAATTTTGGTTCGCCCGAATGCACTAAAATTATTAAGCGAGCTCCAGCTATTAAACAAAAAAATGCTGCTGGTTACGAATGCCCATCCCAGAGACTTCGAGATAAAAGCACGTCATACAGGTATTAGTAAATTTTTCTACAAATGCATTAGCTCTCACCAGTTAAACCTCGCAAAAGAAAACCTCGGTTTCTGGAGAGAACTGCAAAAGTTCGCGCCCTATGATGCGGAACACACATTATTATTCGATGATTCCGTAGAAGTTCTCCAACAAGCTCAGCGTGAAGGTATTAAATATTTGTATGGAATTAAGCAACCAGATAGCCACGGCCCGGCCTTAAAAAATAGTGAATTCCCTTTGATAGAAGACTTTGGGCATATTATACCCTAATAAGAAGAAGGATATCTTTAGGTAGCGTGAAATCGAAATGACAAAAATTCGCATAGATAAGTGGCTCTGGGCTGCTCGCTTTTACAAAACTAGAGCAATCGCAAAACAGGCTATCGAAGGAGGCAAAGTTCATTGCAATGGTTCCCGCACGAAGCCAAGCAAAGAAATCGGAATAGGCTCACTCATTAGGCTTCGACAAGGTTTTGACGAAAAAACTGTGATCGTTAAAAACCTAACAGAAAATCGCCAGGGGGCACCGCAAGCGCAACTTCTCTACGACGAAACAGAGGAAAGCAGACAAAAGCGCGAACTAATGACACAACAACGAAAATCACAGCCTAGACATTGGCCGTCCTCAAGCAAACCAAATAAAAAACAAAGAAGACTCATACAACAGTTTAAAAAACAATGATTAGTGCCAATAGTGTTAACTTGGTAATAGTCAGAATTTGACTTTATTCGCATGCATGCAAGATTTTTGACATAATGTGCGACCTGCGCCAATTTTTATGGAGAAAGCCAAGTCACCGCAGGCTTATCCCGTGAATAGGAGTAACTTTGGCTAAGCAATTCAGCAAGTGCATAGAGCGCTACAAGTTGCCTGAATTCGCTCCAGAATGGGGAGCCATTCTGCGAGGTATTGAAAAGGAAAGTCTGCGAGTATCTCCACAAGGACGCATCTCACTTTCGAGTCATCCAACGGCGCTAGGTTCCGCGCTGACTAACCCTTATATCACAACTGATTTTTCTGAAGCTCTGTTAGAATTTATTACGCCAGTATTTCCCGACATCAATGAGTGTTTGAAAACGCTTGAAAATATCCACCGGTATACAGTTCAGAATTTAGATAACTCGGAAATTCTATGGGCAAGCAGTATGCCGTGCCCTCTAGAAAACACAGAAATACCGATTGCCCAATATGGCTGTTCCAACATCGGAAAACTTAAAACACTTTACCGGCATGGACTGCATCATCGCTATGGAAGTGTGATGCAAACTATTTCTGGCATACATTATAACTTCTCCATGCCTGAAGAATTTTGGGATCACTATAAATCGATAATCGGGTATTCAGGAAGCAATCAGAGTTTTCGAACTCAGAAATACCTTCACCTTATCCGCAATTTTCATCGTTACTCTTGGTTGCTTATTTATTTATTTGGCGCTTCACCTGCGGCGTGCAAATGCTTTGCAGAAGGTAGAGAACATAATTTACAGCAGTTCGATGCAAACAGCCTGTACCTGCCTAATGCGACATGTTTGCGAATGGGTAATCTCGGTTACAGGAGTGATGCCCAGACGTCTCTATTTGTTTGCTACAACGATTTGGAAACTTACGTAGATTGCCTCCATCAAGCAATGCATACACCGTATCCTGAATACGAAGCGATTGGGCATCAACTGAACGGTAACTATTTACAAATAAACACAAATCTCTTGCAGCTTGAAAATGAATTCTATTCGACAATTCGACCTAAACGCAACGCGCAGACTGGAGAAAGGCCCCTAGATGCTCTCGTAAACGAAGGAATTGAATATGTGGAAATAAGAGCGCTTGATTTAGACCCCTTTGCACCATTGGGAATTTCTGCAGAACAAATTCGTTTCCTAGATACGTTTCTGTTACATTGTTTGCTGGCAGAAAGCCCAGAATGTAACGAGCAGGAATTTTTTGAAGTAGCCAATAATATTTCAAAAGTGGTAGAACAAGGAAGGGATCCAAGGCTAATGCTTGATCTAAAATCGGAGCCCAAAGGGCTTAAGGAGTGGTCGTTAGAGATTTTAGAGGAATTGAGTTATAGCGCAGGTTTGCTAGACGAAATACACGGAGAAGCGAATTATTCAGCAAGTCTCAATGCGCAACTAGTAAAGGTTAACAATCCTGAGCTAACACCTTCGGGCCAAATACTAAAAATAATGCAAGAAAGTAATTTATCTTTCTTTGAGTTTTCTATGCAACAATCTACGTCTCACCATAAGACTTTAACAAGAAATGGCTTAGATCAGAAAGCCATTATGCACATGAATACTATTGCCGATAAATCTCATACACAGCAGAGAGAAAATGAGGTCAGTGACAAAATTAATTTTGACGAGTTCTTGCTACGATGGAATAGAGCATAATTTTATTTCCGCTGCCAACGAAAATATTTCTCTGTCCAAGAAAAATACCTCTCAGGCAATCTCTCCTGACGCCACGAATTCGAAATAAACTTATTTGCCTCTATATATGTCGGGTATATATGTGTAACAACAGCGATTTTTTTCATTCCCATCCCGTGAGTCATAGCGAAAACAAACTCTCCGATAAGCTCTCCGGCATGATACCCAACAATAGTCACTCCCAATATCCTATCCTTCCGAGGGACTGTTAGGACCTTAATGAAACCATATGCTTCACCATCAGCCAGAGCACGATCGAGGTTTTCCATTTGATAACATGTAACTTCATAAGGAATATCCCTTTTCTTTGCTTCATTTTCGCTTAATCCGACTCGAGCTACTTCTGGATTTGTAAAAATGGCCCATGGAACGACGTTGTATCCAGCTTTCAATCGCCAAAGACCACTTAGCATTGCATTAACCGAAGAAAAAAAAGCTTGAAATGAGGCCATATGAGTAAACTTATAAGGACCAACCACATCACCACAAGCATAAATGTTGGGATAAGCGGTTTGCATTGCGTTATTAATCTCGATGTTACCTTGCGAAGTCAATGGCATCCCTAATTCTTCTAATCCAAACCCTTCCACATTAGCTTTACGCCCTGCAGCCAATAAAACTTCGTCAAACTCAACTATGACCGTCTTTCCTTTATATTCTGCTTCAATATATTTCTGCTCATCATTTTTCCCAAACTTGATTAGATGATGATCCGTTAATACATCAATTCCGTCATGTATAAATTGCTGTGCTATTGCTTCGGAAACTTCTGGGTCTTCGCTGGGCATAATGCGTGAAGCTATATCTATTAGAGTAACTTTGGCGCCCAGATTATTAAAAGCCTGGGCTAATTCGCAGCCTATAGGCCCGCCACCCACCACTAAAAAGCGCTTTGGCAATTGGCGAAGCTTCCATATGGAGTCGGAAGTAAAGTAGTTAATAGAATCTAAGCCGGAAATCGATGGAATCAAAGGCCTGGCGCCGGAGGAAATAATAATAGATCGAGTAGTTATTAACCGGCCTCCCACTCTCACAGAGTAAGGCGATTCAACATAAGCTTCCCCATGAATACATTCAACACCTAGGGAGGTAAAGCGTTCTATTGAATCATTAGGTGCAACCGATTTTATTATCGTTTGCACGCGCTCCATAACTTTGCCGAAATTAGCTTCAACATGGACATTGCTAATCCCATATTCTTCTGCGCGCTTGAAGTAGGACATGATGCGTCCACTTCTTATGAGAGATTTACTAGGTATACACCCACTGTTTAGGCAATCTCCCCCCATCTTATCCTTTTCGATGAGTGCAACTTTGGCTTTTGCACCTGCAACAATAAGAGAAGCAACCAAACCAGCTGAACCACCTCCGATAACAACAACGTTCACATCGAATTTTCTCGGCTTTATAAAATTCTTCGTTATTTGGCTACTTTTAGTGGTATTAACAATAAATCTCGCGCTCAGTGGCAATAGCCCCATCAGCGCTAAAGAAAAAAGAACAGAAGCACTAACAAGGCCAGAAAGTGAAGTAATCTCCGCAAGGTTTACCCCTAAGTTTACATAGACTCCGGTCCCCAAAAACATGCCGGCCTGACTGACTAGGTAAAACGACGTTGTCTTTATAGGGGTAAGGCCCATTAACAAATTAACGGCAAAAAACGGAAATAAAGGCACCATTCTTAAGCTGAATAAATAGAAGCTACCGTCTTTTTCTATACCCCTGTTAATAGGGTCTAGATAATTGCCAAATTTTGACTGTACCCAATCACGTAGTAATGTTCTCGATACTAAAAAAGCGAGCGTGGCACCAATACTGCTAGCGAAAGATACGATAAGTAGGCCCCAGCCGAGACCGAAAATAGCTCCNCCTACTATAGTNAAAAGNACAGCTCCCGGAATGGAAAATGTTGCTACTGCTGTATAAATCAGANAATAAAATAAAGCGGCACTTATGAAACTCTGATCTTTGTAACCCTGTATTACTTCAAGTTTCGATTGCGCGTACTCTAGAGAAAAATATTGCCCTAACTCAAAAAAAAAGTAGCTACCAATGGCTATNCAAAATACAACTACGATGGCGGTTTTAGTTTTATTCATCAAATATCCTGTCGATGACGGAAACATTGCATGTTATATGGCTTACTGAGCGTCGCGCTTGGTCTTTTGTTCTTGCTTTCGAGTTTCGATATGCTATAACCAATAGTCACAAACTCAGGGTAAAACTAAAACCCTGCATANCCAAGAATATAATGCTTTAAAAAATATAAGTTAAGAGAGTCTNAAGTGTCTAAGTTAAATTTCAGTCGTGAATTCCCCGTGACTCGAATGCGCCGTATGCGCAGAGATAGCTTCAGCCGCCGTTTAATAAGAGAAACNTCACTGAGAACGGATGATCTGATTTTCCCTGTTTTTATTGTTGAAGGAAGCAATGAAAAACAAAAAATTGAATCTATGCCTGGAATCTATAGATTGAGCATAGATTTGCTCGTTAAAGAAGCAAAAGAGTTAGTTTCTCTAGGCATTCCGGCCATTGCCCTATTTCCGTCGCCGGACGGTTCCGCCAAAACCGAAGATGGTAGTGAATCATATAATCCTGACGGTCTCGTTCAACGCGCAATAAGCGCGCTAAAAGAAGCACAGCCGGAACTTGGGGTCATTACTGATATCGCCTTGGATCCCTTCACTACTCATGGCCAGGATGGGATTATCGATAGTAATGGTTACGTATTGAATGATGAAACTGTTGAAGTGCTCACGAGGCAAGCTTTGTCTCACGCCAGAGCCGGTGCTGATATAGTTGCTCCTTCTGACATGATGGATGGTCGAGTNCGGNCCATACGTTTAGCTCTAGAAGAAGAAAAGCTCATCTACACCAAAATCCTCGCCTATTCTGCCAANTACGCTTCAAGCTATTACGGCCCATTTCGCGAAGCAGTCGGATCGGATAATAATTTAGGAGGAGGCGACAAATACAGTTACCAGATGGATATTGNCAATAGTGATGAAGCACTGCAAGAAGTAGCACTAGATCTGGCCGAAGGCGCAGATATGGTAATGATAAAACCAGGACTGCCGTACCTCGATATCGTTCACCGGGTTAAACAAGAATTTATGGTGCCAACTTTNGTTTATCAAGTGAGTGGTGAATATGCTATGCAAATGGCAGCTGCGCAAAATGGNTGGCTAGATGAAGACGCNGTAGCGTTGGAATCACTACTAGCAATCAAGCGTGCTGGAGCNGATGCAATCCTTACCTATTTTGCGAAGAAAGTAGCGAAACTGCTCGTAAATCAATAATTGAACAGAGTTAAAATACTTCGCGATTTAGAATCCAGGGAAAGCAATGCTTTTAAAGCNCTATAATTAGCCTTATTATATTGTTCNCGNCTAACCACGCTGCCATTGTCCGTGATCGGATTCTAGGTTCTTAGCTAGGAATGAGTTTTTAAGCAGAAAGGAAATAATTTATGAGCGACAACATCATCCACGTTTCGGATAGCAGTTTTGATCAAGATGTTCTGGAGGCAGAAGGCCCTGTAATTGTTGATTTCTGGGCCGAATGGTGTGGCCCCTGCAAAATGATTGCTCCCGTNTTGGAAGAGATAGCAGAGGAATATGGAGACAGGCTGAAGGTCTGCAAAATGGATGTTGACGCTAATCCCGAGACAGCGCCAAAATACGGAATTCGCGGTATTCCTACTCTAATTTTATTCAATAATGGTGATGTGGCTGGCACTAACACAGGCGTCATGTCCAAATCTCAGCTTGCCAGTTTTATTGACAGCGCGATTTAAATTGCGTCTAATGATCTGCAGTCACACAAGAGAGCGGTCAAAAGACGCGTGACTCCTTAGTTAGAACCTGATTAATAAATAATTAAAGTAAGCGAAAATCGGGACTAATGTAAGAAATTCCTGACATAGAGATATGTACTAATCGTACAACTCTGTTTAACGAATTTAGAAAATATAAAAAGTTTTCCTAGACACTTTAAATAAGTGAGTCTATAGTGGAATCGAAATAGGATGAGAACGATAAGTTACATCAGAATAGATGAAACCAGAAAAGAATCCGTCGAATTGATCTCTACTCTGCACGATTAACAAGTTTTAAGAAACTGACCCTTAACAAAAATACCAATTCCTAAAGTTTTATTCTTTAATACCTATGATCATCTGCTGCCATTTTCTTAGGGCAGCACCTAAATTCCACCTAATAAAAAATTTCTTTATTTAAGACATAGCTATGAATCTCACAGAACTTAAACAAAAACCCATCGCGGAACTCCTAGAAACTGCCCAAGATATGGGATTAGACAATGTATCTCGTTCAAGAAAACAAGACATAATTTTCGTTATACTCAAAAAGCATGCTAAAAATGGAGAAGATATATATGGCGATGGTGTATTGGAAATTTTACAGGATGGTTTTGGTTTCTTAAGATCCGCGGATTCTTCTTATTTAGCCGGGCCGGACGANATCTATGTATCGCCCAGTCAAATCAGACGATTTAATTTACGCACTGGCGATACAGTAGCTGGGAAAATAAGGCCACCTAAAGATGGCGAAAGATATTTCGCTCTATTAAAGATAAGCGAAATTAACTTTAGTAAGCCGGAAAGTTCCAANAACAAAATCCTTTTCGAAAACCTTACTCCACTATTTCCTCAAGATCGACTGGCGTTGCAATTAGGTAACGGTAGTACCGAAGATCTTAGCGCGCGAGTTATTGACCTAACTTCACCGATTGGCAAAGGTCAAAGAGGATTAATTGTTTCACCCCCCAAAGCAGGTAAAACTCTTATTCTACAAAACATTGCGCAATCAATTACTAAAAATGATCCCGAATGCCGCTTGATAGTTCTACTTATTGATGAGAGACCAGAAGAAGTAACTGAGATGCAGCGCTCGGTCCGAGGGGAAGTTGTGGCAAGTACCTTCGACGAGCCCCCTTCCCGACATGTGCAAGTTGCCGATATGGTTATCGAAAAAGCAAAGCGTCTGGTTGAACATAAAGAAGATGTAGTGATTTTACTCGACTCTATTACACGTTTAGCAAGAGCCTATAACACGGTAATACCGTCGTCTGGCAAGGTGTTAACAGGCGGGGTAGATGCTCACGCACTAGAAAGACCGAAGCGATTCTTTGGGGCAGCGCGAAATCTAGAAGAAGGGGGCTCGTTAACTATTATTGCGACAGCTCTAATTGAAACCGGCTCGAAAATGGACGAAGTTATTTATGAAGAGTTCAAAGGAACCGGTAATATGGAATTGCATTTGGATAGGAAGATTGCCGAAAAACGAATCTATCCTGCAATTAATGTACGTCGATCCGGCACTCGTCGCGAAGATTTACTAACGACAGAAGAAGAATTACAGCGCATGTGGATTCTGCGAAAGCTGCTAACATCAATGGAGGATGTTCAAGCAACAGAATTCATCTTGGATAAATTAAAAGACACAAAAACTAATAATGACTTCTTTAATGCAATGAAAAGAAAATAGTACTGATCAAATAAACATCTACTTTCATAAGACCCAACTCAACCCTCATAAAGTACCCTGCGATGTCGTTTAAAGATCTACGTGAATTTATCGATTTACTAGAGAAAAAAGGCGAACTAAAAAGAATTCAAACTAAGGTCGATCCCTATCTCGAAGTCACTGAGATATCGGATCGCACACTCCGTCGTGGAGGACCTGCCTTAATATTCGAAAATGTTAAAGGCTCTTCTCTTCCACTATTAGCAAACCTGTTTGGTAATACCCGTCGAATCGCGTTAGCAATGGGGCAAAAAGATTTGAACGGGCTACGCGATGTCGGCAAATTATTAGCCTTTCTTAAGGAGCCTACGCCGCCTTCTGGCTGGAAAGACTTATGGGAGAACCTACCGAGTTACAAAAGTGTTTTAAATATTTCACCGAACGTTAAACGCTCTGCCCCTTGTCAGGAGGTCATAATAGAAGAAAACGATGTCGACCTTTCTATGCTTCCTATTCAAACTTGTTGGCCAGGAGATGTATCCCCTTTAGTAACATGGCCTTTGGTGATTACCAAAGGGCCGGAAAAAGAGCGACAGAACCTTGGGATTTATCGCATGCAACTCATCGCAAAGAATAAGCTTATCATGCGTTGGTTGTCCCACCGTGGTGGGGCGTTAGATTTTCGTGAATGGAGGTTAAGACATCCAGGCGAACCATTTCCTGTTTCCGTAGCTCTAGGCGCAGATCCAGCTACAATTCTTGCAACTGTGACACCAGTTCCCGATACACTTTCTGAATACGCTTTTGCTGGGCTATTACGCGGTTCTAAAACCGACGTGGTAAAATCTTTAAGCAATGGATTAGAGGTTCCAGCCAGTGCTGAAATCATTTTAGAGGGCGTAGTCGAAGCAGATGAAGTCGCGGATGAAGGACCTTATGGCGATCACACTGGTTACTATAATGAAGTAGAACAGTTCCCGGTATTTACTGTTAAACGAATAACCCATCGTAAAAACCCAATCTATCACAGTACCTATACGGGACGCCCACCAGATGAGCCTGCGATGCTTGGCGTGGCTTTGAACGAGGTTTTTGTGCCTCTTCTTCAGAAACAGTTTCCAGAAATAAGCGATTTTTACCTGCCTCCAGAGGGATGCTCATATCGTCTAGCAGTAGTTAGCATCAAGAAAGAATATGCTGGGCACGCTAAACGAATAATGATGGGGATTTGGTCGTTTCTGAGACAGTTCATGTACACCAAATTCATCGTCGTAGTAGATAATGATGTAGACATTCGTATTTGGGAAGACGTGATCTGGGCTATAACTACCCGCATGGACCCGATCCGAGACACGGTGCTCATAGATAACACTCCTATCGACTATCTAGATTTCGCTTCACCTCATTCGGGACTAGGCTCGAAGATGGGGCTGGATGCAACCAACAAGTGGCCTGGGGAAACAAATAGGGAGTGGGGGAATCCGATAAAAATGAGTCCTGAAGTGAAATTAAGAGTTGACCAGCTTTGGGAGGAATTGGGCATAGATTAGACACACACCTTATGAGCAACCTTATTCTCTCTTGGCATAGGCAATTCCGGAAGCTGTGCCTCAATCAAATCAACGAATTTTTGCTGGTAGATTTCACTTGCATCTGCTTCTCCAAGGCACCTTAGTAAACGACTTAGTTCTCCATAAGCATTTGCCGTTGGGCTCAGCTTAATGCTTGCTTCGAAGTATTCTTTAGCTTTCCCCCACAAATCGTTCCGCATTGAGATACGGCCAAGGCACAACATTAAATTTGCATCGGCCGGCCTTGCTTTTAGCCAAGCTTCAGCAAGAATTAACTGCTGTGGACTGATTCCAAAGTCCAGTTCTCCATAGCGCAATATCAATGCTTTACTCCACTGCCTGCTTACTGCCACTTCAATTGCCTTTGCGGCATCCGCTTTCGCACCTAATTCGATCAATAAACCTGAAAAATACTTTACCACTTCTTCGTCTTCGTAATACTTAGGTGGAGCACTTTCCCAAAGCTTTTTTATTTGTACCAAAGCATCTTGTTTTGATATCTCACCTTTTCCGCCACCATACACATCAAGCTGTTCTATAAAAATACGTTTCTGGAGCTCATCTAGCTCTTCTGTTGCCATTAGTTTATTTTTCACTAACGTGGGAATCAATTTGTTTAACGCTTTCCAATCCTTTAGCGCTATATATACCTCTTTTAATAACCACAATAGCGAAGGGTCACTAGCAGATGTTTTTTTTAATTGTTCGAGAACAGCAACGGACTGCTCTAGATGGCCTGATCTAAATAGCAACTTCGCTTTCAAGAAGTTTATAGTGAAATTTGCCTTTGGGTATTTTTCCTCTGCTTTTTCAAGTATATCCAACCAATTGCCTTTTATATTCAACTTTTGAGCAGCATAGGATGCAGCTAAATAATCAATAACGCTGGCATCTTTATCAGCCTTGTTCTTAGTAAGTAATTTGTAACTCGATTGCCAATTGCCTCGAGCAAAATAAAGAAGCCCTTCGGTGCTTTCATTCCGGGCCCTCATTCTTCGTCTTTCATTAAAATCTTGTCCAAAATCAATAATTTTCTTCGGATTTATCCATTGTAAGAAAATTCCTATTAACTTTATGAATAAGTAAAGAACCACGCTCACTACAAATAAAGCGAACAGACTTGTTTCGAATGTGTAATTTCCAAATACGACTAACAGGTAACCAGGATCTATCGGAAACCCAACATAAAGACTCACTATTAGGACAAAAAGAATTACAAATAGACTAAAGATAAAAAGGCGGATCATTATCTCTGTTTTAACCTGAAGTTAATTGAGCGATTAAAGTAAGAGAATTGGTGAGACTTGGCAAAGTTGGTCTTATATTAATACCTTCTAATTCATCTATCTCGGTAATTATTTTCATACCGATAATTGTTTCATCTACAGCATAACGGAACAGGGATTCTCTGATATTTGCCAAACTATATTCATACAATTCTGAATCCATAGAAACTACACCCAATTTAGCCTGTTCTAACATTAAGTATAGGCTTTGTTTAATTGATGTTTCTTGATCTGAAACCAAAATAGCCGCTGGATTCGCATCCCATTTTCGCCAGATAAATATCGAACTTAGGAAATTAACTATAGTTTCTAGTGACCCATTATATTGGGCCCCGAAGGATTCAGTATTTGACTTTTCATCGAATTTGTCCCGCATCGACTGCAGCAAATTAATGTGCTCTATGTAATTCCCAAGATTAGAGAGACGGATATAGATTCCTTGTCTGTCTACTATTTCTAAACTACGCAACAAAGAAAGATCACTACCAACAGATTGTCTCGCCGCAACAACGGCATTACTACCCGATTGCATTAACGCTGCATCTGCAGCTTCTAGTAATAGAATCGCCGAACCTATATCTAATTCTAGTAACAATTTTTGATTAGCGAGACGAACAAGAAACTCCGATTCCGATAGTTTCCAGTCCAAATTTGGTGCATTGTTCAAAGTGTCATACTGTGATTTTAGCTCTAATAGCTGTTCTTGTAGTTCGGGTAGTTCTGTATCTAGAATATTTTGTAAATTGGTAATTCCACTACTCTCTATTCCAATGGATGGCGGTGATGCTCGTAATTGTTCTAGTAAATCGGCAATTAAAATATCTTTATCAGACACAACCGAACTTAGTTGTTGATTTTCTTCGGAGATGTTGTTGATCTTCTCCCACATTAAAATTTGTTGATATCCAACAACAAAAATACCTGCAAGAACAGGAATAAAAAGAGCAAGAGCTATTAATATTCGCCTTCTTGCATTTTTTTGTTGGCGAGATCTACTGCCTTCGGCTTTGGCATTTCCTTTCGCTAACTCTGCAAGTATCTTGGGCGTTTCAGGCTGATCTGGCACGCACTTCCTCGTTAATATATTTCATAAATGTTAATTATACCTAGCTAGTTCAATCGTTTATTCCACTATCCAGTTTGTTGGCTTAATTTGCAAGTTCCTGCAAAGCATTAATTGTTGCTTCTATATCTACACCCATAGCTACTTTGACCTTCATAAAGCCAAAATGTTCAGCCATTTTAGCCACGCGGACAGAAGGGACAATAAGAGGAATTTTTTTCAGAGCACCCTCTTTTTGTGTACTTCCTTCGAGCAGGGAGTTCAGACGCTGTAGCGATTCAGCACTTGTAATAAAGTAGGTATTTATATTTTCTTCTTTTTGTAACTTTAAGAGTTTAGCACTAGTATTATTTGCTGGAAGTCTCTTGTACACTTCAATATAGTCAACATCCGCTCCTCTCAAACGCAATGTATCATTGAGTAATTCCCTACCGCCTTGTCCTCTGAATATTGCAATCTTTTTACCTTGTATATCCTTTAGTTTTTCTGATTCAAGAAGCCTCTCACTATTTCCTCCCTGGCCAGAGTTCGTGACGTCGCAATTTAATTCACAAGACGCTTTTCTTGCTGTACCCAAACCTATGGCGAGCACATCCGCATGTATAGGTACTCCTTCACAACATTGCGTAATCCAATGTGCCCCGTAGCGAACCGCATTAGTGCTCACGAAAATTAGTATGTGATATTGATCTAAATTTTTGATTCTTGACTTTATATGTTGGATAGAATGCTCTTCAGTAATCGGTTCGACTCTTATCAATGGAAAATGAAAAGCCGAGCCTCCTGCTTCTCTAATAGCAGTACAAATTTCTTCATGTTGAGGGTCCGGTCGCGTTACCAAAACCCGCAAACCAGTTAACAATGCATTCATTATTTTTCGGTATTTCTTGGCATTTTAGATAAAATACCTTCCGCGCCTTTTGCTAATAAGTCGTTTGCAACGATAATCCCAAGCTGCTCCGCTTCCTTAGGATCGCCCCTAATCTCACTCCGAATTAGTTGTGCGCCGTCTATAGTGCCTACTAGAGCTCTTAAAAAGAGAAAATTACCTTTTAATTCAGCATAACTAGCGATTGGGACGTCGCAACCTCCTTTTAGTTTGTTATTAACGGAACGTTCGGCACAAATCCTTGCAGCGGTATCTTGGTGATTCAAAAAATCGATAAGCTTTAATGTTGTAATATCTCCAGTTCTACATTCAATACCAATGGCGCCTTGGCCACCTGCTGGCAAACACAAATCAGTAGAAATCCGTTGTGTTATTCGTTCGTTTAGATCTAATCGAAGTAGCCCTGCGGTCGCCAAAATAATCGCATCGTATTCGTCTTCATCGAGTTTCCCTAATCGGGTTCCTACGTTGCCACGCAAGTAGCTCAAATCAAGATCTGGTTTTATGCTAGCTAATTGACATTGGCGACGGAAACTAGAAGTACCGACTCTTGCGCCTTTAGGTAGATCTAAGAGAGATGAATAACTATTTGAAACAAAAGCGTCACTCGGGTCTTCCCGTTCGCAAATTACCGCTAATCCAAGCCCATCAGGAAATTCCATCGGAACATCNTTCATGGAGTGAACAGCGATATCTGCTTCTTTGTCCAACAACGCCCGCTCCAATTCTTTGACAAATAGCCCTTTTCCACCTACTTTAGCTAGAGGTAATTCCAGAATTTCGTCTCCTTTGGTGGTTAAGGGAATAACTTCGACATTGAGCGTGTGATATTTAGAAACTAATGCCTCTTTGACAAAATTTGCCTGCCAAAGAGCAAGAGGACTTTTGCGCGTAGCTATTCTAATCGTCTGCATAGTCATCACTGTTGCTCCATACAAATCTTGTACCTGGTTATATTCTACGGCAATTACTTGGTAATGTCCGGTGGCTTATACTGGCGAGCAATCGTATTTTCTAATTCTTGAGCATTTTATTTGACAACTGCTATGCTGATATAATCGAGAACTTTTGCAGATCCACTAGACCCTAACCATCTATTCAATAGTATTTATCCATGAAGAAGAAAAAAGATAAGGAAGAGATTAGTAAGCTTTGGGGTGGTCGTTTTAGCGAGGCCACTGATATGTTTGTACAAAAATTTACTTCCTCAGTCGCTTTCGATAAGCGACTATATCAATATGACATTGATGGCTCGATTGCACATGCCAGGATGCTTTGTAAAGAAGGCATACTGAGTAGCGATGACTTCAACCAGATAAAATCGGGATTGGAAAGTATCCGAGACGAAATTTCCAGCGGCCAATTTATTTGGTCAATAGAACTCGAAGATGTTCATATGAATATCGAATCTGCGCTAGTCGAAAAGATTGGAGAAGTCGGCAAAAAATTGCACACCGCCCGGTCGAGAAACGATCAAATTGCAACAGACATTCGCTTATATGTTAGAGACGAGATAGACAATATATGCGCTCTACTAACAAGGGTTCAGTCTGCATTGGTTAATCTGGCTGAGAGGGAAGCTAATACCATTTTCCCAGGATTTACTCATTTACAAACTGCACAGCCAGTAACCTTTGGTCATCACTTACTAGCCTGGTATGAAATGCTCGATCGTGATTTTATGCGATTCAGGGACTGCAGAAATAGAGTTAACCAATCTCCACTAGGTTCAGCAGCGCTGGCAGGCACGACATTCCCAATAGATCGTTATTATACGGCCGAATTATTAGGGTTTCAAAAGCCAACAAATAATTCTCTCGATTCTGTCAGTGATAGAGATTTTGCGATAGAGCTTGCCGCGGCTGGAAGTTTATTGATGACGCATTTATCAAGGTTTTCGGAAGAATTAGTGTTATGGAATTCAGTGCAGTTTAACTTCGTGAACCTACCACAAAGTTTTTGCACTGGATCTTCTATAATGCCTCAAAAAATAAATCCGGATGTACCTGAATTAGTAAGAGGGAAATCGGGGAGAGTTTTCGGTCATCTGTTTTCCTTACTTAGTTTAATGAAGTCTCAACCGCTCGCTTACAATAAAGACAATCAAGAAGATAAGGAGCCTCTTTTCGATATTGTAGACACGATAAAAGACTGTTTGTTTGCTTACAGCGAAATTATTCCTGCAATTACTTGTAATAGAAAAGAAATGCTCGAATCAAGCATGAAAGGGTTCGCAACTGCAACAGACCTCGCCGATTATCTTGTAATCAAGGGATTACCCTTTAGAGATGCTCACGGGGTAGTCGGTCAAGCAGTTGCATATGCTATCAAACGACATTGCGATCTTTCCGAACTAACTATAGAACAATTACAAAAATTTTCAAATTTAATCGAACCTGATGTTTTTGAAGTTCTAACCTTAGAAGGATCTGTAAACGCAAGGAACCACATGGGCGGGACGGCACCTAACCAGGTTTTGGCCGCTGTTAAAGCCGCAAAAAAAGAACTTTCCGATCGTTAAACCGATACTTACATTACCGGCCAACGGGCGCTATTAGTTCGATCTCGTATTCAAGAACACGATTATCTCTAATTGTTTTTACCTCAACCACATCACCAGCCTGACGCTGCTCGATGATATTCGCGTAATCATCTTCATTTGTTACCGGCTGCCCATCAATTTCAACTATCACGTCCCCCAATTGAATCCGGCCTCTTTGCACTCGGCGCAACCCTCGCATTCCTAATCGCTCGGGGTCTGTGCCTTCCACCACATCGAGTACAATTACACCTTCGATCCCCCATAACTCCCGATAATATTCGGGCTGTGGAATTCTGGTTATACCTAAAATTGGTGTCTGCACCCTGCCATAAGCAATTAACTCTGGTACGATTCGCTTAACCGTATTGACCGGTATGGCAAATCCAATTCCAGACGAGGCGCCGCTAGGTGAGTAGATTGCTGTGTTAACTCCGACTAGCTGGCCCAATGAATTTAATAAGGGGCCTCCAGAATTACCAGGATTAATTGCTGCGTCTGTCTGGATTACATCTCTAATAGTACGGCGACTCACCGAATCAATCTCTCGTCCAAGCGCACTTACAACTCCGACAGTCATGGTTGTATCCAAACCAAAAGGGTTGCCAATAGCTATTACTTTTCTACCTACTTCTAATAGAGAAGAATCACCTAGCTTAACCGGAGCCAATTCACCTTCTGGGGCATCAATTCTGAGCACTGCCAGATCTTTGTCAGGATCTACACCAACTGGAATGGCCTCATAACTCGATCCATTTTGCAACGTTACCGTAACTACATTAGCCTGCTGTACGACATGAAAATTCGTTACAATATAGCCTGCGTCGCTCCAAATAAATCCAGTTCCAGTCCCTTGAGGCACCTCCTGCGGATTCAGAGAGTAGTAAGAACGAACAAGCCTAGTGTTAGTTATATGAACGACGGACGGGCTCGATAGCTTGAAGATTTCGATATTATTCTGCTCATCATCTGTCTTAAATTTAGCGTAATCCACCTCTTGTGCAATACCAAAAACAGGCATAACAATTATCAGCAGACTGATAGCCAAACGCTTTAACACTTTCATGGGGGCAAAACCTCTTTTTGTCGACTTCGCAAAAAATATTTCATAAATCCGACTCCTCTATTTATAGTACCAATTTACTATCTTTCAAGGCTTAGAAGGTCTCTAACTTTTTTCGATCAGCTCAATGAAAAATCAAAAGATTTTCAAAATTTACCTTCTTGGACAATCTAGCAAAGTGCATCCTATTATTTTAACTTCAAAATACTCTACTGCAACTCTTCGAATTTGTTTTGAGCTAACAGCCAAGCATGTTCAATAGTTTTAAGGTCAGACTTTAACTTTCTTTGAAGTTGCAATATGTTGGTCAAACTACTTTTTTGCTCAGCTCTATAGATAAGTTCATCAGTTAGTTTACTTTCGATCTCTATGAGCTCTTGTTGAATAACTTCTAATTTCGCTTCCAATCCCTTTATCTTTTTGCGTAAAGGCGCAAGTTCTTGTCTTTTTATTGCCGATTGCTTCCTAATTTGCTTCTTGTCTAAAGTGCTTTTTTTTTCGTCCGGATCTGCTCGCCTACCTGAGTTCTCCAAATGACTAGGCTGTTTTAACCAGAGCTCATAATCATAAATCGACCCTTTAAACTCNGAAAATNTNCCATNATGAATCGAATAGAATTCATCGACTGTATTTGCTAATAGATGTCTGTCATGCGAAACAATAATAATCGCACCATCGTACTCTTGAAGCGCCATTTCAAGCGCATGACACATTTCAATATCCAAGTGATTAGTGGGCTCATCCAAGAGTAATAAGTTTGGTTTTAACCAAATAATTCTGGCCAGAGCCAGGCGCGCCTTCTCACCCCCTGAAAAGCGCGTAATACCCTCATTAATTCGATCACCCTTAAAGTCAAAACCACCAAGAAAATTTTTTATCTCTTGCTCAGTGGCTTTTATACGGCTGCCTTTCATTTCGCAAGCTTCTTTAATTACTTGCATAGGTGTAAGCTCTTCCTTTAGGGCGTCAACTTGATGCTGCGCATAGAAACCAATGCGCAATTTTTGAGACTTTGTAATATTACCTTGCAGGCTTCCCAATTCACCTGCCAACACTTTTAACAATGTAGACTTCCCACTTCCGTTAAATCCCAGCAAGCCAATTCTCGTATCCGATCTAATCGCCAATTTAATCTTTGTTACCAGTGGACTATCAAAGCCTATTGAAAGATTTTCGATATGCATAAGAAAAGGTGGTAGATGTATAGATGAAGAAAAATTAAACACAAACGGAGAGTCGATATGAGCGAAAGCTATTTGTTCCATACGCTCTAATTCTTTTAATCTGGATTGAGCTTGTTTAGCCTTTGAAGCTTTGTAGCGAAAACGTTGAACGAACCTCTGTATTTGCTCCTTTCGATGCTGTTGTTTATCAAATAACGCCTGTTGTAAAGAGAACTTTTCAGCCCGCTGCTTTTCGAAAGAGCTGTAATTTCCAGAATAGAGACAAAGGCTACCGCCTTCAAAGCTAACGACGTGGTCGATAATCGTGTCGAGAAAATTTCTATCATGAGAAATAAGTAAGAGTGTACCCTGGTATTTTAGCAACCATTGTTCTAACCAGACAGTTGCCTCCAAGTCGAGATGATTAGTTGGCTCATCCAACATAAGCAAATCAGAGGGACACATAAGGGCGGCAGCAAGTTTTATCCTCACGCGCCAACCACCAGAGAAGTTTTTCACTGAATCGTTGAATTGTTCAGCCGTAAACCCTAAACCTGATAATAACTGCTCGGCGCGATTTTTAATATTGTAGCCATGAGTTGCTTCCATCTCGCCATGCAGTTCGGCCAGGACATTGGCGTCTTCATTTTTTTCTGCCTCTTTAAGTNGAGACTCCAGTCTGCGAAATTCTNTNTGAGCATCNATAACAAATTCTATTGCACTCTTTTCNATACCAGGTGTTTCTTGTTGCATCATTGACCAACGCAGATCACTTGGGAGCTTGATTCGCCCCCGTTCCAAGGTCAACTCTCCTGCTATAGCGCGAAACAAGCTGGTTTTACCACAGCCGTTTCTGCCAATTACGCCTGTTCTAAGGCCTTTTTGCAAAATAAGACTTGCGCCTTCAAGGAGCAACTGCTTCCCTCCCATTAGGCTGATATTTTCTATTGATATCATTACTATCACGTATCTTCACTGTGACAGCGTCACATAATACTACAGAATTGATTTACTCAAATTGAATTCGTACTATTAGGGGGACGTCTTCTAAAACTAAATTAATATACCTTAGCTATGAAGCAAATAGTAATAATTGATGATGATGAAAAATTGGGTCATTTGTTGACTCAGTATCTTGAGCGCTATGATATGGAAGTACATATTGCCCTATCTCCAACAAAAGGGTTTGAACAAATAAAAAAAGTAAAGCCTAACTTGCTAATCCTAGATGTCATGTTACCGGAAAAAGATGGGTTTGAAATATGTAAAGAGATTAGGGCTAAGTCGTCTATTTATGGCCAACTGCCAATTTTGATGCTAACGGCCCATGCTGAAGTTACTGACCGAATTGTAGGTCTAGAGCTAGGAGCAGATGATTATTTACCGAAGCCTTTCGAACCAAGAGAACTCGTTGCAAGAATTCAAAATATATTAAGAAGAAGCAGTGATGACCCTAATATTCGAGACATTAAGCCAATAAATGGCTTAGAAGTTGAAACATCTCGCCGTGAGGTAAAACTTGATGGCGAAACCCTGGACTTAACCACAATGGAATACGAATTACTCGTTCTATTCATGCTATTCCCCAACAAGATTTTTACCCGAGATGAATTAATGAATCGTCTACGCGGTATAGATGCAGAGCTATTTTCAAGAGCAGTAGACACATTAGTAAGCCGCTTGCGACATAAGTTAAATGACACTTCTAAGTCGCCCCGCTTTATAAAGACAGTTTGGGGGCGTGGCTACACTTTTGTCGGTTCGTCAGTATGACAACCATAGTTACCTACTTCAGAAAATCTCTCTTCTTTCGGTTACTCGCAATATTTGGTGTAACAGTTGTTCTCTTTATTGTAATTATTTACGTCTCCCTACAAGCCATTAATGAGGAAAATGATGGTATAGAAAGTATTCCCGATTATTTCACTCGTAATGTCGAATCAATAATTGAAGATATTGGAACACCACCAAATTTGAATAACGCAATGCGCCTAGCCAGCGAATTAGATTGGACCATAAACATTAGCAACCCAATTATGCAGTGGAGTTCTGAAACCCATAATAGGTTAGATTTAGACACAGCCATTTTTACAGAGAAGCTTTCTAATGATGCAGAACTGCACTCTATAGATGGCGAAGACATTATTCGCGTTAAAAGAGGTGGTTACGATTTTTACATGTATCGTCGCGTAACAAACTCCAATAATTTATTCGTCATGTATATTGGTGTTGCAATTGCNATCGGTATTCTTTTTGCTAACTATCTAATGGTTAATCGAATGCTGGATCCNGTGAGGCTTTTACGTCGGGGCGCAGAACGTATTCAGAAAGGTGATTTAAGTTACCGNGTAAAGACTGACCGCCAGGATGAATTGGGAGAACTGACTGAGTCAATAAATCATATGGCTGACTCCTTACAGTCCATGTTAGANGCAAAACGCCAACTTTTGATGGCGATAAGCCACGAGTTACGCACGCCGCTAACNAAAGCAAAGGTGCGGATGGAGCTTATGCCTAACAGTGCCGAAAAATCACAATTGAAGGAAGATATTGACGAGATAGATCTATTAATCTCCGATTTGTTGGAGGCTGAAAGGCTTAACAATGAGCATGCCGTTCTTAATACTGATCTGGTTAACTTTGCAGAATATATAAGAGATGTAGTTAAACCATTTTCAGAATATGAAGGGGGCCTAAAAATAGAAATAGATAATGTGGATAGGAAATTCAGCATCGATAAACTGCGAATCAGATTACTTGTTACTAACTTGATAAATAACGCGATTCGCCATGGTCGGAATAATCCAATTGAGGTAAAGGTAAATATTGCTGATGATCGCGGGATCGTGCAGGTTATAGACAAGGGAGAGGGTATACCAAAAGAGCACCTCGCCCAAATTAGCGAACCATTCTATCGTGCGGATAGTTCCCGACAACGTAATACCGGAGGTTTTGGTTTAGGTCTTTACCTATGCCGTCTGATTACACAAGCTCACGGTGGTAACATGATAATCAAAAGTGAGCTTGGCCAGGGAACCAACATTACCGTTGAACTCCCCCGCCTTATTCCGACCTAGCAGACCGAGTGAATTTTTAGTTTAAAAGTTTGCGTCGTCGNAGCCTGATATAATTTGAAATCAACACAATAATTGTCAATAAAATTGGAATCAACGCTGTATTTGCTGCTTTAAGATTCGTACCTAAACGCTCGATATCTTCTGTAAGTTGAAAGCGCACGTCTCGCAACCTTCTTCGTGTCTCTAACATCTCGGCATTAAATCGATCAATTTCAGCCTGAATCTCAGGAGTAATCTCGCCAATTGGATTGCCTTCATCATCTTGATTAAGCTCAGCAAGTTGAGTTTCTGTGGCAGCAAGGCTATCTAAAAGTTCAGATTCTTCTACTCGCAGGCGATCNTCTGCCTGGCGCTGCAATTCGAGAACCCTAGTAAAAGGCCTCGAATATCGTCCCCGACTGCGTATGCTGGATAGCTCTGCATTACCACTTAAGTTTTCTAAAGCATTGACGACTATGTCGCCATTGTTAGCAAATGGTTGTGGGATTCTTTGTCCAAGAAACTGAGTTACCTGGACCCACATACGGTCTGCAAGGATGTCGGTATCGGCAACAACTATCATGTTGACGACCCCGTTAGAGCTTTCTATATGGTCCGGGAGCAGCAGTTCCTCGTCCTCTATGCTTTCTCCATTTTCTAATATGCCCTCAACAGAGCTCTCATCTCCACTGTCTATTTCTTCTGTTGACCCGTCATTAATAGAAGTTTCTTCTTCGATAATCGGTCGACCTTCTGGAAACGCGCTTTCTACTGCGCCACTAATACGTGCCGCTATGGTGTAGCTTTGGTCAGTCGATTCAAATTCATCAAACAGTACGGAAGGGTCAGTCACACTTTCAATAAAAGCGCGCTCCATTAACATGGCATCGGAAGAAGAAACAATAAGTGGTTCAAAGTTGGTATTCGCGCCATTTACCTGACTTATTGTCCCCGCTGAAGAGAAATTAACTGTTTCTAAGCCGTTGGTAATAATATCATTTTGCGTCAGGAAATCTCGCTGTATTCCCAACATCCCTAGATGAGGCACAGGACGCTGTCCTTGCCCCATCATAACTCGCAAGGCTAGTTCGTTGTCAGCTAGTACTTTACTGTTATCGAACTCAATTCCCCAGGTCTCCAGCAAGTCTGGTAGTTCTGAATTCATACCCGCTGGAATTAAATTGCCTTGCAGTGACCGACTCACCATAGAATCCGCATTGGGATCTAAAAACAAAAAAGTAGATCCACCGCGCATAACAAACTGATCGACAGCATAGAGCGTCTGTCCTGATAGCCCCTGAGGGTGAACAATCATAAGAATATCGATCTCATCATCGATCGTGTTGCTAGCACTATCTACTCGACGGACTTCATATAGTTGCCTTATCAAGTCCATGATCATCCACTGTTGCGTTCCTTGTCCGGTTAGTGGATCAAAACCACCATCAAGATCTAAATCTGTTAGCAATCCGACTACCGTGCGATCTGGATTATCAACCTGAGTAATAAGTTTCAAAAATTCATATTCAAGAAATTCCTCCTGTTCAGGACGAATTAAAGGTATAGTCTCCGAAACACGCAATTGAGAAGGAGCTTGGGATTCCCCTTGCCGTGAGGCAACAAGTCCGAAATAAACGCCTTCTCCTCCCTGGGAAACAGGAACCGCACGAATTCCATATTGAGTCGCTAGATCTTCATCTACTGAAAATGGCTCCGGATCAATTATGCTCAAGCTTAAATTACCATTACTGGCAATAACAATTTCCCGCAACAATTCCTGAACTCTATTACCATAACTCCGAATCTGGGGAACATCTTCAGTTGCAGAGTCGGAGTAAAAAAACATCAGTTCTATTGGCTCAGATAGTTTCGTGACGATATTCCGAGTACCATCGGAAAGCGAGTAGAGGCTATCTTCTGTTAAGTCTATACGGATATTTGGGAGCCAGCTTATCAGAGCTACGCTAAATACTAGACCTAACGCGATTACTGCTAGACCAAAGGAAGAAAAAATTGATCTTTGATTCATTTAAAACCTCCTTTAATTAATTAGCTTTTTTTATTTCTATCACGATTGAGCTAGCAAATAACCAAGCCGCGATAAAAACTGCAAAATAGAGAAAATCACGTATATCTAGCACGCCCTTGGATATTGAATCAAAGTGGGGAAGAAAACCCAAGGTAGAGAATGCATCTACGATAGATTGTGGAACCCATTCAGGAAAGGTATTCAAAAAAATAGGGGACCCCATGATCACAAAAGTAAAACAAATCGCTACGGTTAAAATGAAAGCGATAACGGAATTCTTAGTGCAAGCGGACATACAAGACCCAATTGCCAGATAACCACCGGCCATAAACCAGCTTCCAATGTAAGCCGCAATAATTACTCCGTTATCTGGATCGCCGAGATAGTTTACTGTAACCCAGACTGGAAAAGTCAGTAGCAATGCAATGCCGGTCAAAACCCAAGCTGCTAAAAACTTCCCAAGTACGGCCTCGGAAAGCCTAATAGGCAAAGTAAGTAGCAGCTCAATCGTTCCTGTCTTTCTTTCGTCGGCCCATAAGGTCATTGCTATAGCCGGGACCATAAACAAATATAACCAGGGATGGAAACTAAAGAATGGAAGCAAGTCAGCTTGACCCCGCACAAAAAATCCTCCGAGGTCAAAAGTAAAAATTCCATTTGTGATCAGAAATATTATGATAAATATATA
>PBNR01000025.1 GCA_002723195.1 Gammaproteobacteria bacterium | reverse complement strand
CCCTTGTTCAACTATTAGATCATCTGCAGAGACCTCTGTGTCTACCGGTGCAAAAAGCCCATGAAGGTACGGATGATCAACTTCCCAAATCCAGTCTGGTGCTCCATCTGGCGGCAATCCTGCGGGCGAATATGGCTCGGTATTTCTGAAAGTAAGAGGCAACTCTGCCTCTGTCTGTCGAATTAGACGACCTGACGCTTGGCTGTTAGCTTGGCTCATAAATCGTTCCCCAGTGGTGTCTCAGAATTCCATGCCCATAAAAACCATGCTTCTTTAAATAGACTTCACTATATTCTTAATTTTCAGGATTGCAATTTCAAGCTCTTGAACGCTTGATCTCTATCTAATTTCGCGTAAGTTTTTATCATGCAAAGCATAGAAGCCCAGCGATTGTATTATATAAGCGCTCTAACTAGAATTAATTGAAACACCGGCAACAAGAGAGTACCCCATGCAGACGACGCCACAGCAGCGTATAGACGAATTCACTCAAGCGGGATGGTGGGGCGAGGAATCCCTTTACGACTTTTTCCTAGCAGCCGCGAAAAGGCCCGACCACTTGGCGCTGGTAGATCCCGCCAACCGCAGCGCCATAACCGACGGCGAACCCCAGCGATTTAATTACAAACAGCTGGGCAAATGCATTGATTTCTTATCTGACCTTTTCTTTCAAGGTGGCATCCGAGAAAATGATAAAGTCGTTGTGCAGCTACCAAACATTGTTGAATTGCCCATCACCTACTTGGCATTAGCGAGGTTAGGTGCAATTCTCAGCCCAGTCCCTGTTCAATACGGACCACATGAGCTAAATCAAACGATCGAAAAACTGTCACCTGAGGCTTTCGTCACTCTATCGAATTTCAAATCAAAGAACCTAGCTGAATCCCATGGCCAGATCTTTACCAATCAATGTCCAGTTTTTAGTTTCGGCGATCAGATAACAACAGACCGAATCCCTCTAAACTTGGGGCAGCACAAACCTTCGTCAGCATGGCAAGCCTATGTTAGCGAACGCACTCCATCGGCAAACGACGTATTGACCATCTGCTGGACATCGGGAACAACGGGCTCGCCAAAAGGTGTGCCACGTAGCCACAACAACTGGCTCGTATCAGGAATTTCGAGCTTAGACGCGACCAAGATGACCCAAGATGACATACTGCTCAACCCCTTTCCAATGGTTAACATGGCTGGTATAGGTGGTTTTTTATTCCCCTGGCTGCTCAGCGGCAACACATTAGTGCTGCATCATCCGTTTGAACTTAAACTCTTCTTACAACAAATAGCCGATGAAAAAATATCTTACAGCGTGGCCGCGCCTGCAGTTTTAAACATGCTCCTCAAAGAGCCCGAAATTATGTCTGCTGCAGACCTGAGCAGCTTAAGAGCAATTGGTTCCGGTGGAGCACCGCTCACGGAGTGGATGGTTGCCTCTTTTCAGGATGACTACAATATCCCCGTCGCAAATCTTTTTGGTTCCAATGAAGGCATGTGCATGTCCTCAAACATCGATGATTTACCCTGTCCTGCGGACCGAGCAATTTACTTTCCACGCTACGGACTAGAGGGAATCCGTTGGTCTAGTCGAGTCTCAAAAATGACCAAAACACGTCTTGTCGATATCGACACAGGAGTTGAAATTTTATCCCCCGGCAAAGCTGGTGAATTAGAAATTTACGGCCCATCAATATTCGACGGCTATTGGGAGTCTGCGCAAGACAATGCACTTGTATTTTCCGACGATGGTTATTTTCGAACCGGTGACGTTTTCGAGATCTCTGATGATCCAACCAAGTCGATGTTCTACAAATTCGTAGGGCGTTCAAAAGATATTATCGTCCGTGGAGGGATGAATATATCACCTGATGAGATAGATAAATTACTAGCAGGGCATCCAAAACTCGCCGCTGCAGCGGTGACGGGTTTCGATGACGAAGTGCTAGGTGAAAAGATCGGAGCGGTAGTTGTTGCCAAGCCAGGCGAAAGCATTGTTTTGGGCGACTTAACCGACTACCTAAGAGAAATTGGATTGGCCGTTTTCAAGCTCCCTGAAAAAATTCGTGTTGTCGCTGAGCTACCCATGAACGCAACTGGCAAAATACTTCGACGTGAATTGAAATCGTTATTTGACGAGGAGTCATTGTGAACCTGGTGCTCCTACCCGGCTTGAACAACACGACCGCAGTATGGACACCGTTGACCTCACAACTTGCAGCCCTAGGCTTAGATTCGGGAGCAATAACGGCGATTGAATGTAGCGACTTACCAAGCGTTGAAGCAATCGCAGCCGACTTATTAGTAGATTTACCGGCCAAATTTTACTTATGCGGCTTTTCGTTCGGTGGCTATGTAGCCCTAGCAATGCAAGCGCTTGCACCAGAGCGAGTCGCTGGATTAATCCTCGTCAACACCTCAGCAATCGCCGACAGCGAGAAGACTGCAACTTTTCGACGCAACGCAATTAAGAAAGCAGAGGCAGGTCAACATGAAGAAATGATGTTAAGCCAATTGCCATTCTTTTTTGACAAGTCGTCACTAGACAACACCAAATTACAATCTAGCTTTCTTGACATGCTCCGTGAGTACGGTGCCAATCGATTTATCAATCATACTCTGGCCTGTATAGCTCGACCAGACAGCACTGCAAGGCTGCCAACTCTGGCGACGAAAACGCTGGTCATTAGCGCCGCTGGGGACCGACTGATTCCACCAGATCTCCAGAAAAAGATGGCTCAGGAGATTCCAGGTGCTAGCTATGAAACCATTCAAAAATGCGGCCACATGCTCCCAATTGAGCGCCCGACCGAACTCGCCGCTGTCATCTTTAAATGGTTGAAGGCACAAGCCTAAAACCAAATTAAGAATTTTAACCTATCGGTTAAATATTTCTTTTTGATGACGAAATTGCCGCAGCGCGTATAGCGACAGAAGCAATCCAATCAGGCTTGTCGCCCCACCCACTATAGCCATGGAGTAACGCAGCATCTCTGGGTCGCGGAACAAATAATCTGTTAACAATGCAACTGTTGTCGGCCCGGTACCTAAGCCAATCAGATTAATAGTAAACATATAAAACCCCACCGCTAGAGCGCGAAGACGGTTCGGAGTCACTTCGTGCATTGCCGCAACTGCGATTCCCAAAGGTAATCCGCTTACAAACTTAACTAATGCCATCAAAATAAGGGTAACAAAGGGATCATTAAGCAAGGTTAATCCACTTGCCGGGATCACAAGTAGCGCGAAACACACAACGACCATGCGTGCATTGGCAATAATATCACCCCGTTCAGACCAACGGCTCGCCCACCATCCTCCAAACAAAATACCCGCAGGGCCGAAAACCAAGACAACCAAACCATAGTAGCGACTAACTTCTACAGACGTCCAAGCGTAAGTTCGAATAAAGAATGACGGTGTCCACGCCGTCAGTGCATAGGAATAAAGTACCAAACAGGACATAGCACCAAAGAACACGAAATAAAACCGCCAGCGATTTGCAAACCAAGCGATTGCTTCTCGCAAACTCACCTGGTCTGTTTCTTCGCCAACCTGCGAACTACCTAGCTCTCTGCGCAGAGGTTCGCGTACGGTCATCATCAAGCCTGCTAACAACAAACCAGGTAATCCCACCGCTATGAAGGTGGCCTGCCACGCACGAATTTCGCCAAGAATCGGTAGCTCCACTGTGCCGATGCTTGCAACCAACTCAATTACAACGCCTCCAAGCACCAACGCAAAACCAACACCTAGATAGAGCCCCATTGTATAGACACTCATGGCTCTGGCTCGCTCGTTTGGGGGGAATGAGTCAGAAATTAACGAGTAGGCCGCAGGAGAAAGCGCTGCTTCTCCAACGCCGACGCCCATGCGCGCAATGAACAGTTGGCCAAAATTTCGCGCAATCCCGCAGATAGCTGTCATCACGCTCCAAATTGCCACCCCCCACATAATTATGGTGCGACGATTGCGCCGATCAGCCATGCGTGCAATTGGTATTCCCAATAAAGTATAAAAAAGCGCAAACGCAAAGCCATAAAGAAGGCTCAGCTGCGTATCACTTAATCCCAAGTCAGCTTTGATCGGCTCAATCAGGAGCACAATTATTGTACGATCGAGGAAGGAGAACATATACAAAATGGTAAGAAGTATCACCATATACCAAGCGCGCGCCGGACTCGGGTAAGCTTGTTCCACTTCGTCAGAATTGGTTTGCATGATTGATCCTCAGAGAGTCCTCAGTTTTAGCAGTGATTACAGATTGCCTATTGCTTTAATTCGTTTTGAGGCTGTCGAGTATTCGGCGACAAGGTCATCCACCAATTGGGCAACCGGTTGTACTTTATTAATGCACCCTAATCCTTGTCCTGCAGCCCAAATTCCTTTCCATGGCTTTGCTTCAGCGCCGTCCTGACCCGTGTAATTCAGCTTTGCTACTTTGCCTGCTATTTCGTTTGGGTCGAGGCCCTGATTGACAATGCTCGGAATCATCATACTAGCATTTGCGCCAGTGAACGCCTTTGTCACCATTAGATCCTGAGCTGTGCAGTCGACCACCATTTGTTTGTAGTCACGTTCTGCCAGGCTTTCATTAGTGGCAATAAAGCTTGTACCCATATAAGCGAAGTCGGCACCGGCCGCTATGCTAGCCAGGATACCTGCACCACTGGAAATAGCGCCTGCAAGCACAATATACCCGTCCCAAAACTTTCGAACTTCTTCGACAAAAGCAAATGGATTTAGAGCGCCGGTATGTCCACCAGCACCGCTACAAACCAATGCGAGCCCGTCAACACCTGTATCTGCCGCCTTGCGGGCATACTCAACACTATTTACGTCCGCAATCACTACACCACCATAATTTTGTACAGGTTCGACAACCTTTGCTGGGCTGCCAAGTGCTGTGATAATAATTGGCACACGGTGTTTTATAACCACATCAAAATCGGCAGCGAACCGTTTGTTGGTGCGGTGGACCACCAAGTTTGCCGCATAAGGAGCGCAGGATCTGGACTGATCACTACCGTCAGCCAGCGCATCCTTAATTTTCGTTATCCATTCATCCAGCATCGTGGTCGTTCGCGCATTGGGCGTTGGGAATGCCCCAACGATTCCTGATTTGCATACTTCAATAACAAGTTCTGGACCTGAAATTAAGAACATAGGCGCTGCGAAAAGCGGTAGTCTCAGCTTCGCGATTTGTCGTTGTACTTCTGTTTTCATCACAGCAACCCTGCTCTATTTTGGGTTTCATCCAATGGACTAAAACTTTATCTCCTGATTTTGAAAAAAAAGCTTCTAGCTTTTAGACGAGATGTTCTCTAAACAATAGACCCCAATTACTAAAGCCAGCTGTGAGTCCAGATCATAGTCCGCCACATGTGGGCTACGGACGAACCATCGAATCCCAATCCCTCCTTGGGTTGCTTGAAATTTCTGCCGACCACATCTTCGAATTGATCTATTTCAATATCAGTAACACTAGGATCGAAAGAATATAGATCGTTCAAGGTAATCAGACGGGAGCTCATGTACCAGCGATGGTTTCGCGCTTCATCATATTCTGCCTGAACCCAGGGCTCTACCTGGTAGTCATAGCCGAACCATTCTCGATAGGCTGCAGGATATTCATAACCAACCGATTCATCCGCGAAAAACCTCAGCGCCTGGTGTTTTTGAATCGCCCAGGTGACCTCTTCGTCAACATAGGGGGCAACAAGTTGGGCGCCCCAAAACCCATGATCTGTTCGTAAAAATCCCTCAACAGAAATATCATGCAACAGACACGCGAGGACAACTTTTTCGCTCATTCCATTTTTCATGGCGAGGTTTGCACTTTGCAACAAATGTGATGGGTTCGGAATTCTATAGCGATAGAAATCTAAAAGAGTTGGGTTCTTGGGCATCGGCGGCAAGCGAGGGTCGGGCATCCCGGCAACCAGTTTCGCCGAGGGGGCTCCCCCTCCACCAATTCTGCTGCCAGGGGGATCCATGGACCGCTCTCGATCTGGTTCGCAGATCACTGGCCTGCCAATATGATGCGGAAGACCCTGAATCATTACGCCTTCAAAAGCCTCCGCGCGCTGACTTAACGTCATATCTGCGGTGAAGCTTGCAGCCGCCACAGCAGCCGCCCTATTCATAAACTTACGTCGATCCATTTGAGCACCTTTTTGCTATGAAACCAGACAAACTTCAAGATTATCCTGACAGCTTTGCGCTGGCAATTCCTTGACGTGAATAATTTGCCAATTCAAGTAATATTGCACTTAACTAAAAAAATTAAAATTTGTACATTAGCCTCTTCAAATTACTGCTCAATTTAAATAGCTACTTTTTTTTTTGGTAATCGAAACAAAGCATCAGCAAAGACAACCTTAGTTGGGCAATGATTTTTGTGCAATAACAGTATAAAGTGTAATAACCAGTTATTTGCCCTAAAAAGATAAAAGCTGGAAACTAGCGATAATCGCTAAAAGCATTGTTTCATACTTGCTGTGTCGGATAATTACTCAAACATGGATAAGGCTAAACAATATTCATTGCTAACTTTTTTCCTGACCGGATTAAGTTTTTGCGCGAGCGAAGTCAGACCCCCTTTCGAAACAATGGACGATGCTGGCTTGGCTCTATACAACAATTCCTCTTCTTTTGATGAAAAGATTATTTGTCGAGAAGAAGTTGATGGTTGGTATATATTTTCTGGAGCTATTTCTTTCCGAGAAGAAATTGGAGAGCCACAAAATGTTAATGTACCTAGAGTTAGACCCAGCTCTAAGCGCCAAATGAAGCTTTGCTTGTCTGTAAGGGAATTAAAATACCTACAGGCATGGGGAGGTAACAAGCATGGAAGTATGCCAGGATATAATGGCGTTGAATCCTATCAGCCTGCGGATGCAGCAGATTACCCAAGTACTTTTAATTAGTTAGTACTAAAAGGATCGAGTCTTTATGCTGAACAAGTAGTTTAAACATAGACCGCCATTTATCAGCGGTCTTGAGGACTCAGCTCAGTTTAAGTCGTCATATCCGAAAAGAAACTTCTTATACTCAAACCAACTTATCGCGGCTGCCAAAAGAAAACCTCAAATTCTCTTAAAGGCGCTGCTCCCTCATAGAGGGAATCATCTAAAGTTAAGCCTACGGCATCAGCCCATGATTGCATCATCTCTATGCGTTCATCGCCAAATACTTCAATAGCTTCCATTTCATAGGTCGCATCACCAATGCGCAACCAACCTTCACCGCCACGATCTCTGACACGCTGCGCCCATAAGGCGCCGTCTGGATGGGTAGCGGTAATTATGCCATCTTCCGAAGCAGCCCAAGACAAATAGTTAACAAACGGCGGGAATCCACTTAGTTTCATGAGCAATGGGAAAGGAGGCGCCGGTGTAAGGGATGAAAAGTCATCAGGAGTTGCTGTCGGAGTTCCTCCAATAATGACGCCTGGCGTTCGAGCTAAACCTACATTTCCTAGGTAAGGGGCTGTAAAAATCCAACCGACCAAACCGAACAATAAAACTACACCGACAAGAATACTTATTTTTTTCTTATTATCCATGACATGTTGCTCGCTATTGATATCCCCGAACAGCAGTCTTGAGCTCAATCGATTTCTTAACTCAAGTTCGGAGTAATATTCAAATGAAAATAAAAAAGTAGAGTGGGGGAAAAAGATACTTTAGTCAATAAGAATACCGTGGCTTGTCAATACCTGGTTTTAGGCGCTTTATGCCGCTCCAAAATAAAAGTATTAACTACTCCCACATTATTGAACCCAGTTACAGTTTTAAAACCTTCTGGTTAATCGAATTAAACGGGTTGTTAATGAACCCGGACCATTAATATTGCAACTAAACTTCTGCAGGTAGGATTTACATCTTCGCAGCTATCCTTCTGACCTGCATAAAAAATTGCCAATACAAACGCCAGTTTCGACTTCTGCCTAGAGGCCGAAAAAGAAGTGAAAATTTGTTTCTGCTAGGCCCAACATATATTCTCAGAGACACTAATATGTTGTAATACCAATAAATTATAGAAAAGAAAAAGGAGCCCTTATGCTGAGTCTGCCAAAATTTACCAGACGGTGCGGAATCCTATTTTGTTTAGTCAGTGTGGCGAACCCTACCGCGCTGGCTCAGGAGCGCCCCGACCTCGAAGGCATCTGGACTAATGCATCGCTAACCAACCTGCAAAGGCCCTCTTATGCTGATAGCTTAATTGTTGACGCTCAGGAAGCACAGATAATTGCAGCACGCACCCCTATTGGTGGTATAGAAGGCGGCTTTGATGAGGGAGATGGCGTTAATAATATCCCAGAAGCAGGAGCTGACGATTTCGGCAGCAGAGCCTATAATAATTTCTGGGTAGATCCCGGTGCGAATCTTGCGCTAGTAAAAGGCGAATTTCGCACCTCATACATTGTAGATCCACCCAATGGCCTGGTTCCTCGATTACAAAACCCTCAGTACGATTTTGAGCGTGCAAACTTTGGAAATCGCTATACTACGGGTATCGCAGACTACAGTGGGCCGGAAGCTTTTCCAAATGCTGAGCGTTGCTTGTTAGGTTTTGGTAATAAAGCTGGTCCTGGCATGATGGGAGCACTCTATAACAATGTCTATCAATTCGTGCAGACAGAAGATTATGTGATGATACTTGTGGAAATGGTGCATGATACCCGCATTATTCCAATTTTTGATTCACCGGAAGAGGCTCGAGATAACCGACGCCCGGACATTCATGAACCCTGGTTTGGTGATTCGGTTGGGTGGTATGAGGGAGATGAACTGGTTATCGAAACTGTAAACATACACCCCCAGCAAATGAGCCAAAGTTCAATACCTATAACCAAGGCTGGTAGTATCACGGAACGCTTTAGCCGTTATGCAGATAACGAAATTTTTTATCAATTCACTGTAGAAGATAACAATATTTACTCGCAAGCTTGGACAGCAGAACTGAGCTTTTACGCTTCACCTGAGCCCTGGTATGAATATGCATGCCATGAGGGCAACTATTCAATGCCTGGCTCTCTTGCGGGAGCGCGCCGATTAGAAATGGAAGAAGCCGATTAATTAAAATAACAAGATATTCAAATAAAGGATAAAGCGCCATGAATAAGAAACTCTTGCTTGTCTTTGCATTACTTACATTCCCATTCAACTTGTCGATTGCTCAAGACAGCAACTACGAGGCCCCAAGAACTGAATGGGGTCACCCTGATTTACAAGGTGTATGGAATTTTAACTCTGAAACTCCCCTACAAAGACCTGAAGAATTTGGAAATCGTGAGTACTTAACTCCCGAAGAAGTTCAACAAGCACGTGTTGACCGTGATCGCGAACGAACCGAAGCGGATGCGCGTCAAGCTGAACTCAATGTCAATCCGGAAGCGCCCCCCGTAGCGGAAAGACCTGGCGGCTATAATGAATTCTGGTTTGAAGGTGCTGCTATTGGCGAAAATATCCGAACCTCTCTTATTACATACCCACTCAATGGCCGTATTCCAGATCGAGTTGAAGGCGCTATGGAGCACTTACAAAACCTAGGCCCCGATGTTCCAGGTTACCGGCCCGTTAGAGCGTTATTTGGAGGTATAGCCAAAGATGGACCGGAAGATCGCGGTCTATCTGAACGATGCATGATTGGCTTCAATGCTGGTCCTCCAATGAACGGAGGTGGTTATAATGCCAATGTACAGATCATTCAAAATAGAGACCACGCAGTTATTCTCACGGAAATGGTTCACGATGCGCGTATTGTGCCGTTGGACAGCAAGGCAGTTCTAGACGAGAACATTACTCTATGGACTGGAGATTCACGAGGTTACTTTGATGGCAATACACTCGTAGTAGAAACCAAAAACTTCAGTAATCTCCTTCCAAGCTTCGGACGCTATGGAACCGGCGAACATAAAGTGCTGACTGAACGCTTTACTCGGGTCGCCTATGATACCGTCGACTACTCTTGGACCTTAGAAGATCCCACGACATTTACCGATAGTATCGCAGCCACGCTACCCCTGACCAAAGTTGCGGGCCAGCTTTATGAATACGGTTGTCACGAGGGCAACTATGGCATGATTAATTTGCTCCGCGGCGAAAGAATGACCGAAGTCCGGGCAGCTCAGGCGGGTAGCGGCAATTAGAAGCGTTTGCAGAAAACTAGCTATAGATCCGAAATACTATGGCTAGTTCGAACGCTCAAGCTATGAATAGTTTTTTTAGATGATCGTTTAACAGACGTCCCTTGGGGTCAAGAGTTTTCCGGATTTCTGTAAAGTCCCTAAATTTCGGATAGAGTTGGTCAAGCTCGTGGAATCCCAGGCTATGAATCTTTCCCCAATGTGGCCTGCCACCATACTTCCAGAAAATAGGCTCGATCCTGTCAAAATAAGGTCGATAATCTTCACTTGCGTTGCGATGAATGGATATTGTCGCATGGGGTTCATCGCCATAAGCCATACTCAACCAAGGCGATTCGGGGCTTACGTAACGAAATTCCAAAGGAAAGGATACATCGATTGCCTCATCGTAAATGGTCTTTAGAATTTCTCTAACACACTCGGCCCCAACTTCCGCTGGCACCGAATACTCCATTTCGTTAAACGGATTTACACGTATGTTGGATAATAACTTGTAAGATAAATCTACAGCCTCGCTTACTTCAGCATTGAAGGCGAGCGTATTGTTCATCGCTAACTTTTCAGCCGGAGTCGCCTCAATTCCGAGCGGCCTGAGATCTGCAAGAGTTACTTCTTCTGCGGGAATGATAGTTCGACCTATTGTCTCATCGGACTCATCGATAGCGAGAGCTAGGGAATAATCTGAATATACCAACGGGAAAATTTCAAAATGGCGGTGACTAGCTACCCTCTCATCAAATTCAGCAAGTAAGTCCTCTGTAGGTGCGGTCCACTCTCGCTTCTTTAACTTGTAGGCCTTACGATTCTGCATACGAATCCGCGTAACAATCCCGAGCGCGCCGACATTAACGCGAGCCGCATCAAACAAATCTCCGTCGCTAGTGTCGAGATCTTTAATATCTCCCTCAGCCGTTACTAAACGCATGCCAGTAATGTAACCAGACAAACTTTTAAAAGATATTCCGGTTCCATGAGTACCAGTGGCAGTAGCACCAGCAACAGTCTGTCTATCTATATCCGGCAGATTCAGCATGCCCTGGCCTATAGCATAAAGTGGTTCTCCCAAATCGCCCAGTCTAGAACCTGCTCCAAAGGTTGCCTGCATCGAACTGTTGTCGTAATCGAGTATCCCATTTAACCGATCTATGATTACCAAATGTCCATCAGTTGGGACTAACGGGCTGAATGAATGCCCAGAGCCTACCGGACGAATTGTGCCAGATGTATTCTTTAATANACTTACTAGCTGATCTTCGGCTGAAATATCATAGCGACCCTCAGGTTGGCAGTTCAGTCCACCGGACCAATTTCGCCAAGGGGTCTTTTCTTGCGCAAAGGCCGACCTATTGAATGCATAAGTACCAAACATTGCTGACTTAAGGCTGGATGCCAGGAAGGAGCGTCGAGTCAAGCTATCCAGGTATTTTTTTTTCATAGTCAGATTTATTGAGAATTAGTACCAGCCATAAATCCAATCATAGCTCTAAAATCGTCGACTTCGCAGGACATACAATAGCCTAGCGGGGGCATCGAGTTTATGCCCTCTAGCACGTTTCTAATTATTATTGCTTCACCTTGACCAAGTCGACTCCGCCATTCCTCGATATCCCCTACAATCGGAGCATCAGCAACACCGCTCACATGACATAACGCGCAGCTTCTTGCGAATTTACCCATGACTTCTTCATCAACGACAGCATTCGCGAAAAACAAATTTGTCTGTTCGACCGAGCTACTGCAGGAAATGCAACTACTCACTAAAAAAATTAAGCTTAAACTTCTCAGAAAAGTATGCACGTTAACAAACCTTCGCTTAATGTTAGAGAGGCGCTGTTAACTCGCGCAAGAGTGCAGCTGTGATAGGTCGGGGTCTCAGAGTACGCATTGCCACATCATGAGGTGAGCGCCCACGATTATCCAAAGCCTCCGGGTCAGCACCCCTGGAAACAAGAAATTTTATTAACTCATTGCCTGAAATATTAGCCGCTCCATGAACTGCAGTTTGTCCGCCCCTGTCTACAGCGTTGATATCGGCTCTAACGTCAAGCACTAGCATTTCGACCGCAGCCAATAATTTCTCTTCTGCAACTATGCGAGAATCAGTTTGAGTTACACCGGACGCCACCATCAGCGGAGTAACACCCCAGGCCTGGCGTAATTCAGGATCAGCTCCCGCAGCTAGCAAATCCTTCATCATCTGAACATTGCCGAGGCGCGCCGCTAGCCAGAACGGCGATGCGCCGTTGTATGCTTCNCGACCAACATAATCNCCTCGCCGGAACGGCAAACCTTGAGTAAGTTGCGCATTAGGATTGGCTCCTGCATCAAGCAAGGCTTTGAGCAAAATAGGCTTGTTCATCTCCACTGCGTAATGTGTTGCCGTCATTCCATACTGATCGGTTTGGGCAACATCTGCTCCGTGTTCCAACAAGAGAATACCAAGCGCTTCATGATCACTTTCTTCCACAACAAGGCGGTAATCACTGCCCGTTATAGCATCGAGACTAGCCGAAGCAATAATCAACGGACTGAGCCCGGTTGATGTAGCACTATTAATTAATGCCCCTGCCTCTATCAGAAGAAAGGCTATTTCCAATGCGCCGGAACGGGCCGCAAACATTAAAGGCGTGAATCCACCGAGAGACTGTGTATTTATATTTGCACCCGAATCAACCAATAGTTTCGCAGTATCAGTGTGCTTGCTCGCTACTGCCCACATTAATCCAGTCTGCCCACCCTGAATTTCTTTAGCATTCGGATCAGCACCAACTTCCAATAATCTAGCAACTGACTGTGTTTTTCCTGTTCGAGCACAGCTCATTAAAGCAGTTTCCCCACTGGGAGCGCGAGTTTTGGGACTCGCGCCATGAGCTAACAACAAGTTAACCATTTCATTGCTGCTATCGCGACAAGCAATTAGCAGGGCGTCAAAGCCAAGTTCATTAGTTGCATTTACGTCAGCTCCCGAATCGAGTAACTGATTAGCTAGTTCTATTTGATTCCAATGTGAAGCCCAGTGCAGGGCGGTCGCGCCGTCAGCCTGAACCGCATTAACATTCGCACCATCAAGTATTAATTCTGAAGCTGTCTTGAAATCGTTTCTTTCCACAGCATTGAGCATTACTCTATCGTCAGCTATGGAAAAAATAGGATGATTTAGACCTAACGCTATAAAAATTACTTGTAAATATCGCTGTAAAATAGGTCGCATTTCTCAACTACTCAATATATTTAAGTTGCCGCTACTATCGCCAAAAGACTCCAATGGGATGTCGAACTTTTCAAGTACATCGAGAAACAAATTGGTTATAGGTGTTTCCTTGTCTAAAGCATACTTAATATGCCTGTTACCTTTAATACTTCCGCTGCCACCACCAATCAGCAAAGTTGGCAAGTTATGATGATTATGACCATTCCCGTCACTCATTCCGCTACCATAAAGAATTGTGGCATTGTCCAAGAGTGATCCGTCACCATCTTGAGTATTTTTCATACGCTCCAGGTAATACGCAAACATTTCGGTATGATAACCATTTACGCGAATCAGTTTTTCAATTTTCTCCGCATTGCCACCATGGTGCGAAAGAGGATGATGCGCGTCAGGCACACCAATTTCGGGGTAAGCTCTCTGGCTGGTTTCGTGCCCCACCATGAAAGTAATAACTCTAGTAAGGTCAGCTTGATAAGCAAGTAGCTGTAAATCGAACATAATCTTGGCATGTTCCTGGAAAGTAGCTGGAACTCCGGCAGGTTGCTCCATCACCGGCAACTCTCTCTCACTCTGAGCTTCTGCCATCTGAATTCTGCGTTCAGCATTTCTTATAGCGTCAAGATATTCTTCCAGCTTCAACTGATCACGATGACCAAGGTCGCCTTGCAGTTTTGCAATCTTTTCCCCGACTGCATCGAGAATGCTACTGTCTTCTTCACGGCGAGCCCGCCAGGCTTGGGGGTCCGTACTTTCATTACCCCCAAACAACCTTTCGAAGACAACCCTCGGGTTATTTTCCATTGGCAGCGGAGAGGTTGCAGAACTCCAACAAAGTGTATTTGCATATGCACAGGCGTAACCAGGATCGCAGGCTCCTACATTTTCTCTTGATTCCAGAGAAAGTTCTAATGAGGTTAATTGGGTATGTTGGCCTAGTCTTTGGGCTACGATTTGATCCATGGAAAGACCCGCTCGTAAATCAGCTCCTTCTGTTTTCTTTGGATGGACACCAGTTAGATAAGCTCCTGCTGCTCGAGCATGATCGCCCGCGCCTTCTCCTGGCCAAGCATCTCCCATTTTGTTGGACAAGCCAGTGACCACCAGCATTTGATCCTGAAATGAAGCAAGTGGCGCCATTGAAGAAGGTAAAGAAAAATTGCTTCCTGTTTCAGGTGGTATCCAGTTATCCATGAACACGCCATTAGGCACATAGATTATTCCAAGACGCTTAACCGGCTTTGCGGCTGTTAATTCTTGAGCTGTCAATGCGGGTACCATGCTGTCCAACAGTGGCAGTGCAACACTAGCACCAAAGCCGCGCAAGAAACTGCGGCGTGGTAAACACTTCTTAGTGATCATCATAACTCTTGAGACCTCCTCATCTGGAAAGGCACACTTTCGACTATACCCAGCACTATAGACGACCAGCTGTAGTCTTCTTCTGCTGCAGTGCGTACGATCTGACGAACGGCTGGCGGGTCATAATCTTCCAGACCACGGCCTAGTGCATAGGTTAACAATTTTTTTGTTAATGTGGCGACGAATCGCTCTTCACTTTCTAATAAATAGTTACGCACACCTTGCGGACCTTCGAAAGTAGAGCCGTCAGGCAATATAGCTGAAGCATCGATCACCTCCCCAGCGTCATGACTGCGAAGCCCGCCAATCGCGTCAAATGGCTCCAAGGCTAAACCAAATGGATCCATGCGAGAATGGCAACTGGCACAAACTGGATTTACCCGATGAGCTTCCAATCTTTCGCGCACAGAGCGCGGGCTTATCGCATCGCTTTCCGCCAAGTCTGGAATGTCAGGAGGTGGTGGTGGTGGCGGGGCCCCAAGCAGGTTATCTAATACCCATTTACCTCGAAGGGTCGGTGAAGTCCGGTTCGGATAAGATGTCGCCGCAAGGATACTGCCTTGCCCTAGCAGACCGCCACGAATGTTTTCATCGAAAATAACTTTACGAAAATGATTGCCATAAATACCCGTAACTCCATAATGATCCGCCAGACGTTCATTCAAATAAGTATAATTCGCTGTCAATAATTCCAAAACATTACTGTCTTCCCGTATTAAATTCTCCACAAACAGCTCGGTTTCGCGTCGAAAGGCCTCGCGTAGATTGTCGTCGAATTCCGGGAATGCGTCCGGGTCTGGTGTTAGCCCAGGCAAATTGCGTAAGTACAACCATTGTCCTGCAAAGTTTTCAATCAATGCAAAAGACTTTTGATCGGCGAGCATTCTTATTACCTCAGCTCTAAGAATGCTCGCTTCACTTAATCTGTTCTGCTCTGCCAAAGTCAACAACTGATCATCCGGCACAGAGCTCCAAAGGAAAAAAGAGAGCCGAGAAGCTAATTCAATATCCGAGATTTGATGAACCGAATTAGGATCCGCATCTGAAGGGGTAGATTCGATACGAAACAGGAACTCAGGGTCTACCAGGATGGCACGTAATGCCCGCTGTATNCCACGATCAAACCCGCCGACCTCATAGCCGGAGGCATAAAAACGCATCAGCGTTGCCAGGTCATCATCAGTCACAGGTCGCCGGTAAGCCTTTCTAGCTAATTCCATTAGTATTTGACTTGCACAAGCCCTATTTCCTGCTGATGTTTCGGTAGCGCCACAGGAGAATAGGCTATTGCGGCTGGGTGTGTCCGCAGGTCGGGCTGCATTGTAGGGTCCATAAACTTCAATACTGCCTAGAGCCATAGGCATATCACGATCACCGGCAAATTCATAAGAAGCTGACGAGAGTGCTGGCTCTAATATGCCTTCCGGCATTCTCCGCTTTTCAGGAAAAGCAACGGTAATGGAGTGCGTTCCTGCCTTTATATCCTTCAAACGAAGCTCAAGATGATCGTCCGCTGTTTGTTCATACTCTGAGGCGTACATAACCGCTGCCCAGGGGTTAATAATGCCATCGCCACCAACTGTGTATTCTGCTATGCGTTTGCGGTCGAAGCGGACTTCAATATCATGCGGTTCGAACAAACCGATAATTTGATTAGCATGGGTGCGGGCCAATCGGATCTTTATATGATATTCCCCATCCAGAGGAAAGTAATGCGAAATAGTATTTCCACCTCTGGTTCCAAATGGTTGCTGGCCTGTTGTCCGCCCTGACTGGATGTAAGTGGGGCGCATCTCATAGGTTTGAACCGCAGGCAGGATATCGGGATCACCGACCGCCAGTTGACTGACTTTTGCAGCAGCTATCATATACCGCTCCAACAAGCTCGGCGAGAGAGTTAGCACATCACCGATATTGTCAAAACCGTAACCAGAATCATCTGCCGGTAAATATTCACGTCCATCTATTTCCAAAGCCAATAGGTCACGAACTGCATTAGTGTATTCAGCCCTGTTGAGCCTGCGAATTACAGGTTGGCCCGGATTAGGATTTACTGCCGCCGCGTCATCTAGTGAAGTTTCCAACCAGGCTGCTAATCGATCATAAGCTTGAGCATCAGGTCGAGGCATTTCAGGCGGAGGCATTTCTCGGGCTCGCAGTTTAAGCACCACTTTTTCCCAAACGCCAATTTCATTTAGGTTATGACCAACCTGATCCAAAGCAATTGTCTGCAGGGTGAAATTTGCAGTTAGAGTTGTGTCGTTATGACATGCAATGCAGTACTGATTAAGAAACGAGCGCTGCCATTCTGTTCCTTCTTTAGAAAAACCCTGCGCTATTCCTTGTTTTGGCGTTACCAATCCAAGTCCTAAGAATATGCTCGAAACTATGACATAGCGCAGCATGATATTCCTCTCCCGGCCTTCACCTCGCATAAACGTAAAGACTGGCCTTTATTATTTTATTTATTTTGCTACATAATGTAGATGGCTTTGCATATAACATCATTGCAATCTAGATTATACCCAACTGGTCGCGCAGTTGCTGCCTAATAACAACTTGTTGCAATTATTTTGAGGGTCCGGTTTTGTCAGGTTTGGCGGTGCCTTTAAGCTAAACTCCTACTGAAAAACCAGACTTATCATCTCAAAAGGAGAAAAAAATGAGAAACATCAGATCCTTGTTACTTATCTCAGCAATAACATTGCTCTATCAGACTACCTTTGCTGCAGATATTCCCTGGGCCTCGAGCCCTGAAGAGGTAGGTATGTCAGCTGAAAGGCTGGGAAAAATCAATGATGTAATGCAGCGGCACATCGAAAACGGAGATATCCAGGGCGCGGTAACCGTAGTTGCGCGACGAGGCAAACTGGTGCACTTCGAAGCGCACGGCCTTATGGATGTCGATAATAATCGAGCTATGGAGGAAGATGCGATCTTCATCATGATGAGTTCCAGCAAACCTGTTTTGGGCGTGGCCGCCATGATGATGATTGAAGAGGGCTTAATTCGCCCTGAAGATCCTGTCTCTATGTATCTGCCCGAATTCGCTGACATGCAAGTTGCAGTTCTAAAAGATCCGATCGACGAAAACGTAAGCCCTCTTCGTTTAGATCGGGAGGACCCTCCTGATCACCGCCTAGTTCCTGCGAAGCGGGAAATTACCATTCATGACTTGCTGACTCATACGGCCGGATTAGGCACGGGTGGTTTAGGGTCTCGCCTCGCAACTCCATCCCCTTTTCCATTGCCGCCCGAGCGGACGCTTGAGTCGGAAATGAGCCGCTATGCTTCGGGTGCGCTAGATTTTCAGCCCGGCGAACGTTGGACCTACAGCGGGCTCGTTGGTCTTGATGTGGTTGCACGAATCATAGAAATTGTTTCTGGTCAGTCCTATGAAGAATTCATTAACGAACGCATTTTCGAACCATTAGACATGAACAATACCTGGTTTAACGTGCCAGAAGAATATCGAGATCGCCGTGTTGTCATTAGAGATCGAAATATGGCTCCTTTCTTCGATCGTACAACAAATTACTTCTCCGCTTCTGCTGGTCTCAATAGCATAGCTGAAGATTATTTGAAATTTGAACAAATGCTAGTCAATGGCGGCGAGCTATTTGGCAATAGACTCCTAAGTCCTCGCACACTCAAAATGATGGCAAGCGACCAAAGTAGCGGACTTTATAGCGGCTTAGGCCGAAATCAAGATGGTATGGGGTTTGGCTACACTGTGGCAGTAACGGAGGAGCCAATTAGTGCTAGAGCAAGACGAAGCGCTGGTGCTTTCGGCTGGGGAGGTGCTTTTGGCACCCGTTCCTGGTCTGACCCAGAAGAAGAATTAACAGGTGTTATCCTGTTGCAACAACCTCATAGACGCACTCAATACGACTTCGAAAACGCAGTGCAGCAAGCAATTATCGATTAGGAGTTAGTTACAGGGGAAGGCGAATGCCTTCCCTTGCGATATTGTACCCTTTTTCACGAACGCTGCGATAAGCTACGCTCTCCTCATCTAGCAACGGATTGGTATGGTTGAAGTGAATGAACCATACCTTCGCGACCTGATCTGCTGTTAATAAGTCAAGCAGCGCCATAGTTTCAACTACAAATGGATGAGGTATTTCATCCATGTTTCTCCCAGGAATCTCATCATCATCAAAAAACGAAGCGTCAATTAGAGCATAGTCAACACCTTGGATTTCATCGACAATGTCACGCTCCCAGAGTTCCCATTTATTTATGTCAGGAATGAATAGTGCGGTGTGGTTGGGACCCTTAATTCGATAACCTACAGTCTCGGAATATTCATCTCGATGAGGAACAAGATGAGGTGTAATCTCAAGTTGGTCTAACTCCTCAGTTCTATCTGCTTGAAGCTCGAGCAGTTTAATGTTCCCCATATTTACTAATTGGCCCCACGGGCCATTAGTAGAAAGATAGTGAGCCATGCGAGGCATAACGTATACCGGAAGATCGCTAGCATCCATAGATTCAAACCCAAAGAACATTAGCCCTGTGTAATGACCTATATGAGCATGAGTGAGAAAGACCCCATTTAGAGTGTAATTGGTGTCTGGAGCGATTAGTTCAAGTTCATAAAGCTGTGCCGGTAAGTTAGGTGTAGCTTCAAACAAGTATTTGTTTTTTGATTGCGGATCTATTACAGAAATAGACGTTGCACCCAAGCGTAAACTAGCATCACGCCATCCAGGCATACAGTGAGGTTGGTAACAACTGGCTTGCGGATAGCCTGCATCTTGCGCTACACCTAAGATATAGATGAACGGCGCCTCTTCGGCCTTCAAGCCATTAATAATCGTCAGTGATATTATATAAGCCCACATACAGAGTGTTTTCATATTTGCCTCGAAATAAGTACGGAAAGACTTAAACCAATTTGAAATTTTATTTCTGCGATAAATTTCAAAAATTTAACGGTATGTAGACATCCAACAGTTGATTCCTATAAATAGTTTTCTCCAATCGAGCAGGCAGCAATTCGACTCAAATGGCCGAAAGGTAATTTTGTTTCTTCGTGCCAGGAGTTGAACTGATTCTGTATTTGTCTAAGGTCTCTCTTTGTGCTGGGGCGATCTGCAATATCTAGTCCCGAACGCTTTAGTGTTAAAACCACATCTTTCGATAGTACGAAACAATCTTTTCCAACCCTTCGAAGAAAGTACATACCTGAATTTCCACCGAGACGACATCCATACTTTTTAAGATATTCCATTAAACCTATTTGGTTAGTAACGGGCCAATCCGCCACAAATTCCCCAAAACTTCCGTGCTCTTTGGAAACTTCTTGCACAAAAAAGACATTTTCTCTAACAGCTTTAATTTTCTGCCAGTTCCGAACTACTCTCTTATCTGAGCAATAAGCCTCCCATTGCTCGGGAGATAGCAGTCCCAATTTTGCGGGTTCAAATGCAAAGAAGGCTTCTTCAAATTCTGGCCATTTTTTTTCAACCACTTTCCAACTAAAGCCGGCCTGATTGATAACCTTGGCCATTGCGGCAAGATAACGATCATTACCCATGTCTATTAGCTGTTTTGTTGAAGAGGTTTTCGGTAGCAGCTTCTTAAGCGCTTCAGCTCCTTTGCGCTTTGCCGCGCGCGCTCGTATATCCGCAAACTTCATTACTTAGTAACTTAACGTTTGCCAATAAGATTAGTCTGAGCCGTATGAAAGATCAAAATCTACGCGCATTACACCTGGTACAGCTCGCACAACACCCCCCAGACTTTGTTGCACGGTCCCAATATTTCCAGGTGTGCGCATACCCCCACAATCCTCACAAACGACTGAGCCTGAAATAAGTACTACTCCTTCACTAACGGCTACGGTAAATCCTGGAGGAAGATCAGAAGCGTTTTCTAAAGCCAGCTCGACCTGCGCTTTGATTCCAGTGTCTATTGCTATATCAGCTTCAGAGATATTACTTACCTCTGACTCTGAAACTAAATCGGATTGAGGTGACGGGGAGTCGTCGCCACACGCAACTAAAAAAATAGTCGAGGACAACAGGACTAAGACGCTTTTTAAATTTCTATTTGTTAATACACTTGCCATTTTCAGCACCGCCTCGCTAATTCCTTATTTACTATTAGTGTCTTAAGGCCATTTTTTAGTTTGTTTTAACTAACTCTTCGGCCAGTTTATACTGCACATTCCCACCGCTCGCTTTAAAAGCTAAAAGCAATGTTTCCACGCGAACCCGAAACTCCCCTTGAGATAACCATTCCATGTCTTGCACTTTGACGGTATTAACCCCTTTCAAGTCCTCTAATAAGCTAGCGAAGAAAACTTCGGGGTCAATGCTTTCAATGCAAAGTGATGGTTCCCCTGTCCACCATTCGGCATCATTAGGTGCGCCCGCTTCATCATTCCCTTTCTGGAAACCAGCTCTGAGGTCTTGGAAATGTATAAATAATTTTTCGCAAGACAAATCGGCAACGCGCTCACTACCTTCTAACCGTAACAACAAAAAATCACGCCGCTTCATCGTATANGCCGCTAGCCTGCGGCCAAATTCAAGATCGCTCGCTCAATTGCTGCTGTTACCATTGGTAATTTATGAGAATTGTTTGACAGTGGCTGTGCATCTTGAATACCCATTTCTCCAGCTTCTCGCGCCAACGCCTCGCTTATTTGTTGGCCCGATAGAAAATTTTCGACCGCCTGAACACGCCACGGGATCGGAGCAACACCAGCAAGTACCACTTTAGCATTCTGTACTTCATTGCCGTCTCTTTGAATGACAGCAGCCACCCCCACTTCAGCATGGGTCCACGCCTCTCGGTCCATAATCTTATGATACGTACTGACAGTGTTAGCCGAGACGGTAGGAATCCGAACGCCCGTTAATAACTCATTTTCCCCGAGAGTATTTTCTCGCTCAGGATTAGTGATTGGTAAGACAAAGAAATCTTCCGCTGATATTTCACGATCTCCGTTTGGTCCTGTTACCTGAAAGACGGCATCAAATGCCACCAAAGCCGGCGCTACATCCGAAGGATGTACTATAAAAGAAGGGCCGCCACCAAAAATCGCATGTTGACCGTTCTCACCGTTTACAGAAAAGCATTCGTTTCCGCCCGCTTTAAAACAATTAAAGCCATTGCGGTAATACCAACACCAAGGGCGTTGAGTAATATTTCCTGCAACGGTTCCTACGTTGCGTATCTGTGGGGTACCTACTGATTCCGCGGCTTGTGCGATTGCAGATAACCCAGATAGAACCAGAGGGTCTTGCGACAACTCTGTTAGCGTAACTAACCCTCCTATAGCGATACCAGAACCATCGGAACGGATAACGCGCCCATCAGGTATAGAACGAAGATTAATGACTACATCAGCTGGGTCGGTGCCATCTTTAATTTGCTGCAGTAAATCAGAACCTCCGCCGGAAAAAGCTACTGCCTGGCCCTGCTGTTGCGCAGCCTGCGCTGCGGTTACCGCTTCGCTAAAACTTGCCACATTAACGTTAATCAGTGATTTCATGACATCGCTCCTAGAATCTTGTCCCGAGTTATGGGCAACGACGTCATACGCTTGCCAATCGCATTTGCTACTGCATTTGCTACAGCGGCCGGGGCTAAAATTATTCCAGATTCCCCCGTAGTTTTTGCGCCAAATGGCCCGTAACCATCATCAACTTCAATGAAGTGCACATCAATATCCGGAATATCTTTATGAGTCAGATGACGGGCACGGTAATAGCCAGGCGTCAAAGGCTGGCCTGAGTCAGGATCGTAAAGCAGGTCTTCATACAAAGCTTGCCCAATGCCCTGAATCGTTGCGCCCCGAATTTGATCCCTAGCTGTGCTTGGATTGATTATGCGACCAGACTCATGAACTGCGGTGTACTTCAAAATTCTCGTGCTCCCGATTCGCGTATCCACTTCGATTTCAACGAAGTGAGCTCCGAAACATTGCCGAGTCATGCCATCAGTAGTTGGTATTGGTGATGCGGAAGCAATCAGTACATCACTACCCAAGGGCATCCCGCGATCGGCAATTTGACGTTTCAGATCTTCAGCTGCTTCAACCACCGCGATACCAGTCATAATTGTTGTCCGACTGCCAGACTCTCCGACTGAATATGGACAGCGGTCGGTGTCACCCCAAACAACTTCTACCTGGGATAACGGAACGCCAAGCGCTTCAGCCGCGATCATGCCCATCGTAGTTTTAGCACCCGGCCCAATATCGGTTACACCAACATAAAGCGTGTATTCTTCGCTGGCGTTGACGCGAACGATGGCGCTCGATGTTCCCACTCCAGCTCGAAACATCATAAATGAAAAACCAGCACCACGCTTAATTGGTCCCTCATCGGAACCAGGCACTACCCTCCTGCGCGCTTGCCAATTAAATCTTTCAGCCCCATCTTGGATTACCTCTTCCAATGAATAATTGGTGAATTGCTGCTGTTCTGTTGGGCGTCGCATATTCTTGAGGGTAAATTCAACTGGGTCCATTCCAATGCGATAAGCGACTTCGTCCATCATATTTTCTACCCCGTAAAAACCATGAGGCTCAGATGGGGCTCGGAAATTTCCTGATGTAGTGCGATTGGTATAGACGGGATGTATTTCGCGATAACGGTTAGGACAGGCGTAAGCATCCATACCGCTTATACCGCCGGAGTTCTTGCGATAAGGACCCATGCCGGAGTATCCACGCATCTGCATAGCAGTAACTTCGCCATCGTCTTTGACGCCAATTTTATAGTACTGCACTGTAGGCCATCTTCCATGGACACCCAACCAGTCTTCTCGACGGGAATATTCCAACATAACTGGCGCGCCTGACCTTCTAGAGAGCGTGGCAGCTATTAAGTCAGCGTCTTGGTTCTGATTTTTATTCCCGAACCCTCCTCCCATATACTTCGCTATGACTTGGACTTGATGGTCTTCGAGCCCAAGGTCTCTTGCCGTGTCATGGCGGCAATTTGAAATACCTTGCGACGGCGTATAGAGCACTAACTTGTCGCCCTCCCAATGGGCAAGTGAACAACGCGGCTCCATTTGTGCATTGTGAATAAAGCCAGTTTCATAGCGCTCTTCAAATATTTGATCAGCTTCTTCGAAGCCTGCTTCAAAATCTCCAATGTCAGTCACCATAGGAGAAAATTCCCCTCGAAAATCAGGGCAGAGATTACCTTCCGCATAAACTCGCGGCGCGCCCTCTTCCAATGCTTCTTCTGGCTCTAATACAAACGGTAATTCTTCATATTCGACCTCGATCAAAGCAAGTGCTTCCTCTGCAACATGGCGATCAATCGCAGCCACAGCTGCTATCGAATCTCCAACAAAACGGACTGGATTATTAAAGATATATCGACGGTGAATTGTCGCATCCTTAGTTGGATCGTTGTATTGACGACCCCCATTAACAGAGCCAGCACCCCAAACCACCTGTTCATTTTCATAGCTTATTACAGTCCGCACACCAGGAAGTGCCTCAGCCGCACTTGTATCAATACTGACTATTCGCGCATGAGGGTGAGGGCTGCGGAGAACTTTGGCGTACAACATGCCTGGCAATTTCCAGTCTCGCGTATATTTAGCCTGACCAGTTACACGCTCTATTGCGTCGATACGAGGCGTGTCATTACCAATAGTCGCGAGCGGCTCCAATCCTTCTCGAGTGAATTCACTCATGCAACACCTCCTTCTTCACCAGCCATCACTACTGCTTCNACTATGGCATTGTAGTTAGAACAGCGACATAAGTTGCCTACTAATGCATCTTTAACTTCTTCGATTGTAGGACTGGGATTGTTATTCAGAAGGGCGGTAGCGGTCATAAGCTGTCCCGGTGTGCAAAATCCGCACTGAGGACCGTTATTAACTACGAAAGCTTTTTGCACCGGAGTAAGTTCCCCGTCCTGCGCCAGGCCCTCAACCGTTTGGATATTAGCTCCGTCAGCCCAAACTGCTAGTTGACTGCAAGAATAAACTGGCCGACCATCCATCAATATAGTACAAGCGCCACATTCACTTCGATTGCAGCCTATCTTAGTGCCAGTAAGATCAAGCTCATCGCGCAAAAGTTCAGCCAGTGTCCAGCGGTGATCTGCCTCTAAACTATGGGCGATGCCATTGACCGTGATGTTAATAGCTGTCCGGGAAGCGGCAACACTTTCTTGAGCGCGTGCCCGCGGCAAACCGATTGCAGNGACTCCGGCGCCAGCCACTACCGCGGCACCAGTTCCTTCTAGAAAATCTCGCCTAGACTGTTGATTGGGATTGAGAGCGTGCGTTTTCGGGTCTATATATCTAACCGCCGGGTCTTTAGACGGTTTTTCGCNCTGTTGGTTTTTATCGCGCATGGGGCTACTCCTCATTCGCTGATGATTTTCGTTATATTGCACCTGCTGTGGACTATATCTGTCCATCGCCAAAAGGCGCAAGCCATTTTGATGACGAATTGTAACGCTATTGCCATCCTCCTCTTGAATGCATTTCTAGGCTATATTCGAATCCCCAGACTAAAGTGAATTTCCAACTTAAAAATGCAGAGCTTATACTATCCGCTCGGTTCCAAAATCCTAATAAACGGGAGAAGAAAAACATGACAATCATTTCAAAAATCAGCCGCAAGTTGTACACAGTTATAGGTATCTCTCTCCTGCTTAATGCTTCTCAAAGCTGGGCTGATTCCATTCAAGGCGAGAAAGGGACTATAGATATTACGCCTCTTATCCATTCCAGCGTGCAATTGGAATACAACGGGTTTGTTGTGCAAGTTGACCCCTGGGCTGCAATAGATATCTCCCATGCGAAAACCGCTGATCTTATTCTAGTAACAGATAGCCCAGGGCATCATCTGGATACTAATGCTATATCTGATTTGAGCGATTCCGACACCAGCATAATTATTGCTGCAAATGGCCTTGATCAAATACCTGATGGAGTGGTAGCTGCCAATGGTGAGTTATTAAAAGTTGCTGGCATAGAAGTTGAAGCCGTTGCGGCATACGATATTATCTTAGGCCCACCCGAACACCCTAAGGGAGACGCAAACGGTTATGTATTGAGGTTGGGTGGGAAAAAATTTTTCTTCGCCGGGGTAACTGAATGTGTTGACGAAGTTAAAGCTCTAAAAGAAATCGATGTAGCCTTCATGCCCATGAATATTCCAGTTGGTAGAATGACGCCGAAAGCCGCCGCCGACTGCACAAAAATCCTCAGTCCTGATGTTGTATATACCTATCATTATGATCAAGATTGGGTGAGGCGTCTAGCTAACCCTGATTTTGGTGGATCTGTCCTACCGGGCAATCTCACGGTTCCTGAAACACTTAATGCCTTCGAGAATGAACTAGCAGGGAGCGGTATCGAGTTTAGAAGAGCAAACTGGTATCCCGAATAGTTTAGAAGTTCGATGGAATCCGGATAGCTGAAGTAAGAAATATATAAAAACCCTGCAAAATATTAGCGTTAATAAAAATGTAATGGATCGCTTATCAGTACGTTATTTCAATTCAATTGGCTGGCCATGAGGGGTCGAATGGTAGGCATGTCGCCATTGCTCTACTTTTTCAATAATTTCCTTACTGCTAGAAATGTTTTTTTCTACAAGAATTTTTTCGAGAGCGTTTTGCAAGTGACGATAATAAGTATCTCCAAGGTCCGGATCGCCTTTGTATTGAGCTAGCTTTATTTCGTCACCCAAAGCAGCCGCCCACTCATCCCACGTAAATAGCCCACTATCGTGCAAAGCTATAACCATCGCAAATGCGTTAGCCTCCCATGGTTCATTGAAAACAGGCCCCTTATCATCCCGAGGTTGTAGCAAAAAGGTTTCCATCACTTTAGCTCTAAGTACGGCTCCCATAGATCGATATATAATTCGTTCTTGTCTTCATTAGATCCCCAAAGTGAATCTTCACCGAACCTAACGCTATACAAATGCTCTCCTTTGCGATTACCTGTTACATTCGTATCAGGAAAAACATGCCCCCCATGGTGCATCACGATCTCACCTATACACCCCTGAACATAGGCTGGGACGCGGGTGTGCCCATCAGTGAATTTTTTCCGCACATACACACTATCGCCAATATTAAATTTCGGCTGAGTACCTACATCCATTCTCGTCGGACCCCCAGAGCTAAGAATTTTTATGGCATCCTTCTTCGAAGGAACTCTTAAGCTCAAAGACACAGCTCCTTCAGCACGGCCGCTCTCAAGTTCATTTTTGCTGATCAACTTATTTTCTAGCAAAAGCCTGCAGGTCCCTTCATACCAGTTTTCGTAATAACTGTTATTCAAGTATGCAGCGGGATGCTGTCTTTCGCGGGCAAAGCGAGATTGATCTATGTTCCATTCGCCTAACATACCAGTAGCTAAAGTTAATGCAAAAACCCTCCGTTCCCAATCATAATGAAATACAGGTTCAATAGGTTCAGGCTCCGGATTTATTAGGCCTAGTCCCTGCTTCCCTCCTAAGTCATGACCACCCTGCATTAGTCTATTCCTTGCTTCATTGATTGAATTTGGTCTGGTGTTTTCGCAAGTTCTACTCCGATCATGGAGTTCCTTGTTACCAGCTTTAGTAGATTTTCTTCTGACCAGCCTTCGGTTCCCTTTGGTTGCAATGGTAAAACCAAATAACGCATTTCTGATGTAGAGTCCCAAACTCTTATTGAAACATCTTTAGCTAAATCGGTACCAAATTCTTCCAACACAGAGCGAGGTCGGCTTACTGCTCTCGCTCGGTAGGGAGCTGATTTATACCAGGCAGGTGGAAGCCCAAGTACTGTCCATGGATAACAAGAACAAAGAGTGCACACCACTAGATTGTGAAGCTCTGGAGTGTTTTCAACAACCCTTAGGTGTTCACCCTGCCTCCCTAGATAACCCAAAGATGCCGCAGCTGAACTCGCGTCTTCCATCAGCTTCTGCTTGAATCCCCGATCAGACCAAGCCTTTACTACAAGATGCGCTCCATTGCGTGGGCCTACCTTATTTTCGTAAATCTCGATAATTTCATCGAGGGCCGCTGAATCAACTAGTCCTTTTTCTATCAAAAGACTCTCAAGCGCCTTCACTCGCAACGCGATATCAGAAGGCGGTTCGGTATGGTCATGATCGTTAGCCATATACATCCTTTAAAAGTGTATTTTGACTAAAAGGTTGGCATAGTCAGGTGGTGGGCACAAGCAAAGCCATCAAAAACTCGAGCTTAAATACAAGTTGTTTTGTGTTATCTCAAGATAGAGGTCCCTTATTTTCTCTTTGGACTTCTGGTCGGAACAGCGAAAGTCCGAAATTTTTAAACCGTAACTCTCAAGTAAATACCTTAAAATCTTAGCATCGATTTCGAGCAATATAGAATCCGACATTGAATATTTCCTCCACAGAGAGATTCGCCAATGCTTTATATTAATGAGAATGATTATCATTTACAATAGTAGTGTTGATAAATCCCCCCCCTACTCATTAATTATGTCCAGGGCTAAAATAAGGAGTTACGTAACTAAACAAAAAGTGAATACTCTAGGCGCTTTGCAAAGAATTATGTCCAATTTTTCTCCTTTAATGATTGCTGTCGCACCAAATGGAGCCCGTAAGACTCAAGTTGATCATCCCGCTTTACCTTTGAGCCCTCCTGAAATAGCTACTACTGCAACGAATTGCCTAAATGCAGGCGCCTGCATGATTCATCTTCACGTCCGCGATGAAAATTACAACCATAGTTTAGACCCTGAACGTTATAAAAAAGCTATCGCCGCTATAAGATCTAAGGTTGGTGAAAACCTAATCGTCCAAATAACTACAGAAGCTGTAGGTATTTACAAACCAGAAGAGCAAGTAGAAGTTGTAAAAGCAGTTAGGCCGGAAGCAGCTTCTATAGCCCTCCGAGAATTATGTCCAAATCAAAAATACGAAAAGCAAGCGGGTCTTTTTTTTGAATGGATGTACAAAAATGGAGTTTCCCCTCAGTACATACTTTACGATAAAAACGACATCAGACGATTTAATCATTATCGTCAAACTGGTCTCATTCCAGGCGATAATGTGTCAATATTGCTGGTGTTAGGCAGATATTCACTCGATCAACAATCGGATCCAAATAACCTTTACCCTTTATTAGAGGATATCGATCCAAATCATAAATGGTGGCTATGTGCTTTCGGCAAAACCGAGTCAAAGTGTATGAACGAAGCTATTAAGCTTAACGGTCACTGCAGAGTGGGTTTCGAGAACAATACTATATTACCAAATGGCGATACAGCTGTTAGCAATCACCAGTTAGTGCAAGAAGTCGCAAAACAAGCAAGAGCTTTAAACCGCCCTATAGCAGATGCTGATAATGCTCGAGAGCTAATGGGGATCAAATAACAGGTATAGAGTAAAGATAAAAATCAGGACCCTACTGTAAAGCTATATAGTATTTATACAATTCTACTGATTTTTACAGCATCAAATCGGATAGATAATGAAACTTTCCCAAATATTGCAAAAATATACTAGCAGGATTCTTACTCTCTACTGAATTTCTGAGGCTTTATCTGATAACAAACAGAGTTACCCGGACTCGCTATCTAATTCCATTCGTGCTCGACGCTCTATAAGTTTTCCCCAGTTTTCCATGGAAAACAGGTGTGCATAAATAAATGAGAGGTATCCACGCTCATTAAGGTCTTGCAATACCTCTGGAGAAAGTTTGTTTAACTTTTCAGTGCTCACCGCATAGTAACTGGCCAGCTTAACCTGTTCCTCATCTTTCGTGTCACCTTGGGTTATTTCTTGAGCGTCCAATAAATCAAGCTCTTTTAACTTCGCCGTAAAATCTATTGAACGCTGTCTTTCTCCTTCAACCTTACTACAGAAATCTACAATCTTTTGTGTCTCTGCCGAAAGTGCATCACCATCAAAGAAAGGGAACTCTGGGGTTTCTGTAACTCCTTCTGAAGCACGATCAATAACTAAAGCAAGCTGATCTCCTTCTGCTTTAGCAAACGCAAAAGGATATCGCCGCAAATACGCCGGAATGTAGTGAAATGGAAACCAATTCCCGCTGTCATCGACAAACATATTATTATTGTCAACTACGGAAACCACCGCGAAAGCCTGAGGGTCGTCCGGATTAGAAAAAATCACAGGATAACTTTTTTGTGCTGAAGCAATTTCTGTTGCCACCAGCGGAACAGTTTGAATCTTGCTAGCAAAATCAAATGGCCTTTTCAGCGGAGTTATTCCAAGAGCGTTATGGTCTTCTTTAGTAAGAATTTCTGGTTTTTCATAGAGAAACATACTTCCTTCTGGAATCTGCCTTGTCGTGTGACCACCTTCTAGCTTAGCCTCATCAGTCATAAAAATTCCTTAACTGTATTACAGAATTGATTAATCATAGCCTTTAATGACGATTAGAATCAGCTATTTTCACTAAAAAATACTGCTCTTTTTTAACTTTACCCCCTTAACTGCCAAACAATCTAAATCTCATCGCGCTAGCTATGTTATAAAAACAGAGTTTCTTATCCTGCGACAAAATACTATATAGTGGAAATTGCTAAGTGCCGTTACGCTACTTACTAGTTGCGAAAAGACTAAACTGTACCCTAAAATTTATGTCGTAAAAAAATTAGCACATTAAATTTGACTTATAAACCGCCACTAATTCAGCATGAAAAAGTTATTAGTCTTAGTCTCGCTCTCTTGTGCAATAAAAACTCTTTCGTGCTCAAATCAAGCGATCTATGAGTCGATACAAAGAGCAAACATACAAGAATGCGAACAGCAACCACTTTCCCAAATTGAGGCCTGTAAGGGAAGCAATAGAACAAGTTATGAGGACTATCGTAGAAAGCGCGAAAGGCTCAACGATAGATAATAACGTTAACCCTTAGGACAAAACCGCTTAAGATTTTGAAAAAACCTTTTTTGAAACCGTTCTCCTGTTTTTCTTTATACACAGAAGAATAGCTATTGTAGGATGATAGATTAACTAGGTCGTACAGAGAATCTATACCCGGTACCTCGAACTGTCTGAACCAGTTTGGCATAGTCGATTGCAGTATCCTCAATCGACGAGAGCGCTTTGCGCAGACGACGAATATGTACATCTATAGTCCGCTCGTCCAAATAAACATTGCTACCCCAAACTGAGTCCTGGATACGATCGCGACTAAACACTTTTTCCTGGTTCAGAAGAAAGAATTCCAATAGGCGAAATTCAGTCGGCCCCATGTATACCGGCTGGTCTTCGATAGAGATACGATGGCTAGTTGGATCTAATTGCAAATCAAATACCCGTAAAACCTTATCTTTGTGCTTTCCATCTATTCGGCGGAGAACAGTCTTTATGCGAGCGACAAGTTCACGTGGAGAGAACGGTTTAGTGACGTAATCGTCTACACCTTCATTTAAGCCCTGGACTTTATTATCTTCACTCGCCTTAGCCGTGAGCATTATAATGGGGATATCTGTTGTAATTTCTTCGCGGCGAAGCCGACGCGCCAATTCTAGACCACTACCACCAGGTAACATCCAATCCAATAACACCAAGTCGGGCTTATTGTCGATAATGGCCACATGGGCTTCGTGAAAATTGGATGCGCTAATACATTTAAATCCAGCCATATCTAAAGTGATGCATACCATATCCCGAATGGCTGCTTCATCATCAACAACTAATATAACGGAATCAACCATTAAATTTAGGAACCGATTGAAAAATCTTAACTATCTAAATACAAATATGTTATCGAAGCACTTTCAAAGCGTTAGTTCGTCCTATGTGCTGCAGAGCGGCGGAATCGATAGTTGTTAATCGGATTCAGGAGGCGGGCGATGCCCTTCGTAAATGTTAGCGGGCTATCTAGAACAGCAAAACATAAACATCCCTCATCACTGCGTGGCTGATGGACATCTCTTTCAGTACGTATTATGAAGTCTGACCGTTCATATTGGCCGAAGTCATCGCTAAAACTTCCGTCTAACACCAACGTTATCTCGGTGCCTTGGTGCTTATGCACTGGTGTTTGACTACCCGGCTTCATGTAAATAAATTCACACTGAGTCTCGTCATCGAGATTGATTTTTGCCTGATTGATTCCCCCAACTAATTTCTTCCATACCAATCCATTAGATAGAGCTTTTGCCAAAGCCTTTGGCAAACTGACGCTGCGATCAAGCATATGAATTTCAGTGAATGACGGACTCCCTTCTAATCCACCAGATTTTTGCTGCGGCTGGCAAATAATATTACTAATCATATCGGCATAATCAGAGCTTTTAGTTTCCTCTGAGGTTTGCAACCAATCTATGGCCGCCTTAGTTTCAAACTCACTAGTTTGATGTCGACATACTTCGCATAACTCTACGTGTGCTGAAATTGCAACATTCATACCCCCAGATAACGTACCCGCAGCAAATTCCTTCAACTGTTTTGTAGAAGGGTGAAACTTGGCTTTACTAATCATTATCATGTCCAATAAGTTGTCTTAACTTACCCATGGCTAGGCGCAATCTGGACTTTAATGTTCCAAGCGGGATTTCCAGCAGAGCCGCTGCCTCTTCGTGGGTCTTATCAAGTAAATAAATTTGTTCAACCACCACCTTTTGCGTGGCGGGTAACTGAGCCAAGAACTTTTCTACTTGGGCTATCTCTGCGCCAATGTACTCCCGATCAGTCGCTTCATATCGNTCAATTTCATCGGAATCGGTTGGCCATATATCTTCGGCGTTCACACAATTAGGCTGACGCTTCTGCTTTCTCAACAAGTCGAAACAGCGATTTCTGGTCAGCGTAAAAATCCAGTTATTTGCACTTCCTCTATCAAAATCATAAAGCGGTGCTTTCTGCCATATTGCTAGCATTGCTTCCTGCACCAAATCTTTTGAAAGTTGTTCATTGCGCGTCAGCTTCATTCCGTGCGCAAAAACTTTGCCGGCAAAACGCTCGAACAGTTCATTAAATGCAGATGTCGATTGCTGATTTCCAACGGCGATTAGCAGTGACTCATCGCTACCTGGATCCAAACAATCAGCGGCATAATGCGTTGCGGGACCCTGCTCTTCTTGATGTTGCGAGCCATTTTTCACAGCAAATGAAGTCATCGCGAATACGTCCATTTTTATAGATAATTCCGCCATATAAACATGATACGTGAGACAAAGGCCCCTGGATCACAAACCCTAGCTAATTTTGCGGTGATCCAAACCACACCACGCGGCGTATCTATAATATTACACTATAGCAAGGTCTTCCTCCATGACTCACGCCCCAGAACTCACCTCTGCTTCTGATTTAACAAGCGCTGACTATCTTGCTGGAAGGGTCAAACAGGCATACCTAAGGTTGGGGCTAGAAAATCTAGAGGAGATCAAGTCGCTCTACACAGACGATGTATATTTTGAAGACCCTTCACATGGCGTTCAAGGTAAAGCGGCTCTTGAGAAATATTTTACGAATCAATTTCAAAACCTGCAGGATTGTTCCTTCAAGTTTCACCAGACTATAACCAATGGCTCAGATATTTTCATGGCATGGACCATGTTTTTAAAACACCCTCGCTTAAACAGTGGCGGAATTATTAGAGTCGAAGGGGCGAGTTATCTAAAAACTCGTAACGGCAAAATCTACTACCACAGGGATTATTTCGATCTAGGCGCTCTAGTCTACGAAAACGTGCCTATATTAGGTCGAATCGTTAGCAAGATAAAACGACGGCTCGGGCAATGATAATTCTAATAACCGGAGCTAGCTCAGGAATTGGGAAACAACTCGCAATAGACTATCTAGATGCCGGACATAAAGTTTATTGCTGTGGAAGAAACCAACACGCACTTAAGCAGGTAGAGAAACAGTTTCCCGATCTTGTAACAATATTAAATTTTGAAGTCAATTCCCTTATTGATTGTAAGAGGCAGCTTGAATCTCTGGAACTACTTGATTTAGCAATTTTAAATGCTGGAACTTGCGAATACATTGATGCGATAAATTTCGATGCAGAATTATTTTCTCGCGTAGTACGAGTTAATTTAGAAGGTACTGCTAACTGCTTGCAATACCTAATTCCCAAGATTAAACGGGGTGGTAGCCTAGCTCTAATGGGCAGCAGCTCCAGCTTTGTCCCTCTTCCTAGAGCTGAAGCTTATGGCGCCTCAAAAGCGGCCATTGAATACCTGGCGAGAACTCTCCGTATTAGTTTAAAATCTGCCAATATCAATGTTACTTATATAGCCCCAGGTTTTGTTAAAACTCCTCTTACCGACCGCAATGATTTTCCTATGCCAATGCTGGTGGATGTGAATTTTGCTTCTACCCACATACGCAAAGAGTTAAAAAAACGAACTTGGCTAATTCATTTCCCGCGCAATTTTACTTGGTTACTAAAAATAGTGCGGGTCTTACCGACTAGAGTTCAACATTATCTAATAGCGAAAACTTTGGCATATTAAAGTCGGTTTTATGAACAGGCAACGAGTCGCTATAATTGGCAGCGGTATTTCCGGACTAACCACTGCATATTTGCTTCAAAACAAACATGACATTGTGTTGTTCGAAGCCAATGACTACATAGGAGGGCATACTCATACCGTAGCCGTTCAACAAAACGAAGATACTCATTACATTGATACTGGCTTTATTGTTTGTAATGATCGCAACTATCCAAACTTTTTAGAACTGATGAAAAAGCTCAAAGTTGAATTACAACCGACTGAAATGAGTTTTAGTGTTCGTAATAACTCTCTTGACCTGGAATATAATGGACATAATTTAAATACACTTTTTGCTCAAAGAATAAATTTTTTACGCCCAAAATTTTATCGCTTAGTTAGAGATATATTGCATTTTAACAAAAAAGCTAAAGAGGCGATTGGCGCAGAAGAATTAGAAGACGCAACATTGGATGAATTTGTAGATCGACATAATTTAAGTAATATTTTTAGAAATAACTATCTCATGCCAATGGTAGCGGCGATCTGGTCGTGCAGTTTGAAGCAAGCCGGCGATTTTCCTCTAAAATTTTTCCTAAAATTCTTTCTCAATCATGGGTTACTGGATATAAAGGATAGACCGCAATGGTTCGTTCTTGTCGGCGGATCCCGATCATATTTAGAGCCGATGACTTGCGGCTTTAAAGACCGAATACGCTTGGGAACACCGGTACGGTCCGTTGTCCGAAAGCTTTCACATATTCAAGTGAACTATACTTCCGGAACTGAAAATTTCGATGAAGTTATCTTCGCCTGCCATAGTGATCAGGCGCTAGCTTTGCTGTCTAACGCCAACACCAAGGAGAAAGATATACTTGGCGACCTTCATTACCAGGAAAATGATGTAATCTTGCATTCTGATGACAGCTTAATGCCCAAAAAACCTCTTTCGTGGGCAAGCTGGAATTTCCTGGCTGGCGACCGGACACGTGATGAGCCGCCACTGGTTACCTATTGCATGAATATTCTACAAAGCATTAAAAGCCAGTTACCTCTCCTAGTTTCCCTAAATGCCCGTGATAGAATTGATTCCGATAAGATTATTGGAGAATATAACTATTCACATCCAGTTTACTCACTTACAGGCATGAAATCACAACTAAGAAGAAACGAGATATGTGGGGTAGACCGAATTCATTACTGCGGAGCCTATTGGTATAGCGGATTCCACGAAGATGGTGTGCGCAGCGCCCTAGATGTAAGTGAGAAATTTGGAGCCTCGCTGTGATATCTCCGGAGAATAAATATGAGAGTGCGATATACGAAGGATTTGTAAGACATCGTCGCTTCAGCCCCAACACGAATGAGTTTCGTTATCCGCTATTCATGTTTTTGCTCAAAATCGACGAAATCCCAAAAATTCTGCGTTCCTTTTGGCAACTTGGAACCAGCTTTGTATGCTGGGCACGATTTAACAGAGGTGACTATCTAGGACAAAGCAATGAGAATTTAGGCGAGTCTGTAAAAACGAAAATTGCTGAGTTGCTCGGAAGCAATAATAGGGAGATAGAAGGAGAGGTTTTCGCACTTTGCCATCTACGCTATTTCGGTTTCTATTTTAGCCCACTCAATATTTACTTTTTGAAAGATGGCGTTTCTTTCAAGTATGCGCTCGCTGAAGTAAGCAATACCCCATGGAATGAGAGACATTATTACTTATTGGATTTAGATAGCCTACTCCCGCATCAAAAACAGTTTCATGTATCTCCTTTTAACCCTATGCATCAGAGCTACCAATGGAAAATTAAGCCACCTTCCTCCGACTATAACGAATGCGTGATCCACATTGAGAGTACTGAACATGAAAAAAAATCCAAGGTTTTTGATGCCTCCCTAGTCTTGAAAAGAAAGCCATTGACCCAAAGCGAACTAAATCGTGTATTGATTAAATCTCCCGTACAAACACTTAGCGTTACAATGGGAATTTATTGGCAAGCTTTTAAACTTTTCTTAAAGAGAACTCCGTTTTATAAACACCCAGGTAAAAACCAGATTAAGATTGGAAAAGGTACACTATGAGTCAAGAAGAATGGGTTATTTCAAATAATACTTCTGAAGAAGTATTACCGAAATCAGTTGAAATGCTGCGCTCAGTATTAATCAAAGTACTCAGCCAGGCTAATGAAGGTTATTTCTTATTACGTGAAAAAGGCAGAGTGATCGCCGAAGTAGGGGACAGCAACGCTAATTTAAAAGCGGAAGTTAATGTATTAAATATACGAGTCTATCGCCGCGCGCTTTTGGGAGGCAATACCGCAGCCGGAGAGGCTTACGTAGATGGTTGGTGGACCTCACCAGATATAACTCAAGTAACTCGTTTCTTTTCGCGCAATCTCTCAATGATGGATTATTGGGACAGCCGATTTGGCTGGCTGCTAAAGCCCTTTAGCCTGTTTCGGCTAATTAGTCGAGCAAATACCAAACGACAAGCAAAAAGAAATATTCTTGCCCACTATGATCTTGGCAACAACTTTTATAAGACTTTCCTAGATTCAAAGATGCAATATAGTTCAGCAATTTATAAATCTCCTAACGACTCATTAGAGGACGCTCAAACTAATAAGCTAAGAAGAATTTGCGAACATTTGAGGCTTAACGAGAAAGACCACTTACTGGAGGTTGGATCAGGATGGGGCGGCCTAGCTATCTTTGCTGCACAGAATTACGGTTGCAGAGTTACTACAACCACTATTTCAGACGAACAGTTTAGCTATGCGCAGGAGGCCATATGCGCCGCTGGTTTAAGCAAAAATATTGAGCTTCTATCGGAAGATTATCGCCAATTGGAAGGTCAATACGACAAAATTGTTTCAGTGGAAATGATCGAAGCCGTCGGCAAAAAATATCTGCCTTGCTACTTCAAAAAACTGAATGATTTACTTAAACCAAATGGTCTTGCGCTTATCCAAGCCATTACTATCGCGGATCAACGATTTAAATCTTATAGCCGTGGTGAGGACTTTATTCAGAAACATATCTTTCCTGGTGGTTTTCTACCTTCCTTAAGCTTGATTAACAAAATAGTTGCAACGTCCACCGATCTTGTTCTTCGCAACATTAAGGACATTGGGCTGGACTATGCTCAAACACTAGCGCATTGGCATTACAATTTCAAAAGTCACTGCGTGCACTTGGATAGTGAAAGCTATGACGAAAGGTTTAAAAATCTGTGGACCTACTACTTCGGATATTGCGAGGGAGGGTTTCTCGAACGCCGCATCAGCGCAGCGCAGATACTCGCAAGCAAAGCGCCACATATCTATTGATTAAGTTAACGACGAAAATGCAGGGCTTTCTTTCCTCTAATTTATCAAATCTAGTCTTTTTCAATTTTATTTGGGTAGGGTTAGTCATTGGTCGCGAATCCCTGTTACTGCTTATGATACCAATTGTTGCTAGTTACACAGCAATTTTAATTCGAATCGGTAAAATAGAGATTTATCAAATTTTATTTCCTACGATAATTGGGATAACAATAGACTCAAGCCTCACGATAACTGGTATATATGAATTTTCGGGAGCTAACCTTATACTGCCTATTTGGTTAGTGCTACTTTGGATTGCTTTTTCTACTACGTTAGCGCACTCACTCTCGTTTATAAGAAAATACCGGCATTTATCAACAATAACTGGAGCTACATTACTACCTTTTAATTACGCAATCGGTGAAAGATTGGGAGCAGTGTCTTTCGCTGAACCCTATATACTTACGTTGATAATAATCGNCTTNANTTGGTCGCTTTTTTTCCCTTTACTATTTATTGTTTCTGATGAAAGTTTTAAGAATAAAATTTCTGCTTAGCTTGTCTTTATTGTTATTCGTCCCTGCAACCCCAACATGGGCAAAGGTCACGGATGAACTAAGAATGGTAGGGGAAGCACGGTTGAAAGTATTTTTCTGGTCAATCTACGACAGTGCTCTCTATACAGAGAGCGGGCGATATTCGGGCATAGAGCCCAAATTAACCCTAGAAATTAATTATTTAAGAACAATAACGAGCAAGCAACTGTTAAATCGAACAAGCAAAGAGTGGCAAAACACAATGATTAAACAACATCACCTTGACACTTGGTTGCTTGAATTGGCAAGATTTTTACCAGATGTCAAAAAAGGGGAAAAACTGGCACTGCAGGTTGAAGAGGACCTAAGTAGCAGCTTTTACTTAAATGACCGCTTCCTCGGAAACATACGGGGTAGTGAATTTACGCAAGCTTTTCTTGCTATATGGCTATCGGAAGCAAGCAGCTACCCATCATTGCGAGCAAAGCTTATTGGAAGAAATTAGGATCCTGGATTCACAATTCACAACCACACGACTAATCTTGCGAAGAATGAGTTAACAAAGCGATGATATGTATCAAAGCTGATGCTTTTTATGCTTTGCTTAAGACTATATAGAACATACATTACGACTAGATAAAAATCTTTCACACCGCGAGGTAAGGCCTAAGTGCATCAAAACGGTACTCGATCTCCTCAATCTGTTGGGACGAGAAGATGAATTCTTGACGGCGCGACTTTGTGGTTTTAAACACACCGCGTTGTTTCATGACATAAAGCCGAACGCCTGGTATTAGATTGTCGAGATTTTGCATCAGCAACAATTTAGAATAACACTCTTTAAGTGCTTCCTGGTCCCCTGCCTCATAAAGCTTCCATAACCGGGCGTAAACGTCGGCATACATGGCCCCGCCTGTCATGACCCCATCAGTACCAATGCGCATTTCATAAAGCCAGCCTCTGCCAAAGGTAGCTCCAAAAACACTGCGAATAGGACTGGGTCGGTGCTTTTGCAAGGCTAACATACGTTCATGTATGCGGCCGTATTCTTCCTTAATGTACCCACATTGAGGAAGTTCTGCCGCGAGATCAACCAAAAAATCAATGGTCAGTTCTATGTCAGGTCCACCACTGGTTTGAATAAAAATAGGCCTGTCAGTAACTTTACAAAGTGCGCGGTAATAGTCTCGAATTTGTTCCAATGAATCTGCAGTCGAAGGTGGTATAGCGATCATCCCATCAGGATTAAGTGATTCCGCTATATTTGCATACTCCAACATACCTTCGGTATCGTCTGCTTGCACGCCGAAAACCAGCACCATTTTGGTGCCACGATTTGCTTCAGCCAAGGTCCGAAAACCCCTAATACGCTCCTCTTTACTCAGGTAACGCTGCTCGCTTGAGTTCTGTGGCCAAACCAGACCTTGAACACCGCATTTAGCACAAAAATCGACTTCCCTAGCTAAATCTTCATAGTCTACCTCGTTTTTTTCGGTGTAAGGCGTGCTCAATATCATAAAAGCGCCACGCATTCTGTTTTCAGTCGCTGCAAGTAAATTAGAATAGGGGAATAACGACGTCGCTCCCAATACCGCAAGCACTTGCCTACGAGTAAAAATGGGGTTGAATGACATATCACAGAGCCTCCGTTGGCTAGATTGATTTTTGGTTTTACTTATTTTGTTTAATCATTCTTCACAAATTCGAGCCTAATAAAGCCTCTATGCCCCTATCAGCCTATTCTTAGTCGCTCTTATTTTCAACAGCTTAGTCAGAATATAGAGAACTGTCTTGTGGGATATAACTATTTTCACTTGGTGAAATTTAGGTAGAATCCTGTTTCAACTTTCTAGAAAACTCATGTATGACAAAGGCAACAAAAAATGAATAAAAGCCAACTTGTTAAGATTTCTATCCTTTGTACAGCCCTACTTTTAGTTACCTGCGGCAACCAAGAGCAGGAATCACAGCCTGTCAGCCAGATCGCAAGTGCAGAAACTGCAGCGGAGACGGAAATCAAGTCACGTTTTCGCCCAGCCGGCCAAGGCACAACTGCCGGTGAATGGGATGCATACGGAGCGGAAATAGGAAGCACTAAATACACATCTCTTGATTTGGTGAATGCAGACAATGTTAACGACTTGGAAATTGCCTGGCGCCGGTCCGCTCTAGATGAATACTACATAGACATAAACCCGCAACAGCGCTATTCCAACACTTGGAATGCTGCTCCGGTGGTAAAAAATGGTGTTGCCTTTGTAACCAATGGCGTTGGTTTAGTTGAAGCCTTCGATCCGGGCAGCGGAGAAACTATTTGGGTACAAGAACCTCCGGGAGGAGCACAAGGTCTTCCAGGTGCGCCAACTCGGGGCGTGGCTTACTGGACTGATGGAGAGGATGAACGAATCATCGTGCAACGCGGAACCTATTTGTACGCCTTGAATGCTGCCAACGGAGAACTCTATCCAGATTTCGGTGTAAATGGTCGAGTTGATTTACAGTTTATGCCCCCTGAATTTGAACGCTATCGTTGGGGCGGAGTTCCAATGGTCGTTCGCGATGTAATAGTGTTGGGACAATCTATGTCAGATACCTTCGATGCCAAAGAAGCTTATCGGGGTGATGTACATGCATTTAATGTTAGAACTGGCGAACCACTTTGGACTTTTCATACTATTCCTCAAGAAGGTGAATTCGGCACAGACACCTGGCAAGACCGGTCTTGGTCATACACAGGGCATGCCCCGGTTTGGGCATTGTTCAGTGCGGACGAAGAATTAGGCATGGTTTATATGCCTATATCTTCCTCAACCAATGACATGTACGGAGGGCACAGAATAGGTGATAACCTCTTTAGTCAGAGTATTGTCGCAGTTGATGTAGAAACTGGCGACAGAGTTTGGCATTTCCAGACTGTTCACCACGGTTTGTGGGATTATGATCCTCCGGCGGCACCAATTTTGATGGACATTACTGTTGATGGGCGCGAAATTAAAGCAGTCACTCAATTAACTAAACAAGCATTCGCTTTTGTATTCGACCGCGAAACAGGGGAACCAGTTTGGGAAATACAAGAGCTTCAAGTCCCCCAATCAAATGTTCCAGGAGAAGTTACTTCACCCACACAGCCTTTCCCAACTAAACCTGCTCCTTTCGATCGCCAAGGAGCGACGGAGGAAAATCTAATTGACTTCACACCAGAACTGCGTGCTGAAGCGTTAGAAATATTTAACAACTACGTTACGGGGCCTGTTTTCACTCCTCCTTCTATCTCAACGGAAAACGGTACAAAAGGCACTATCCAATTGCCAGGATCACAAGGTGGAGCCGACGTTCAAGGCGCGGCTTTCGATCCCGAAACGGGGTACCTTTATATTCCATCTATCACCTCACCTTTTATTGCAGATATTCTTCCAGGGGACCAGGAGGTTACAAATCTCACATATACAAAGGGTTCCAGACGTTGGATTGCGGGTCCCCGAGGTTTGCCATTGTTTAAACCGCCATATGGCCGTATTACAGCCATCGATATGAATACTGGCGATCATGTATGGATGGTCGCTAACGGAGACGGGCCGAGACAAAACCCTGCGATCTCTCATTTAAACCTACCAAAACTAGGTGTGCCTGGTCGTCCTGTTCCACTATTAACTAAGTCACTCTTGTTTATCGGTGAAGGCTTTACTAACCTCCGACCAGGTGGACGGATACCGTTCGACATGCCTGTAGAAATCGCAACTAATAGCGGGGGACCATGGTTCAGAGCTTACGACAAACAAACTGGTGAAACGGTATGGGAAGTCGAACTGGAAGCCGGAACGACCAGCCCACCTATCAGCTACCTCCATGGAGGTGAGCAATATATTCTGGTTGCAATCGGAGATAGGGAACATAGCCCCGAAATGCTTGCATTCAAACTTCCTGGTGAAGATTAATACCTTCAATTAAGAGAATTGAGCTTTCGACTAATGACTAAACTCGTTACCCACTTAAGTTAATTTGAATTCTCCTAAGTGCATGCACTTTAAAAAACCATAGGAAACCGCCTAATGAGAAAGATACTGGTCACAATAATCATTTTCGGACTTAGCACAATTAATTCATTTACAACTTATACTATTGCGCAGACCCCCGTACCAGCAATACCACCAATTGCAACCGATGTAACCGCGGAAGATATTGTAAAATTTATCGATAATCTTCCTAAAGATAGGGTTAGCGATCGACCTATTCGCAGCGTTGAAGTGACTGGGGATTACAGGGTAGGAGTTTATGGGGTGTTCCGTCCCAAAGAGTTCCCCGGGGGTTCTAATTTGCACCAGGTAAATACTACGGAGATTTATTATATGCTAAGTGGCTACGCTACGCTGGTCACGGGCGGTTCAATGACAGAGGCCCGTCAGGAAAATGAAAACTGGGTACGCGGCACCGCAATTGAAAACGGGGTGAGTCGTCGCGTTGTTCCGGGTGATGTTATTATCATTCCAGGACATACTCCCCACTGGTTTAGCGAATTAGAGACAGACCTAACTTACTTAATTTTCAGACCAGACCCTGACAATCGAATTCCGCTCGTTGAGTAGCCACGTTAAAGATTCTACATTTATATGCTGTCGCACTAGATAAAACTGAACACTGGGAAACAGAAACACAATAGAAGCTTACCGTTTAAGTTAGTTAGAAGAGAAAATACCAACGACAGATGAGAGGTGTCCCTTACTCAGTTGGTTGTTTGACAGTTCTTAAATACGGTTTGATTGTATTCCATCCTTCCGGAAACATTTCTTTTGCTTCCTCATCTGATACTGCCGGCACAATAATGACGTCCTCTCCATGTCGCCAATTGACTGGTGTTGCTACTTTGTGCCTGGCTGTTAATTGCATGGAATCCAATACACGTAATATCTCATCAAAATTTCTACCCGTTGTCATCGGATAAGTTAGCATCAATTTAATAGTTTTATCCGGCCCGATAACAAATACCGAACGTACAGTGGCATTGTTTGCAGCAGTTCTTCCTTCTGATGTTCCAGGCTCGTCGGCTGGTAGCATATTATAAAGCTTTGCTATGGCTAATTCGCTGTCACCTATCATGGGGTAATTAACGGCATGACCTTGAGTTTCTTCAATGTCCTTAGCCCACTCATTATGATTGCCTACGGGGTCAACGCTTAAGCCGATTATCTTACAATTACGTTTGGAGAATTGAGCTTCCAACCCAGCCATATAACCAAGTTCCGTAGTACAAACCGGAGTGAAATCTTTTGGATGCGAAAACAATACACCCCACTGACCCCCCAACCACTCATGAAAATCTATTTCACCGTGAGTAGTTTGGGCAGTAAAATTTGGTGCAATATCATTGATTCGTAGTGACATAATCGCCTCCAAAATAGATTTTCTTCTCGCAGTTAAAAATATTGACTTATTAAGTTTACGCCGACTATCCCAAACCGGCAACTACGGTAGAATTTTCAGACTAAATTCAAAACCCCCTACTTAATACATTCATATACAAATGCAGGGGGCATATTTCTTAAAGTAAACCGTATTTTCACAGCACGGAATAACGATTTAACATCGCTATAGTTTGCAAGACTATACTGATATTGCAAGAACCGACCCCCTTTTTTTAGGTTGGAGTCAACGGCAAAAAGAATATTCTCGACTACTTCATCATCCATTAATGCAAGAGGTAAACTAGAAACAATGTAATCGACTTCCCTTATGTCTAGAATGTCGAGGATCTTCCGCATAGAAGTTGCGCAAGCATTGTAAATATTTAGTCGAGAGTCCTGTATTTTATTTAATTGGCCAACGAAATCGTTGTTTACTTCAAGACACAATAATTCGCTGTCTTTCCGCATTGATTTTAGTAACTCTCGTGTAACGCACCCATTGCCCGGGCCCAACTCGACGATACAACGCGCATCAGCGAAGTTAATAGGCAACAGCAATCTTTTTACTAAATTTCCAGAACTGGGGGTTATAGTTCCTGTAGTTTTGAAATTCTTTATTAAATTAATCGAATCACTGAATTTAAATCGTGCTGTCATATCCTCAGCCACATGCCAATCTCTGAACCCAAAAAAATGTATACAGTTGCTAATGGCAATTGTCCGACGAGCAAAGGTAGAATCATCTTTTTAAAGGGTATTTTCGCAATCCCTGCCACATAGCAAACCGCATCAGTAGGTACTAGGGGGAAAAACGCCCATCCTGCAATAAGCCAAAAGGCAAATTTGCCCTGCATTTTTTCTTTTAGAAACCCGATTTTATCCGGATATCTTTCCTCGAGAAACTCATCGTAGTTACCAAAAGAGGGGAAACTGTATACTAGGAAGGCCCCAACCACAACTCCTGCCGCTGAAATGAGCCATACAGCGGTCAGAATGTCTGGGAATGAGATAGCCCCAGCAAGTACAAAAGGAGTACTAGGTATCATTAAAATCGCTCGGCTTAATGAAAGCAAGACATAGGTAAATAACGCCAAAGGTCCCATTGCCCCTAAAAATGCAGAGATTGATTCACGACTTATCGTTTCGGGGCTAAACAACAACCACAGAAGGACAAACCCAACCAAAATAAACCAAACCGTATTTATGTTTCTTAGGCGCATAAAGTCAGATTATAAAGCGAATTTTACTTAGGAATTTTCAAAAAGGGCTGACTTAGTCTTATGTGCAAGTTTATGAGCATTTAGTTCCCAGTTCTTGCCGTCGAATTCTACTATACGCATTTTTTTAGGTGGCTTATCCAAACAATTCACATTGACATCTACCCCATCAGGATTGGATCGCGGAATGTAAAAGGGTTTGATACCACAATTCTTGCAAAAATAGTGTCGAGCAACTCCGCTATTAAATTTATAAGTTACAAGATTTGATTCGCCACTTAGTAAATTAAAGGACCCTTTTGGTACGATTAGATGCAAATATCCTGACATCGCACAGATCGAGCAATTACAATTCTCAATTTCAGAATCTTCTTCGGCTTCTACTTGAAATTTTATCGCCAGACAGTGGCAACTTCCTTTATACAACATAGTAATTGACGCTCTTTGGATTAATAGCAATTAACTAGAATGATTTTGATAAACTTAGTTAGAAGTCCGACTCTCATACATGGTTGGAAGCTCTATTAAATTCAGGAGCCAGCTAAATGATAGGCCGAAATACATAATAAAACAATCTAACACTACACCAAGCTTGTTCCAAACAATGGTTTCGTGTGAATATGTCCGTATGCTACAGCATAGATTCATAGATACAGCTAAAGATAATCCAGAAAAGCTCGCTATTGCGGACAGAACTACAGGAAGAGACGTTTCCTTTGGCCGAGCTCTGATAGCTGCAATACTTCTTGCACGGCGTTTTCGGAAATTAGAACGAGGCCGGCTTGGAATAATGCTTCCAACATCCGCCGGTGGCGCTCTTGCGATTATCGGAGCAACTTTTGCTGGAAGAACACCGGTAATGATTAATTATTCTACTGGCGCCGAGAAAAACTGCCTCTACGCGCAAAAACAATGCGATTTTAAAAAAATCATTACAGCTCGAGCTTTGCTGGAGAAGACCGGATGCAAAGCACTTCCTGATATGGTTTTCATCGAAGATATTTTAGAGAGCCTTAGTAAATTTGAACAAATTAATGCCCTAATTCAGTCCAAGCTACCAAGATCTTGGATAAAGAAGCTCAGCGGATCAAACGACCTAAGCAAACCTGCAGTAATATTGTTTACTAGTGGGAGTGAAAAAGATCCGAAAGTCGTACAACTTACTCAAAGAAACATTCTTTCCAACATAGATTCTTTTTCTGACATGATGGACATCTATGAGATGGACAATTTGTTAGCTGTACTTCCGTACTTCCATGTTTTCGGCTTAACAATAAACCTTTGGACCCCATTATGTTTAGGCATTAGCGCGACAACTTATTCCAACCCTCTTGAATTTAAAACTATCGCCAAAATTATTAAGAATGATAAACCATCGCTCTTAGTGGGTACCCCTCTATTTTTAGAGGGCTATGCCAGGCAATCCGATCCTGGTGATTTTGAAAGCGTAGAACTAACTGTTTCAGGCGCTGATAAATGCCCTGATTCATTACGAGAACTGTATAGGAAAAAACATGGGCTCGAGATATTCGAAGGCTACGGCACAACAGAAACTTCTCCTGTCATTTCTGTAAATCCTCGCGATGCTAATCGACCAGGCAGTATTGGAATCCCCATTCCAGGAACTTCAGTAAAAATCGAAAATATTGACACCGGCGAAGAATGCCCACCAGAAATAATCGGTAGGATTTTAGTTAAAGGCGATGGCGTTATGGAGGGATACCTAAACGATATCGAAGAATCTCACCTTCGCATTAAGTCAGGATGGTATGATACTGGCGATCTTGGCTATTTAGATATAGATGGATATCTATGGCACAAAGGAAGATTAAAAAGATTTATAAAAGTTGGCGGTGAAATGATTTCACTCGTCATGGTTGAAGAAATTCTCAATATTGCAACCCCAGACAACGTGGAGTGCTGTGCCGTTGAGTTACCCGATGCAAAAAGAGGATCTCGCATAGTAGCCGTTACGAATTCAGAAATAAACCAAGACGAGGTAGTCAAAAGACTTACAAAAGAATTACCCAATCTAGCCCTACCTAAAAAATATGTCATTGTTCCAGAATTCCCGCGTATGGGAAGTGGTAAGACCGATTTCCGGAGCTTAACCGAATTAGTACAAGGCATGGACGCTGACGAATAAAACCTATCTCGACAAGTTCAGACTAAGATACTTCAGATAAATATCAAATTAAACATATAGATGACAAGCGATGCTGCGATCTATGTCTTTCAAGGGGGTTAGTTCAGGTGTGGTTTGCTTACAGATATCCATCGCCTTCGGGCACCGGCTCGCAAATCTGCAACCTGCAGGCACATTCACCGGCGATGGAATTTCCCCTTGTATTGAAGTTGAAACTCGAACTCGTTCTACTCGCGGATCTGGCTCCGGATTAGAACCGATCAGTACTTCGGTGTAAGGATGTTTAGGGTCGAAATACACTTCGCTGGCTTTACCTACCTCCATCAAGGAACCAAGGTACATAACAGCCATTCGATCACTCACATAGCGGACCATAGACAAATCATGAGCAATAAACAACAACGTTAAACCCATTCGCTCCTTTAACTCGCCAAGCAAATTTATCACTTGCGCCTGCACTGAAACATCTAGAGCGGAAATCGGCTCGTCACAAACAACAAACTCTGGTTTCAGAATCAGCGCTCGTGCAATCCCAATTCTTTGCCTCTGACCACCTGAAAATTCGTGAGGATAACGAGACATATGATCAGCTTGTAGACCACCCTTTGCGAGCCACTCAGCGACCTGCTCTTTAATACTTTTGGCGCCGGCTTTTGTATGCAGGCGTAGCCCTTCACCTACTATTTCACCGACAGTCATGCGGGGGTTTAACGAAGAGTACGGGTCTTGAAAGATCATTTGCATTTTAGTAGCTAAACGTTGGAAGTCGCCAGATTGATATTTTTGCGGCAACTCTTCGCCACGATATGTAACCGTTCCAGACGTTTTATGGTGTAAGCCAACAATAGTTTTCCCTAATGTTGACTTACCACTGCCGCTTTCGCCCACTAAACCAACAATTTCATTTTCAGCTATCGACAGTGATACTCGCTCGACGGCATGAACTCGGAGCTTCCGAGTAATATCGAAATAACGCGTTAGTTCATTAGTTTGAAGTAAATTCATCACCGACGGTTCACTTTGTAAATAACTCTTGTGGTTTTATTGGAGAGTCTGCGTGATGTAACCAACACTGACTAAAGTGCTGATCACCAATAAAATAATTGTCAGGGTAATGTTGATCACATACCTCCATGGCATAAGGACAGCGGGCACAATAGCCGCACCCATCTGGAGGAGAAAAGAGATCTGGCGGACTTCCTTCAATAGGCTTCAATTCGCTTTGTTTCCCAGGCTCATTGTTTGGCATTGCTGCTCGCAAGCCCAAAGTATATGGGTGCGCAGATCGATAGAACACGTCATCTACCGTTCCAACTTCTACAATTTTACCTGCATACATAACTGCTACTTCGTCCGCCATTCTCGCCACAACACCTAGATCATGAGTGATGAGAATTATAGCCATTCCCGTTTCTTCTTGAAGGGCATGCATTAAATCTAAAATCTGAGCCTGAATTGTGACATCCAACGCTGTAGTTGGCTCATCAGCAATCAAAATCGATGGCTTACAGGAAATAGCCATAGCAATCATGGCCCGCTGTAGCATGCCACCGGAAAATTCGAAAGGAAATTGCTTAGCGCGTTTTGATGCCTCTGGAATTTTGCTCATCTCTAACAATTTAATAGATTCTTGGAAAGCTTTCCGATAACTAAATCCCTTGTGGACTTGCAAAGGCTCAGCTATCTGATCACCAATGGTCATGGTAGGATTCAGAGAGGTCATAGGATCTTGAAAGATCATGCCAATTTCTGCGCCACGAATTTCTTTACCACCTAATTCATTTCGGCCCAGCACTTCCTTTCCGCGCAGTCGCGCACTCCCTGATGTGATTCTTCCAGGGGGCATAGGTATTAATCCCATAATGCTTTGCACGGAAACNGATTTCCCGCATCCAGATTCACCGACGATAGCTAGAGTTTTGCCCTGATCGACAGAAAAATTGACTCCGCGCACAGCCTTTACTACACCGCCGTAGGTATCGAATTCCACAAAAAGATCCGAAACTTCTAGCAACTTTGGTTGTTGATCAGGTCGGAGAGCCATAGTCATTCTTGATTCCGCATCCGCGCATCTAACGCGTCTCTTAAGCCATCCCCAAGCAAATTGAAAGCCAACACTGTTATGCTAATAAATACTGCCGGGAAAATAAGTTCATGCGGACTTGTCAGCATTGTTTTAATACCCTCATTAGACATTGAACCCCAGGAAGGTGTCGGGGGCGCTACTCCCATTCCAATAAATGATAAAAATGCTTCAACAAAAATCACCTTCGGAATCTCGAAAGTCAAAGTCACCAGGACCACGCCCAAAGTATTAGGCAACATATGTCGAAAAATCAGGTAGTTTGTTTTTGCACCCAGTAATTGCGATGCCTGCACATAAGCCTGCTCTCTTATTTGCAGTATCTGACCACGCACCAGACGCGCCGTCGCGGGCCACATGAGCAATATAAGCGCAATTAGCATAGGTAATATACCGCTTTCACCAGGGCCAATACCAAACGCTACTTTAAACAATATCATGAAGAGCAGAAAGGGCAGTGCGACGACAAAATCAGCAAAGCGCATCATAAATTGGTCGACTTGCCCGCCAATAAAGCCCGNAATACTACCAAACACAACTCCGAACAAAACAAAAAATAGCGGTGCGCCAATACCAATAAATAGTGAAACTCTTGCACCGGTCATTAAACGCGCCAACATATCGCGACCAAGATAGTCGGTTCCCAAAGGGTGCAAAGTGAGTTCGACTGAATCACCAATCTGAACTCCAGGCCGTGCCGAAACTAATCCATTTTGCTGCGCTTCAAGAATTGTGGTAACACGAAATACGTTGGCCTCGATTGTAGTGAAATTCTCTGTGATGCCTCCATTCTCAGAAAGTGCTACGACGCTGTAAAAGTATGTGCCAGGCCGTAAATCCATCCTATCTTCATGAAAATTTACCGAATTGTCGAGATATTCACCAATCGGCACTCCAAAAGCTAATTCATTACCGACAGGGAATAAATTACGGTACACACGGTGTCCACTGGCGCCCTCTAATGGCTCCCATTTGAGTTTAACCAATTGAGTGGTTGCCTCATCAACAATTCTGAGGCCGGTTCGCCCTGTTAAGTCTGCACCGTCCCAAGGAGCATACTCTGCAACGACTCTCGCTGATCGATCAGTTCCTGGCGCCTGGCTAATCTGATCGAGGTCCTGCAATCCGGAATCAATGGTCCAAATTAGAGGACCCACTAAAGTAAATGCTAATAATGAAATTACTATATACAAAGAGGCGATTGCTCGGGTATTCGTTTTTAGCCTGATCCATGCATCTTCCCAATAGGAAAGCGAGGGACGAGAAATTCCGTGCACATCGCTTCGCCTTATAAGAGGAGCAAAGTCGTTCACCCGAATATCGGTCATTACTTCAACCTCACTCTCGGATCGATGTAACCATAAAGAATATCGACGATGATGACCATAAATACCAGGAACGCCCCATAGAAAACCGTGGTACCCATGATTACTGTGTAATCCAATTGCTGCACCGCCTCAACAAAGAAGCGTCCTAGGCCAGGTATAGCAAATACTATTTCGACTACAAATCCACCGGTAGTGATGACAGCAATTTGCGGTCCGAGGACAGTAACCACCGGAAGAATTGCATTTCTAATTTGGTGTCGCGCAAAAACTCTTGCAGGTGGTAGGCCTTTCGATTTAGCTGTTCGCACAAAATCCGAATTAATCACCTCTAACATGGAGGAACGCATCAGTCGAGTCAGGTAGGCCATTGTTGACAATCCCAACACCATTGCCGGAATTAACATATGGGATATAGTTCCCCAGCCAGCGACTGGTACTAGAGTTTGACCCACTACATTATTCAATGTGACTAACGATAGCTGACTTAGTGCTGCAACAACAAAGCTAGGTACAGAAATACCGAGTATTACCAGAAACATGATAATGTAGTCCGGTAAACGATTGCGATATAACGCTGTTAGAGAACCCCACAACACCCCACCTAACGCGGCAAACAAAACTGCAAGGACACCAAGAATTGCAGAAACTGGGAAATGCTCCCGAATAATGTCGTTAACCTCTCGATTCTCCTGAGTAAAGGAAATTCCAAAATCGCCACGGGACAAGTTGCCTAAATANATCATATATTGNGTAAACAGAGGTTGGTCTAGACCATATTTTGCTTCTAAATTTGCACGAATCGCCGGAGTCACCGCTCGATCATTCAGAAGCGGATCCCCCGGGACGCTGTGCATAGCAAAGAAAGTGGCAGTGGCGATAAACCAAACTGTCGCTATGCCCTGAATAAAACGTTTGAAAATATACCAGGTCATGGGTTACCAGATATTCTTACCACTCATCTAGATAGACAACTTAATAGGTTTTCTTAAATNAGTTTTCATCTACATCAATGTAGGCAAAGTTGTAATCTACTTCAGGCCCAATGGCACGTCGTTTAAATCCTTTAAGGCGTGGATCAACAACAAACGACCACCCTCTTTCATACATAGGAATTATTACTACATCATCGTGAATGATTCTTTGGATTTCCGCAAAGGCTTCCATCCTACGAACNGGATCTTGTTCTGATTGGGCGATACGTACTTGCTCATCCATTACCGTGCTAGCATAAAGACCACGGTTATTTTGATTCCAAGAAGAAAATAAATCGCCGAAAGTCAAAGCATCATCGTAATCCGGACCCCAACCACTAACGACAATATCAAAATCTCCAGCACTCATCTTAGCTAGACGTTGTTTAAATATTTGCTTATCGATACGAATTTCTAGGCCTAAATTCTTAGCATATGTAGCCTGGTAGTATTCAGAAGTAAGCGTGCCTCCAGGAGAATCGTCTGCAAGTAACACTAACTGGGGGAATTCTCCAAGGCCTAACTCCTGTCTAGCCAACTCGAGATACTCTCTAGCCTTTTCAACATTAAATTCGTGTTGCGGTGGAGGGTGCTCTTGCCGGAAATAATCCTCTACCCCTCTAATCCAATAAGGGAACAAGCTAACAGCGGGCAAATAACTTGGTTCTTTCAGGGCCTTATAAACAAACTCAACGGGATCTTGAGCGTAGAATAACGCTTTACGAAAATTTTCGTTTGCCGTTATACGCCCTTCACGAAAATTTAGCTGAAGAAAGAATACTGTCCCGTCCATGGATCTATCGATCTGCCAGCGCTGTTCCATCGCGGAGTTCAACATTGGAGCAGATAAATGGGTATCTACAATTTGACCATCTTTGAATAAATTAAGTTTAGAGTTAACGTCGTTAGTAATGTACCCTACATTGATTCTATCAAGAAAACCTTTTTCGTCACTCCAATAATAAGGATTCTTTTCCCAAGTCATTGATGCACTATGAATCCATTCAGTAACCATATATGGGCCATTCGATAGCAACGTTTCAGCATCGGCACCATAACGACCGTTAGTACTTACTAAAAAATCTTCCCGCAATGGATAATAAGTTACAAAAGCCACTAGCTTATCGAAATAAGGGGTCGGTTGCACAAACTCAACTTCTAATTGACGATCATTAATAGCCCTTACCCCCAATGCTTGAGGCGGCAAATTCCCTTGATTAATTGTTTCAGCATTTACAATCGGATAAAGAATAAATGAATACTCCGAAGCGGTAACAGGGTCCACGACTCTTCTCCAAGAGTAAACAAAGTCATGAGCGGTGACTGGAACACCATCGCTCCATAAAGCGTCTTCTCTGAGCCAAAAGGTTGCCCCATCCTCGCGAATTTCCCAACGTTCGGCAACACCTGGAACTAAATCGCCCGCATCGTCGTAATTAATAAGACCTTCCATGCTATGGCTAAGAACAACAATGCTCGATGTATCTGTCGCTCGAGTATGATCGAGTTGGGGCGGTTCAGTGCCTAGAGCAATAGTAATACTGTTATTCTCAGCATCCACTGCGACACTTCCCGTAGTCGATCCAGTAAGACCCGCAGCGACAGAGAGCAAATACATGATGAATGCAAGCGCAATCGCCGTATAAAAAGCATAGATCGCAAGTTGTCCAGCCGCTGAGTTCGTGAAACTCTCTTCTCTATTCTCCATCTATATCCTCTTCTCTGCCTTCAGAATAAGATCTCAAGCCCTTATTCTGTCTAGANCTANTTTATTTTTCTGTTTTAACTCAAAACGACTAACAAACAGAATAACCTAGCCTTTAATACCTAACAAGGAATGTCAGACACAAAGTCAAGACAAAAATAGCAATGCTAAAGGTTAAGGTTCAGGGTATTAACTTCCGCGTAGAAAGATAAATACGCTTCATACCTATATAGGTACCAATAAGCGATAATAACAAACCCCCAGTTAAGAGAATAATAACCACAATATCCCATAGGGGCCTTTTGGCATACCACGGACCAAAATCCAGGCTATGAAGTCCTTTATATAACCATCTTTCCACACGCCCCAAGCGGTTAGTCTGATGTACCAATTCGCCGGTATTTAAATCGACATAAATAGAACTGCTCATCTCGTCTTTAAAGTCAATTCTAAGAACTGGTAGTGGGAGAGATGGTGCTCGTGCGGTTGAGCGCGAATAATAATAATTGTCATATTCTTGAAGTATTTCGCTACTTAGAATTGTTGCTATCTTGTGCTCTTCAATTTGTTGACGAACGAAATCAGCCGAAAAGAAATCTTTCTTTACCTGATAGCTTTCTATGTCAAATAGCTGATTATCAAATCCCCAAGTTGACTCCAAACTGGGAACGACCAAATTTAGAAAATGGTTACCTTGCAATCGTCTAAATTCGATTTCTTTTATTGGGGTGTTTTTAAAAACTTGTCGTAAATCTTGCTGAAGAGTTGCGTCATTAATGGCATCAAAATGAGCGAGCTCTAATTGACCTCCTTGAAATAATGTTCTATCAAAACTCACTCCTTCTGCTCGATTCCATGCATATGGTTCCATCGACAGCAACCCACTGAATACCCACGCAAGGGTAAACACACCAAAAAATAAACCTGTTAAAACATGCCAGCGCAAGACGCCTTCGTAAAAAATTACTTTGGAGCGAGAAAAAAGTTTGGTAAGACGCAGCCGGTTAAATACTAAAATAAGACCAAAAGAAAGCAATGTGAGCCCTAGATAAGATATCCATACAACTACCTTAGCCCACAAGCCGATATTTTTTCTTAGGTCGACGAAATAAAGCCAGTGTGGAATTGCGCCAACCCATGCTAAAAAGCGATCCTTTGTATCAGTTAAAAGAAGGACTTTTCCCCATTTGGGCGACACATAAACCTCTGTGCCATTGCCATCGTTAACGCGAAATTTTTCTAACGGCAACTCCTCACGCAAAGCGATCGTCCACTGATCTAGTTCTTCAATGCTACCAACTCTTTCTATAAGATTTCCGGGCGCTCCGGTAAACTCGGCAACAATCTGGCGAGAACTTATCATCGACTGCGTCAGTACGTTACCCTGATCAGCAAAAACAACTCCCCCGTAACCACCGTAAAATTGATAAGCAGGACGACCCATTACGGTTGTGAGCGTCGGTTCCGAAGAGGCACTCAAGATCCGTTGCGCCTCCCAGGGTGTTAACTTAATGGATTCGAGGTCAAGATCAGGCAACCCAGCTAACCGCTCTCTTGGAGACAATTCGGGCATGCCACCGGTATAGATAATAGTAAAACCCGAGGCGAACCAGATTACGAAAACCAGCGCCAGAGCCATGCCTAGGTAGCGATGAAGCAAGATAAAGAATATGCGCATCTAACTGATTTGATTGCGTAGCTTTTGATTTTTAAACAATGGCTAGCCAGACTGCATAATGCCAGCACAGCAATANCAAGGGCTNTATATTAGGCAGCAACTAAGTTACTCACAACTGAAATTAATGAAGCTATCAGCATAATTACACTAGGTAAGAATGTTAACGCGAAACCAGCCGCACGGGATTTTGGATCAGATACGTAACTACGTAAATATAATACCCGCCCCACTAAATAAACAACACCGAGCCCCGCCGCATAAATAGGATTCCATAAATTTGAAGCGAGAAAGATAGCTGGCAGAAATATTATAATCTGTTCAGCAGTATTTTGTTGTACCCTAAAGTAGCGCTCGAAAACAGGATCGCCACCCACCGCGGGTGCTGGAACATTATATTTCCCCCGAGCTCTCCCAACCAGTATTCCGAAAACGGAATACTGAATCAAAGCAAGTACTACTACAATTATTACATAGTGCATGATATCTCCCTAAATCAAGTCGACCTTTGACCCAAGCTTAATGTAGATTGGTTAAAGAGTTTCATAACTTTCAAGTTTGAGAATTAATTCAACAGGATCAATCAAACGGAAAGTCGTTCGCAGAGTATCTACTCCCGTGTAGATCATATCAGTATATACTCCAGTTGTAGTTTCGAATTTACCGCCACAATCTGGAATCTCAGCATTCTCGTTATATGCCCCTATTACGTTGAACTCTCTGAATTTAGTAATCTGAACAGTAGCCTCGGATAGAGATACTACCTTTAATCCGATATCAAACTGGGCAATAGAATTGAACGAACTCGCAAGACCATCAGTAAATAATCTCATACAAGTATAGATCGTTGAATCGCTAGGATTGAGTGTCCCTATATTGTTAAATTCTAGGCCTAACGATGAATCAGGTGTAACACCATTATAGGGTAAAGGCCACTCATCTGTTTTTGTGTAGACTGGTGTATCAACAGTCAATATTACCGTTACTAAAGTTGAAGCACCATCATTGTCGGTAGCCTTGAAAGTAACTACTGTCGAACCATTAGGAAGAGAAATAGTTGCATTGAGACCGGTTGCCACCTCTTCACCATCGACCAGCCATTGCGTCGTCGATACTGTCCCGTCACTATCACTTGCCGTGCCCGTAAAACTAACCGATTCCCCTGCAACACTATCAGTGTCTGAAACAGAGCGATTACCACCTGAAATCGTTACCGATGGAGAAACATTAGGTGCGTACTGGATAGCAAACTTCAGTTCATTTGCACAGTTAATATCATTCCACTGACCGGCTGTCCCGTAAAATCCGGGAGCACCAGTCGGCCAACTTGACAATCCTATAGCAAGACAATGCTGCACTCCATCAAAATTATCCGGCTCACTCCCACCAGCACCATGACCTGCTCCATTGCCCCACCACGCAGTTCCGGAACTATTCAATGGAACTTGGGTCCCATCCTCCCAAATCCAATTACCCTCGATTGTAGAATCAGTTCCTCCTAACCATGAATAAATGGCACCACCACCATCGCTCGCTGTTGTATTTACAGAAGCCAAAAAATCTTTGAGCCATGCATTTTGTTCTACGGCATCTATTTTAACTAATGTTCCACCCGAAGACTTCGCAAAGGCAGATGCGTCTGCCCAAGTCATCGGGCTTGATGCTATTTCATATTCATAGCCTTGATACGTTGTTCTGGAACTTTGTGCAAAGGAATAATTTATGCAGCAAAAACCAACTAACAACAAGCGTGAAAAGAACTTCATAATGCTCCCAACAAGGTCTAAATTCGAAGAAAGTTAACTTATAATAATTGACACTTTTCCTAATGTTGCAAAAAAGCATTATAATCTATCCAGAACCACAAAATCCGCCTATTGATATTTTTTACAAGACTCTCAAAAATCACAATAATTAAAATTTTTGGTTCGAGTAGATTTAAGCCACTTTTACTAAGCCTCTAACTTTTCAAAGCTCTGAGAGTGATAGGGGAAATTGAGCAGAAGACGGAAATGCAAAATGAACCAAAAAAAAGAAACTGTGTTTAATTTCGAGAAAAAGCTAGAAGAACTAGAAAAGTTGGTGGCTTCTATGGAGGAGGGGAAATTATCATTAGAGGACTCTCTTCGGGCATTTGAAAAAGGGGTCAAACTCACTCGAGATTGCCAGGCCGCACTCAAGAAAGCTGAGCAGAAAGTCCAAATTTTAATCAACGAAAACGGCGATACCGAAGATTTAAAGTTTGAAGACGAAGAGTAAGCCGAGAAATGAAAGCTCAAAAGTCTCAGTCATTGAACGATTTCATAAGCCAGTGTCAAAAGCGAGTTGAAAAAACACTTCAGGAAGTTCTTTCGTTATCTGTACCTAGTACTAAATTGCTCGATGCTATGCGCTATGCCTGTCTTAAAGGTGGCAAGCGACTACGTCCTGTTTTAGTATATGCAAGTGCAAAGGCGGTCGGAGCCTCTTTAAAAAATAGCGACGCAGGCGCTTGCGCAGTTGAGTTGATTCATAGTTACTCTCTGGTGCATGACGATTTACCGGCTATGGACGACGACGATTTAAGACGGGGGAAGCCGAGTGTGCACAAGGCTTTCGATGAGGCAACAGCAATTCTTGCAGGAGACGCCTTGCAGACGCTGGCTTTCCAATTTTTAAGTAATCAAAAAAACGAACTTTCTTCGGCTGCTAAATTGCAAATGACCTCGCTGCTAGCAGAAGCTACTGGCATTGTCGGCATGACAGGTGGCCAGTCTTTAGATTTAGAAGCTAGTGGCAATAATACTGTCCTGGAACATCTCGAGTTGATTCATAAGTTAAAAACCGGAGCGCTGATAAAGGCGAGTGTAAAAATAGGCGCACTCTGTAACTCGGAAATTGATCAACCTAGCATAGAGTCATTAGAGCGCTATGCAGACAGTATCGGGCTCGCTTTCCAGATTCAAGACGATATCCTCGACGAAGTAGGCGATACTGTTACGCTCGGAAAACCGCAGTGGTCTGATAAAGCTCAAGCAAAAACTACTTATGTAGGCCTTCTAGGGCTTCAAAATGCTAAATCAAAGGCTAGGGGATTAACCGAAGACGCAATTCAAGCACTTGACGGGTTCCCGTCTTCTGCTGATAACTTAAGAGCATTAGCAACTTATATAGTTGATAGAATCAACTGATTGACGCGCGCATTCAGCTGAATTACTGTACGCGACCTGTCCCGGATTAATTTGAAAACTGCCGCGGTTAGAGTTAAAAAAATTGATATTAGACAAAATTCCGTTATCGCGGCCGGATACGCCGCTCTTAGATCAGATTCAAAGCCCTGCGGAGCTAAAAGAGCTAAAGATAAGTCAGCTCACTCAGCTAGCGGAAGAGCTGCGGATATTTCTTCTCTATACTGTGGGGCAAACCGGCGGACATTTCGGCGCCGGTTTAGGTGTTGTGGAGCTCACGATCGCTCTTCATTACGTATTCGATACTCTTGAAGATCGCCTAGTATGGGACGTAGGGCACCAAGCATACCCCCATAAAATATTAACCGGGCGAAGAGATCAAATGCTCACGATGCGGCAGGCAGGAGGTCTAGCCGCATTTCCCAATCGAGATGAAAGCGAATATGACCATTTTGGAGTAGGCCATTCAAGCACTTCCATAAGCTCGATACTAGGGATGATGGTTTCCGCCAAAATGCAAAGACAAGATCGCCATAATATTGCTGTTATTGGTGATGGAGCTATGACAGCAGGCATGGCTTTCGAAGCACTGAATCACGCCGGACACTTGGATGACAATGTCCTGATTATTCTTAACGATAACAACATGTCTATCTCCAACAACGTTGGGGGGCTTTCAAGTTATTTCGCCAGAATGTGGGCGAGCAAACCCTATAATTTTATTCGCACGGGCTCCATGCGGGTCCTATCCAAACTACCCCAGGCTCTAAAAGCCGCTCATCGTGCTGAAGAATACATGAAAGGTATGGTTTCTCCGGGAACGCTGTTTGAAGAAATAGGGTTTAATTATATAGGTCTAATCGATGGTCACAATGTTACTGGCCTTGTAGAAATTTTAAACAATATTAAAACACTAAAAGGACCTCAGCTTTTACACATAGTGACACAAAAAGGAAAAGGCTATTCCGAGTCTGAAAGCGATCCGTTTGGCATGCATTCTCTAGGCAAAATTGAAGCTAATACTATTAAAGACGACGCCCAAGTCGCGGCTACAAAATCTACCCCTACCTATTCTCAAATATTTGGTAATTGGCTCTGCGACGTCGCTGCTGTTGATGAAAAAGTTGTAGGTATTACTCCAGCCATGAGTGAAGGCTCCGGAATGAGCGAATTTGCCCAACGATACCCGGAAAGATTCCACGATGTAGCAATCGCTGAACAGCACGCAGTAACGTTTGCAGCCGGTATGGCTTGNGAGGGGCTTAAACCTGTAGTTGCAATTTATTCTACTTTCCTGCAAAGGGCATATGACCAATTAATTCACGATGTAGCATTGCAGAATCTTGATGTTTTATTTGCCATCGACAGAGCCGGGCTAGTTGGTGAAGATGGACCAACCCATGCTGGAAGCTTCGATCTCACTTATCTTCGTTGTATACCCAATATGCTTATAATGGCACCTAGTGATGAAAGTGAAACACGTAAGTTACTCTCAACAGGCTTCGCTCATACGGGGCCAAGTGCCGTTCGGTATCCACGTGGTAGAGGGCCCGGCAACATTAAAGAAAGAAACCTTGAGACCGTTGAGATCGGCAAAGCTATTGTTAGACGAGAAGGGATATCAGCTGCGATACTAGCTTTCGGAAGCATGGTAACCCCAGCCCTAGAGAGCGCTAATAAAATTAATGCGACCCTAATAGATATGCGATTCGTCAAGCCCCTAGACGAAGAGCTTATAGGCGATATGGCAACTACCCATCAACTCATAGTGACAATAGAAGAAAACACGCTCAAAGGGGGAGCGGGTTCCGCAGTAAATGAATTCTTACTACAATCCAACTATCAGATCCCAATTCTTAATTTAGGCTTACCTGATAAATTTCTAGAACATGGGAAAGTGGCTGATATGTTAGCTGACATCAATCTAGATAGCGAAAGCATTACAGACGCAATTAAGAAAAAGCTACACGATTGCAAAATTCAGTTGGAAGCGGTTTAAAACGTCTCTACTCTCGTCATTTGACTATACCCCATTAGCCAATTAGACTCTCCTCGTTCACATTATTAATTTGGTTCAACCAGGTTTGATCTATCTTTTTGTTTAGTTAGATTATTTGGGAAGTTGGTCTAAATCCAACACTGCCCCCGCAACGGTGATTCGAAAAAATTTACTTCGATAAGTCCGATACCAGCCTGATTGACGCTACATCTTGATGAAGCGGAGGGCTACATCAATGGCAGAGTTTTGTCACAAACTCTTCTATCTATTCCCTCCCAGACGAATCTTAGTATCGCTTATGCGAATGTTTTCATTGGGAATTGACATGTTATTTTGCAAACGTATTGCGTTCATTATAGGTCTCATTTCCTATGCTATTTCTCCAATGTTTGCCCAAGCTACGGATGAACTAGAAGAAGTAGTTGTCGTTGCCAATAGAGTCCCAATGCCTATTCAAAAAATCGGAACTTCAGTTACCATTATTGATGAAGCAAAGCTCAAGGCCCATGGTAACTTCTCCTTAATTAATGTTCTCAGACAGACTCCTGCTGTTGGCGTTACTAGCAATGGAGGCATTGGATCAGCTTCTTCTCTACGCATAAGAGGCGAAGAAGGTTTTAGAACATTGACGATCATCGATGGGCTAAAGATTTCGGATCCCAGCGCACCACAAGTATTAACTCCTCATGAGCACATACTTAACAGCGGTCTCAGCAGGATTGAAATCTTGCGAGGGCCACAGGGACTAAGTTATGGAGCCGATGCTGGCGGAGTAATCGCTATAAGTTCAAGACCAGCCGAAGAAGGCTTCGCGGCTAATATCGAAAGTCAGGTGGGCAGCAGAGGAACGCAACAAGAAAGTCTTAATTTAAGCTCAAAAAACGACTTTTTTGAATTTTCACTTATAGGTACTCAATTCGATACCGACGGATACAATGTTAGAGCATCTGACAATGTATTGCGTGACAGTGATGGTTATAAAAACGATTCAGTTCATGCTNAATTTGGCACAAATATTAAAGATAAAGTAAGAATTCAACTAGTCCACCGGAATGTAGCAGGCAATAGTCAATACGACGGATGTTTCGCTATAAAAACTGTTTACGATTGCAAATCTAGGTACCAACTAGATGCTACTCGAATTTCCTTAGAATACAGCAACAATTCATTTACTCATTCACTAGCCTACTCTAAAAGCGCCACTGACAGAGATGATTTCGCCTTAGGAAATAGAGCATTTGGCTCTAATGGCGAAATCAAACGAATCGAATACATTAGCAGTGCTCGCAATTTAGTGGGATTCGATTTGGTTTTTGGTATTGATCTGGAACAAGAAATAAATGGGAGCCTAGACCGCGAAAACAAAGCAATTTATTTTGAATACATCAGTGACTTTTCTGACTCGTTTTTTCTTACGGCCGGTTTACGCCGTGACGAAAACGCCGACTTTGGCAATCATAATAGTTCTCGTTTAACTGGCGCCTATCTAATTAAGAGAGGGAACTCAAATATAAAGCTTAAAGCCAGTTATGGTAGCGGCTTTCGGGCGCCCAGTCTCTTTGAAGTTAGCTACAATGTCGGACCTTTTTCTTTTCCACCTGCATCTATTGCCCAGCTATCAGAAGAGATAAGTACTGGCTTCGAATACGGCATTGAGTATTTATCTCAGAATATGCAGCTAGAACTTGTGAGATTTAATCAGGAAGTGGAAAATGCGATTTATTTTGATCTTTCTGGTTTCAGTGGCTATTTACAAGACACAGGCAACAGTATTTCGAAGGGCATTGAAATTAGCGGATCCATAATAGCGTCAGAAACTATCAGCCTGAACGCAAATTATACCTTTAACGCTACTGAACGCCCTAATGGATTGCAAAGAATTCGGAGGCCGGAGAAACTCGCAAATCTCGGGATCAGCTTTGTTAGCAGCTCAGAACGATTAAGAATAAATGCATTTTATAGAATTTCTAAAGAATCAGTTGATGAACTGTTTGGTAGCCCGATAAATCTGGATGATTTCGAAGTACTAGACATCAGTGCGGCCTATCGTCTTTCAGCCAATGTAGAGCTGTTCGCTCGATTAGAAAATACATTGGACGAAGAATATAGGGAGATCCTCGACTTCAATGCTCCTGACCGTGCATCATATATCGGGATCAGGTTAAGCTTCTAAAATTATCTGAGGAAAACAATTTGTCCAATATGGATCTCAAGGATAAAAAAGAAAGGAATAAACGCCATAAAAAAGCTATGCAACGTAAGAAAAAGTATGTTGATAGCCGGATAGCTAAAGCGACTATCGAAAAGGGCCTGCTGATCGTCCTTACCGGAAACGGAAAAGGAAAGAGCTCTTCTGCGTTTGGTATGCTAGCACGCAGTGTCGGGCATGGACTCCACTGTGGAGTGGTACAATTCATTAAAGGGGTCTGGGCCTGTGGTGAACAAATGCTGTTTGAAGGCAATCCGCTCGTCGACTTTCACGTAATGAAAACAGGTTTCACGTGGGAAACACAAGATCGGGAAAAGGACATAGCTGCCGCAGAAAAAACCTGGAATAAAGCTGTCTCTTTCTTAAGAGACACGACCTATAACGTGGTCATTCTTGACGAACTCACTTATATGATTAGCTATGGTTATTTAGATAAAGCCACGGTGTTAAATGCTTTACGAGAAAGACCCCCTAAGCAGCATGTCATTATTACTGGTCGAAATGCCTCAAAAGAACTTATTGAAATGGCTGATACTGTAAGTGAAATTGCGGATTCAAAACATGCTTTTAATAACGGAATCAAAGTTCAAAAAGGAATAGACTATTGAAATTCTTATTTTCTTTATTAGTGCTATGTATGTTTAGTGTATTGATTGTCCCTCAGGCGAAATCTACGATCGTGGTTATTGATGATACAGGAACAACAATTACTCTTGACCAAAGAGCAGAAAGAATAATCAGTCTTGCGCCATCATTGACAGAGCTTTTGTTTGCTGCTGGAGCTGGAGACAAAATAGTGGGCGTCGTTGAATACAGCGACTTTCCTCCAGATGCCAAATCCTTGCCTATCATAGGTCGCTTCGATTTATTGGATGTAGAGAGAATCCTACAATTAGATCCCGATCTTGTGGTGGCCTGGCAAAGCGGAAATCCTAAAGGTTCTGTGTTTCGTCTTAAACAACTTGGAATTACTGTTTANACCGCAGAACCTAAGACGCTCGCTACTATACCATCGCATATTGAGAGGTTAGCTATTTTAGCAGGCAGTGAATTGATCGCGGCTTCTGCTATTCATCAGTTCGAAAAAAAAATCAATGAATTAAGCACTCGATTTAGCAACAAACAAAAGATAGCGACTTTCTACCAAGTGTGGGATACCCCCTTGATTACTTCTGGGGGCAATGAACTTATTAACGACGTTATAAGTCTCTGCGGTGGCCAAAATGTATTTACTGAATTAAAAATAGTCGCCCCTAAAGTTAGCAGAGAAGCTGTACTGTCAAGAAATCCANAAATCATTATTGCTAGCGGAATNGATGCTGAAAGGCCAGACTGGCTTAACGAATGGAAAAGGTGGCCAATTCTTACAGCTGTTGAAAAAGGAAATTTGTTTTTCATACCGCCAGATATATTACAACGTCATACACCAAGGGCCCTGTTAGGAGCGGAACTTATGTGTAATTATATCGATCACGCCCGAGCGAAAATCTTTCCAGATAGTTAGACCTGTACTACATGTTCGGCGCCATTATGAAAGATTAGGCTAGCTTTAGCTTCTTCTTCTGCTATATCAATTTTAACCCGACTGAAACAGGCAAGCGGTATATGCAATGGGAAACTGCGATTAAGGGGCATACCTAAAACCGTAGGCAATACCACTCGCAACACTCCCCCATGGGTTACAACTAATAAGTGACTACCGTCCTCTTTTGCGGCTAGATTTTCCCATGCAGACAAGACTCGACTTTTAAAGCTTAGATAATCTTCACCATTCGGCGGAGCCAATGCCGAAAGATCTTCACGAAAGGCCTTAAACTGATTTTCCGCGACTTTGCGCCATTTCGTGATTGGCATGCCGTCCCAATCACCGTAATCGATTTCCTGCCACTGATCGACAATTTCGATCGGAATATTAACATTTTCAGCAACCTGCTCCGCAAAACATCTACAGCGCTTTAAGGGTGAACTGATAACTTCGGACCAGCATGGTGTCAAGGCACTGGGTGTATGCTTTGCAGATAACCCTNTTGCTTTCTGCATTTGGGACCAGCCTAAGTCAGTTAATTCAGGATCCACTCGACCACGAAGAATATCCCCGCCATGAGGTTGTCCGTGGCGCAAGAAATCAATAGTAATCATTTTGACCAAGGAAGGCATAATCGATAGACATGTAATTACTTTAAATGGCCAAGCTTATCAAATTTTGTTTTAAGATAGTTTTCGTTATGAGGATTAACTTCGGTATGTAGCGGCACGATCTTGGTAACTTCGAAATCGAGATTTTCGAGAGCATCAGCTTTCCTCGGGTTATTAGTCATTAGCATCAAGCTAGAGATTTGAAAATGATCAAGCATCGGCTTGCAAATCAAATACTCTCGATTGTCTGGCTCAAACCCCAATTGCACATTTGCTTCTACAGTATCGGCGCCAGAGTCTTGAAGAGCATAAGCTTTTATTTTATTTAACAGGCCAATACCACGACCTTCTTGTCTTAAGTATAGTATTAACCCTCTCCCTACTTTAGACACCTTTTCCATTGCAGCATTCAACTGAGGACCGCAATCGCAACGGAGGCTAAACAAGCAATCGCCTGTTAGGCATTCTGAATGAATGCGGCATAGCACAGGGTCGGTACCGCTGATGTCGCCGTAAGTCAGCGCAATATGCTCTTTACCAGACCCTAATTCTTCGAATCCATGAATGGTAAATTGACCCCAGCCGGTGGGTAGTCTCGCAGACGCTATAAATTCAACTGACAAATTTCTTTCCTTAGACTTCCAAGAGTCGTATTTCCGTAGTGTTTATAGGTATAGTACAACAAGTGCCTGCATACATAGGGCGGCCATTATACCCGCTAAAACATCATCTAGCATGATTCCCAATCCCCCTTTTATTCGTTTATCAACCAACTTTATAGGCCATGGTTTCAAAATGTCCAGAAAGCGAAACAGACAAAACCCGAAAACAATCCATAGCCAACCAGTCGGTGCCATAAACATAGTAATCCAATAACCCACCATTTCGTCCCAGACAATGCCTCCGTGATCTTCAACACCTAAGGCTTCTGCACTCTCTCCGCAAAGCCACACTCCGACTAAAAGACTGACCAAAATTACAACTACGTAGAGCCATATATCCAAATGCATTAGCAACAAATAGAAAGGGATAGCTGCTAACGTTCCAGCGGTACCAGGAGCTTTGGGCACCAGACCAGCGCCAAATCCGAACGCCACAAAATGGGTAGGCGAAGCAAGAATTTTTCTACTGAATTCATTCAATTAGAATATTAACCTTAGAAGTGTTGAAAAGCTTTATCGTCAAAGCGCACTTTTTCCCCGCGCTCATTAAGGTAGTGAATCAAATTACCTTCAATGATTTCTCCAATACAGGTAATTTTAGTGTTTGTCTCGTTTGCCTTGGCTATGAATTGCTGTTGATTCTTTTTTGTGACAGTAACGCAGAGCTCATAGTCATCGCCGCCGTAAAGTGCAGCGAGCAACCGATTTTTAGCAGAAACACNACAACGAGCTGAATCTGAGTAAGGGAAATCTTCTACTTTTAGTATCGCACCTACGCCGCTGCATTTACAGATATGACCAAGATCTCCTATCAAGCCGTCCGAAATATCGATCGCACCGTTAATGTATTCAGCACTTTGTTTCGCAAAGTCTAGCCTAGGCTTAGGCTCATAAAATGCTTGCTCGAAGTATTGTACGCAATCCAATGGTATTTGTTCGTCATTAAACCGAAAAAAATCGCCGACGTGTGGCGAAACCCCCAAGCTGGCGAGAGAGATGGCACCATCACCAAGAGTTCCAGTTACATAGATTAGATCACCTATATTGGCGGCATTTCGTCGCAGCACTTTACCCGGTTTAGCTATCCCATGAACTTGAATTGCGATCGTTGTTGGCCCCTTACTTAAATCACCTCCCACTAAGGCAATTTTGTAACGCTGGGCTATTTTCGCCAGACCTTCACTAAAAGACTTAAGCCATGATTCCGAAGAATCGTTAAGAACCAAAGCCATTGTAAAACATAACGGCTGAGCTCCCATCGCCGCTAGGTCACTAAGATTCACCAAAAGTGCGCGAGTAGCAATTTTAGAGGGGGTTGCTGTAGCTGGGAAATGCACGGACTCGACTAATATATCTGTTGAAACCACCAATTGATTATCGCTAGAAACATCCAGAATTGCCGCATCATCGCCAATTCCAAGCAAAATCTCTTCTTTCTTAAGAGCTAGCTCCGCTGATTTAAAGTATTTTCGAATTATTTCGAATTCAGAAAGGNTCATAGCACATAGTAAATAGGGATATAGAAGGGTCTTTATTTACTAGACAATTCCACTGGCCGTAATTTCCANAATAGTTTATCAAGCACTCCATTTATGTATTTATGGCTATCACTTGCCCCAAATTTATGTGCCAATTCTATACTTTCATTGATTACAACTTTATATGGAATATCGAGTCTATGAGTTAGCTCAAACACTCCGAGATAAAGTAATGCTTTTTCAATCGGATCCAAAGCTTCTATCTTACGGTCTATAAAAGGAAGAAGATTTTGATCTAGAGACTTGATATTTTTTAGGATTGCAATGAATACATCCTCGAAGTATTCCCAATCAACCTTTTCTTGATTTGCTTCCCGAAATTGTCTTGTTATTTGATTTGGTTCCGTTTTATTCATCAGCCACTGGTATAACGCCTGAAGAACTAATTGTCTAGCCTTACGTCTATGCGCTACTGGGATTTTTTTGCGAGTGTCCCGACGGGTATTCTTGGCCGCTGCTGAATCACTGACCGTCACCTAATTCTCCAATTGACGAGTCAAGCTAATCATCTCAATGGCAGTTGATGCAGCCTCTACACCTTTATTTCCGGATTTAGATCCAGCCCGCTCAATGGCTTGTTCGATGGTATCCACTGTCAGCACACCGAAAGCAACAGGGATACCGCTATCTAAACTGACTTGGCTAAGTCCCTTCGCGCATTCACCAGCAACATACTCAAAGTGAGGTGTGCCACCACGAATTACTACTCCGAGCGCTATAACAGCATTATAAGTTCTGCTCTCAACCATCTTTTTAGCTGCTAGGGGGAGTTCGTAAGAGCCGGGCACTTTTACAATGGTTACGTCTCGATCTTGAACACCGTGCCTACGCAGAGTATCCAAAGCACCAGATAGCAGCCGGTCTACAATAAAACTATTAAACCTCGCAACTACAATGCCGTAACTCGCAGCTCCGTTCGTATAGTTTCCTTCTATAGTTTTGATTGTACCCATATCACTGCCCTTGCAAAGCACTGTTTTAAATTCTATAGCTCAAACTCTTTGTTGAACTCGACAAATTCAACGACTTCCAAATCAAACCCTGAGATCGCATTAAATCGCGCCGGATAGCTTAACAGTCGCATCTTGCCAACGCCAATATCTCTTAGTATTTGAGAGCCAGTTCCGATAGTTAAGTCGTTGCGTGAACGATTCGAAGAAGTGGTATCTGCGCGTTTGGCTAGCGCCGAAGCTAAATTGTACTCAATATCCTGGCCGTAATCATTGCCGGATAATAACACAGCAACTCCCTTACCTTCTTTGCTTATCTTTTCTAACGCGCTGCTAAATGACCAACTGGTACGTTCAACATTATAAGTTTCACACACATCTCGTATCGTGTTAGGTATGTGCACTCTAACCAAAACAGGTTCGTTATTCGTTATCTCGCCTTTTACATATGCTAGATGCAAACTCCCGCTAATTGAATCCCTGTAAGCATGGACCGAAAATTCACCATAATGCGTCTGTTGTATGTTAGATTCGATACGATTCACTGTGTGCTCATTAGCAATACGATAGTGAATTAAGTCAACAATTGTCCCCATCTTTATATCATGCTTTTTGGCGAAACCTTCCAGATCTCCTCGTCGCGCCATAGATCCATCTTCGTTCATAATTTCCACAATCGCTGCCGCTGGCAAGTAGCCTGCTAGCCTTGCTAGATCACACCCAGCTTCGGTATGCCCCGCTCGGCGCAGCACACCACCAGGTTGTGCCATGATAGGAAAAATATGACCAGGCTGAACGATATCTTCAGGATTACTTTCATTTGCAACAGCAACTTGAATTGTCCTGGCCCTATCTGATGCGGAAATACCAGTTGTGACTCCAGCGGCTGCTTCAATGGAAATAGTGAAGTTTGTGTTATAGGGAGTGTTGTTATTATCTACCATCAATGGCAGCTTTAAGTATTCACAACGCTCCTTTGTAAGTGTTAAACAAATCAAGCCGCGGGCGTTCTTCGCCATAAAATTGATATCTTCGGTGCGAACACGTTCAGCAGCAATAATAAGGTCACCCTCATTTTCCCTATCTTCATCATCCATCAAAATAACCATCTTACCTTGACGGATGTCATCAATGATTTCTTCAGTTGAATTTAATTCCATCTTTATAGCCTAATAGCTAATCAAACCCATGAGCCCCCAAAAAATCCTTATCGATTTTTACTGGATAAGAATCGTCTTTTTGCTCCAGTAACCGCTCAAGATATCGTGCTATCAAATCAACTTCTAAATTTACTTTTTGTTGTAGCTTATAGCCACTTATTATCGTTGTGGTTTGTGTGTGGGGTATAATATTGATAGCAAATTTATTACCGCTCACCTTATTGACCGTAAGGCTGGTACCATCAATACAAATCGACCCCTTAGGAGCAATGTATTTTTGTAAATGATCAGGAGTTTCGAATTCCAGATTTAGACTTTGACCTTCTGGCTCTTTATCCACCAAAATTCCTACACCATCTATATGCCCACTAACAATATGGCCTCCGAATCTATCCGTCGCTTGCATTGCTTTCTCGAGATTTATTGACGAGCCTTCTTTAATTGTTCCTAAAGCTGTGCAACGCATCGACTCTTCGGAAACGTCAGCAGCAAAACTATCCTCACCCACCCCCACAGCAGTTAAACAACAACCATTTACAGCGATACTGTCTCCGACCTTAACATCACCTAGATCCAAACTACCGCAGGTGACAACTAGGCGCCATTCTTGTTCGACCTTGGTCAAACTCCTTATCGTCCCGATTGCTTGTATTATCCCGGTAAACATTTCTACCCAATTCTATATCTTAGTTAGGACCACTTTTATATCGTCACCAATCTTCACCACTTCAAACACATGGAATTTCTTAATTTTTGGCAGGGTAGTAAAACCAGTCATCTCGAATAATGGTTTAGCATCACTACCAAGAATTATAGGTGCAATATAAATAATGAGTTCATCAACTAGTTCTTTTTCTATAAAGCTACCGCTTAACGTTGGTCCCGCTTCTATAAGCACATCATTACAAGAAAACTCTGAAGCTAAACACCTTAACATAGATTTTAAGTCGACTCTCCGTTCATCGGCATCGGCTTGAAGTATCTCCACATTGTCTGCGAGCTTTCTAGTCTCATTTAAATTACTTGTATTAAAGATTTTTATGTGTCCGGGGGGCAAAAGTATACGAGCAGTCTTAGGTATCTGCAATTTACTATCGAGGACGACTCTTAGAGGTTGGATAGCAAGTGAGTGCGCATTAGTCACCAACTCCTTCTCGTTGAGCCCAATCTCCTCAGGCCTAACGTTTAGAGCTGGATCATCTTTTAGCACAGTATTTACACCTGTTATTACCGCACTGCTTCTTGCTCGTAACCTTTGTACGTCTGATCTCGATGAAGCACCCGTTATCCATTTGCTCTCACCACTAGCTAAAGCTGTTCTTCCGTCTAGACTCATAGCTAGCTTCAAGCGAACAAAAGGTAGGCCTTTTTCCTGACGCTTAAAGTAACCAAGGTTCAAATCGCGGGCATAGGTCTCAAAGTCTTCCAAATGAAAAACTTCTATTCCTGCTAGCTCTAAAATTCTGACTCCCTTACCAGATACTCGGCTATCAGGGTCCAATACTGCAATCACCACCGCCTTCAGCCCGGCTTTAATCAATGCGTCGGTACAAGGGCCAGTGCGACCAGTGTGACAGCAAGGTTCGAGAGTCACAAAAGCTATTCCACCTTGCGCTTTCTCCTGAGCTTCTTCCAAAGCCACCGCTTCAGCATGAGCACAACCTGCAGCTGCATGCCATCCTTCACCCACAATCTGAGAGTTCTTAACGATAATACAGCCTACTCTCGGATTTGGAGTCGTAGACTGAACTTCTGAAGCCAACTCTAATGCTCGTTGCATATAGCCCGACCATTCAGTATGGGCATTTTCAAGTTGTTGGTTAGTTAGAGTCTTCATAGCAAAAACTCTTAGTCCCCATATAAATTATAGAAAAGCAAATATCCAATATCAGCTATGTCGTGTCGGAAGGGGCCAATTCTAACAGGTCTGGAGTGCTGGTGGAGCTAGCTTGAGCTATCTTTAGAGAGTTTATCTATTTCTTCTCTAAACTCGTTGAGGTCTTTAAAGCTTCTGTATACAGAAGCAAAGCGTACAAAAGCCACTTCATCCAAGTCACGCAACTCTTTCATGACTCGCTCTCCCACTTTTTGAGAATGGATCTCTCGTTCTCCAGTAGATCTGAGGTTAGCCTTTATTCTACTGACCGCTTCTTCTACTTTTTCAATGCTTACTGGTCTTTTCTCTAATGCTTTCGACAAGCCTGCGAGCAATTTATCTTCATTAAAGGGCTCTCTGATACCATCCTGCTTAATAATGCGTGGCATAACTAATTCGGCAGATTCGTAGGTTGTAAATCGTTCTTCACAGGTTGTGCATTCGCGACGTCGACGCACATGATTACCCTCGGACACTAGGCGAGAATCAATTACCCTGGTATCTATCTCACTACAAAAAGGGCAATGCATATAAGTCCTTTACTAATTGTGCGCTCTAAACATATCTTATTGATAAACCGGAAATCGAGAGCATAACTCTAATACTTTAGATTTAACTGCTGCGATATTCCGTTCATTTCCAATTTCATCAAGAATATCGCACATCCAAGCAGCTAATTCACTCACCTCTGCTTGCCCAAACCCGCGCGTAGTTATTGCTGGCGTACCAATCCTTAATCCACTAGTAACAAATGGTGGATTAGGATCATTAGGTACAGCATTCTTGTTGACTGTAATGTTTGCTCTACCAAGAGTTGCATCTGCATCTTTCCCAGTAATACCCTGCTTAATGAGGCTCAACAAAAATAAGTGATCATCGGTTCCATTGGAGACTACATCGAAACCGCGATCCATGAATACTTGCGCCATAGATTGGGCATTTTTCACGGTTTGTTTTTGATACTCTACGAATTCTTCTTCCATAGCTTCTTTAAAACATACTGCTTTAGCAGCAATTATGTGCATTAACGGCCCACCTTGGCTCTCCGGGAAAACAGCGAAATTAAGTTTCTTTTCCAGATCTGGATTAGAACGCGCCAGTATTAGGCCCCCTCTAGGTCCCCGCAGTGTTTTATGCGTGGTGGTGGTAGTAACATCGGCTATATTAACCGGGCTAGGATAGACTCCGGCGGCGATGAGACCTGAAACATGCGCCATGTCCACTAAAAAATAAGCACCCACGCTATCCGCAATGCTTCTGAATTTCTGCCAATCAACCACTCGTGAATAGGCTGAGAACCCGGCGACTATCAGCCTCGGTTTGTGTTCCTGAGCGAGAGAGTCAACCTCATCATAATCAATCTCTCCGCNTTCATTTTTCAGGCCATATTGCACCGATTTATAAATTCTACCGGAAAAACTAACACTTGCACCGTGAGTTAAATGACCACCGTCGGCCAAACTCATCCCCAGCAATGTATCTCCAGGCTCCATAAGCGCCATATAGGCCGCTGCATTTGCCTGCGAACCTGAGTGGGACTGTACATTTGCAAAATCAGCCTTAAATAATTTTTTAGCACGGTCGATTGCAAGCTCTTCTGCTATATCGACGTTTTCACAACCTCCATAATAGCGTCTACGGGGATACCCTTCGGCGTATTTGTTTGTAAGAACTGAGCCCTGAGCTTCCATAACAAAAGGACTCGTATGATTTTCTGATGCAATCAATTCGATGTGTTCTTCCTGGCGGGTCTTTTCTGCTTCGATAGCTGCACTAATCTCTGGATCAAATTCCGATAGGCTGATATCGCTCCTGAACATTCACTACTCCGATTACTAAACCTGACATTTTTCAAGGTCGCTATTCTACCCGATGGCTCCGAAATGAGCATCAATATATTGGGCTTTTAATAATGAAATTATATAAGAAACACGATATGTCGTGTGCCATAATATAGTGCTCTTTGTAACCGCGAGATCGGAGAAAAAATGGCGCAATTTGTTTACACGATGCATCGCGTTGGCAAGGTAGTCCCCCCTAAAAGAGAAATCCTTAAGGATATTTCACTTTCATTTTTTCCTGGAGCAAAAATAGGTGTGCTAGGACTCAACGGTAGTGGCAAATCAACATTGCTACGCATAATGGCGGGCAGAGATAACGAAATTAACGGCGAGGCAAGACCTCAGCCAGGAATCCGCATTGGCTATCTGCCCCAAGAGCCTGAATTAGACGAAGCAAAAAACGTGCGAGGCAACGTACAGGATGGTATTAAAGATGTTATTCAATTAATTGAAGAGTTTAACTCCATCAGTGACAAGTTCGCCGAACCCATTAACGAAGAAGATATGAATAAGTTATTAGAAAAACAAGGTGAACTTCAAAATGCAATCGACGCGGTTGATGGTTGGCAGATTGAGCGAACGCTGGAAATTGCCGCAGATGCTCTGAGGCTTCCACCTTGGGAAGAATCAGTAAAACATCTGTCAGGAGGGGAGAAACGTAGGGTAGCTCTTTGCCGTCTCCTACTTTCCAAACCTGATATGCTCTTATTAGACGAACCAACTAACCATCTCGACGCAGAAAGTGTGGCCTGGTTGGAGAGATTTTTGCAAGAATACTCAGGCACAGTAGTTGCTATCACGCACGATCGTTATTTCCTGGACAACGCTGCAGGTTGGATTCTCGAATTAGATAGAGGGCATGGAATCCCATATGAAGGTAATTATAGCTCTTGGCTCGAAGCGAAGGAAAAGCGTTTAAAAATAGAACAAAAGCAACAAGCCGCCCACGAAAGAACAATCAAGTCAGAATTAGAATGGGTTCGCTCAAACCCCAAGGGTCGGCAATCCAAAAGTAAAGCCAGANTTGCNCGATTCGAAGAATTACATTCTCAGGACTTCCAGAAACGCAACGAAACCCAAGAACTTTATATCCCGCCTGGTAAAAGACTTGGGGACAAGGTGCTAGAGGTTAAAAGTCTATGCAAGAAATTTGGAGCCAAAACNCTTATCCATAATTTGAGTTTTTCGGTACCTAGGGGAGGTATTGTCGGCATCATCGGTGGTAACGGTGCTGGAAAAACAACGTTTCTGAGGATGTTGGTGGGAACAGAGCAGCCGGATTCTGGCAGCATAGACCTAGGAGAAACAGCAGAACTTGCTTATGTTGACCAAAGTCGAGACGAACTCAATGGCGAGAATACTGTCTGGCAGGAAATATCTGATGAACAGGATATTATCGCTATAGGTAAATACGAGGTTTCATCTCGAGCTTATGCCAGCCGTTTTAATTTTCGTGGTGGAGATCAACAAAAATTTGTAAAGGATCTTTCTGGAGGTGAGCGTAACCGACTGCATATGGCAAAACTACTAAAGCGTGGCGGGAATGTATTACTTCTAGATGAGCCGACTAATGACCTTGATGTAGAAACATTGAGAGCCTTGGAGGAAGGCCTATTGACATTCCCAGGGTGCGCAATTGTAGTTTCTCACGATCGCTGGTTTCTTGATCGAATCTGCACCCATATTCTCGCTTTTGAAGGTGGCAGTGAGGTGATCTTTCACGAAGGTAACTACTCCGACTATGATAAGGAAAGAAAGAAACGTTTGGGCGACTCGGCAGGGCCTAGCCGAGTCAAATACAAAAAATTGGATGCCTAGCTTAAAGCCCGAGATCTTCTTTCAATTTTGTTATTCGCGCTTTTACTTCATTATTGTCAAGTTTATGATCGATATTTTCAGATAAAGCGTCTGGAACTTCGACTGTAAATTCCTCCCCATCAACAACACGCCTGCATAATTGTTCATAATGATATTTGAATACAGGATNTGCCGTTGTCTCCGCTTCATTAGCGAGCAAAAACCAACCCGCCGCCTTGCCGGCATAGTAGATTGCCAAATGAGTCCAGGCAAACTCTTTTTTCGGAGATGGTGCAGAACAAGCTTCGACGTAGGCCTGCCTGGTGGAAGGCAATCCAAACAAATCTTTGCCTTCTTCACATGTTTTCAAGAAGGCAGCGATCGAAGGCAAATATTCTTGCGTTTGGACTACACGTTTTGCAGCCGCTATTATCTGATGAGGTGAATATCTCTCCAGGTTACTCAGCCAATACTTTTTAGCAATAACCAGTGACTCAGTGACGGCAAATGCTTTATGAAATTGATTATGATAGGCAAATTCGAATTCGGCAAAAATTTGATTTATGGCATCCACATGATCGATTGCCTGACCATTGAGATGATCCTGGCCAGGCTCAGAAACTCTTTCGAGAGATGGCTCTTCTCGATTGTTAATCTGCCCAGCTTCGGTCAGCGATCTGTTGGAATTTTTCTTTAACTCGGCGCTGGTTTGATCCAGCAAAGGGTTGATTTTCTGCATTTATTATTTCTGCGTTTTCAATTTGTTTTAACTGTCGAGCCCATTCCTGTTTTATAAATTGCAAGAAAGCGGTATTCCAGGAAGGTTTAATTTGTTGACTATCCTTCCAATACATTACGAATTCGGGTATACGCCTTTTTGCCCATTCTTCATCGATTTCAGCAAGTTGCAATATCTCATAGCAGTCTATACTCGGAAGCCAATCATCTGGTATTGGTTTCGGTGTATCATCCAGACCAAAAGAAGCGGTAAATTTTGCCCATTGCCGCCGGATATGCTCGATGAACTTTGTATTCCAAGTTCCATGAACTGCGCCTCGCTCACGCCAATACAGTACAAACTCTGGCACAGCATCTTCTATAAAGCTTGAACTAATTCCTGAGTTCTCTAATATCCCAACCGCATCCGAACTTGGAAACCACTCTTCAGACATGGAAGTGGCTAGCTCATATGCTCCTCTCCGTGTCTGTTCGTTTCGCCACTGTTTAACCACATGTTTATAAAAAGCATTGCCCCAAGAGAAACGGGATTGGCCCCGATCTCTCCAGTAACATACAAACTCCGGCACTAACTTAAGAATAAAGTCCTCAGGAATCGAATGTTGCCTACACATCCTTATCCAGTTTGGATCTGGCTGCCAATCNTCAGGAATCAGCGAAGCACCGCCGCTGACCGCAGTTGTATTTACTTGTACCTTTTTGGTCTTAGCTCTAGATTTAGGGTGAGCCTTATCATTTATAGCTAAATAAAGCACATTGTCCGTCTCTGCNATTTCCGTACGCAGCATTCCTAGGCTTTCTAAGCTGCTATGTATTCGCTTAATATCTGAAAGCTCCCAGAAAACTAAGATCGATTTAAGATCNGCATAACTTACCTTTATCCATTCCAATGACTTGTCTTGGTGCTCAACCTTCTCTCGATACTCTATAAGCTCGGCTAAGGCTTGTAACATAATTGCTTCTTCCAAACCAATCGTCACGGCTAGCGTAGGCGAAACTATTAATGGTCGTTCTGGAAGTATTGGAGACTTCATTGGCTATGTATTATTCGTTAAGAGTACAAGGGAGCACAACAAGACAATTGATACTAATATCGTAACACAGAGAAAAAATCTTCGGCACTTAGTAATTGATTGGATTGTCCTTTGCACTGTAACATGACTTCTAAAATCGACTTATATGCCAGTTGTTAACAATGTATTCACAACTAATTCAAAAATTTGTCGAAGAAGAATCACTTCCGGCTAATTATGCCGAAGATGCAAAGCATTACTTCGTGCCGCTAGCAAATCATATTGCCATTCAAATNTTTGGCTCAGACGACACATTAGTGTTCGGTGTTAATGGCGCCCAGGGAACTGGTAAAACTACACTTGCGAAATTACTTGTGAAATTACTAAATATCCACCAACTCAGAATTGCTAATTTATCGATCGATGATTTTTATTTAACAAAATCTGAGCGCGAAGAACTTTCCATCAATCTCCACCCCCTACTACAGACTCGTGGGGTACCCGGTACTCATGATACTTCTTTATTGCTCAAGAAAATCACGGAACTCAAATCTTTGAAAGCCGACCAATTCTGTGAGATCCCCCGTTTTAATAAAGCGACCGATGACCGCTTTAAGGAACTGGGGTGGCAACAGATAAGTGGCCCCGTAGATGCAATAATTCTTGAAGGTTGGTGCGTCGGCGCGCCTCCACAAGAACCCGAAGATTTGGAAATCGCTGTTAACAGTCTGGAGGCATCCCAAGACCCCGACGGCTCCTGGCGCAGGTATATCAATACACAACTGGCTGGGCAGTATCAGCAGGTATTTGCCCAAATTGCTGAGTTAATAATGCTTAAGCCGCCTTCTTTCGCACAAATCTTCCAGTGGCGAGCTTTGCAAGAAGAAAAACTGGGGAAGGTCAGTACTATAAAAGCATCAAATGTAATGANCNAAGAGAGCTTAAATCGATTTATTCAGCATTACGAACGATTAACACGTCATTGCCTCAAAAACCTACCTTCACAAGCTAGCGTACTCTATGAGCTAGACTCCGATCATAGAATCGATAATGTAAGCGGGCTGAAATGTTAAACCTGCTCTGCATTTGGAGATAAGGTTTCTTTCCTAGTAACTAAAGGTTGTACCCAAACCCTAGCTATTAGTCCAACCAACGCAATTGCTGCGATCTGACGCCAAAGCGGATATGACTCTCCGTGGGCTTCCATTGACAATTGTAAAGGCCACGCAAAGGCTCGGTAAAGTTCATTAAGCAACAAACCGCACAGTATTGCAGTACCTATTACACCAACTAAGTAGGCGACCAATGATCTAAAGCCCAACTGCTCTTTTATGACCCCCATGGTGGCGATATTGGTTGCTGGGCCAGTTAGCATAAAAACTAGTGCCGCCCCGGGCGAGATACCTGCAAAAAGAAAACTTGCCGCAACTGGAGTGGATGCTGTTGCGCATATGTACATAGGCAAGCCCACAACCACCATGACAACCATAGCCATTAATCCTTCACCCCATTGCAGAAAAAACGATTGAGGAATGACGGTTGTAATTATTGCGGCTGCGACCAGCCCGATGGCCAGCCATTTAGCTGTATCAGAAATCATACGACCATATCCATATTTAACTGCGGATATAAAACGTTCGCTAAGGGGTGGCAGGGTTTGCCCTTCCTGTTGCTCAACCTGTTGTTCGCTGGCACAACAACTAACAGTCTCAGCGACACCTTTTTTTGTTTCATTTTCTTCTTCATCAAGAATATTGACTAATACGCCAGCAACAATAGCGCTACTTAGCGCTCCAATGGGGCGCATTAAAGCAAATATGGGGCCTAATACAGCATAAGAGAACGAAATAGAATCGACACCCGTTTCCGGTGTGGCCACTAAAAAAGATGACGTTGCTCCCTTCGAGGCACCTGCTTTTCGAATAGCTAGTGCCGTTGGTATAACCCCACAGGAACATAGTGGTAATGGCGCCCCTATAAACGCACCTTTAACAATAGACGTGAACCCTGGTTTGGCTAGTTGTTTCTCAACCCAAACACTCGGAATGACTTGTTTAATTATTCCGGCAAGTAGATATCCTACCAGCAACCATGGCGCACTTTCGATTATCAGGCTCCAGAAATTCGTTAGAAAACTCATCAGGCAATGCTCCTTACTTTTACCACTTGCCCTAACTCGAGTGCCCCCATAATAGAACAATAGATTGCACTTTCAGGGCCTCCACTACAATTTTCTAGGAGAATCTCTAAAGTGCGCTGCATTGATTGAAGTTCCTCTATTTTCCCATTCACTTCGTCAAGTTTATGTTGCGTAATCTCTGTTACTTCCTGACAACTATGGCTGCTTTTATCCAATCTGATAGATAGGAGTTGGGCAATATCTTCGAGAGAGAATCCGATATTCCGGGCTGTTTTTACAAATTCAGCTCTCCGAATATCCGCATCGTTATAATGTCGGTAACCAGATTCACTTCTTTCACTGGCACAGACAAGTCCATGTTTTTCATAGAAACGAATAGTGTGGGCAGACAAACCGGTTTTTGCCGCAAGTTCGCTGATTTTTAGCATTTTGCCACCTGTTTAGTCTTCAAATCTGTTCCGCGATCGAGCCACTTATTTAACCGATGGTATTCGTCCTTCTTCTGGATAAAGTTTGTTATGAAGTCTGATACCTAAGTTAATTCGCCATTTTATAATCTTCGTTACTGGATAACCCCAATGATAAAATGTGATGCTCTGCTTTATGTGCCATTTAAGAAATCTTTTCATAAGTCCTTACTTTTCGCAGAGAANGCCGCATATCAATTTAACTCCTTGCGAACTTCAGCATTACCTATTATCTTTCTGCGCCTAAACCACTAACCCCCCCCTAATTGTGTCTTATTGGGACATCTTCACAAACTCGTATTAAGCGCCATGACTTGTGTAGAAGACCAGTATAACCTTAGAGTCAGCTCTAAGGTCAATCTTTTTATGCCGAATCGAGAACTCGCCTGATCCACAAAGAGATATCCTCGATTTCTTGGGGACAAACGGCATGCTCCATTTGGTAAGTATTAAACTCTGGGGCAAATCCAAGATTCTGCAGGGCTTCCAAACTCTTTTGTCCCAAAGATTCAGGCACCACTGGATCTAAAGATCCGTGACAAATCAGAATAGGAATAGTGTTATGTAACGGATTAATGGCAATCGAACCGGCTGTGGCAAAATACGTTGATAGTGCCATTATTCCAGCAAGCGGTTTATCGTAGGTGAGAGCGGCTTCAANNGAAACAGCTCCNCCCTGAGAAAAACCTGCTATTANTATTCGCTCACTTGGCACACCACGTTCAATTTCTCGTGCGATGAGGTTGTGAACCCAACTTGCAGATTGCTGTAATTGNGATTGATCGACATGCCTTTCCACATCTAATTGCTTAATGTCATACCAAGCCGGCATAACAAACCCATTATTGATAGTAACTGGTATAGATGGCGCGTGAGGAAATACAAATCGAATTCCATGATCAGATTGAAGATTTAACTGCGGGACAATTGGCGCAAAATCATTACCATCTGCACCCAGTCCATGCAGCCAGATGACAGACGCATTAACTTCGACACCTGAAGGCGATTCTATTTCTACCGCGGGAAGTATTTCCATCATGCAAACCTTTCTTGGTTCAAGCCGTTTTATATCAAGTGGTAAGTCAGTCCGCAACGGATTCCACAGATTTGAATCTTAAGCATAGTGTGATTTACTCTGAGCAAAAGACTAATGAGACCATGACAATGAAATCTAACTCTTTCATCTCCTGCAAAACTCTATCTGCTGTCATTTTTTATTTGGCCAGCATATCATTCGCTGCATCCGCACAAGAACATAATGATCCTCGCTGGATTACCACTTGGTCAAGCAGNCCCAGCACTCTGCCAGCTTCGGATGACAATTACGAACCCTTAAACGACCAAACTCTGCGNCTAATAGTTCACAGCTCTATCGGTGGAAGCGCCTTAAGAATTCGTTTGGCTAACTACCATGGCGATCAGCCTGTAAATGTCGGTAATGTTACTATTGCACTGCAAGGAGACGGAAGCTCGATACAAAGTGGTACAGCATTTCCTCTTACTTTTAACGGACAAGAAAGCATCAGCATTGCCANCGGCGCTGTAGTTCTCAGTGACCCTCTTNCAGTTGAGGTTCCAGAGCTTACAAATCTGAGTCTGAGCATCTACTTAATGGGACAAACCGGCTTCCTTACTGCCCATGCTCTATCGAATCAAATAAACTATATTTCCGAACAGGGAAATCATACCGAAAGTATTAACTTCCCAGTTCAAGTTGAGACGTCAGCCTGGAGTTTATTAACTGCCATTGATGTCATTAATAATGAGTCGCTAACAGTAATTGCTGCAGTTGGGGACTCTATAACCGACGGTTGGGGTTCTACAAACTCTGGTAACCAGCGATGGCCTGATCACTTCGCTAGACGAGTTTTTAGCGATAGTTCGATGCCCAAATTCGCTATAGTAAATGCGGGTATCAGCGGTAACCGTGTAACAACGGAATCCAATCCACAGTTTGGACAAAACTTACAAGCAAGGTTTGGGAGAGATGTTCTCGCGCTCAATAAAGTAGCCCACATCGTGCTACTTGAAGGAATCAATGACATCGGTATGTCGACGATGGAAACAGGTTCTCCCATACCAGCATTTAATATTATTAACGGATATCGTAATTTAATTGCGAGAGCGCATGCTAGAGGAATAAAAGTTTATGGTTCTACCCTAACACCGTTTGAGGGCGCTGTTTATTATAGTGAAGACGGGGAAGTGGAACGGCAAATCGTGAATGATTTTATTCGAAATAGCGGTACATTTGATGGTGTAATTGACTTTGACGCTGTAGTTAGAGACCCTGAGAACCCTAAGCGCATCTTGCCTAGGTTCACTGAAGACAACCTTCATCCTAACGATATTGGCTATAAAGCAATGGCAGATGCAATTGACTTAAACCTTTTTCGCTAATAATGTGTTTGTTGAAAAATCTAATAATTAGCTGACATTTACGATATGAAAAAGCTTTTTCTGAGTATTTTTATTCTCACTGCATCTTCCAATTCTTTATTGGGGCAGGAAATCGAAAACACACCTTCGCTAATAGGCTCTTGGGAAGGCCCTCTGGTCATCGGAAGAGACAGCACAAATCTCGCTTTTACTTTTTCGTTCCAAGAAGGTCGGTACTCTGCCGCCCTGATCAGCGGCGGCATGGGAATATACGGAATGCCAGCCGAAACCGTGAGAGTTAGTGGGCGTAATATCATTATTCGCATTCCCAGGTTAGATCTAGAGTTTACCGGTACTATTCGCTTAGACGATGATGGAGAAAATATCATAAGAATAGATGGCGACTGGTTTCAGCACAGTGAAATGGTCCCAGTCGTGTTATTACCGGTAGACCAACCCAGCTTTTAGATGTAATGGAAATGCGGTAACTAACCCTACAATGGTCACATTAGATTTTGTAAGGTATTGAAATTGCAATAAAGTGGATGATTACTAGATACACCGATATGGGGAGCATACAAATTCTAGTGCCAACTCTAGTACAGGGAACTCGTAACTTTATCGGTGAGGCGCTATCAAAAGTATCAATAGCCTTAGTCATCGGGCATGCAATATTTAACAACTCTGCTAGCAGCGAGGAATTGTTACAGATCAGTGATCTACCCACATCCTATAGCCCTATCGGCGAACTTGTGGGACGGGGAACATTCTATGCGGACAGGGGACAACGCGCCTATCGCTTTGACGATGGCAATCATTACCATGGATACGACGGCCCGGTAGTTTGGGCAAAGAAAAAGAACGAAATTAGGTCGCAAGGACTTATCTATGGTGTAAAAGGCGGGGAAATAGTTTCCGCCGGCTACCTCACCCGCCAAATCGATCTTGTTGCTGGCAAGAGTTTCCACGGGCTAACTTTGCGGGAACTCGACTTGCCTGTTGCATACTCTATGACAGTAGACTTTATCGCAGGCGAGACCAAAGGCTCTGGCGAATACCTCTGGCTATGGCACTTCGCTCCTCTGAAAGGTTTAAAGCCGTCAATGCTACCAGCCGGTCAATTGCCTCCGGCCGCGAATCTACCTAGTGAATACGAAGTGTTCGCATGTGACCATTTCCCCGAGACCCGATTCTGTCCCGGAATGGGACGGCATTTCACAAATCTTTCAGAGCAGTTGTCTCGCGGACAATATAGTCGTCAACCGACGTCCGCCGGCGACTTTGGGGTTATATATGGCGAGGCTGCCGGGAAGCTCATTTTTATAGAATATGTTTTCAACCAACAGGATTTAATGACCGGCGTCTCTTGGTCCGCTGCAATACCACTTGATGGTATCCCCATTCCTCCTATCGACAATGTCCACATACTTCATTTCGGAACAAACGAATCGACCAGCGGAAGATACACTGTACACATGTATTTTATCCCTGAGGAAACTTACCTTGCCTGGGAGAGGGAGCCTTCAATACTATAACTGCTCGGTTTATGACAGAATCGCCATTTGAGTGAAATTAATTTGTGTCCGCCAAGCAAACAGAATCCGAAGAATGTTGGCAAAGGCTAAGAAAATAAGGAATAGAGGATATTCCATAAGAAGCTGTTGGTATACTCAGAATCTCGAGAGAAATATTCAAGGCACGACGTTAAAANTCATGATCTTACGCAAATATATAACTAGAGCCCTGCTACTCATTGGGACCTCTTATATAACCACCATCAACGCCACGACAATTATCGGCATGGATATCGACAAAGTCGCGAACGATGCTGAATTGGTGTTTGAAGGTGNAGTTATTCTCCGCGAAACAAGACAAGACTCCGGATCCGGGTTCATAAATACTTACGTTACTTTCGAAATTTACGAAGTTNTTAAAGGTACTTATAGCGCAAATACCATCGAGTTAAAGTTTGCTGGCGGTGCTTTTAATGGGAAAATTATCGAAGTTAAAGGACTATCCATTCCGAAGGAAGACGAACAAGGAATTTACTTTATTGAATCTACTAGTAGAGAATTAATCAATCCGATACTTGGCTGGTCGCAAGGACATTTTTTGATAGAAGAAGTAAGTGGGAATCGCCGAGTTAGCACCGTTGATCGCCAACCAATAACTAAAATTCAAGCTGTTTCTCCTATACCTTCTGCAATAAAAAAACCGCAACTTCTTATCGAAGGTAAAAATGATGTTGCAACTGGTGTGTTAGTTGACCCTAGCGCTGCCACTATACATCAAGCTCTTACAGTCGAAGAGTTCAAAAATAGTATTTTAGAATTGTTAGAAAATTGAGTTGTCAGATCAAATACAGACGCTTCCAATAATCTCGTAAGTGTTGGCGCTAACTTTATATCTAAGAATNTACCTTATTTGATGTGTTTCACCTGACATTGGAAGCGAATCCGCAAATACTCTCAAGTAAACTCTTTCCTCCTCAAAAGCTTTTCTAAATTCCGTGCTCATAAAATACTGACCATCCGCTTGTCTAGTATTTGGGCCGAGCATATTCAAAACGATAGACTCATTAAGACCGTCTACTTCTTCTGTATCGATTATGAGTGTTAAAGCAAATACTTCAGCATCGTTCTGCGATGTTAAGCTCACATCATAATGCAACATATTAGTTACAATAGAGAATTCGAAGTCCGCGACGAAATTCACACCCTCCTCATTAAATCTAACGTGAATAGTTTCGTTTACCGGCGGGTTCCCAGCTTCCAAAATAGGGGTAACTGATGGCGGTTTACGCGGATTATTAGCCAATTCATAATGTTTTGCTATTGCAAGCAGTCCAGCATCTTGAAAGTGTCTTCCGAGTAATTCCATGCCTACCGGCAAATCGTTATTAGTAAAACCGACTGGCAGGGACAGTGCAGGTAATCCAGAATTTGCGGCTAAGGGACAGCCAGTGCCCGGTTGAGGGTCACCGATCATTACTGGAACTTGCATGATTGTTGGATACACCAAAGCGTCTAGATTATGTATTGCAAATACTTCCTCAATTGCTGTGCGTAAGTCCTGCCTTGCTGCCAGAGCCTCCTCGTAACTTTCCTGATCAGAGTCCTGTTCCACACTTCTTTTCATCATAGATTCCAGGGCTTCATGATATAAGCTGTAACTAACAATCTCGTCCAAATTCGCTATCCCCGCCCCAGGATTGTCTGCAAGATATTTATTGAAATCTGGTTTAAATTCATATCCAATTACACCCGATGCACTGACTAAATCGCTTTGGTTTGGGATTTCAACTTCAATAATTTGCACACCTTGTTCTTTGTACCAACTTAGAGCTTCCTCTATCTTACCTTGGACGCGTGGATCAGCGTCTTCAAAATAACTACTTATTTTCCCGAACCGCAACCCATCCAATTGGAGCGAATCTAATGAATCAAGAAACCTTGGAAGGGGTAAGGATTGCATAATTGTAGTTGCGTCATCGTTGACGTCATAGCCAATGGTCAGGTCCAACACTATAGCAAGATCTTCAACAGTTCTAGCAAGAGGCCCACCAGTGTCCTGGGTATGTGACAGAGGCATAATGCCATAGATGCTAGATAGCCCTTTACTGGGACGCAATCCAATCAGATTATTAAATGCCGCAGGAATCCGAATTGACCCGCAAGTATCGGATCCCATGCCGACGGCACCAAAACTAGCCGCAACTGCCGCGCCGGTACCCCCACTAGAGCCACCAGGCACGCGTCGGATGTCATATGGATTCTTAGTCTGCCCTATCAAAGAAGCGATGCTAGTAATGCCACGGGCATATTCGTGTAAATTTGTCTTAGCAATAATAATAGCGCCAGCCTCTAACAAAAGATCTACCTGAGTTGCGTTTCGGCTAGGCACAAAATTAGCAAAAGCAATAGAACCATTAGTTGTTGGCATCTCTCTCGTGTTGTAGTTGTCTTTTATAAGAACTGGAATTCCATGAAGCAATGAACGAGGTCCGGTCCTTTTCCTTTCCTCATCTAGTCCTGCAGCTTGTTCTCTCGCATTAGGATTAATACGCACAATAGTGTTTAGCGCTGGGCCTTGCTTGTCGTAAGCTTCGATTCTTGCAAAATACAATTCGACTAATTCGACCGAAGTCGTTGTCCCAGCCTCCAACTCTCTTTGTAAATCTCTAATACCTATTTCAAATACATCGAAGCTTTGTGCGCTTGGATTGGCTGAAAAAATACAGAAGCCTAAAACAACAAGAAATTTATGATTGTTCATGAGCCTTACCGTTAGTTTATAAATTTCATCTAGTCAAATAAATAATACTGATTAGGGCTTTCAACTACAGACCCATCCATGAACCTTGGTGCAAAGCGAAATTTATTAATCGCCATCAGAAGAGCTTGCTCCAGCTTTAAATCATTTAGTGGAGAGGTAATGGTTGCGTTTCTNACAAACCCTTCCTTATCGACTAAAAATTCTACGCGTACGGTTTCAGGTTGTGCGCGGTTTCGGAGCACCTCTAGCATTGGGGAATAAACAGGTGTTAAGTTTTCTTCCTCAGTTAATCGTCTAGTTATACCGATTGCCAGGCAGTGTTCTGTAGCAGATTGCTGGTCACCCAAGCTTTCATAAGCTTTTATTAAGGCGATACGATTGCGAATGGTTACGTTTGAACTAGGGTACCGGTTAAATTTTTCCAAAGAAGCAAGTAAAGGCACAATTGCTTCGCTATGTTGACCCTTGGCAATTAAATATTCGCCCGTTAACAGATCAATTCGGACTAAACCGCTTTGAGAACCAGCGTCATGATGATTCACCAGAATAGACTTTGCCTTGCTCAATATCTCCCAGCCTCGCTCTAAGGCCCCTTCTCGTAAATCAATCGCTGCCAATTCCAAATGAATACTTCCAACCTTGCTAGATTCCTCTCCTAAATGAATTTTTGCTAATCTCAGCGCACGATGATAGTACTGAGTAGCTAAATGTTCTCGGCCTTGATCACTTAGTGATCTACCCAGCCTCATCAAAGGATCAATCATTGCTATAGAACCAAAGCCAAATACTAACTGATAGGTTTCTATTGCTTCATCTAAATAAGTTTGACTCGTTGTCTCATCNTCGATCAAAGTTGCGTAGTTGATAGCTAGCATCGCAGTGCGTTCACTGCTTTCACCGAAAAGCTCTTTGCCAAGTTCAAAAGCACGTCTCGCCGCTTCGCGAGCTANTGCAGGTTCCGAGTCTTTGCTTTCGCCATACNGCAAATAGGCCGTGTTAAACTCATCAAGCTCAAGTGTTGTTTGAGCTTGCAAGCATAGATGACCAAGACTCACCAGTATAAGTGTACCAAAATAGCTGAGCTGCTTAGATCGTATTTTTAGCATGGGTTAAACATACCCTATGATAAAGAATAATAAAAACCCCGATTGCTTTAACAATATCCAGATATCGTTTACTCTCTGAGATCAAAGAAGCAGCAGGAATTAGAGAATACACTATGAAAAATAGCAGAACTTCAACTCGACGCAACTTCGTCAGTAAATTAATTATGTCAGGGGCAGGACTGAGTGCAATTNCAATAATATTCACATCCCCTAATGGATTAAGCCAAACCCCAACCCCATTGAAAATAGGCATTATAGGATCTGGAAGAATTGGAGGTTCCGTAGGATTGCGCTGGGCAGAAGCAGGGCATGAAATCCTGTTTTCTTCACGCAACCCTGATCAACTTACGGACCTTGTTGCCCAGGGAGGTCCAAAATGTCGAGCTGGATACCCCCAGGAAGCTGCAGAATTTGGAGAGGTCGTACTAGTCGCAGTGCCCTATGCAGCAACGCCACAAATTGGACAAGATTATGGGCATTTAATGCAAGGGAAAATAGTAATCGATTGCGGTAACCCCTATGTTCAGCGTGATGGGGAAATGGCTGCTGATGCGTTGGAGAGAGGAACTGGCGAAACTTCCTCCGAATTTCTGCCTGGCGTACGCCTAGTAAGAGCGTTTAACGCTTTGAGTTGGCGTGAAGTTCAAAATGAAGCTCACCGCGAGGGGGAATTAATCGCCATTCCTATTGCTGGCGACGACGAAGAGGCCGTTGCAGTGGCCGTGAGGCTGGTTATCGATTGTGGTTTCGATCCAGTAGTTGTTGGCGGTCTGGAGCGAGCTCGAGACTTCGATCAGGGAACAGAGGTTTATGTTAAAGGAATGACAGCAAGCGAAATGCGCGGGGTACTTAATCTTTAATTCGGCAGATACAATTGCGTCTATACACTTCAAAAAGGGCCGTTTCAACCAACTTCAAAAAAGGAACGGCCCCTTTTTTATTAAATCCCTGTCTCGTCAAGGCATACGCGCGGCACGTATTTCTATCTCTACTAACCACCCAGATACCACTAAACCGGCAATCTCAACAAATGACCGCACAGGTTTGTTAGGATTTTCAGCAGTACCAAAAAATTCCGCATAACCCTCATTGAAACCAGCGAAATCCAACCCGTCTTCTCCGGATACAGCAAACGCGCGCACCTGAACAATGTCACTCATAGACCAACCTTGCTCCTCCAGAGTTTGCTGAAAGCGACTGAAGGTATCGATTGTCTGTTGCCTCATGTCCCCCCAAGAGCCATCTTCTTGCGCTCGCGCGCCAGAGCCACTNAGATACATCGTTTCCGCACCCGGCGGAATNGTAATNCTAGTGTAAAAATATCTACCCTCGTTGTTCCGAGTTATTTCCTGGGCTCCTACCATAGTAGCAAACCCCACAAGTCCGACTACAAAAAAGATTGCTACTGACTTTTTAATCCACATAATTCTATTGCCTCCATTATTAACGGATTATTCTTTAATTCCAAAATACAAAAATTTAACTCTCTTGTACTGGATGAGTAACTAATTCCTGATCTTCTTCCTTTGGTTTAGCGCCTAGAAAACGAGACGTAACCATTCCGGTAGTTATTGCGCCATTGACGTTCAGTGCGGTACGAGCCATGTCGATAAGAGGCTCTACTGTAATTAATAAAGCAGCTACTGTTACCGGCAATCCCATCAGTGGTAAAACAACTAATGCTGCATTGGTTGCGCCACCTCCGACTCCTGCAATACCGAACGAACCAATAGCAATAACCAATATTAGATAAGCAATAAACCCAAGGTCAACTTCCACTCCAACGCTTGGGGCAGCCATTACCGCAAGCATTGCTGGATAAATACCTGCACAGCCATTCTGACCGATAGTGGCTCCAAATGACGCGGAAATATTAGCAATCGGCGCCGGCACCTTCAGTTCTTCAATTTGTGCTCTGATAGTTAAAGGGATTGTGGCGGCTGAGCTTCGGGNGACAAAAGCAAAAGTCAAAACCGGCCAAACCTTTTGAAAATAAGAACGGATATTAGCTCCCAGCAGACCGATCATCAACGCATGGATGACGAACATAATCGCAATCGCAATATAAGAAGCAATGACAAAGCTTATTAGGGTAACTATCGCATTGACATCTGACGTCGACATAACTCTAGTCATTAGCGCTAACACGCCATAAGGTGTAAGACTCATCACAAGTTTTACGAGCCTCATGACCACTGCTTGCGTTGTCTCTATAAATCCTCTTATTCNTTCCCCATGGGCCTTATCTTCTTGTCCGACCAAAAGCGCAGCGATACCGAACAACAAACCGAAAATAACAACAGCTATAATCGAAATGGCTCTACTCTGACTTAGGTCACTAAATATGTTTGTAGAAACCATACTTGTCAGCAACTGAGGAATACTTAAATCAGCAATACTATCCTGGCGAGACTCCAATATTTCTTCTCTCGCAGCTTCCCTTTCACCCAGATTAAAGTCAGTAGCATCTAATCCTGCTGCGGCTGCCAAAGCCACTCCCACTATTGCCGAAATCATAGTTGTAAAAACTAGAATCGCAACGACAGAGCCTCCAATTTTGCCCAGGGATTTAATCTCATCGACTTTCAAAACCGCCGCAACCATGGTTACTAAAATGAGCGGGATGATTATCATTCTAAGAAGATTTACAAATGAGTTGGCCACTACATTAGTCCACTCAATAGTCTCTCGAGACACTTCATGTCCTGGGCCGAAAACAATTTGCAAATAAGTACCAAAAAAAGTACCCAGCACTAATCCCACCAACACCAATTTTGATAGGCCCATATCTTTCTTAGAAAGCTGGAACAGAAAACTAAGAAGTGCCGCAAAAATAACTAGGTTTACAATGGCTAATGCAGGCATTTTTGTTACTCCTAAAGAGAAAGCGCATATTGGAGAAGCAGATGGACTTAGTTATTCTTACTATGAAAAGCCCGATAAATCCTGAGTATATAGTGGGTATGCAGAGAGACCAAGTTATGAACTATCGATTTTATAGGTTTCTTCTTAACGAATTAATGTAACTCACAACATTATTTATTGCCTCATCATCGCTCAGCGCCTGAGTCATCATCATCATTTGCTGGCCAAAACTATCTTGTGGATCACTACCCCGCCACCCCTCTCTAAAATTCTTCAATTGCGTGACCAAATACCAGTCGTTCTGTCCGCTTAATGCCGGAGCGCCTAGAGCCTCATTTCCTTCAGCATTGACGCCATGACAGCTTGCACATTGTGTGTAAAGCTGGGCACCCGCGCGCTCATTACCTTCGATCGTTTTTTCGGCAGGCACATACTCCCAACTTTCGACCCATTCAATAATATCAGTGATGCTTTCGTCACTTAGCTTTGTAGCCATAGGTCGCATGGCCACCCCCTCTATGTCTTGGGGATGAACACCACGAATACCCTCTCGAAAATTTTCGAGTTGACGACGTAAGTACCAAGACTCCATTCCTGCTAGTCTCGGTGCTTGAATTCCAAAATTCCCGCGACCATCAGCACCATGACATGTATTGCAGTAGCGATTATTAACGGTTTGGTCGACTTCGGCTGCGTTTAGTTCAACCAAGTTTAGGCTGAACAAAAGTGCAAAGATTGCTATGCATTGTATTCTTTTCATTTTAATTGCCCAAAAGCACTAGGGTACCCTTACTAGAATTCAAACATTTTATGCCAATTCTTCGCGTACTCTCTGATCCAAATCCTCTAACGCCCAGTGTGCAGACTGAATCGCACTCTCCATCCAGGCCACATGCACTGAAATTTGATCACCTACAACATAATGCCGGCCATTAACCGGTTTTTGCAAAGTCTCAAACATTAGCTGCTCATCTGCTGTCCAACCACTTCGGCTTCGATTCCAACGAGCAGCGCAACCAAGCATGTGATTCATCCGGTGCCATGCAATCGTTACTGGCTTTTCAACCAGACTTCGATAGTTTGGATGTACTTTCTCTCCATCCTTTATATGACTTTCGATTCTTTCCTCTTGTGTCATGTTGGTATGATACAACCCCCCCTGGAAGTTATACGCAGCGAGAATAACTCCTTTATTTTTATGTATCCCACCAGAAGGGTACCAAATGCTCGAACTGCGGTTATTCATCCGAGTAATGCCACCATAAATGTCCTCTTTCTCCCAAAACCTTTCTTTTGCTTGGAATGCTGCTTTGTATGCATCACCCCTTCGGACATACTTCATCGCTTTGACATAGTCAGCTGGAAAATTGTGGTCCAAGCCAGTAATTAAATGAGTGGGGATGCAGTTAAAGCAGTAATCAACATTTAAAGAATGTCTAACCCCATCTTGGTCATAAGTTATTTCTACACCATTGTTCGTAACATTTATCGCNGAAACCATAGCCCGGTATTTCACTTCCTGACCNACCACTCTCAGGAACCCGGCGATTATGTTATCCATGCCGNCTTTGGCTTGAAGTAANGGGGGGCCTTGCTCCCCTTCACTTGCCGTCATTANCCTCCCTCCCNATCGGCTTTTTAAAAGATCTCGAAACTCAATTANGTCNTTTTGCACGCCATGTGNNGTGAATCCTCCAGTCTTGTANCCGCTTCTCGAACTTCCTGTATACTCGCCACCTTCNCGCAAATCTCCAAATGAATGAATAATGCTGAGTAGATTTTCTGCCTCAAGCTCGGTGAATGGCTCATTCATTTCTTGTTCTGACATTGATTTTGCCAACATTTCTCCAAGAAAACCGCGAACGTTGGTCTTGTAGTCTTTTATACGGACAGGTTTACCGCCTAAAAATGCATCATCTTGGAAATAAGCATTGTTGTTTTCTCCTACGAAGAATTCAAGCTCTACACCGAGCTCTTTGCAATACGCCAACAAATTGTGGTGGAAACTAGGAATACGTGCAGCGCCCCCATTAAAATACAGGTCTGGGTCATCATCAAACTCACAGTAATGGCGATTACCAATCTCATCAATTAGATCCCCATTACGCACAGTAAGGATTCTACCTCCACAACGATGCGAAGCTTCCAATATTGTGCATTCGTATCCTCGCTTACCCAATTCATACGCAGCCGTGAGTCCCGAAAGACCGCCACCAAGAATTGCCACTTTTTTACTATGATTACCAAGCGAAAGAAGATCTAGCGCCCTTGCTGTCTTTGAGACTGGCAACAATCCCAGTGCCGATCCTGCAGTTAATGTGGCGGATGTTCCGCCTGCGGCACCCAATAAGTTAAGAAATTCGCGACGCGTTACTAACTTGGTCATTATTGACTCTCCAAGCCTTATAAACCGAGGTTTATTCTATCTCTGACTGATCTAGAAGGAAAACATTTATCTCTAGCACTAAGAAAAATTTGATTTCCGCGCTATTCATTCTTATCCGCAAGAATCGTAAGTTTTCATAATTTCTTTCACTGGATTAGATCGCCTAACAAATTCTTGATTAGACTTAATTGATACCATGGCTAGGTTTTAGCTAACACATGATTAAACGAACCTAACATATAAAAGCTTCGCTCAAGTCAATAACAACCTTGGAATTAAGATTTCCTGATCATCTTATGTTTCTGTTTCTAACGCTGCTAAATTGTTATGCTCACTGGAGATATCCGAGGAAAAATATATGACTATAAAACTAAAATCGCGGGCTTGGCGTGTTCGGCTTCTAATCCTGTCATTGAGCCTTGTTGGAACTATGGCAAATGCCACAGCACAAGAATTGAAGGAGATGGCAAAGCGACAGGCAATTGTAGACACGTTAGCCCAGTACTCTTATCGGTGGGATTCTAAGGATTCAACAGGTTTTGCTAACTTATTTACCGACAACGGCGTTATGGAACGGTGGGTCTTAGGCGAATTAGTGGAAGGTTCAAGAGTTCAAGGTAGGCAGGCGATACTTGATTATGCCACGCGCTCCCACCAAGGGCGTTTAGCAGACCGACAAACTCGGCATCATTTTTCTGGGATAATTTTCATTGAATTGAACGAAGATACAGCCATCACAGAAAATATGGCACTTATTACTCACCAAACCGCTAATGATCCTGCGGCATTTATAAGTAGTTCTGGTATTTACAAAATAAGCTGGCAAAAGACCCCTCAAGGGTGGTTCATTAACAAAAGAATTTTGATGACTGACAGATTTCCCGATCAATAACCATCTTATAGAACAGCCGCGAAGGCCACTAAGAAACCGTGGATAAATACTATAGAGGTTTAATAATTAGCAATTGAATTTTGCCTATATCCCCCACATTATTTTAGATCTACACTAATTTCTAAGCTTGTAACCAGTCTTAAACATATACGCCACAACAGAAAAGCATAACAGCAGGAATACTATTATACTTCCTAAACTAAAAATTACGTTAACTTCAGCTATTTCGTAGAAACTCCAACGTNGCCCGCTTNCCAGATATAAAACCGGATTTAATAATGAGATCGATTGCCAGAAAGGTGGCAGCATCTCAGTCGAATAAAAGCTCCCTCCTAAAAATACTAACGGCGTGACTATCAATGAAGGTACGACTGACAATTTTTCAAAATTGTCAGCCCAAATGCCTAGAATAAACCCTAGCAAACTGAAGGACACCGAAGTAAGCACAATAAAAAGTAGCATAATTATTGGATGTTCAATTTGTATATTTATGAAAAATGTAGCTGTTAAGAGAATAATTAAACCGAGGATAATCGATTTAGTAGCAGCGGCTCCGACATATCCAACAACTACTTCCATAGTGGATACCGGAGCAGACAATATCTCGTAAATAGTGCCAACGAACTTTGGAAAATATATGGCAAAGGAAGCGTTAGAAATGCTATGCATCAACAAGTTGAGCATTATCAAGCCTGGCACTATAAATGCGCCGTAACTAACACCCTCAACCTCAGTAATTCGCGAACCAATAGCTGCGCCAAATACTATAAAATAAAGAGAGGTCGAGATGACCGGTGCAACGATACTTTGCACTAACGTGCGCCTTGTCCGCGCCATCTCAAATTTGTATATAGCTAATATCGCATAGAAATTCATATCAAACAGCTTTTTTGACTAAATCGACGAAAATGTCCTCTAGCGAGCTTTGCATCGTGTTCAAATCACGAAAATGGACATTGGCTAGTTTTAAGTCGTCCAGTAGTGCACTTATGCTNCTATTGTCACTGGCAGTACTAAGTGTGCNAGTCAGATGATGACCGTCTTCAGAAAGTTCAAGAGTATAGCTAGACAAATTTGAAGGTAGATTTTTCAGTTGCTTGGTCAAGTCGAAAGTAACCTGTTTTTTCCCAAGCTTACTCATTAGTTTGGATTTCTCCTCTACCAGAATTAATTCACCATTATTGATAACGCCTACTCGATCAGCGATCTCTTCAGCTTCCTCAATGTAATGAGTAGTCAAAATAATCGTTACTCCCGACTCTTTCAATTCTTCGATAATTTTCCACATGTCTTTGCGAAGAGAAACATCTACCCCAGCGGTTGGTTCGTCTAAGAACAATACAATTGGTTCGTGTGATAAAGCTTTCGCTATTAGTAGTCTTCGTTTCATTCCTCCGGATAGTGTCATTATTTCATCATCTTTTTTATCCCATAAAGACATGTCTTTAAGCACTTTTTCAATATGGCTTGGCTTTGCGAACTTTCCAAAAAGCCCTCGTGAAAATGAAACTGCGCTCCATACTGACTCGAATGAATCAGTTGTAAGCTCTTGCGGCACGAGACCTATCATAGATCGAGTTTTGCGATAATTATTTACTGTATCGAAACCCCCGACACGTACTGACCCTGAGGTGGCTTGAACAATTCCGCAAATCACGGAAATTAATGTCGTTTTACCTGCACCATTGGGCCCAAGTAAAGCAATGATTTCGCCCTTCTGGATGTCGAGGTTGATATTCTTTAGCGCCTTAAATCCACCAGCATATGTCTTACTGACATCTTTAATAGAAAGAATCGGTTCTGTTACAGGGGTCATGGGCGAGGGATTATGAAGTCAGTTTGAATTAAATACAACGCTTAGAAATTTTTTCGTGAATGCATTCTGTACTTCCTAATGCAGCAGATCATGACTCTAGAACCCATAAGCATTTGTTGTAACCGGCGTTACTTCCTATCGAGAAAAAGCTTAATTTAGCCCGTTAGTAAGAGGTATTAAGCTGAATGCAATACTAATTCGTGGACTCCTTTCACAATAAATGCTTTCATCGCTCTACAATCAAAAATTAAAAAGACAAATAGGATAAGCTCAGGCCATGGCATCTAATGTTGGTGAAGACCCAAAACTCAGAGAACGGGCTTCGGATCTCACCACTAAAGGCAATGCGATAATAGAAGCGTACAGGAAACCGTACTATCGCTATCTCGTCTTAGGTATTCTTACCATAGTCTACGTTTCAAATTTTGTTGATCGCCAAGTCATAAATGTACTCGCTCAGTATATTATCGAAGATCTAAAAATCTCTGATGGCCAATTCGGCATGCTATCCGGCCTGGCGTTCGCGTTCATTTATACTACTCTGAGTATTCCTATAGCACGCTTGGCTGATATTAGTAATCGGCGAAATATAATCGCTATCTCTGCTGCCATATGGAGCGTTATGACTGCGCTTTGCGGGTTAGCGCAAAACTTTACACAACTCTTCCTTGCTAGGTTCGGAGTAGGTATAGGAGAAGCAGGAGGTTCTCCCCCCTCGCACTCGATTGTTTCCGATATTTTTCCCGCTGAGCAGCGTGCAACGGCGCTCTCCATCTACTCTCTTGGAGTTTATGGCGGAATTTTGGTCGGTACTGTGGGCGGTGCTTATCTCGTAGAGTTCTTCGATTGGCGAACCGCTTTCATCGTTGTTGGTCTTCCTGGCGTATTCCTCGCTTTACTAGTGCGCATTGCAATCAAGGAACCGCCCAGAGGAATGGCAGAATCGCGTCCCGACGTGCAACCACCTGGCTTCTTTAAAGTAGTCGAATTCTTGTGGGAGAGAAAAACTTTTAGGCATCTGTCTCTAGCTTGCGCATTGCATGCTTTCGTCACCTACGGAATTGGGAACTTTATGCCTTTGTTCTTGGGCAGAGTTCACGGTATGCCTATACTAGATATAGGTTGGTACTACGGCCTTATTGCGGGAATTGCAGGCTTGGCTGGAACACTGTTTGGCGGTTGGTCAGCTGACTACATGACGAAAAAAACCGGGAATAAAAGGTGGTATATATGGATCCCGCTGGTTTCCACCATAATCGCTATTCCCTTCGCATTGAATACGTTTCTGCTGATGCCAAACGGCTATATAGCTGTCTACTCTTACTTTATTCCGGTTTTCTTCGGTGGTTGGTACTTAGCACCATGTTTAGCAGCCAATCATTTCCTCGTGGGAATTCGGATGCGCGCAATGGCTTCTGCTGTTTTGTTATTTGTGCTGAACCTGATTGGGCTTGGACTTGGCCCAATGATGACGGGTTTTATCAGTGATTTCCTTACACTTGATTATGGCGTTAACGGGCTCCGCTATGCATTATCGATTACGATTCTCGTCAACATATGGTGCGCAATACATTACTACCTCTGTTTAAAAACTATTGAACAGGATTTTGACCGAGCTCCAGCTTAATTTCAAAACCTCCGCCCTGCTCTCAAATAGCGTCCAATGCCTGAGAGATCTTTGTAACCCCAATAACGTCCAACCCGTCAATATTAGTTTTTGGTAAATTTGCCTTTGGGACGATGGCTCGTTTGAATCCATGCTTAGCTGCCTCAGCTAATCTCTCCTGGCCTCCTGGAACTGGTCGTATTTCTCCGGATAACCCGACTTCGCCGAATACCACTAAATCTGTTGGCAAAGCTCTATCTTTGAAGCTGGAAACAACAGCAAGCAACAATGCCAGATCCGCGCTAGTCTCTGAAACTTTTACTCCGCCAACGACATTTATGAAAACATCTTGGTCCGCCATATATAACCCACCGTGCCTATGTAAAACGGCCAATAACATCGCCAACCTATTTTGTTCTAGTCCTACGGCGACTCTTCTTGGGTTTCCCAATGGACTGCCATCAACTAGTGCTTGGATCTCAACAAGAAGAGGTCGAGAGCCTTCCCATAAGACCATAACCAAGGAACCGGGCGCGTCTTCTTCAGTGCGTGCTAGGAATATTGCTGAAGGGTTTTTCACTTCCTTTAATCCGTGTTCGGTCATGGCAAACACGCCTAACTCATTTACCGCCCCGAAACGGTTTTTCTGACCTCTGAGAATACGATACTTAGTATCATTTCCTCCTTCCAGCATCATAAAACAGTCGATCATATGCTCCAGTACCTTAGGACCGGCCAGATTCCCTTCCTTTGTAACGTGACCAACTAGAAACAAGACGGTGTTTGTTTGTTTGGCATATTGGATGAGGTAAGCAGCGCATTCTCTAACCTGAGAAACACTACCAGGTGCTGAAGGCACATCATTACTATGCATCACTTGAATAGAATCAACAACGAGCAACTCAGGTTTGTTCTCTTGAGCTACCCAACAAATTGTTTCCACATTTGTCTCGGACAGCATCTTGAGTTTTTCCGTCGGTAGGTCCAGTCTGCGCGCACGCATACCGACTTGTTGCAATGATTCTTCTCCCGTCACATAAAGTGCTGGACGTCCTTGACTTGCAAGGAGACACATTACTTGTAGTAGCAAAGTGCTCTTGCCAGCACCGGGATTACCGCCAATAAGGACTACTGAACCAGGAACCAGGCCACCCCCAAGAACTCGATCTAATTCTTCAATTGAGCTGGAATGCCTCGGTAAGGATTGCAAATCTATATCGACTAGGTTCCTCACTTGAGATTTTTCACCAGCATAACCTTGTCTGCGAAAATCAGTTTTAGTTACCGGAGAACTACTTGAACCAAGGTTTATCTGGGAAAGAGTGTTCCAAGCTTTGCAAGCTATACATTGCCCTTGCCATTGACCATGTTCGGCACCGCAGTCTTTACAAACAAAAGCTATTTTCGATTTGGCCATTCAGTGTTGCAGCTGTCCGCTTGCTAAAATAAATCTCGGAAGTAGTTATTGGTAAATAAAAGGCACTCGCTTAGTGACTTTACAGAAAAGCTCATAGGAAATAGTGCCAGCATGCTTAGCGACTTCGTCAGCTCCGAGTCCGACCCCCCATAAAATAACTTCGTCATTAACTTCTACATCATCGATACCCGTGAGATCTATGGTAATCATATCCATTGAAACACGACCAATCATTTGGGTCCTCAGAATCTGAGATCTCGTTTTCACCAAAACCGGCGTTCCATTACGTGCTGACCGCGGATAACCGTCGCCATAGCCGACTGAAACTGTTCCTACTCGCATGCTTTTCTCGCAAATATAAGTTGCATTGTAACCAATAGCCTCTCCAGCAGACACTTCATTGATCGCTATTACACGAGACGATAATGTCATTACTGGATACAAACCAACTTCTTCCCCAGTTTGCTTTGCGAGTGGAGAGCTACCATAGAGCATAACCCCCGGCCTTACATAATTCAGGTGGGCTTCTTGTAAGCTGAGTATGCCGGCAGAAGCCACCATACTGGTTTCGATTTTGTCATCACAGCTAGCTTGGATTTTTTCACTAACATCGAGGAATTTGCCCATTTGCTTTTCAGTAAAACCCCTGGAGTTGGGGTTATCCATGTCATCTGCATAAGCTAGGTGTGACATGAAGACAAGTTCGGTATTTGGCAAAGCATTCAGCCTTAAGAACACATTGTAGGTGTCAACTGCATTCATGCCTAAACGATTCATTCCAGAATTCATTTTTATCCAGAATTTCTTCTTACCGGAGAAAGAAGTGGTTTTCATTAGCTTGATTACCATTTCGACTTGGTAAGTGGAATGAATGGCTATCTCGATTTTTTTCTGTAGACAGAGTTCTAACTCATCTAAATTTACAAAGCCATTTAAGAGTAGAATAGGCTTACCTAAGTTTAGCTCTTGCAATTCAATCGCTTCATGTACCGTCGCCACGGCAAACCCTGCGATTCTAGTTCTAGCACTTATGATCGCACCAGCCACCTTTTTCAACCCATGACCGTAAGCATTAGACTTTATAACTGGGTAAATATTTGATTTCGGACAAAGATCGCGAACTTTTGCGAGGTTTTTGCGAAGAGCATCAAGATCGATGGTAGCCCAAGCTCTCTTAGTAAATAAATTCATTACCTCATTAACCTAGGTCAATTCTATTCGCGCGTGTAGCTGTCATCATATCTCGGTTTGGCATGACTTTCGAATCGCACATATTTGCCTAAGAAGCTCAAACGAACCGTCCCTAGTTCCCCATTTCGATGTTTGCCAATAATGACTTCGGCAATACCTTTGTCAACGGTATCTTCATTATAGACTTCGTCACGATAAATAAATGTGATTAGGTCCGCATCCTGCTCTATAGCGCCGGACTCTCGTAGGTCCGACATTTGTGGACGCTTGTTAGGCCGCTGTTCAAGCCCTCGATTTAATTGTGAAAGGGCAATTACTGGGCACTCGAAATCACGGGCAAGCAATTTCAGTGATCTTGAAATCTCAGAAATTTCATTAACACGATTCTCATTAGTGCCCTTAATGTGCATCAGTTGCAAATAATCAACCACTATCATGCCAATCGGCCCATGATCTCGCTGAATTCTCCGCGCCCTTGCGCGCATTTCCGTAGGAGTAACTCCAGAACTGTCATCAATAAAAAGTGGCCTATTCTTAAGTTTGGGCAGCGCTTCTGTTAAGCTGTCCCAATCTTCTTTCGTCATATCACCAGTTCGCAGTTTTGTCTGATCAATACGTCCTACTGATGAAAGCATGCGAAAAAGCAGGCTTTGCGCCGGCATTTCCAAGCTAAAAACTAGTACAGGCTTCTCTTCATTCAAAATCGCATGTTCAACCAAATTCATAGCAAAAGCGGTCTTGCCCATTGATGGTCTCCCAGCCACAATTACAAGATCAGATTTCTGCCATCCCGAGGTGATCTTATCTAGATCTTTATAACCGCTAGCTAGACCCGTAATGCCCCCCTTTGTTTCTGATAATTCGTCAATACGCTCTACCGCTTTTTGAATCAAAGGACCTATTGGTACCGGCCCATTATCTTGGGGTCTTTCATCAGAAATATTAAAAACTTGCTGCTCGGCCTCATCAAGCACTACAGCGGCTTTTTTCCCACCAGTGTTATATCCACTATCCGCAATATTATTGGCAACAGCAATAAGTCGACGCAGAATTGCTCGTTCTCTAATAATATCTGTATAAGCTTGAATATTGGCTGTACCCCGAGCGTTACCGGCGAGTTCACCGAGATAATCCACTCCGCCGGCATTTCCCAGCTCATTCAAACTGTTAAGAGATTCCACCAAGGTAACGACATCAATCGGGCTATTCACTTCAGTCTGTTGCAACATGACCCGAAAGATCAGTTGGTGTTCTGCACGATAAAAATCTTCAGGGAGAATGGCATCAGCTACAAGGTCCCATTTAGTGTTATCAATCATGAGACCGCCCAACACTGCCTGTTCAGCCTCCACAGAGTGGGGAGGAACTTTTAATGATGTCAGATTAGAACGGTGCCTATCATCACTCGGTGGGCTTGGTTCAAGATTTTTGGGCATCAACAGTAATCGCGCGCGAAAAAAAAGTACCACCCCAGTTTACAGAATGGCACTTCATTTAGAAAGTTAGTACTCAAATCAATTGAATACCTGGTTTATTGTTTAGCTCTTTGTAGCCGCATCCTCAGCCAAAAGTTCTTTATCCTGCTCTTCCAATTCGTCGACAACAGCTGTTTCTACCTCGGTCTCCTCAATTTCTTCTAGTATACTGCCATCATCGGTGACTCCAGCAGCATTTTGGAGACCCACTACAGCTAATTTCACCGAGGCGTGCACATCGTGACCCAAATCTAATCCGATCTCAAACTCTCCAAGCTCACGAATCACCCCGTGAGGCATTAATACCTCTGCCTTAGTAATATCACTGCCAGCTTTAGCATTAACTGAATCTGCAATATCTCGAGTACCAACAGATCCAAATAGTTTACCCTCTTCGCTAGCATTAACTTCTATAGAAATAGCGAGACCATTAACCTTTTCCGCTCTCGCCTGGGCATTCGCAACTTTCTGGTTGTGAGCCGCCATCAACTCAGCCTTGCGCTGCTCGAATTCGGCAAGATTTCCTTTGGTGGCCGGAATCGCCTTGCCCTGCGGAAATAGAAAGTTACGGGCGTAGCCTGATTTGACATTGGCAGTATCTCCAATTTCACCCAGTTTACCTATTTTTTCAAGCAAGATTACGTTCATCATAAATTCCTCACGTAGTCCCCAGTTTCTTTAACTGGCAAAGAGCCAGAATCTTGTTCGTTGTCTATCTTAATCTTATCTAATAATCCGTTAAATCTTGTTCCTAAAGTCAGACCAACTATCTATTAGGGCCAGCATCACGACTAATTGCAAAACCAGCGGTAACAATAACAAAAGGTAAAAGGCCAGCAGCGTCATTGAGGGCAGATTACGTTTTGCAACTACGGCATGGACTAAGCCTATACCTGAAAAAACTAACGGGAGCATGAAATAAAAAATCCATGACGATGGGACTAATATTCCAAACCCCGCTAACAACATAAAACCTGCGAGCAAGAGTGCTACCCTTTGTTCTATGCGCAACTGGTGGATTTCTTGTCTAAATCCACCAGGATTAAACAAAGTTGCCTGCATCCATCGAGATAGCATTGTTAAAACAATAGCGAGAAACATGTAAACAGAACCAATAATACTGGTCATGGTCTCTCTCAATAACTCGATTTCAATCCCTTGAATATTATTCTCCCGAAAATACGGTTGAAGCTGTTGAAAAACCGAATCTAAAACAGCCGGCTGCAGCCGCAAATATACTTCAACCGCTATTCCTATCGCGATTGCTGCCAATAGAGTAAATTCCCAAGACTCTGTTTCACGCAACAACCAAGTGAGCCCACTAATACCAAGCAACATAATTAAAGGGACATAATCACCCACTATCGCCCAAGCGCCTAATGGTAATATAGCCCAAATAAAAATGAAGGCCGCTTCTTGAACACCTTTACGCAACATTACCAGCCCTACAACAACCGGACTTAGTAAGTTTATCAACGGAATCAGGCCAATTAAGACTGTCGCCAGGATTGCCTTCTTTCTTCCGGCCATAACAAAATCAGCAAGGCCTCGCATGCTCCCTCTCTAGCTAGACCTGATGGCTATCCGTATATGGAATAAGCGCCAGATATCTTGCTCTCTTCACTGCGGTTGCTAATTGGCGTTGATAACGAGCCTTTGTTCCAGTAATTCGACTAGGAACAATCTTGCCAGTTTCTGAAATATAATCTTTCAGTGTTTCCAGATCTTTGTAGTCTATTTCTTTGGTGCCTTCTGCCGTAAATTTACAGAACTTACGTCGACGAAAGTAACGAGCCATAATTTATTCCTCTGTAAAGCTATGCAAAGTATTATTCTTCAGATTCAGTATCTCTTTCGACAGCTTGCGCAGAATCGACTTCACCAGTACCTGCTTCAGCAACATCATCACCTTCGCCATCTTCGCGCGGTTCTGATTGTGAGCTAAGATCGGACTCTACATCGTTAGCCATGTCTTCCGTTTCTGCCACTGTTTCTTCTATCTTTCGTTTCTCTTCCGCTCTCGCCCTTCGCTCCTTGCTNTCGCGCTCGCCCTTCAAAATGAAAGATTCTCCAGTAATAGCCTCTTTGCACTTGATTATGAGATTACGAAGAACCGCATCGTTGTATCGAAATAGAGTTGTCAATTCATCTAAAATTTCACGGGCGCACTCTATATTCATAAGGACATAGTGTGCCTTATGGATCTTATTTATTGGATAAGCCAATTGGCGCCGACCCCAATCTTCCAAACGATGGACTTTACCGCCGTTCTCAGTCATCAACTGGGTGTACCGGTCAATCATCCCGGGAACCTGTTCAGACTGGTCGGGATGCACCAGGAATACTACTTCATAGTGTCTCATAGAGACTCCTCTCAGTTTAGGTCTCCCGACAAACACTAGCGCGCGCGGTGAGACAAGGAGTTATGGAGGGCAGAGATGGACTCCGCTCACAAAAAGAGCACGAATTCTAGAGATTTTAAGTGAGAGATGCAAATAAAAAAGGTTATTCTAAGGGCTCTTTGCGCTGCCTCACGGCCTCAAATAAAGCTACACCTGAAGCCACAGAAACATTAAGACTACTGAGCTGGCCAAACATAGGAATGGCAACAAGATAGTCGCATTTTTCCCGGGTCAAGCGTCGCAAACCAGTTCCCTCCGAACCCATGACAATGGCAAGTGGCCCTGTTAGATCCTGCTGGAATATGCTGCTAGTTGCTCCATCATCTGTGCCCACTGTCCAGACTCCAAGTACCTTTAATTTTTCAAGAGCCCGGGCTAAATTCGTTACTGTGACAAGCGGTATCGATTCCGCCGCGCCACTCGCAACTTTTCTTANAGTTGGATTCAACCCTACTGATTTATCTTTTGGAATTATTACTGCATTTACTCCAGCAGCATCAGCTGTTCGCAAACAGGCGCCAAGATTATGCGGATCGGTCACGCCATCGAGCACTAACAATAATGGGTTATCTATCCGCCTTACCAGATCATAAAGCTGCTGTTCGCTCATTGAGTTATCGTTATCAGTTGCATTGCCCTTTATAATCGCAACCACTCCTTGATGTTTACCGCTTACTAGGTTATCGATTTCTTTGTTGTCGACAACAGTTACCGACACACCTTCCTGCTCTGACAAAAATACGATTTCATCTACGCGCTTGTTTTTTCTGCTAGACAGCACAAGTATTTCTTTAACATCGGACGCGCGAAGTTCAAGTAATTGTTTAACAGCATGAATACCGTAGGTAGCTTGATTTTTCATTTTTAACTCTTAACGACGCTTACTATTTGTTTTTCTGCCTACTTTATTTATAACCTTTTTCTTTTTGTTACTAATGCCTTTATTACCTCGAGATTTGGTCTTTGAATTTTTTAGCCTGGCTTTGGATTTTTTATCTTTAAATTTTTTCTTTGTGTTAGCGCTTCTTTTCTTACTTTTATTTTCCTTTAAATTTCTGCTTCTGCTGTTCTTAATTTCCAGATCTATTTGCTTTTCTTCTAGATCTACGCGCATAACTTTTACTTCCAGTCGATCACCTAATCTGTATACCTGCTTGCTGCGCTTACCTTCGAGGCAATGCCGGGCAGGGTCAAAATGATAATAGTCATTACTCAATTCTGCGACATGGACCAACCCTTCGATATGAATATCATCCAACTCAACAAAAAGCCCAAAGCTTGTTACCGATGTAATCGTTCCCTGAAAATCGTTACCTACATGTTCGAGCATGTACTCACACTTCAACCAATCGATCACACTGTAACTGGCAGCATCGGCACGCCGCTCCGCCTCCGAACAAGCAACACCAAACCTATCCATTTCTGCGTCACCATACGGATAGATTGTTTTCTTACTTAATTTTGCTGATTCAGGTTTCTTCTGCAGATGGGCACTTGGCTTGTTACGAATAAGGTAGCGAATAGCGCGGTGAACTAGCAGATCGGGGTAGCGTCGAATTGGCGAAGTGAAATGCGTGTACGCAGAAAAACCCAGCCCGAAGTGGCCTATGTTGTCTGTCCTATAGACTGCCTGCATCATGGATCTTATCAACATAGTTTGCAGCACATGCCGATCAGGTCTTGAAGCAACTGCTCTCAGGAGTTGCGAGTAGTCGAGAGGAGATGGTTTTTCACCGCCGCCTAAATACAAGTCAAGCTCGCTTAGAAATTCTCTAGTATTTTCCAGTTTCTCTAAACTCGGGCCTTCATGAATTCTGAACAGAGCTGGAATTTCAAATTTTTCCAGCAATTGCGCTGCTGCTCCATTTGCGCACAACATACATTCTTCAATTAGCCGATGCGCGTCATTTCTTTCCACCTGAACAATTTCTTTTATCTTCTTATCTTCTCCGAACACAATTCGTGTCTCTCTAGATTCAAAATCCATGGCTCCATCATTTTCCCGCGCGGTTCGCAGTGCTTTATATAAGGAATAAAGATCGTCGAGATGTTTGGTTAGGCCTTGGTATTTTTGCACTACTCTTTTTTGTACTTTTTCCTCAGTCGCATTGAAGGGGTCTAGCAAGATGGTCGCAACGTCGGTGTAGGTCATGCGCGCATGTGAATGAATTATTCCTTCATAGAAGCTGAAATCCAAGAGGTGACCTTGAGCGGAAATTTCCATTTCGCAGATCATAGCAAGGCGATCTACCTTGGGCTTTAATGAGCAAAGTCCATTTGATAATTCTTCCGGAAGCATAGGAATTACATGCCCAGGGAAGTAAACCGAAGTACCGCGGTGTATAGCTTCTTCATCAAAGGCGCTACCGATTTGTACGTAATGAGAAACGTCCGCAATTGCGACATAAAGGGTCCAATTGCCTCTTTGATGACGATGGGCAAAAACCGCATCATCGAAATCTTTAGCATCTTCACCGTCTATAGTTACAAATGGGATGTCTCTCAGATCGAAGCGACCCTCGATGTCTAAGGGCTCAAGTTGTTTGGGAATACGCTCAACTTCATTCCCTACATTTTTAGGCCATATGTGAGGCAAACTGTGACTGCGAAGAGCGACTTCTATTTCTAACCCCGGCTTCGAATGATCACCCAATACTTCCAATATTTTGCCAATGGCATTACGGCGACGACTTGGATATTCGGAAATTTCAACAACAACGAATTCGCCGTCCTTTGCCTTACCTATATTTTTTTCCGGGATCAAAACTTCATGGCTGATTCGTTTATTATGAGGGACCACAACTCCAAAACTTGAGTCGATAAAAAGACGACCGACTATTTCTGTGTAACGCCGTTTTAATATTTCTACGACTTTGCCTTCTTTGCGGCCACGCTTATCAAATCCATCGAAACTAGCTAATATTTCGTCACCGTCAAACAACTTTTCCATTTCCCTGAGACTTAGGAATAAATCTTCTCCACCGTCGTCGGGAATTAAGTATCCAACTCCATCTTTTGTTCCTTGAACTATTCCTTTTATTAAATCCATATGTGTAGCTAGCCCGTAAATTCCTTTCCTATTTGTTATTATTTGACCGTCACGACTCATCGCTTTGAGACGACGTCTTAGTCCCTCGATTCTTTCCTCGCTGTCTAATTCCAACTGTTCACACAGACTTGAAAATGATGCAGGTGCACCTAAGCTGTCTAGTAGCTCTAAAATGAATTCTCGACTTGGGATTGGATTCGCGTAATTCTCTGATTCACGGGCTTCGAACGGGTCGGCCAATTTAGGGGATTTTGGCATTAAAAGGGAAAAGGAATGAACATTCGGTCGCGAGTATACATGGAGATTCGTGTATTGTCTGTGACAATTCAGTGGAGTTGACAGTTTTTTCGACTGGCTTTAGAGTTTCGCGTCCTCAATAAAACTTAATTCGCAATCGCCCAGATGGCGGAATTGGTAGACGCGCTAGCTTCAGGTGCTAGTGACCTAACGGTCGTGGGAGTTCAAGTCTCCCTCTGGGCACCACGCAAATTCATAAATGATTGTAATCACTATCTTTTTTACAAAAAAGGGAACAAAGTAGGCAATTTGGTATACACAAAAGCACCCTCGATTCACCTATTGTTGCTTTAGGTCCCTTATAAGAAAAAAAGAAGCACTGATTTTGTGTGGGTTGTTAAACCTAAATAACGTGGCATCATTAAACCGGTTGCGGGAACATTAGGACGAACAACGGTTATCCCGATACATTCTTTCTTTCTGCGATTCTGTAATTAGCATAAATAAGATATATCCAAGATAGGCACATAAGACTGGTTAAGATCAGCCAAGAATAAAGAAACACTTTAACGCCTGGGACTAGCTGCTGAGCCTGTTCTCCTGTTACAGCTGCCATCGCCATAAACGGTTCTGGTGAATTGAACATGAACCAAAAGCTCACTGAGAAAAGGGCTACGATAGTATAAAGCGCTTTAGCTTGGAATTTACTGCTTCGACTCAGGCGTTTTGCAAATAACCAAACCCCAGATAATGATAGGAATGACAACACCAAACCAAATATAAACCAGATTAACTTGCTGGTCAGTCCACCGAAATTACCGAAATGAACTGGGTCAGCCATATTAGACCAGTACCAATATGGGCTAAGCTCCTCGCCGCGCTGATTATAAATAACCTCTCCTGTATTCGGTAAGAGGAAGATTTTATTAGCTCGATTACGCACTAGCAGATTGTCCGTCTGTCCCAGCACGTAGAAGTAACCGTTACGATTTAGCGTTACAGATGCTATATCAATATCAGGCCGAGCTTCACGCGCAATACCAAGTAGCTCTTGAAAAGGTAGCGCAGTAGAACTGTCATATTCAAGTATAGGTATTGGAACAACGGCTGCAGGAATGGCATCTGAATAAGCAAAGATATTATCAACGTAGACCGCGCGAATCTGCTCAAACATATACCAGATACCTGTCACCGCAATGATCAAGACAAACCACAAAGCCCATAGACCTACCAAACGATGCAAATTACTGACAAAAGTTCTCACTGTGCGCGCAGACTTGAATTCGAAAAATCGCCGCCACCATCTTTTGTAAAAAAACAAAGAAGTAACCATCGAGCCAATAAGGGGAAAAGAAGCCAAGCAGATCAAATAAAATCCGAAGTTGCCGGTAAAAAGGCGTCGGTGGAAATCACGGAGATAGCGCTGAATATTTAAGCGAGGGGCTTCACCGGTGATTTCCAATGTATAAGGGTCGACATAAACACGTCGTGACTGATTGAGCTCATTACGGATCCCTACTTCAGCGGCGAAATTGGTATAAAGTGGCGCGGACGCGCCCAGAATCGATGCATTCGGATAGGCATCAGCGACACTCTGATAGATTTCTTCGAGACTACCCGCCTCGCCAGCGGCTTGCACTCGCTGATCGGGATTGGCCAACCAGTCCAATTCGAAGGAAAGCACAGCAAACGTGCCACCCCAACAGATAATAAATAGAAGAAGCCCAGTAATGACTCCCAGCCAACTGTGCCAATCGAACCAGACCTGTGAAGATTGAGTCTTAGCTTTTGAAACCGCAATCAGAGGCGAAACAACTGCTACTTCCTGATCGTGCATCTTTTCCTTTCCTAAGTCATTTGCAAATTTTACCCACTTAAGAATTCTAATTTCAATCCTTTCCACATTTTTACATGCAATCGCTTTTAATTTATTGATGAGGCAACTATCACTATACAATAGCGAACGGAATGCCACCGGGAAAAGAACCCTGTTACTGTTGATTATTTCAATGGTGGGTAGGGTTTATAGTCAGGCTATCGAGAGAATTGAGTCACCCAATGGGGGTGTTTATGTCTGTATGGGCTAGAATGACCAAGCCAACGGATAAAACATGACTACAAGATATCTTTAATCTAGCCATCAGGACTTTGCATGAAAAAACTACAAACAACAATAACCGTACTTTGTTTTTCTGTTGGTGTTAATGCTGCGGATACTTTCGATCTGGACACTGGACAACTACTAATTCCCAAAATTGTTGCCTCTGATGGAACCCAAATAACGACCTCTTTTTTAGGAATAGATTTAAAAGTTACAGTTAAAGAACTGATTTCGGCAGGTAACACCTACTCTCTATATTCACGCGTCTTGAATCCGAAACCTGACTATTATGATATTGAGTCTGAAAGGTTATTGATTCCCCAAGTTGTAGTAGGAGATACAATCTATGAAGATATTATTATTACAATAGATGAAGTTATATCGATCGGTGCAGTATCTGAAGTACCGCCAAACGGGAACGATTTTACGTTTGGCTATAATATTCATGAAAGCCTGCCTGAAGATTGGAAAACAGAGTTTTATTTGATTATGACAAACTTGATTGAACTTGTGCCTATCAAGTCACGCTCGGGTTTTTATTTCGGCCCTATCTACGCATGGAACGAGAATGCGAATTTGCCTTATAGCTCAATAATAGGTAATAGAGGTGGATCTAGCATAAGTGGGGGTTCCTGGACTGACGTAGGAGGTCAAGTTCTTTGGATGCAGCTAGAAATTCCAAATCAGGAGCTACTCTGGGAACATATGCATCGATATACGGTTATTCCTCATGAATATTTCCATATGTACCAAATAGCGAGATCTCCAAATTTTAATATTAAATGGATGATGGAAGGCAGTGCCGCTACCTTTGAATCTTTATATTCTCAGCAGTACTATGGGGTTAATTATTTCAAGCAAGCCCAAACTGATGTAAATGAAGAATTCGTTAATGACCCCGCATTGTTAGAGTCATATGAATCACAGGAAAACAATTACTCATCTTCTGTTTTTGTTACCCTAGTATTAGCCAAAGAACTTCAAAAACAAAATTACTCTGAAGAGTCGTCTTTTCGGCTGATCTTTAAAGATTTTTATGCGAAATATCCGAATAATTCTAATTGGAAAGCCTTGTTTGAAGATGTTTTTGAAATGGGCGTTGACGAATTTTACGCTAAAGTGAATACATATAACGTTGATTTGGAGCCAGTGCTGCCTAGTGAAAGCTTACGATTGGATGATATCTTTAATGAATAAAATCTGCAGAGCCTATGGTATATATACACTGGAGGGGCATCGCATCCTGCCTAGCCTCCTTAAGCTCCCGATCAACCAATAGCAAATAAAATACTCCGCCTCTAAAGACCCTGAAAAACTGTCGGAGTTACCAGGGCCTTTACAGTAGGTAGTGTGGTATACACAAAAAAGCCGGAAACCTTTGCTAAGATGTACCAATTTTAGGTACTCAGGCCATAAACTCTAAAGTTGGCTCCTTACGAAAGGGAACTGCATTTCCCTCTGGGAACCAATCCTTTTCTTTAATTGAGTCAAAATTCCGTGTAAAACTAGGAACAATAAAAAGCGAAGATATTCGTCATGCTAGAACCCAACAAAAGCTGGATCCATCGACACACTGCCAATGCGCGCATCTGCCATTGGATCATGGCGGTTTCTGTCTTCTACTTGCTCTATAGTGGAATCATGATCTTTTTGCATTTCCCTGAGCTATATTGGGGCAAAGTAGGTTTCCAAGGTTATCCAGCAATATTCAAATTAGAAGATTGGGGAATCTCTTGGGAGAGGGCAGAAGAGCTAGGCGACCGCCGTTGGGGTCGCAATTACCACTATACGTTTGCGTGGGTGTTTGTCATAAATGGATTAATTTACCTAATCTGGAACAGCTGGCAGAAAAGTTTCTATAGGAAAATGCTTCCTACAAAACAGGAACTTTCGATTGCCCATCTAAAATCTGAAGTTAAAAGGCATGCAAAATTTCGCGCTGCAAAGGGGTCAGCTGCTGCTAAATACAATATTTTACAAAAGTTAACCTATCTATTTGTTATGTTTGTATTGTTTCCTTTTATGATTATTAGTGGTTTCGCACAGATGCCTGCGTTTACGGCAATTTCTCCTGAACTAATCGATCTTTTTGGCGGTCGTCAAACCGCTCGCACATTACATGTGGTTTGTTCACTAATCCTTGTATTATTTGTTGTAGTGCATCTGCTACAAATGGTTGTAGCTGGCGCGCTAAATCAATTGCGCGGAATGATAATCGGAAAATACGAAATAGCTCAGGAATCGAACGAGGTTGCTCAATGAGTAAGCATGAAAAAACCGAACAATTTACCTTAACGCGCAGAAAACTCATTTCTCGATTTGGTGCGCTGAGCGGCATCTTGTTAGCAGGATGCGATACCCAATTCTACAAACCACCAATTAATCGCGGAGGCTTAATTGGAATCGCAGACACATTGACTATGGCAAGTCAGCGGATGCTTATGTCAAATCAGCAGTTAGTGCAGGAACATGACGTTAGTGAAATTACTAAACACTTTCCGGTGTGGAATCAAAGTGATCCGGAAGACGAAGAGTATCAGCGCTTAAAAGCGGGAAATTACGTCGAATGGCGATTACCCATTACCGGGCTGGTGAACAATCCAATATATCTCTTTCTCTTGAAGACTTAAAACGCATGCCTAGCCGAACGCAGACTACCATGCACATCTGTGAACAAGGGTGGTCGGCTATAGCGCAATGGACTGGCGCACCTCTGCGATCAGTCTTACAGGCCGCCGGGGGCATTAAGCCAGAAGCGAAGTATATAATGGTTGAAGCCTATGGAGGCTGGTATGAGAGTTATGACATGTTCGATGTCGTGCACCCGCAAACTATCCTTGCCTACGGCATGAACGGAAAGAACTTACCCCTAGGAAATGGAGCACCATTGAGATTGCGAGTCGAACGTCACTGTGGATACAAACAACTAAAATTTATCAAATCAATTCTGGTTGTATCTTCGGTTGAAGGCTTTGGTCGCGGTACAGGAGGAATAAACTCTGACTTTGGTTTCCACTGGTACGCCGGCGCTTGAACCATTATATGTCGCGGCATATTGTCGCATGGAGCAATTGAAGGTATTTAGTGTGAATTACCGTGACCCTCTGCAAACCTTTGATAAATAAAGTCTATTACAAAAAATAGCCTCGTTTACAAAGTTGATTTATAGCCCCCGTATCTACTGCGACACCGAGACGCATTCCATTTTCTTCTTTTTGNAAATATAAGACCGTTTCTCGATTTATTCTGTATTAAGAGAATGTAATATGCGATTTTCTCTAAACCTTATCTTTTTACCTATTGTAACGATTATTTATTCGTCGCCAAATTTTCTAAAAGCGGCTGAAGAAGAGATTGAAGAAATATTAATTATTGGCGATCAACTGTTCCAAGACACAGCCGATGTAAGCCCTACCAGCGTAATTACTGCGGAAGACCTAACTGCAATTAATATGTCGACGGTTGAAGATGCTTTAATGTATGAACCCAATTTAGTAATAAGGCGAAGGTTCGTTGGGGATCCAAACGGTGTAATTGGGATGCGCGGATCAAATATGTTTCAAGGCTCCCGAACAATGGTCTTCGCTGATGGGCTGCCTCTGCACTATCATCTACAGACTCGATGGTCCGGTTCTCCCAGGTGGTCTCTTGTTTCTCCGAGTGAAATAGAGGCTGCGGAAGTGATTTATGGCCCCTATTCTGCGGAATATGGCGGCAATGCCATGGGCGGAGTAGTTAATCTATATACACGGAATCCAACAGAAAGAAAAATAAGCATAGAAACCGGATTTTTCAGCCAATCATATGACGTGCTGAAAACAGATGAGTCATTTATAGGTAACAAGCTTTTCGCATCCGTCGAGGACAGAGTTGGAGATACAAGTTACTTTCTTTCCTTCAATCGATTAGACAACGAGGGCCAACCCCAAACACAGCACCGATCTTCTTCGTCTCGGCGCTCCGCCTCAGTTACGGGCGCATCTGGCGCTCTGCCAGGTCAAGANGAAATCGGAAGGGACATAATCTATTTTGGTGATTCTGGTCCAGAGGAATCTCTAACCGAATTAGCTAAATTAAAGATAATTCATGACATAGGTAAATACCAATTACGAGCGAATATTGCCTATGAACAAAGAGAAAGAGATGAATCAAATTCAAATAATTACCTTAGGGATGCTGCGGGCAATGTCTTTTATGACCGCAACTTTAGCCTATCTAGTGATCCTACAACCATCTATGACACTACAAGTTGGGGAACTAGTGTTTTCCAGAACAGGATGCAAGAGAGGGACAGCCTTCTTGTGGGGTTTGGTGTTGGGGGGCCGCTTAATAAGACTNGCTGGATATTTGATGCCTACTTCAGTAATTTTGAAATTTTGGACGATGTCGAAATTCGCACTGGCCGAAACCCTAGCGCGCCAGACTACCAATCTGCAAATGCAGGGTTTGCTGGTCGAATAACAGAATTCGATGATACAGGATGGCAAATTTTTGATCTTAAAGTGGGTACAGAAAGCCTACTTGGAAATAATGATATGCGTTTGTCGCTGGGGTTTCACAATGACAACTACAAACTCAATGTAGAACCCCACAGGTATGACACTTTTAATGACATAAGGGGATCATCAAGAGGCGCAAGCGGCGGGGAAGTTTCCACTAAAGCAATATATGCCCAATGGGGTATGACATTGAGCCAGCAATGGGACCTCTCCCTTGGCATTAGATATGAAGATTGGAAAAGTTCGGGAGGCTATTTTGGAGATCAATCAAATGTATCCGATCGTCATGTAGACCGTAACGAAGAAGGAGTTTCCCCTAAAATTTCACTCGCTTATTTTCTAGATGACTCGATCACGATTAGGTATTCAGCGGCTCGTGCCATAAGATTTCCGATTATCGAAGAACTCTATCGAAATGAGAGTAGCGGAGTGAGACAATTTGCAGGCAATGCCTTGTTGGAACCGGAAGATGGTATTCACCAAAATATTTCTATAGAAAAATTAACCGACGGCGGAATAACTGCGATTAATCTTTATAGAGAAACTATTGATGACGTCATCTTTAATTTTACAGAGATCACAAACAATACCAATATCTCTACTGCTTTGCCCGTCGATGAAGTCGATACTAAAGGTGTAGAATTTATCTACAATAATATGAATTTGTTCAGTTCAAATTTAAGCCTCCGTTTTAATGTTAATTATGCCGATGTAGAAATTACCAAAAGCACATTGAATCCAGGCATAGAAGGCAACGAATTCCCGCGCATGCCTAAATGGAGAGCGAACGCACTATTTAACTATTTAATCACGAGTGATGTAAGTGCGGGCCTGGGGTTTAGGTACGCGAGCAATAGTTATGGGCGACTGGACAATCTAGACAGGGCTAGTAATATTTTTGGGGCGCAAGACGGCTTTTTACAAACGAACGTAAGAGCGAATTTACAGATCACAAGCGAGTTTTCTGTCTCCACTGGAATAGATAACCTTACCAACGAGGAAATTTATGTGTACCATCCTTGGCCTTCGAGGACTTTTTTCCTCGAAGGGAAATATATTTTCTAGTTAGGAAATGAACGTGTTTAAACAAATAACTGTCATTATTGCGATACAACTAGCTTTTTTTAGCACTGATTTATATGCCATATGCGATTTAGAACACGAGGGTCAAGTTTCTATTCATTGCGGCAGCACTCCCAGTGCCGCTTTTGATCCTCAAGGGACTTTATGGGTGACATTCGTCCAAAACGAATTCGTCTATGTAAGTCAATCGACAGATTTAGGGAACACATACAGTCTCCCCGTAGCTGTGAATTCCTTAGCCGAAGATGCTGAACATAATGGAGAGAACAGGCCAAAAATTATTGTAGACGATGATGGTTTAATATTTATTTCTTGGACTCTGAAAACCTCACCCCGATTCACTGGTGAAATTCGATTTAGCAGATCCACCGACGGCGNCAAAACTTTCGAGGAACCGCGGACGATAAATGATGACGGAATTTTTGCAGGGCATAGATTCGAATCGCTGTTTTTATCAGAATCAGGTCACTTATATTTGACCTGGATCGACAAGAGAGATCTTGAGGCTAGTCTTGAAAACGGCAACACCTATATTGGAGCCGCTGTATACTATTCAGTTTCCGATGATCAAGGAAAAACTTTTTCTAAAAATTATCGCGTAGCCGATCATAGTTGTGAGTGCTGCAGAATCGCTATTGCACCGAGAGGGGCGGAGAACATAGCGATCCTATGGCGACAAGTTTTCGGTGATGATGTGAGGGATCATGCTATTGCAGAATTGACACCGCATGGCGATATCCTAGAAACGCAACGCGCAAGCTTTGATGAATGGCATATCAATGCGTGTCCTCATCACGGCCCGACCATGGCTCAATCAACTATATCAAATGACTATCATATGAGTTGGTTTACTAATGGTGATATTAACCAAGGTATCTATTATGCAAAATATTCCTTCACTGAAAGCGGACCAACTCAGCTTTATAGCGTCGATAGACAGCCCGGAGCTGGACATCCTCATTTAGCCGAGTCCAATGAAAAACTTTACCTTGTTTGGAAAGGTTTTAATGGCCGCGAGACTCTGCTAAATGTGATCACTAGCGTTGACGATGGGATGACATGGTCAGATACCGTTACATTAATTACTACTGAAAAGAGCTCAGACCATCCGTTTCTTATAAAAAGAGTCGATGATGTTTTTTTAAGCTGGCATACTCAGCAGTATGGTCACATCTTTCTCGATATGAGCCAACAGAACATCCAAATTTCCGACAATGATCTTTAGTTATCTGCCAAAGTGCAAAGCGAGTGCTCCTATAAAGAGCCTAGTATTTATTTTTACAGTTGGGTTGTCGCAGTCTATTTTGGCTGATAATTTCCAGGCGTTTACTGCCGATTCGTTCACAGAAATAAAATCTGACTTTGCAGGACAAGAATTCCTTTTGGGTTTATGGTCTGTAGATTGCCCCCCTTGTCTACTTGAACTAAAAATGATGGGTAAAATCCTTGAGCTTAACCCCGGCTTGCCATTCGTACTAGTATCTACTGATGCTATCGACACGCGAGACGATGCAATAGAATTTTTGTTTGACTTCAATTTACATGAAATAAAATCTTGGATGTTTGCAGATAGCTTTGTAGAAAAATTACGCTATAGCATCGATCCATCATGGTATGGTGAACTACCACGTAGTTATTTCTTCGACGAAAGTCATAATATGGAGTCTCATAGTGGAATTATGACGGAAAAACTTCTCAGAGATTGGTTTGAAGACCAGGTGCTATTTGAATAATGAGCGATTCACATGGAATAATTGTGAAGCTAAATCCATCGAAACTCAATAGGTTCCAACGCACCTATTAGAAAGCTAAAATCTCTCTTTTTTAGATCTGAAGTTGGTAAGCAAAATTACAAGCAAACAGCACTCAAAATTAGTGCTCACTGGGGATAAAGATAGTTAAGCTAACTTGAGGAACGTTCGAAGAGTCCATTGGGGTTTAACCTTTCGTGAATAGAAATCATGACTGAAAACGTTTTTTAGAGTAGATCAATTCTAAAGCGAGTAATTTTGTGCTCACTTATGGCCTTTTAGATAATATTTAGTGTCCCTCTCGTTGCTTCTGTACCAAAGATAGTTCTTTGGCGAACTCTTCCAATTTTAGTCTAATGTCGTCTTCTTTCTTCTTTTGTCTTAGGAGAAGATTATCACTTTCAAATTCTGCACCTTGTAGTTTTTCGCTCTCTGCTTCTTCGACTACTACTTGAGCCAGCTTATTCATTTGATAGTACCCCTACTTCTGCTAAGTGAATTATGGATTAGTTAACAATAATTGGTAATTTGCGTTTTCCCTTATTTTCTCTAATTTATAGATGAGCAAACACCCGCGCTTTAGCTGAAACGTAAAGACCTTTGTCGTGACTTAGAACTTAATTTCAAGAAATTCGCAGTCCTTTGCTCCGAAAATTCAATAAGTTAGCTCCTCACTTAGCAGCGCAACATATAGTGTTAATCAGTCAAAGTCAAACAATATCTAGTGATTATTGGTTTTTTATGTGGCTTAGATATCTAATTAAAGTGTTGTACCCGTCCCCATGCTTGTTTAACCAGTCATTCTTAAAAAATTAACTCTTTTGTTTTCTGATACTTAGGATTTATTTACCTATTTAAGGGAAGTAATTGCAAAGAATAATTACATAAAGGAGGTTTCTAGTTTATTAAAGGACACCCAGTTAAAATTTTTCATAACAAACAACAGAAATGCCAGCGCCGCCTAGCTAAAACTTTACTTTTCTACGAATGTGGATTTACTAAAGACAGAGAATGTCTAAATAGAGGTTTATGATTGGACATCAATTGAATAGTATCTTTGACTTAATACTCGAATTCTATGCTTTCATGCCCCAAATAATAAGCGGGCCGAACTTACACCTCTTATCCATTTATGGGAATGTTTAAAATTTGCACCAATATACCATCGACTTTTGTGGAACTTAATCAGTGAGGATTCAACGCCGGCTGCTATCCCATAATAACGGTGAAAATACATTATATTCTTTAACCAGGACTCTGTAGATATGCCCAGCACATTTAAGACCGATCGCTTCTTATTCATTAGCATCATGGCCTTATGCGGAGCCTTTTCGCCTATTTTTAAAGCCTTACCAGTTGTCTCTAATAATTCAAAATAGCTTTTTCGTGAAATTGGTACAACCTCTTTACTAATACCTGGCAACTGAGCCAGAGGTTTTAGGGAAAGCTTTTTCTCTCTATTTCCACGATCCAGTAGATGTTTCGCGCCGCGCCTGGTCAACAGACGACGCTGGCGATAACTTCTAGTTTTTACTTTTTTTGCGTGACTAATCAGACGCTCTTGAATAGAAGTATAATCACTAGAGTCTAAAGTTTCGCTAATGTGAGCTCGAATCGGGTTTAAATCCACATAAGCCATACAAGCAACCAGCGCTTTTTCATCCAACAAAGCCTGACTCTTAAACCGACCTTCCCAGAACCTGCCTTTGCATTCGTCTTCCTTGTTTGCCTTGCGAGCAACAGATTCGTTTAAACAACGCATAAACCAACTAATATCCGCTAACCGTTCACGCCAAATTTTCACTTGCTGAACGTAGAATTTTCTCGCTTTGTGAGAGTTATTATTCTTATGCAAAGTTTCGATTATTGCTGAATTCCGGGGGAACAACGCTGTCCAATGCCGTATTACTTCCTTGTCAGTCCAATTTTTTGCTTTAACTTCGTTAACAAAAAGTACCAAATGGTAATGATTGTTCATAATGGCATAAGCACAAACATCGATGGCAAATTGTGCAGCCAGTTGTTTAATTCGCGTTATCAACCATTGCTTACGATNATCAAAATTCTGGCCACTAATAGGATCATCCCCACATAAATAGGCCCGTCGAACACAGCGAGATATGCAATGATAGTAAGGTGTTTCGTCTAACAAAATTTGTTGATGGCGCCCGCTGGTCATAAATTCGAACCAAGTTCAATTAGTTCTCTGCTGNGTGATCAACGATTGTAGTTAGTTTGTAGTAGTATGCAAAGCATTGTTATGTAAGGCTTTTTGTGACACTGACACATAAAGAGATTGAAAACGTAAGAGGTTTTTATGCGAATCGGAGTAGACGTTGGCGGCTCTAAGATAGAAGCTATTGTGATCCGCAATGACGGTTCAGTAGCAGAAAAAATTCGAGTCGACACTCCTGCAGAATCATATTCTGCTACAGTGGAAATGATATGCAATGTCATTAAGCGACTTCAAATGGCAGTCCCGCTATCAGTCGGAATTGGAACGCCTGGCGCGATTTCGATGCCATCACAGTTAATGAAAAATTCCAACTCTGTGTGTCTAAATAACCGACCCTTTAAAAAGGACATCGAAAAAACACTTGGTTATGAAATTCGCCTCGAAAATGATGCTAATTGTTTTACTTTATCTGAAGCGCATTACGGGGCAGCGAAAGATTCTAAAAATGTCTTCGGCGTCATTATTGGTACAGGCTGCGGTGGAGGAGTTGTTATCGATAAAAAACTTGTTACAGGGCCCAACAGTATCGCCGGTGAATGGGGGCATAACCCTATACCGATATCAGCAAGAGAGCTGATTAAAGCAGATCGAGCTTGTTACTGCGGTAAAACTAATTGCAATGAAACAGTTTTATCCGGAAGAGGTCTACAACAAACCTTCAATGAGTTAACTGGCCAGAAAAAGTCTGCAAAGTTGATATCTGCTTCCGCCATCAACGGAGACACAGCAGCTATAAAATGCATCGAAATTTATGCCGACCAACTGGCGCGCTGCCTCTCAACAATAATTAATATACTAGACCCACATATAATTGTGTTGGGCGGTGGTTTATCAAATATTGAACTGTTGTACGGTCTCGTACCAAATTACTTAAACGGGAACGTTTTCACAGATGTTATCCATACAAAAATTTTAGCCCCTACTTTTGGTGATGCCAGTGGCGCCTTGGGAGCTGCTTGCCTTTGGGATATCCCATAAGAATACTTTTACTATTCAAAAGGGTGTCGCAAAGTAATTGTTTCTTCCCTATCAGGCCCCGTAGAAATAATATCAACCGACACTTCTACAGTTTCTTCTATGAACTTAATATAAGCCCGTGCGTTATCAGGCAATTCTTCAATGGTCTTTGCGCCAAAAGTAGACTGATTCCAGCCGGGCAACTCATGGTAAATTGGTTCGAGGGCCTCAAACCTGGAGACATCCATAAGACTGCTAGAGGTATTTTCTCCAATCTGCTTATAACCAGTACAAATTTTTACATATTCTAAGCCGTCAAGAACATCTAGCTTGGTTAAACACATTCCAGAAACGCTATTTATCCGCATGGCGTGTTTTACCGCCGCCGCATCAAACCAGCCACAGCGTCTATCACGGCCAGTCGTTGAACCTTTTTCAGCCCCCATGGTTGCAAGATGCCCCCCAACCTCATCAAACAATTCTGTGGGGAACGGCCCAGACCCAACCCGGGTTGTATAGGCCTTGGTTATTCCGAGAACATAATCCAAATAGAGGGGCCCATAGCCACTGCCAGTTGCCGTGCCACCCGCAGTGGTATTAGAAGAAGTTACAAACGGATAAGTACCATGATCTATATCTAATAATGAGCCCTGAGCGCCTTCAAAAAGTATACTATCGCCATTTTTGCGATGACTATGGAGAATATCAATAGTATCTGCAATCATCGGACTTACCTGCTCAGAAAATCGAAGATAATCATCGCGGACCTTTTGAAAATCAACTGCTTNCTTATGATAGTAGTTCTCTAACCAGAAATTATGATAGCCCATTAATTCTTCGAGCCTTTCTGAAAATTGACAAGAGTTGAGAATTTCCGCCAAGCGAATTCCCCGACGAGCCGCTTTGTCTTCGTATGCCGGGCCTATACCGCGCCCGGTTGTACCTATTTTATTTTTGCCCTTTTGCGCTTCCCGAGCTTGATCTAAAGCAACATGGCTGGGAAGGATTATAGGGCACGCGCCACTTATACTAAGGCGTTCGCGAACCGGAATGTTACGCTCTTCCAATCTATTAATTTCTTGCAATAATGCTTCGAGACTTAAAACGACACCATTACAAATTATACAATGAATATTCCCACGCAGGATTCCTGACGGTAAGAGATGTAATATGGTTTTTTCACCACCAATTACTAGTGTATGTCCAGCATTGTGGCCACCTTGAAACCGAGCAACAACCGACGCCCTATCCGTAAGAAGGTCTACAATCTTTCCTTTCCCTTCGTCACCCCATTGGGTGCCAAGCACAACCACAGATTTCGCCATTTCTATCCACTCAGTTATTTAGCATAAACTAATCGGCAGTAACTAAAGCGATTGAATTTCCCAATTGCCATCTTTAATTACCAATTGACGGTCACAACGCATTTCTTTAAGGGTATTTTTATCAAGTGAACGGCCAGTGAGATTTACAATAACTATTTCACCTTCCTTTCGAATATCGGCAATAGTTTCCTGCAACACCTTGTCAGTTAGGTTCGGCGCTATAATTGCAGCCGGTTTTTGAAAATCTTTTGTTGAAAGCTTAGCCAAGACTTTTAAATCACTATCGAAACCGGAAGCTGGCCGCGCACTTCCGAAAACTTCACCGATGTGATCATAGCGTCCACCCTTCGCAACTGCCCTGCCATATCCCGGAGTGTACGCAGCAAAAACGATCCCGGTATGGTACTCATAGCCACGTAATTCGCAAAGATCAAAACAAAGAGCTATGTTAGGAATTCGTACCTTTACTCCCTCTACGATATCAACTAATTTCCTAAGCTCAGCTTTAACATTTTTGGGTGCGTCGGAAAATATACTTAATGCCTCTTGCAAGACTTCTTCTTCCCCTGAAAGTTGCGCTAATTGCAGCAGCATCTGCCTAAGTTTTCTATCCTTAATCGAATCATCTAACACTGCATAAATTTCGTCATAGGCCTTCCGCTGTAAAGCTTCGAATAATAATCTTTCAGTTTCTGTTGCTAGACCAGCTTCGTTAACTAATGCTCTAAATATGCCTACCTGCCCAAGTACTATGTAAATATCATCAAGTCCAATCGCACATAGAGTTTCGTGCATAAGACATACCAGTTCAACATCACATTCAACGCCAGAATGACCATAAAGTTCAGCCCCAATTCTAATTGGCACCCTTGATGTCATAATGCCGCGCGGCTTTGTATGGAGTACATTGTCTGCATAGCACAAACGAACAGGTCCATCACGATCTAATCGGTGAGCATCTATCCGTGCAGCCTGCGGGGTAATATCTGCCCGAATACCCATCATTCGTCCAGTTAATTGGTCAGTAATCTTAAATGTGTGCAAGTCTAAGTCATGGGAAGAACCGACCAATAAGGAATCTAGAAACTCAATTAATGGAGTAATAACCAGCTCGTATCCCCAGGACTCATAAATACCCAAAAGCTGCCGGCGCAGTGATTCCAGTTTAAAAGCCTCCGCTGGAAGAATTTCTTCTACCCCATCTGGGAGTAACCAACGTTTTGCATCAGACATTATTTTTCATTCTCGATAATTTTTCAGTTAATGAGCAGCAGAACAAAAGTACCGGTTAACATACTTCCTAAACCGATGAATCGCATTGTATTATCATCAATTTGATCTAACATCATTATTAATTTTCGCCATCGTTTTGGTGCAACAAAAGGAAGGATCCCTTCAATAACTAGCATCAAACAAAAAGCTACTGCGAGTTCATGTAACAATTTCCGCTCTCTTCCTTAATTGGGTGAGCTGATTAAACTATTTTCAAAAACGCAACCCGAAAAAACCTGAATCGCAGGCTTGCAATTCAGGTTCTTTTTTTTAGGATTATTTCCTGACTCTACTTTCTAACTTTGTCCGTCTACTGCAAAGTTAACCCATCCTTCAAATATTTGAAGTAATCGCTATCCGGATCTAGTAGCAGTACATCGTTTTTTGTGCTGAAAGTCTCACGATATGCGTTAAGGCTTCGGGTGAATGCAAAGAATTCTTCATCTTTAGTATAGGCTCCGGCATAAATAGCTGTTGCTTCTGCGTCCCCTTCACCACGAATTTCTTCGGCATCTCTATAGGCTTCTGCTTCATAAATTATAACTTGACGGTCAGCATCGGCCCGAATGCCAATTGCCAATTCTTCGCCACGGGAACGGATTTCCTGCGCTTCGCGATTACGTTCTGTAATCATACGATCGTAAACAGACGATCTGACATCATCAGGAAGATCTATCCGTTTTACCCGAACATCGATAACTTCGATACCGATATCAGCAGCTGTTGCTTCGTTCAACTCAGNAGTCAGGTCCAACATTAACTGATCACGTTCACCTGCNACAACTTCGATTAAGGTTCGAGCACCAATCTGATCGCGCAATCCATCGTTAATTCTCTGAGCCAGAAGACTACCTGCGGTTTCTACATTTCCTCTTGTAGAAACATAGAACTGACCGGTATCGATGACTCGCCATTTCGCGTAAGAATCTACTTCCAATGCTTTTTGCTCTAGAGTTAAAAAGCGCTCAGGCGTTGCATCTTCAGTTTGAATCCTTGCATCAAACTTACGAACTGTATTCACCCAAGGAATCTTTACATGAAGTCCTGACTCTATATCTGAATTAACCAGCTCGCCAAACTGCAGCATTACAGCTCGTTCAGTTTCTTTAACTACAAAAAAAATGTTGCCTGCCAATACTACCGCAAGCAGCAGAAAACCTAGAGAGAAAAAATGTTTCATGGCCTACCTCCTCTGCCACTATTTAATCTAGTTCTATCCACTGTGGTATTGCTGCTAGATGGCCCAGGTAAGTATGGCGCTATCTGATCAGCTAAATCCTGCCATTCGTCGGAAGTTCTTGGTCCAGCAGCATTGCCACTTTGCTCAAGGATCTTATCAAGGGGCACATACAACATGTTGTTGCCACCTTCGACATCTATCATGATCTTACTACTTGCAGTCATTACGTCTTGTAATGAGTCGATATACAAACGCTGCCGTGTTACAGCCGGGGCTTTGGTATATTCTGCGAGAAGCTGATCAAAGCGAGAAGCATCACCCACAGCTTCAGCTATAACTTGCTCTTTATAGGCATTCGCCTGTTCAATTTGTCGCTGCGCCTCACCTCTTGCCTCCGGTATTACGCGATTAGCATATTGCTGGGCCTGATTCTGGGCACGCTGTTCATCCTCGCGAGCTCGGATTACATCATCGAATGCAGCTCGAACCCCATCGGGTGGTTGTGCATCAACTACATTAACCTGGCTTACGAAAATCCCAGTATTATAGATATCCATATAGTCTTGCAGCCTGTCTTCTACGTCGACCGCCACTCGGTCACGACCGGTGGTTAAAATCTGTTCCATGGTATTCCCACCAACTACATGTCGAATNGCAGATTCAGAGGCATTATCCAAACTACGCTCTGGATTCTGNACAGCTATNACATAGTCAACCGGGTCCTGAATTCGGTATTGAACAGTTACTTCAATATCAATAATGTTTTCATCCGTCGTCAGCATTGCCCGATTTTCGTAGGTCTTTGCATTCAATTCTGAAACGTTAACTAAATTCACTTCGTCAATTATGGGTGGATTCCAGTGCAATCCCGGTTGAACAGTTTCATCGAGAACTCGCCCAAAACGAAGCACAACGCCTCGCTCTGCTTCATCGACTATATAAAATCCCATGAACCCCCATATAACAGTAATGGCGACAATCAAACCAGCAATGACCCCGCCCGGTAAGCCTCCAGAAATCGGAGACCCGCCGCCGCTGCCAGAACCACCTGAACCACCACTCCTGGAACCTCCGAAGAGACTATTGAATTTCTTCGTCAGGTTTTTGATAACTTCGTCAATGTCAGGCGGGCCCTGGTCTCCGCCACCACGACCACCACCCCAAGGATCGTTGTCTCTGCCGTTATTTCCAGGTTCATTCCAAGCCATTNGCTTCTCCGTCGCTTCTAAGGACANAATTTGTGGATTCTAGCTAATAATTTTCAATTAACACAGCATTTTGCAAAGTTATAACGCTCTAAAATAGATGTATTACGCTGTTCGCGCTCGCTCCTTCTCTATCCAAACCTGCTTAGCAGGGTCTGCTAATTCTGGCGTCTGTACAATAACTGCTCCTTGTTTAACCACTTGCTCTAGTTCATTTTCAGGCAATCGGATACGAAGGTGATAAAAACCACCTTCATCGATTCTTTCCGCCTCAATGAACCCTTTTTTATATAAGTGGCTTCTCAAACGGGTCTGCTCCGGTGCAATACGAACCGTTTTCACCACCAAAGTTCCTAACAAAGCTTCTCCCATGGCTTTAAGCAAAAGATTGATACCCAGCCCTTTTTGCGCCGAAATCCATACTCGAACTGGGAGACCGTTCTCATCATAGTCTATGCGAGGATCAACACCATCTACTAAATCTATCTTGTTAAATANCCTAAGTTGGCGAATATGTCCTGCTCCGATTTCCGCCAAGATAGCGTCAACCTCCTCAATATAGTCTGAGTGATATTCATGAGCACAATCTATAATGTGCAACAATAAATCAGCAGACGCCGTTTCCTCCAGAGTCGCTCTAAATGCCTCAACCAAGTGGTGAGGCAGTCTGCTGATGAAACCCACGGTATCCACCATGATAGCCGAACCAAAATTTGGCAATTCAACGCGTCTTAAAGTGGAATCCAGAGTAGCAAACAATTTATCAGCAGCATAAGACCCAGCATTTGTTAAGCTATTAAAAAGGGTCGATTTCCCCGCATTAGTGTAACCGACTAGTGAAATCGTTTGAATTTCAGCTCTACTTCGAGAACGCCTGCCCTGCTCCCGTTGACTTCTAACTCTAGACAGGCTTTTTCTTATTGTCTTGATACGTTGACCAATCATGCGTTGATCTAACTCCAGCTGTTTTTCACCAGCGCCTCTTAATCCGATACCACCTTTTTGTCGATCCAGATGGGTCCACCCACGTTTTAGCCGAGAGCTTAAATGCTTTAGCTGGGCAAGTTCCACCTGCAACTTACCTTCATGACTGCGAGCTCGTTGAGCAAATATATCTAAAATTAAGCCAGTCCGATCTAGCACTCGACANTGAAATACTNTTTCCAGATTTCGCTCTTGACTCGGAGTAAGTGAATGATTGAACAAAACTAACTGAGCCTTATGGGCGCGGACAGCAGTTGCTATTTCTTCGAGTTTGCCAGTGCTTACAAAATGATTTGGTGAAGGTTTTTTTCGAGTACCGGTTACATATCCTACCGGTACTGCNCCTGCCGATAAAGCTAGTTCTTCAAATTCAACTGGGTCCGTTCGATCTTTATCAGATTCGATCGTTACGTGGACTAAAATAGTTACTTCGCCAGTTTCTGGTCTGTCAAAAAACAACTTTTACCTCTATTTTTGAAGAAGCGTATTCTTCAGGCATTGCCTGCATCACCAGTATCAACATCATGTAGCTCTCCCTGACTTGTTACTGGGATTTTTACACTTCTAGCTGGGACAACTGTGGAAATAGCGTGCTTGTANACCATCTGGCTTACTGCATTTCTAAGCAAAATNACGAATTGGTCAAAAGATTCAATTTGGCCTTGCAATTTGATGCCACTGACNAAATAAATGGAAACAGGAATACGCTCTTTTCTAAGCACATTCAGAAAAGGGTCTTGTAGAGTATGCCCTTTGGACATTATTTTTTCTCCTTGCTATCTACGATGTTATCGATGGAACGATAAGCTTAGGGCCATAGTGACTAACTTGGTCTTTAGACTCAAATTCTTTGACTAGTGATACAGCAATAAAGTTCTATATTGAGATAGATTGAGCGTATTTCAAGACTGCATCAATGGATTTGCCCGATGGATCACTCAAACTTCGCAAATTGTCCCAGTTACGAAGCCAAGTAAGCTGACGCTTGGCTAGCTGCCTTGTAGCTATAATACCCCTTTCAATCATCTCATCATAGCTTAATTCGCCAGTTAGAAACTGCCATACCTGCCTGTATCCCGCGGATTTCATAGAAGGGAGCATATTGTGCAAGTCTCCACGCTGATACAACCCAACGACTTCATCCACAAGGCCTTTAGATACCATTTGCTTAAATCTTTCTTCTATCTTTCNATGCAACAGTTGGCGATCTATCGGTTTNATTGCAAAAAAGTGTANATTGAAAGGAAGGTCAATTTCACAACCAACNTGTTTTCGTTTTTCATCCGCATGGAATTCCGACATGGTNCTTCCTGAAATCAAAAAGATCTCCAATGCGCGTTGCAGTCTTTGAGGATCATTTGGGTGAATACGCTGAGCTGAATCAGGATCAATCTTGGCCAGTTTTTTGTGGATTTCTTCCCAACCTTTTTCCTGCGCTAGTGCCTCTATCTCTGTTCTAATTTCTGGATCAGCTTGAGGCATATCCGCCAAGCCATACTTTAATGCCTTGAAGTAGAGCATGGTCCCCCCGACCAAGAGTGGCATCTTACCTAAATCGATAATATCTGAAATTTCATTGAAAGCATCTGCACGAAAATCCGACACTGAATAAGCTTCGATAGGATCTCTTATATCTAGCAANCGATGNGGAGCCAATTTCAATGTAGTTATATCTGGCTTGCCAGTTCCGATATCCATACCTTTATAAATCTGGACTGAATCCACACTNACTATTTCAAATGGGAATCGCTGTACTAGTTGCACAGCCACGTCCGTTTTCCCAGAAGCTGTAGGCCCCATGAGGCAGATTACATTTGGTTTTGAACTANNTTGATTCACTGTAATTTGCGTTNGATAANCTACTGNCCGCGCAGAAAACGTTTATCGAGTTCTTCGAGACTTTGGTAAATCCATGTAGGTCTTCCGTGGTTACATTGACTACTGCGCTCCGTCGCCTCAATATCCCTAAGTAAAGCATTCATTTCCGGTAGAGTTAGGTGACGATTTGCTCTTATCGATCCATGACACGCCATTGAAGAAAGAAGTTCCTCCTGGTGTGCTTTAATCCGATCGCTGCTCCCATATTCTAAAAAGTCCGATAGAACATCTCGTACCATTTGCTCAATGTTCGAATCCTTTAACAGAGCTGGGATCTGACGAACGACAATCGCTTCATCTGAAACTAATTCCAGTTCAATGCCCAAGCTCAGTAATATCTCCTCATGCTCAATAGTACAATTTACCTCGGCTTGGCTTACTGGTATAGCAAGCGGCACGAGAAGCGGCTGCATTTTTAATTCCTCTTTCTCACATGCGGTTTTTATTCTTTCATAAGTAATGCGTTCATGAGCCGCATGCATATCAACAATAACGAAACCCTCTCTGTTCTGCGCCAGAATATAAACTCCGTGAAGTTGCGCAATGGCATAACCAAGCGGTGGAATTTCTCCCTCTTGACTACTCAGTTTTGCTAATGTTTCTAATTGATCTCTAACACTGGCTTTCGCGTTCGTTTTCTTACTTACGTCAAATTGGGAGTGAACCGATGCTGGCTCGTACAATGACAAAGGACTCTGATGAACAACAGCTTTTGCTTGATCGTTGCCTGAGCCAATAACTCTAGGTAAAGATAATTCGCTAGAATCATTAGTACTAGGAATCTGATCAGAAGGGGTAACTTCCCCTAAAGCTTTATAGAGGGAACTAAAGAGAAAATCATGTACTAATTTATTATCTCTGAAACGAACTTCATGTTTAGTCGGATGCACATTGACATCGACTAATGCAGAGTCAAGTTCTAAATACAGAACATATGCTGGGTGACGGCCATGAAATAACACATCGCGATAGGCCCGCCTTATAGCATGCGCAACTAGCTTGTCGCGAANAATGCGCCCGTTCACATAGAAATACTGNAGGTCTGCCTGGCTCCGCGAAAATGTGGGAAGACTTACCCATCCCATCAAGCGCAATCCAGCTCGGTCAAATTCGATATAAACTGATTTTTCTANAAANGTGGNTCCACAAACCAAACCTACTCTNCGTTGCTGCTCTAATTCNGTTATAGCCGGGATTAATTTATGGATAGNTCGTTGATTATGATTCAGCGNAAATTGCACGTCGAAGCGACTCAGGGCAATTCGTTTGATAATTTCATCTATACGAGAAAATTCAGTTTTTTCGGTTTTTAGGAATTTCCTCCTAGCAGGAGTATTAAAGAATAAATCTCTCACTTCCACCGTAGTGCCGCGTGAATGAGCGATAGGGGAAACTTGCGTATTGATACTCTGACCTTCCGTCTCAACTTTCCAGCCATTATCTTCGCTGCCTTCATCAGACTTGGACATCATGGCCAATCGAGACACAGAACTAATACTCGCCAGTGCTTCCCCGCGAAAACCTAGACTGTCGATTTTCTCTAAATCTTCAAGGTGTGAAATTTTACTAGTGGCGTGACGACTTAATGCTAACTCTAAATCTTCTTTCACAATTCCAACACCATTATCTTTTACTCTAATTAACTTGACGCCTCCTTGCTCTATATCGATTTCGATACGATCTGCTCTGGAATCGAGACTATTCTCTAGAAGTTCTTTTGCTACCGATGCAGGCCGCTCGACTACTTCGCCTGCTGCAATCTGGTTCGCCAATTTCTCGCTGAGTAAATTTATTCGATTCATATAATAAAGCAGACACTAAATGCGTTAAGCGAGCATTGTAGCACTCCCACTCTTTTATCCTATTATGAAATTAGCAAACTTACATTGAAGGAATTTTAAGAACCTGGCCTACCATTATTCGATCACTAGATAGATTATTTGCCGCTCGTAAACTCGCCAAACTTATGGAGTAAAGGTTGGCAATCTCAGATAACGTTTCACCACCTATAATCCTATGCTCAGAAAGTTGGCTCTGTTCAGCACCAGGAAGCTTAAGTTCCTGACCAATTATAATTGTATTTGAGCTCAGACCATTGAGAGCTTTCAATTCTCTAATAGTAATACCAAAACGCTCTGCGATTACAGATAAACTATCGCCTGATTTAACAATGTGCGTCCCTGGAGTAATTCCACGTTCTTTTTGCCACGCGATCAAGGTTCCTTCTGGAGGTACTTCATAGAAATAATCAAAGACGCCTCGAGCAATAGCCTGTGCCATAGTCCTTTGAAATTCTGAAGAATTTAGTCGTTGTGCTTCGATAGGATTGGTCAAATATCCAGTTTCTATCAATAAGGAAGGAATATCTGGCGAATTGAGAACTTGCAAAGAAGCTTGCTGAACCTTATTCCGCCGCAAACGCGTAACTGTATCAAGTGATTCCAAAATAGATGCCCCCGCAAGCAAGCTTTGCTCCATACTCCAAGCCATCTGCAGAGAAACCAGCGTTAGTGCAACATCATCATCCAAGCCACCAATAACAAGGTCTCCTCCAACTCCACCTAATAAATCGGAACTATTTTCTTTCTCGGTTATCCGTCTGGCATTTTCCCTGTCAGCTCGGTCGCCGGACAATGCATAAATGGTAACACCATTGGCAAGACTATTCTGGTACCAATCTGCGTGGATAGCTACAAATAAATCTGCGCGATTCTCTCGGGCGAGTTGTGGACGTTTTTGTAATTCGACATAGTAATCTCCATCTCGAATCATGACCGCCCTATAACCCAGAACAGCATCGATTTTATCTCTTAGGTATCGCGAAATTGCAAGAGTTATATTCTTTTCTTTAATACGGCCGTCATAACCAATACTACCCGGGTCATCACCACCATGTCCTGCAGAAATAGCCACGACTATCTCCCTTTTCTCATTAACCTGTATTGGCGCCACAGAGCCTAACATCTGAGAATTATTACGAGTTGCAGAATCCATATAGTATAGGTCTACCACTAAACGATTTCCGTGCTCACTATTTGGTGGCAACTTGAAACTGGATGGGTTTGTCTCGCTATTTAAATCCAAAACAATTCTTAGATCATCGCCATCACGAACACCACTGCGAATGGCCTCAATAGGGCTTCCGCTAAAGTCTAATAAAGGCAATTCTTCCATTAGATTAGAGTTTTCGATATCAATCACAATTCGAAGAGGGTTATCAAGTGCAAACAAATCGTAATCCACATCGGTGCTTAAGTCGAAAACAAGTCGAGTGTGATCGGGCGCGGGCCAAATGCGGACATCGTCAATATTTGCCGCCAATGCCGACTCTAGTGTAAAAGTAACACCAGCAATTAACACAATAATTATTAAGCGTCTGGGATTTTGACCGATTCTCATTAAATTACTAGTTACGAAATCCAACATGTATATAAACTTCGGCCTTATCTCCACAATCTTTCGGCGATACGGTGGCCTTTTTGCGTCTGACTTTCAAAACTTAAACGTCGGCCCGTTCCTTCAGTTTCTAATTCTATTACGATATCGGCGCCTGGAATGCTGCCCTTCCCTAGATTTGCCCACTCCACGATACAGAGGTTAGTCGATTGAAAATAATCTTCGACTCCAAGATATTCAACTTCTTCCGGGTTAGCTAATCGATAAAGATCGAAATGATAGATTTGACACTTTTCAAGTTCATAGGGTTCTACCAACGTATAAGTTGGACTTTTTACCGGACCACTATACCCATACCCGCGCATAATGCCCCTAGTTAAAGTAGTTTTTCCAACGCCAAGATCACCGTTCAAGTGGATAAGGCCGCCTATAGTTTCAGTCCCCGCTCCTACCAATATTTCGACACTAATTTCTGAGGTATCGACATAAGTAGCGCGCGCTAATTCCCGACCAAATGCAACAGTGGCTTCTTCATCCGTAAGAAACTTTTGATAAATCGACATGGTCGTTATGATAGAGGGTGGTTTACTAATTGTCTTACATAAGGGTAAATGTCTGTGGCCAGTAACCCCCTCTTGCCCCCATTCTCCAGCGCCAAATCTGCTGCCTCCCCATGAATACAGACTGCGCAACACAATGCATCCTTCAAATCTAATCCTTGTCCTACTAAGCTGCCCACGATTCCGCAAAGTACATCACCCATACCGCCACTTGCCATGCCTGAATTGCCCTCGGTACAAAGATAAATTTCACCATTAGCCGCATCTTGATGGATAAGACTGCCGCTGCCTTTTAATAGACAAACCCCGCCCCAGATCTTTGATAGTTTCCTTATAGCTGTGAATCTATCCGATTGGATTTCATCTACAGAACAGTTAAGAAGGGAAGCAGCTTCGCCTGGGTGCGGAGTCAATATCCAGTTACTGCGTTTTATTGCTTTTTCAGAAATAGCTCGATCCGACAGCAAACGTAATCCATCAGCATCAATAATTAAAGGAATGCCGTGAGCCTGTTGCGCACTTAGCGCTTTCTGCAATAGTTTTTTCGACCATTCATTCCCCCCTAATCCAGGGCCAACCACTATTGTCGAAGCTTTTCCCAGGAGGGTCCCTATATCCTGCTCTGAATCTTCCGTCCCTAAAACCATCAACTCAGGCCTTCTTGAAAGAATGGCAGGTCGATGCTGGGTTCGTGTAATTAAGCTGACTAAACCCGCGCCACTTCGTTGAGCAGCTTCAGCAGCCATAAGTGCCGCCCCGCCAAAGCAATAATCGCCTCCAATGACTACCACATGACCATGGTTGCCTTTATGGGAAGATTCGCGCCGGGGCGCAATCATTCTCGGCACATCATTAATATCAATCCTAATGACCTCAACAATAGGCGCTGCTTTCTCTTTGTAAATGTGTTCAGGCAAACCTAAATCATCGAAAACAATTTCTCCCGCATGGTCTCTTCCTTCAGCCGTTAAAAGTCCTTGCTTCATTCCAATAAAACTTACGGTAATATCTGCTTCTACAGCTAAGCCCATTTGCCTGCCTGAATCACCATTCAACCCTGAAGGAATATCAATCGCTATAACAGGACAGTCCATAGCGTTTATTTTTTCTATCGCTAATTTGTAATCGCCGCTGACTGGTCGAGTGATGCCCGTACCAAGTAACGCATCTACTACAACAGTATGGGCATGGTCTGTTTCTTTGACTCGGCTACTTTCACAATATAGGTGCATTGCAATGTTTTTACTCTTAGCCAAATTGAAGGCTAGTTCTGCAGCGCCCTTTAACTGCGTACTTTCGGCAATTTGTATGAGATCGACTCCAAGACCAGCCTCTTTCGCCAGAACCGAAACAATATATCCGTCGCCTCCATTATTTCCCGCCCCTGCAAATACAAGTAGACGCCGAGTTTGTGGCCATTTTTTAATTAAATTTTTAAACACGGATGTTGCAGCGATTTTCATTAAGTCAAAACCAGCAATCCCTATATCTTCAATCGCAATACGATCTAGCTCTCGTACTTGTGTCGTTCGGTAAAGGTTTTTTGGTAGATTGTTTGTAAAGTCGCTCATAAATATTTGATATTCACTAGCTAAATATCTTTATCAAGCGTCGAATCGAGCGGAGAGCTGTTCGCAGCTCTTCGGCCGGAATGTCTTCCGAAGATTCTATTGCCCAGGGATCCTGGACTTCTCGCAACATGTTATAAATTTCTTTCCCATTGTCGCTAAGTAGCACCAGTACCGATCGCTTATGTTTTGGATTACTCTGATACTCCAGTAAACCGTCTTTAACCATTACATCCGTTATCCGCTGGACTGCTTGTCTAGATTGTCCTAAAACCCTCCCGATTCCAGGGACTGTAAGACCATTGTTTGACAATGCGATTGCTCCAATTACTTTCCAGCGCGCGTGTGTAAGACCAAGACTTTGAGTCATGGCATCGCCTTCAGCAATGAGTAGACCGTTAAGGCGAAATATAGACAGCACCAAATCTAGAAAAAGAACCCTTTTTGATGGGTGCACAGAATAGCTTCTCACTATGATTTTTATATGTCAGCATGTTGTCATCTTGGATTGACCTAGTCAATGAATTCAGTCTACAAATACGCCGTTGCATGACTAATCGAAGAAAGTTCCGGTCGCTGCCACCAATTCTTAATAGATAAATCTACAATTAACACACTAAATCTTTATCCAGAATTCACGCAAAATTAAGGTAGAACACTTTCCCGATGAGACCGTTCATACTTGCTGTTGCTCTAACATTCCTTAGAGTAGAATGCTTAAATCAGCAAATTTGGTGATTGTAAAGTGTCCGTGAAGATTAAATTATCAATTCTCTTTACCAGTCTTATCTTCTTTTTAAAGTATGCTCATGCTGATGACATTCGAGAAGCAAATCGCCTTCTAAGTGTCACTGATATGGGCAGTAGATTTGAGTCGAAGGCGTTAGATCAAACCCAAAAAATAATTCGAACCTACACCAGCATTGTTAACATGTCGTTGTCCCTAATACTCCCTCAGTCTGTAAAAAGCAACATTGCCAAGTGCTATGCTGAAGTTTATGCCTGGGAAAATTTTGAACCAGGTATTACAGAAATATTTGCCAAGAATCTTTCTACAAGAGAAATAAGATTATTAATAGATTTCTATAGCAATCTCGGATTACCTCCAATGGAGATTGAAACGTTCAAAAATACCATCGATAAAGCAGATAAAATAGAGCAAAGCAGCATCGAATATATTTTTAATAATAGCATCGGCTGCGTAGAAAGAGACGCGAAGATTATAAATAATTTTATAGCTGTAAAAAATATTAACAACTCAGAAGAATTGGCTTCGAATGAGTAAGCACCAAAACCCAAAAGACATAGAAGAAGACAGTAAAGACTGGTTAGAAGCCATCGAAAATATTCATGATACTTATGGCAGTTCTGGCGTAGATCAGATTCTTGACAGCCTTTCTAACTGGTACATTCAACAAGAATTTAAAGCAACTTCGGTTTCCTTCAATACACCATATCTAAATACTATTCCCTTATCAAAACAACCTGACTATCCAGGTGATTTAGAAATTGAGCAAAAGATTGAAAACATCTTGCGTTGGAATGCTATGGCGATGGTTTTGCAAGGTCAGGATTCTGGAGCAGGAGTTGGTGGACATATTGCTACATATGCTTCTGCAGCCACTATGATGGAAGTTGGGTTTAATCACTTCTTTCGCAAGAAATCAAAGGATTATGGCGGTGACCTCGTGATACTCCAACCTCATGCGGCAACAGGAGTTTATTCACGCTCTTGGCTCGAAGGCGAGCTTGACCAAAAAGTCCTAGGTAATTACCGACGAGAATTACAACCTGATGGCGGATTAACTTCCTACCCTCACCCCCGTTCTATGCCAAATTACTGGCAAGTTGCAAACGCTTCGATGGGTCTTTCTACGCCAACCGCTATATATCAGGCTCGATTTGCAAAATACCTAGAAAACCGCGGTTTAAAATCAAAACTGGGGGGCAAAGTTTGGTGTTTTATCGGTGATGGAGAAACCGACGAGCCGGAGGTGCTCGGTACAATCAATATAGCTTCCCGAGAAAAACTGGATAACCTGATCTTAGTCATTAATTGCAATTTGCAACGCCTGGATGGCCCCGTTCGAGGAAATGGCAAAATTATTCAGGAGCTCGAAGCGTCTTTTGCTGGTTCTGGCTGGAACGTTATTAAAGTAATCTGGGGCGGGGGCTGGGACAAATTACTAGCGCAGGATACAAAAGGTAGCTTGCGCCGCCGCATGGAGGAATGTGTCGACGGCGATTATCAACGGTACTCTGTACTCACTGGTGATAGGCAGCGTGAGCATTGGGTGGACGGTAACCCGGAACTGGAACATATGATGGAGTCCCTAACAGATGAAGAAGTGAAACAAATTAAACGTGGCGGCCAAGATTCCAAAAAGATTTTTGCCGCTTTCCATCGTGCAATCAACACCGAAGGAAAACCGACGGTAGTGCTTGTTAAAACAGTTAAGGGCGATGGCATGATAGGCGCGCAAGGAAGTAATGCCGTGCATCAAAAGAAAAATTTTGATAACGATCAGCGAATAGCGATCGCTAAGAACCTAGGAATACCGCTCGAAGAGTCTGATATTAAGCAGGCCAAATTCTATAGACCCCTGGAGAATAGCCCGGAGATTCAATACCTAAAGGCGCGTCGAAAAGAACTGGGCGGATCTATTCCTGCAAGACAAAGTAATTGCAAGAAAATCTCGCCGCCTCCACTTTTAAGCTTTAATTCGCTGATCGAAAAATCAAGCACCCGTAATCAATCTACTACAATGTCTCTTGTTAGAATTCTTTCTATACTGTTAAGGGATAAATCATTGAATAAATATATTGTGCCTATCGTTCCTGACGAAGCACGCACTTTTGGCTTAGAAGCTCTGTTTAAAATAGCTGGGATATTCTCTTTACAGGGTCAGCAATATACACCGGTTGATGCTGAAACCTTAGTTGCATATCGTGAAGCGGAAGATGGACAAATATTGCAAGAAGGGATTTGTGAAACCGGCGCTCTGGCTTCTTTCTTGGCAGCCGGTACTGCCTATTCAATCCACAGCTTACCAATGATCCCTTTTTATTTTTTTTATTCTATCTTTGGTTTTCAAAGGGTCGGGGACATGATCTGGACCTGTGGCGATATGATGTGTCGCGGGTTCCTGATAGGCGGAACCGCAGGCCGCACTACTCTTAATGGAGAGGGCATCCAGCACCAAGATGGCCATTCACAAGTAATTGCAAATACTTTTCCTAATCTCAAAAGCTACGATCCTGCTTTTGCTTATGAATTGGTTATTATCGTGCGCGAAGGTATTCGTCGAATGTACGAGTTACAGCAAAATCTGTTCTATTACATCACAGCTTATAATGAAAATTATGAAATGCCAGCTATGCCAAAGAAAAAAAATGCAGAGCAAGGCATTCTGGCTGGTGCTTATCATTACCAATCAACTAAGAGCGAGAAGTCGTCAGAAATCCATTTACTTGGCAGTGGATCCATTATGCAACAAGTACTAAGCGCAAAGAAAAAACTCGAAGATATGGAGTTCGAAGTTTCGATATGGAGCGTTACCAGTTATAACGAGTTGTACCGTGACGCCGAGGAATGTTCGAGACACAATAGGCTGCACCCTTTCCGTAAAGAAAGAATTCCCTATGTCCAAAAATTATTCGCTAAGACGAAAGGCGTTTACGTTGCAACTTCCGATTACATGAAAGCTTTGCCGAACAGTATTGCGCCCTGGATGCCAGGCAATTTTCTTATTCTTGGTACCGATGGCTATGGCTTGAGTGAATCCCGGTCAGATCTGCGGCAATATTTTGAAATTAGCAGCGACTATATTTGTCACGCCGCATTGGTAGGATTATTCAGGGATAAAAAGCTCTCATCGACGCTATTAAATGAAAAATTGCTAAACCTAGACGTTGATCCCGAGAAACTTAATCCTATGGATCGGTAACGCACAACAACTATCCCATTCCAATAATTATTAGGGCACTTTTTAACTTAACCGATTTTTTTAAACATTGAACTAATCAGGCTCTACGACTTCGATTCGTACTCCATCGGGACCTTCGATGAAGGAAATCCGAATTCCTCTAAATGGTCTCGGCTCCATTTTGAACTCAACATCATTGAGAGCCAACACTTTTTCGAAATCATCTAGATTTTCAGCTGCCCAACCCAAATGATCCATTGCTCTGCCTTCAGTCGGCACAATTTGGCCCCGAGCTTGAGCTGCCATTAGCCATACATCGCTGTAGTTAATAGCAGGCAGAGCACCCTTCCATTGAACAAGTTCCCCACCAAAAATTTCTTGATACCATTCCAAGGCAGATGCTGGATCAGGGCTGGTGAGATGAATGTGGTGCAGACCCCTAGTATCTGGATCATTAATCAATTCCACTTTGGTTCCCCAAGGGTCTTCAATAAATGCAATCTCCATTCCTGAAAATTCTATGATATCTCCAATCTGCTCTGCGCCATCGGCAACGGCCAAGTCTATTACTTCTTGTATGTTTGATAGAGAAAAGCCGATGTGATCTACGCCGGTCCCCACTGACCCTCCAGTAGGTTCCCTTTCGAAGAAGATAACTGAAATTTCACCATAAAAAACCCGATCGACTGGGTACTCAACCTGATCTGCGTCGCCGCGGTTAAAGCGACCTGCCGTTCCGCCAAAGTGTTTGACGTACCAGTCGACCGCTTCCTGCGCACTGGAGGCAGTAAGATGAATATGGTCATAGGGGACTGCAGGAAACCCATTACTGGCGACGAGCAATCCGAATATTAGTAACGCTAAGTTCTTCATACTTAATCTCATTAGTTCAATCTAATTAGCATAATTATATCTTAGAAAGCATGGGATCAGTGGGTCATAGAATACATCAGGTAATTAATGCCTAGGCGATAAGCAGAATTGGCATATCGCGTTGGATAGGCCGGATGGTAAGTATGTTCCCAGCCGTCTCCCATATCAGAATTCCAATTGATTAGCACCATCACTCTTCCTTCGTCGTCCAGTATGGCATGATTGGTCGCGTAGTCGATTCCTTGCTCTCCGTATTCATCTGAGCGATATAGAGCAGGAATCAGTTGTGGTCCATCGATGTCGTAGTACACATGGAAAATCTCGTGGTCAGGCTTAAGTTCAATGATCTCTCTGTCCGGGAATACTTGAGTGAAAGCCGCGTAGAAATTATTCCATTGCTGTTGGCCCCAGAAATCATCAATAAGAAGAAAACCTCCTCTCAGGAGATATTCTCTTAAATTTTCAATTTCAGCGGGGCTGAGAATCAGGCCACCCCCTTGCCCTACTTCCAGCATATAAAGAAAAGGGTAATCGAAGATTTTCTCATCATCAAAACGCAAGACGACGGGATCACTCATTACTCTGACATTAGTTAGTCGAGAAACACCGCGAAGAAAGTTCATATCCGCGTCAGGAAAGTCTATTGACCATGTTCCGTAACCAAAACCTCGCCCATAGTAAGTGTCGAACTGCACCCTGACAAAATTGAACTCACCGGCCTTATCATAGCCCAAGTCATAAATTTCTTCACCGACACCGCTAATCTGCGGATACACCTGTGCAGTAATAGAACTGCACAGTAATAGACCTAAGATAATAATTGAGTGGCTTGAGAAAATTGTTTTTATCATGAAATTTTTTTATCTTATTGAATAATCAAGTGTCTCTATATTCGATGATTTATTCAAGTTTCTAGTATGCGATTCGCCGCCGGGTACGGTGAAACAACCAGGCTAAGCCCTTAATCCCATTATCAAAGCGGCTAGCATTTAAAATAGTAAAATATTGTCTCCCAGAGTTACTCAAATAAAGGTTAGAACCAGCAGCATAAAACATTAGTTGAATAAAATAGACTTTCCCTAACTCACCTTTACTTTTAGGCGAGTAGAAGTTCAAATTCATTGGCGCAAGGTTGCGCAATAGTCTTCTTCTGAAATGGCCGGAGTGAACCAAATATAGTCGTAGGCTGCAACATCACCATATTTTTGTAAATAAAACTCTGGATTCTCTTCACTTTCTTGGACTTCAATTAATCCGATAGACACAATATCGCCCATAGATAAATTATGGTGTTTTGAAACCAAATAATTAGCAACACCAAGATCCTTCCTGGCGTGATAATTACCGGTAATCAGGACAACAGCCCCTTCATCTTCAGGCTCCGGCATACTCGACGCCATGGAGTAGTCGCGGGCCTGCTGTACTCTTACCATGGCTGGAAACTGTGATTCAGGTAATAGGCCACAGTGACTCTCATCTATATCAACGAATAATTGTTCCATTGTTGCGTCATCCAGCACGTTATATTCGTTGGGTAATGAATCAAACCCATAGACTTCTAGCATTTCTTCATTAGTAATATTTCCCGCAGCCATAGGTATGTTCTCTATGTAAGCGGCATTCAATAAAGGTCCATAAAAATCCCAATCCCAACCTACCTCATCCCATTCTAGATAATTTCTCAATTCGTCAAGAGAACTAAATTGTTCGTTCTGTATTGCATCTAAAAGACTTTGGCTAGAACCGTCCATCATTTCAAATGTTATTTGCTCAAGTTTGTTGTTATCTAATAAATAATTAATAAACCCTAATTGCACTAAATGATGGTCAGGGTTGTCATGTTTTTCTCCTAAAATAAGGTATTTGGCACTTAACACGTCACGGGATAATTGTTCCTTTGAAATAAAGATGTTTGTAGCAGAACTCCAAATCATTCCAACTAGATTATGGTCCGAATACAGCTCTGACTCCCATTCGCTTGGCGCTATAAGTTGAGCTCTGGTAGTAATCGGAAAAATACTAATTAGTACAATTAACATTAACGCCTTAATTTGTTCCACCCATTCTCTCCCATTGAGCATATATTTCATCGGTCCAAAAATTTTGAAAATAAGCAATGCTCGCTAGTTTTTCCTTATCTTCTAATACAGTTTCAAAAGAAGGCATATTGCCGCCATAAGGTGCGCCACCATAATTGATAACTTGCAGTAGCATCGAGGTTGGGTGATGCCAAGAATGCGCAGTTCCATTTAAAGGCGGAGCAGGAAAACTACCGTCTTCTAACCGTCGTCGCCAGTTTTCAACAATTCCTTCTGCCTTTATCCCATGGCACTCTGCACAATTTTGCGAGAAAACCGCAGCCCCCAAGGAAATCTGATCTTTAGAGTACCATCGCACCCCACCCTGGCCATTTTTTACTGCCGTTACAGATTCCCGCTCTATTTGACCATTCGGAATCGATTGTTGCATAGCGGCTTCACGGCATGCACCGATAGCAAGTAGCGTTGAACCTGCAACAAATAGAAGTCTATAAATTTTACTCAAGAGTCCTCTTTGGATAATCGAAGTCAATAAGTGTCGCCAGGCCGGCTTCTATCTCCATCCAAGTATCTATGGGTAAGCTCAATTCCACCAGACCACATGTAGGAATATTATCAATATCTAGATTTGCTATCATGTTCGCAAATTCAGTCACGGCGGGATTATGACCAACCAACATGGCGGATTCGAAATCTTCATCGACTAGTGATGCAGACTTAAGCAACGCACTAACACTTGCAAAGTAAAGTTCAGGGTTGCTAGTAATACCTTCTAGCGGGAATCCAATATGCCTGGCAAACATTCTAGCAGTTGTTTTAGCCCGCTTTGCTGGAGAAGAGATAATACACCCTACGTTTTTTCGCCTATCCATGAAACGACTGGCTATTAGCGGCACATCCCTTGCTGCTCTTTTAGCCAGCGGCCGCTCAAAATCCCGTAAATCTGGATTATCCCAAGAAGATTTCGCATGCCGCAGAATATATAAAGTTTTCATTGGATTCAATCACTAGCTATCTAGTATGTCCTCTCCGCGGCCCAGATTTATACCGCAAATAAAGAAAGGGCTCCAGTTAAATAGGATTTTAAATTTTTCGGATAACTTCCGGAGAAATCGAGACTTTTTGTAACAAATTTTCACATAGATTCCTAAGCCATCCGGAGAATATGCCGAAATATTGTATTACTACGGACTGGCAACGAAGGAATAAAGACATGAATCCAATAGGCAGACCAGTGTTATCAATATTACTGGCTACCCTGGCTACTTCTTCACTCGCACAACAACAAAGCAGTATCGTTCGTGAAATTGAGGCTGGAGCCCTCTTCACCTCCGGAAATACAGACGAGCAATCATTAAATTTTGCCGGCAATGTTGAAATCACTGAAGACCGTTGGGTCTATGGATTCACAATAGATGGCATTTATGCTGCCAGTGATGACGAGACAAAAGGACAGCGCTTTTACGGTGTAGCTAGCGCAAACTATGAATTCTCAGAGGACAGTTATTTTCTAGCAAGAGCTTCACATGAGGATGACCGGTTCAGCGGATATGATAGTCAGTCAGACTTTACGCTTTCCTACGGGAGAGGTTTTCTGCAGAGCCGAAGCGATATGGACCTAGCTTTTGATGCCGGGGTGGGTATTCGATGGTCACGTCTGGACGGGTCAGATTTCGATGAACCGATTCTGAGATTGGCAAGTGAATATGAGTGGGTTTTAAGCAATTCAGCAACATTCTCCCAGGATCTCGCAGTAGAATACGGTACCGACTCAAACATCTATCGCTCTGATACTGGCATTACGACTCAAATACTAGAAAATCTGTCTTTACGCTTCTCTCTAAGGCTGAAACACCAAACTGAAGTTCCCGCAGGCCGTGATGAAACTGATACAGAAACAGCGGTAACTTTCGTAATGAACTTCTAAAACAATTGGGTTGTATACACGGGCAATCATCTAAATATCAGGCCTCTGTTTAGATGATATAGGAGAGGACATTATGTCCCCTGTTGTTCTTTTGTACTGGGCAATCGCCCTGTTATTTATGCCATTGAGCTTGCTCTGGCTGAATATTAGCATAGAGGGGTCTTACTCCATTGAGGCTCTGAGCTCTTATCCACTTAAGACGCTATTATTTCTTTTTCTTCTTGCATGGACTCTATTAGGAGCCTTCGAGCAGTTCATCTGCATAAGTAATCTGCGTCGAAACTACCCAGTTCTGGCTAACCTTCGTTATATGCTGGAATACATCAGGCCTGAAATTCAGCAATATTTCATCGCGAACAATGTAGAAGAAAAGCCATTCAGCAGAGAACGCAGAAATCTAATTTATCGCAGGGCCAAAGCAGCCAATGACACTCTCCCGTTTGGTACTGAGCAAGATATTCTTCAGGATGGTTATAGAAGTATCGTCCACTCCATAAAGGCGACTGAAGTTAGCCAAGAGCATGAACGAGTCACATTCGGCGGACCGAATTGTAAACAAAACTATCAAGCGTCCCGATTAAACATTTCAGCCTTGAGCTTCGGCTCGTTGAGTTCAAAAGCAATTGAGGCTCTCAATCGCGGAGCCGCTCTTGGCGACTTTGCTCATAATACGGGTGAAGGCAGCATAAGCGATTATCATTTGAAACATGGCGGTGACATTATCTGGCAACTTGGAACCGGCTATTTTGGTTGTCGGAAATCTGATGGTTCATTTAACCCTGAGGCGTTTCGCTGTCGAGCGACTCTCGATGTTGTCAAAATGATAGAAATAAAACTGTCGCAGGGAGCCAAGCCTTCTCATGGGGGGGTATTGCCTGGGGCCAAGGTTACAACTGAAATTGCCAGGATTCGTTTGGTGGAAAAGGGCCAAACCGTATTGTCACCTCCGGCTCACCCTGAATTCGATTGTCCTGCTGGTTTACTTGAGTTTATTAATCGATTGCGCGATCTCAGTGATGGCAAACCTGTCGGTTTCAAGCTCTGTTTAGGCAGAAAAACAGAATTCTTAGCCATTGTAAAATCGATGGTCGAAACAAAGATCTATCCAGACTTTATAACTATCGATGGTGCTGAAGGCGGCACTGGGGCAGCTCCGGTAGAATTTTCAAATAGATTAGGTACACCCTGTTTGGAGGCTACTTATTATGTAAATCAAATCTTAATTGGTGCCGGCATAAGAAAACACATAAAATTAATTAGCTCTGGGCAAACCGCCACAGGCTTCGATATGTTAGAAAAAATTATTTTGGGGGCCGACACTGTTAATGCAGCCAGATCAATGATGATCGCTCTTGGCTGTATTCAGGCCCAAAACTGTAACACTAACCACTGCCCCACCGGCATTGCGACACAAAACCCTTTTCGGGCACGAGCCATCGATATAATTGAGAAATCGGAGCGCGTTCGGAATTTCCATCACGCAACGGTAGCTTCCTTTCGTGAATTATGCGGGGCAATGGGTTTTAGTAACCCACGAGATCTTGACCCTTCCGACCTTTTTTCTCGCCACGAGGGCTCGGTGAGACACTTTAATGAAATATACGAACCATTAGAGGAAGGGCAATTACATAGTGCATCTATCCCTAGTTATTACCGTGAAGACTGGCTCAGAGCAACCGCCAAAAGTTTCTAAAACAGTATAACGAAAGCTGGTCTTGATGATCACTCAGGGGATATACTCAATGCACTGCTTTTCAGATTGAATAAACTTACCCGATGAAGAAAGTCCGATTCTTAATACTTGGCCTTATTCTATTTTCTAGTACTTCGTTTGCTGATCAAGTAGACCCTCGCCTAGAAGGACTGTTTTCTACTTTGTTGATTAGCAAAGACTTAGAGACTATCCGATCTACTGAGAACAAAATTTGGGAGATTTGGTTCGAGCACCCTAATGAAGATGTTGAGCGTTTAATGCAGATTGGCGTGACTCGGATGAACCGCAACCGCTATGCCGATGCCATGCTTATCTTTACTCAACTGATCGACAATTTCCCTAACTATTCGGAAGGCTGGAATCGGAGAGCTACTCTTCACTACTTATTAGGCAATTACGAGGAGTCGATTGCCGACATAGAGCAAGTTCTGAATTTAGAACCCCGCCACTTCGGGGCACTATCAGGTCTAGGGTTGGTTTACATGCAGCAAAAAAAACTAAGTAAAGCCAAAGAAGCTTTCGAGAATTTAATTGAAGTTCACCCGCACAGCCCTAATGCCAAGGAAAATTTAAGCAGAGTGATAGAAAACTTAAGAGTTAATATAATCTAAAGGCAAAGAGAGGATTCATAGGAACCCTCATTTTGTTCGCCCTTTTTTTCTTAAATTTCTTACTGACGCGAGCCAGTAACTCCGAATGCACCAAAGGCGCTATCGAATTCGCCATCCAATGAATCTCCATCAACACTTCCGCTGAAGGACAGGGTTAGTGTTTGGCCTTGCGCGTCTACTTCAGCATCAAAGCTTACTGAGTTGGCATCATAGGTAACGCCTGAAATCGGCGCTTCACCAAGCCCATCGGCAGACATACTTCCGGAACCATCGGCATTAAGGGTTAGCGTAGCAGGCAGTGCTCCCAAAGGCGTATTCATCTCCACATCCCATGAACCCACCGCCGGTGGGACGCTAGCGGCGCAGCCGATCAATATCCCTAATGAAAAAACAAGTCCCCAATTAATTAAATTTTTCATAAAATTCCAACCTTTAATTAGATCAACAAATCAAATTTTTAGACAACGTAATACCGATTCCTACGACTATCCCTAGCATTTCGAGTTTTAGAAACTTTTCAGCGTGAAAATTCGTGAACCCATATACTGTGCATAGTCTCCCACCAGAAACACTCGAGTCAACTTATATTTATCGACCCAATGGAACCTTCGCGGCGGACTAGCTCCTCCCTTAAACAACAAAGGTTAGTTGTACTTCTGGATAATTATGAATTCTTATATTTTCTATAGATGACTTTTTATAGGATTTAAGGTGATGGCAAACCGTCAGGGCATAACCCAAGCATTCACCCAACGTTGTCCTTTTTTTTGAAAGTTAAATGTATTCAATAACCCTCTCTCGATCCCTGGCATGTGAGCCGCCCCATAAAAAATACTTATTTTACGAACTGTGGGATCTGAAAGAGTTTCTTCAAGCACTTCTAACGCGGCCTCGTTGCGATCTCCTAGAATCGTAATTTGACTCTCTAATTCAGGCCCAACTATAAGCCCGTCGGGATGTCCTAGCTCTTTAGCAAACACGTACTTGAGTGCAGTATTCTGATCTTCTGCCAATAGAACATTCGCTATTCCAATCAGGTTAAAAGAATTAAGTCGCTCCCCTTGCTGGATTGCTAACTGCTCATTAGCAAATTGTGCACTGGCAAGAGCAACAAATATTGAAAACATACTTTCTTCTTTTTCTATCATTATTTGCGAAAGCTCGTCAGGAGTTAAATCAGCGTGCAAGAAGTTTGTTACGGAATAATCTATCTGTTCTAATTGATAACTCACACCGAATAAGTTGCCTAGGATCCGTTGTAAAAAACTTATGACCGATAGGTTTTGAACAGCCGATCCAGGCGAGGGCCTGTCGTTTTCATTAGCAACCAACTCATAGAGCACTNCGTCCCGTTCAGAGAAATATTGGTTTAAATAATCGTAGTACGATTCTTCCCCCAAATGTATAGCCGATACTAAGTCGACTATAATACCTTCGTTATTTTGATAGCTAACTATCGCTGTTTGCAATTCCCCTTCCCATTCCCCATTCCCTGGCACAAACCGCACAAAACTAGTATCTGCAAAAGTAGTTTGAACGCACAGTATCATTGCGTTTATTCCAAAGTAGATAGTTAAGATTAGTTTGAGATTTTGTTGCATATTTCAATTAGTGTGTCGCGAGGTCTCGAATAATCTTGCATACTTAATCACTATTGCTTACCCCCGCTTTAGAGGTTTATCCATGCTAATTTTCAAAGTCATTTATCCATCACGCCCATAAACTTGCGGCAGTTACCGTGCATTTTGATTCTTCAACTGTAAATTACAGAAGATTGGGTAGATAGGCTCACCAGGCAAGTTCAAGTATGTCACGTACTTGAGAAGCAGACGAAAGCTCTCTCGGGTTGTTTTTAACGACTGGATGCAAAATAGCCCTTTTAGCTATTTCATCAAGTTGCTCTTTTGGGACTCCAACATCCCTTAGGTTTATTGGTAATCCAAGCTGTGATACTAGATCTTTAACTGCTTTGCTTGCTGATGAGCCCCTAGAGCCTAGCGCGATGGAAATTTTGCTTTGTTGGACGGAAAATTCCACCGCATTCCATTCAAGAACTGACGGTAACATAACACAAGAGGTGTAACCATGCGGGACACCGCATAGGCTTCCTAGTATGTACCCTATTCCATGGCTAGCTCCAAGAGATACTGTGCCAAGCCCACAGCAAGCCAACCATACCGCTTGGAAATTCAATGATCGGGCATCAAAATCAGCAGGATTTGACTTAACAATCGGTAGAGACGAGGCAAACATATTCATAGCCTGTAAAAAGTGGGCATCTAGGTACGGCGTCGATTCTGTTGAGCAATAGCCCTCTATTGCATGGTCGAGTGAACGAATCGCCGTAGATAACCATAGCCACTCGGGAGTGTGTTCACTTAGCTCTGGGTCGTAGACAATATATTGTGAACATAAATCTAATCCACGGTAACCTTCCTTATTTGAACTCCGTGTATTTAATACACCGGCGTTATTGCTGTATTCGGCGCCAGACAACGTCGTTGGCACCGCGATCTGTCTGATCTTAGGTGGAGTGGAGAACAAACTATAATCTCCATATTTCGCCCCTCGGGAACCATCGCTTTGTTGGGCATACTCCAGTAGCTGCGATTCAGTTGTTATTTCCTGATTAATTGCAAGTTGCACAGCCTTACAAGCATCAATGATTGAGCCACCACCAAGCGCTATTAGCAAATCTGCTTCTGCTTCTTTAGCCACAGAAAGCGCTAAAAGGACATCCTCCCTAGGGGTATGCGAGCCAATCCGGTCAAACAAGCCCACACACTTTCCGCTCAATGCTGCTCGCAATTGGGAAAATTCATTGGTGGCACGACTTAGACTGGAAGAGGCTAACAACAGCAAACGTTTTGCTCCTAGTTTATTTGCCAGTCGAGGTAATTCTGTATTTACCGACTCGCCCACTAAGACACCTTCAAGCGCAGAATAGTTGAATTCCATAACTAAGTTTATATTCCAGATATTCACCGTGCATTCTCCCACAGGCCACTCCTCAATCCCACTAGGGAGTGTGCTCCGAATTTTTTTCAGATTGATGCCAAAGCTATCCTGCTATATTCTGCCAAACGATAGAGTTTCCTAGCGAGAATTCTGGAAATGGCAACTTTAAAAGTAAACGGTGCGGAACACACATTAAATATCGAACCAGATATGCCTTTATTATGGGTGATCCGNGATGAGCTGGGTCTGACAGGCACCAAATTCGGATGTGGAATCGCGTCTTGCGGTGCTTGTACGGTCCACATTAACGGCAGCGCTATCAGAAGTTGTATCACGCCAGTTTCGGCTGTTGAAGGAGAAGAAATTACGACGATCGAAGGGTTAGCAAACGCCGTAGCAAAAACTAATCAAGCTTTACCGGACCTAACAGCGGTGCAGCAAGCCTGGATCGATCATCAAATTCCCCAATGCGGATATTGTCAATCCGGAATGATCATGGCGGTATCATCTTTCCTCGCCAAGAACCCCAATCCGAGCGATGCTGAGATCGACGCCAGTGTTACCAATATATGTCGGTGCGGCTCTTATCCTCGAGTACGAAAAGCTATTCGTGCGCTGGCAAATGCCTAGAAGGGTTAACTGTGAAGATGAATAGAAGAAAGTTTATTCTAGCCGGCGCGACAGTTGGAGGTGGAATACTTATCGGCTATTCCTCAACCCGCCCGAGTCGCCATCGCCGCGCGAATGAGGAACTAGCGAAAGGCCCTGAGCGCTTTATAACCTCCTTTATTAAGATTGATCCTAATAATCAAACTACAATTTACGTTCCGCATTCGGAAATGGGTCAGGGAATTCATACTTCTTTATCTATGATGGCTGCTGATGAATTAGATGTAGCGTGGGAGGATGTCATTGTCGAGCAAGCACCTGCGATCGATTTGTTTGCTAACGGCAATCTCGTAAAGGGTTTTGCTAGTGAGTTGGGGGTTCCTAACTTCCTAATGAGCCTTGTAAGTGCGAGTGCTTTTACTGTTGCCGAAACTATGAATCTGCAGACCACCGGTGGGAGTTCTTCGGTGCGATATACAGGCCAATATGCCATGCGTAATGCTGGCGCAGCGGCAAGGCAAATGTTGATTAAAGCTGCTTCAATCCGGTGGGGAGTTCCCGTTGAGGAGATTTCTACTGAGCTGAGTCACATCCATCATTACACTACAGGGAAAAGNTTAAGTTTCGGTGAACTTGCGGCGGATGCTGCCGTNCTAGAGCCGCCCAATGAACTAATACTTAAAGANCGTTCAAAGTTCAATATTATGGGCAGAGCAATTTCAAGGAAAGATATCCCAGCCAAAGTTGACGGTACAGCAATGTATGGTCTCGACGCTCATAGCAACGATATGCTATATGCTGCGATTAAACTTGCGCCTGTTTTTGGTACCAAGCTCGTTTCTGTAGACACGAGCAGAGCACTTGCTCAACGCGGTGTTAAGAGAGTAATTGAACTGGAGGATTCGGTCGCTGTCGTTGCAGATAATTATTGGAGAGCAAAGCAAGCGTTAGCGCTCGTCAATGCTACTTTTGAAAAGTCTGAAAACGATAGAATCTCCAGTAGTGATATAGCCGCACGTTTCGATAAAGAGTTGGCAGAAAGTAACGGCACTGCAGACAAGGAAGTCGGTGATGCCAATGCTGCTCTTGAAACAGCAGAGGATATCATCGAAGCCAGTTACCGAGTCCCCTATCTTGCCCACGCGGCAATGGAACCCATGAACTGTACTGTACATATTCAAGGGGATCGCGCAGAAATGTGGACAAGCACTCAGGATGCATTGGGAATCAAAGGGCGAGTAGCTAAGATTGCAGGCTTACCAGAGGAAAACGTATTCTTTCATCAAACCTATTGCGGCGGTGGATACGGCCGCAGACTTCCCTTTAACTGGAATATGATCGATCACGCGACACTCATTGCAAAGGAGTTCGAAGTTCCTGTGAAAACAATCTTTAGTCGCGAGGAAGACATGCAGCAAGACTATTATAGGCCCGCCGTACATAATAATTTCAAGGCAGCGTTTGATCGAAATAAGAATGTTACAGTCTGGCATAGCCGCTTCACCGGACCAATTCAAGTGCCAGGCGCCGCGCATATCCCTTATGGCATTAAAAACCAATCAATAAGAGTGGTGAAAGGCGATACCCATGTACCCATCGCTGCATGGCGCAGCGTGGACCACTCGCAGCAAACCTTTTTTATTGAATCCTTTATAGATGAAATTGCTCACCGTGCTGGAATTAATCCCTATAAACTGCGAATGGATTTGCTGAAGGAGCATCCGCGTCATCGTAAAGTTTTAGAAGTCGCAGCAGTCGCTTCCGGATACGGGCAGGACATACCCGATGGGCACGCCCTAGGAATTGCTGTTCAGGAAAGTTTTGGTAGTTTCGTTGCGGAAGTTGCAGAAGTTTCAATGGATGACAAAAACCAACCCATTGTGCACAAAGTAACCTGCGCTATTGATTGTGGATGGGCAGTTAATCCAGACAGTGTAGAGGCCCAAATTGAAAGTGGGATCATTTTCGGTTTAACCGCGGCACTGTACGGTGAGATCACTATCGAGAATGGGAAGGTCACTCAAGGCAACTTCCCAGATTATAAAATGATTAGAATGGAAACTTCGCCCGAAATCGACGTGCATATTGTTGAGTCTGGCGGAGCTTTAGGTGGCCTTGGCGAACCAGCCACCCCTCCGGTTGCGGCAGCAGTTACTAATGCAATTTACATTTTAACCGGGCAACGAGTCAGACAGCTTCCGATTAAGAATCATGATTTCTCCGGTTCAGACTCTCTCGCAAATTTTTAAAGATTAAAGTTTAAGCAAAGAGAAAATAAAAAAATTCTAATGCGATTCTTATTATTGCTTAAATCTTAATTCGATTAATTATTGGATTGAATGTTCTTAGCTTATTGGCCTCTTTCATTGAAGGTTATGGCTGGNAACGTGCTAAACTGAAGTTCCGTTGTACTAGGATATTTTTAACCTGTGTTGCTTCTTTGCCTTGGTCTAACCATTTTTCTGTTGCCCCACCTCTTTAGAGAATTTGGATTAAGAGATAAGATCAGAAATAAGTTTATAGGGGCGCATGCTTATATAGGCCTATTTTCTGCTCTCGCTTTATTGGGTCTTGGGCTAATTGTCTGGGGCAAATCCCTCGCTCCCTTTATAATGATCTGGGAGCCGATTTTTGAACTACGCTACCTTTCATCAATTCTTATGGTTCCTGCTTTTATTTTAGTAGTCTCAGGATCTATCCCTATGTCGTACATGAGGTGGAAACTAAAAAATCCGATGATGCTCGGAGTTTTCATTTGGGGCTTAGCCCATCTATGGGCGAACGGTGATTTAGCATCCATGCTGTTATTTGGGATTTTTACTATCTGGGCGAGTATAAAATTTTTCAGCTTGCGACATAATGTAGAGCCTGAGTNAAAACCAGAAAATCGATGGATTTGGCGTGATTTAATTTCAATAGCAGCAGGTATGATTCTCTATTTAACTATTTACATTAACCATGGGCAGTTATTTGGAGTTGGCCTTGCAATTAACTAATGTACAAATTTTACTGCTATCCGTTTATTTGTTGATAGCTAATTCCATCTATACACAACAAGCTGATGAAACTACTTGGAACGGAAATTGGATTGGCGAAGGGACTATTTTTGAGATCCGCGTAGCAGTTACAAACGGGATTATGCAAATCCATCAAATTGAATCCATGGGTTTTATCTGGACTTCCAAAGATGGAACAGTGGAAGAAAACATTGCTCGCGTCGAAGTCGAATACGCCGGGGCTACTGGAATTATTCAAGCAGAGCTAGTCGATAAAGAAACTGCAGTGGCTTTCGCAGCAAGCTGCGTTCCCGACTTTATGGTAGTTTGTGTACTAGCAAAAAATCAGCAAGCAATTTTCAAGAAAATTGATAGTGACTAAAGTTCAGTAATCGAAGTGACGAGTTTGCTAACTATGCCGTATGCAATCGCTTCATCAACNGACATCCAGTAATCCCTGTCAGTATCCTTAGCCACACGTTCAATCTCTTGTCCCGTTTCATCAGCTATTAACTGATTGATACGCGCCTTTGTTTTTATCATCTGTTCTGCTTGAATCGCTATATCAGTAGCGTCACCACGAGATCCGCCTAATGGTTGATGAATTAAAAATCGAGTATTAGGTAATGCGAATCGATTTTTTTTATCTGCCGCTAGAAAAATTGTTGTCGCTGCACTAGCAACCCAACCTGTGCCTATAATTTTTACCGTAGGCTTGATAAATTTAATAATGTCATAAACTACATCACCCGATTCAACATGGCCTCCCGGAGAACTAATATAGAAATAGATTGGATCATCACCATCGGCTGCTAGAGCTAACATTCTTTCAGTAACGGAGCGTGCTATCTTGTCGTTAATCTCTCCAAATAAAGTAAGTGTTCTGGATTTAAAGAGCTTCTCATCTATAATTCCCGAACGAGTAGGAACTTTTTCTTCGTTACTTTCTTGCTTTAATGTTTCTATTGGCATCATTTTCCTACTATAGCGAAATTTCTAGGACTAACAGGTTTGTTGATTAGCTCGAATGAAAGCAATGATTTTCCAAAGATCGTCGTCTCCTTCGGGCCAATTTGAACCAAACCCAACCATGCGCGTGTTAGGTACGCCCACCGTAACGGTATCAAAAATTTCCTGATCACTTCCTCCATGCAGCCATTCACAATCAAATAGAAAAACTGCATCCGATTCTCCTGGTTGCCGCCGATGACAATATCCAGAGCAAGTTCCGGCAAAAAGTGCCGCACCCCTGGCAATCGCTTCTGGCTCGGCCATAAATCTTTCAACAATAGTAGGCTCGCCCGGCGCTTCCGACTGTCCGCCGCAGGCCGCGAGAAAACCAATTACCATAAAAATGGGGAATAGTTTCAAAGACTTCATAAACCAAACTCTTAAAAATTCCATTTGTTGCATCTCAGCATAAAATATTACCATAATTTTCAGCAAACCAATTCGGTCTGTTTATTTCTTTTATTGAATTTGCAGCCAATCCCAATTATCTAGTCTACACGGCCGTTCGAAAGTAACAATTGCAATGAAAGTTTAGCCACTTACTAGTTAACAATTATTTCTAAATTATACCCAACCCTATTCTTGTTAATTCCTCCACCCAAGATCTGTGACATTTATCACGAGGGTATCTAGATAAACCGTAATTGGCGAGCAGGATCCGTCCTACTAGGAATGATTAAAGTCTAAATAAATATCATCGCGACTCAGGGCCCAAGGGTTTAAAAGTTGTCAGTAGTTGAGGCAACAAAGTNAGCGAGCCAGTTAGCGCGACTAACATTGCAAAGCTAGTTAATAAACCAAAGACGATTGTAGGGATAAAATTTGACAATGCCAGTATCGAGAACCCTGCAACGATCGTCATTGAAGTAAAATACATGGCACGCCCAATACTACCATGACAGTAAAACATAGTTTCACGATAATTCCCGATTCGAGGAAACTCTCGCCTGAAACGATGCATGTAATGAATNGTATTGTCCACGCCGATTCCTACTGATATGGCTGCGATAGTAATTGTCATAATGTCCAGAGGAATATCAAGCCAACCCATTATTCCTAGAACAAGTGCAGCGGCGACNGCATTCGGAACAATACAAAGAGCCGCAATTGAAAGAGAACGAAATAAAGCTAGAAACATAAGCATGATGGCTAGCATCACCACGCCCAACGTCAAAATCTGTGACTGAAACAAACTTTGTAGAACGTTATTATACATGACGAGAATACCCGTCAACCGAACTTGCTCGTCTTCGAACCCAAACTCATCCTCTATACCGATTTCAATTCTTCTTAAGAGCTCATTTCTATTTAAGTCATCTGCGGATTCAATGACGCGCACATTATAGCGCAACTGGTTATGATCGATGGAAACAAAGGGGTTTAACACTGTATCTTTTAGAGTTTCCGGTATGCGACTGTAAAGCAACGCCCACAACAACCCATCTATAGGCTCATCTCTATTCAACTGCTCTGCGAGCTGAATCACCGAACCAAATGAAAGAATTTTGCCGGTTTGGCGATCAGCGTCGAGATATTCATGAATCGCTTTAACCAGATCCATCTTTGGCGCAGTAAACCAATAGGCTTCATTTTCGGAAGAGCTAGCGCCAAAATCATTGTCGAAATCACCAAAGCCATCATCGAAGTTATCATCAAAACTATCTTCAATTTCGGGCAAATCAACAATAACATCAAAAGAGAGCGTGCCGCCCAATTTATCGTCGAACAAAGTCATACCCTGATAAATTTCGGTGCTTTCTCTAAAATAATCAATGAAGCTATTTTCAACTCTTAGTCGTGTCAGCCCGATAATACTTAAGATCAGAATAACGCCGTAGATAATCAAAATATAGCCTTTTAACTTAGCTGTAATGTTAGCAAGTGCTCCTGTCAAATTAAATTTAAGCTGAGAAGACAGCTTTGTGGTGTCTGATGACAATATGGTCATCACCGCGGGAAATAATGTAAATGCTACGATCAACGCCGTCGCTACACCCATCATCATCATCCACCCGAACGTGATTATGGGCAGGATACCACTGACAATTAGTGACCCGAATGCTACCGCTGTAGTTAGNGCAGTATATAAACAGGGTCGAAACATACTTCGTACCGCATGCCGTAATAACTTATCGTGATTGCTGAAATGCCGCGTCGCTCTTAATTCTCTGTAGCGAACCATGAGATGCACAGTTAAAGAAATCGTTATAATGAGGAGCAGTGAAATGAAATTTGACGAAACAACCGTGACGCGCCAATCCATCAGACCCAATACCCCTACCATAATCGTTCCTGCAACAGCGCAACAGGCTAGCGGTAGCGCAACCCACCTTAACTTTCTGAAAATTAAACCCAGAGCAAAAATTATTAAAAGAACAACTGCAATGCTAAAGCTCCGCAAGTCACCTTGGACAAATGTCACTAAATCATCAGCTATCATGGGAGCACCACCAAGATAAATTTGTGCATCATCTCGGTAGTTATCTAAAACATCTCTGATATGGCCAATCATCTCGTGTTGTCGATCAGCCGCTACTACACTGTATTCAGCATATTCTGCTTCAACTTCAGTTAATTCAATTAACGCTTCGTTATGGATCTCACCAGCTCGCTCGAGGTTTCGAAGCTCTGTGCGCCGCGACAATAGCCTCTGAGAAGCCTCATCAACTGCGAAACCTACAAGTAAACCAGCGGTTTCACCATCGAGGCTTAACAAAGCATTTGAAAAAATCGGACTATCCATTATTTCTTCGCGGGCTAGTTCTAAATCTTGTTCTTCGTCTAGTATGGTCAAATAATTTTCTGATATAGACGTTAGAGGAGTGTCGCCAAAAACCGGTACATTTAGAATTGAATCAACGGTTTCAACTCGATCGATTTTTAAGAGATCCTCTCTTAGTTCCGCCATTCGCTGCAACGTTTCCCGGTTGAACAAATCACTGGTCGGTGTATACGCCACAATCACAGAATCTCGAGCACCGTATCTCATGTTCACTTCACGGGAAAACTCTAGATCTGGGTCATCTTCTAATAAAAGAGAGTNAGCTGAAGCATCTAAACGGAAGCTTTGAGCGTGCCAGGCAAAAATTGCAACTAATAGCAATAGTGCTGAAATTACTACAACCGGTTTACCAAACACGAGGTCGTTATAGAGTTTGGCAGCAAACGGAGACATAACTATTTACTCCATGATCGCGAGAATTTTAAAATACTATATCCAATTGCACGGCACTTTACGATTATCTCCTCGATCAATCAGGTGCTGATGGCTTTTTATGGTGGCTAAATGAAAGAAAACCAGCAATTAGCTGGTTTTCTCTAGCACACCTTTGTCTACCGNCTAGTTTGAAGTCCCCTCCATTTCTAGACGTCTAGCACCACCCATAATACCCGGAAACGCGTAGTTGCCTTCATGGCAAGCATATTCATATATGACCTCTTCCTTTGGCTTTCGATCCATTGCTACTTCACCAGTCCAGGACCGAGAATATGTAAGAGGGTCTTCTATCGTGAATGCATATTTGATTTTGTCTTTGCTAAGTAGATCAAAACGTTCAGTGATTACCATTTGGTCAGATGAACCCCGGAAAGATTGTTGGGAATGAAAGTTCTTGGTTGTAACCACTAAAGTGTCATCGTCCCAATAGCCAACGGAATCGCCCATCCATTTTTCCAGATCATTTGGATTATGTTCCCGATTAAGAGGAATAATGCGCGCATCATGAACCATTTCTACAAGAATCATTACATAGTCAGTTGTTTGCACAATCTGGTAATTGTTATTGTAAAGAATCGGCAACATTGGCGGTCCTGAACCTGAACCGAATGTAAGCAAACAACGCTCTGCTAGAGGACGAAGCTCATGGCCGTCGTAGTCTCCGACTCCAGGAATTGCACGCCATTGAGCCCGCAACCCATTCTGGGGATTAGCTCCGCCGATATAAGGAATCTGGCCATCCGGTGGGTCAATTATGATTGATGTTCTGTATTGGCCCCCTATTTCAATCGCTTGTGTGCGGGGATCCCACCAGAAACTGTTATAACCAAAATTAGCGTTTCCATCAGTAGGTGGCGCACGATCACCGTCTATAGGCTCACCAAGCTCATCATATCGATCGCGCCAAGCTTGCATTTGTGCTTCGGCTTCGGTCGCAGTTAAAAATCCTTTATTTCCATATTGCTCTGGTCGCGCGAGCGGGGTTTGTGATGCGTTAGACCAGATTCCTTGAATATCAGGCTGGCCATCGGGAGTGCGAGGCATATCCCAGTCTTGAGCACTAGAGCTAATAGTAATATAGAACAGTGCGAGAAACGCAGTAACTTTTTTCATCGTACCTATCCGAGATTCGCTTAAAACAATCATGTCGTTCACCTCTCCTGGGAGCTTACACCCGTTATTATCCGGTCTCAATAATTCGACTTAACCCGCACAATTTATGTTGATATCTTTGATCTTCTAATTACTTCTATTACAGCTCACAAAAAAGCTCTGTAACTTATTGTAAAAACTAATTTTTTTAGTGTTAATGCCTGTAATAATTAAAGAGACAGCATCATACGGTAGAATAGTTAGCCGTAAATTGGACTCACACACATAAAATTGGTTCGATGGAGGGCCGGACCTGCCTGTTTGGCCCATTTATTCGACGCGTAAACTTTATTAAGGTAAGCAAACTTTGAGTAGTTATACTGATTTCCGGTAAACTAGCCCCGTTCCCTGCAGAGCTAATCATTTTTGTGTNGCCTGTGAATTAGATGTTGAAGGAGCCGTGATATGAAATTACTAAGCAGATTCTTTTTTGCCTGCACCCTAACTGCTTTAAGTTATATAGTCTTCGCTGATGATGATTGGTTACGGTCAATGCCAGACTTTGAACTTACCGACCANCTNGGNGAGATTCATACNATGGACTCATANNGTNATTATGATCTTGCTGTATTCTATGTACAAGGAGTTGGATGCCCTATCGCTCGCATCGCTCTTCCTAACTATCGGGAAGTTCGCGATGAATATCATGATAAAAACATCGCTTTCTCAATGTTCAACTCTAATATTCAGGACAACATTCCTCGTATCGCGAAAGAAGCGGATGAATTTGGAATAGATTTTCCAATTATGAAAGATGAAGGTCAGCAATTGGCAAAAGCTCTAGGTGTAGAAAGAACCGCCGAAGCTTTCGTCATAGATACTGAAACCCATAAAGTCTTATTCCGTGGACCTATTAATGATCAGCTTGGTTATGAAACTCAACGCAACAACGCAAGTGAATGGTATTTAAAGGATGCTCTGGATACTATCTTAGCTGGCGGGACCGTTAATATAGATGAAGTACCCGACTCCAAAGGTTGTTTGGTCGCTATTTTCTGATGACGAATTAGAATTTGGGAAAACCGAGAGTGTCCCACAACCTCCTCCGTTATTTGTTTTTCATAAGCTGTTCGTTACTGCAACTTAACAGTTAATCTAAGTACATGCTCAACTTTCAATCCTCGCGAGTTTTTCTCCTCATACTGCCAGCAACACTGCTACTTAACTGCCAACTACAGATAATCAATAAATCTGACAATATGGTCACATTACCGAGCGCTCGCGTGGAAACACGGAGTGAGCCTACTCAAGAAGAGATTCTAGCTCCAACTAAGGTGGTAGTGCTTGGAACNGGCACACCGATTCCAGATGCATTTCGTGCCGGGCCCAGTATCGCTGTTATCCATAAAGGGGAAAGTTATTTGTTCGATGTGGGAGCGGGAGCAGTTAGACAGGCGACGATTGCACGCTATAAGTACAACATCCCGTCTTTATATCCATCCCTAATTTGCTGCGTATTTCTTTCACACCTGCATTCTGATCACACCATGGACCTGTCTGAATTAGCCCACACCCTATGGTGGCGCAGACAAAAAGGTATTGAGGTGTGGGGGCCAAGTGGTATCGCCCGAATCGCCGCTGGCTTAGATGAAATTATTGCGGCCGATTCAGACTTTCGTATTAATGGGATTCAACCAGTNGCNAANCCCGATGGNTTTCGNGTAAACCATAAAGACATAGAGCCGGGAATACTTTTAGAAAAGGAAGATCTAATAATCGAAGCGTTNCTNGTAAATCATGGCGATATTGANCCANCGTTCGGTTTTAAANTTGTTACTGACGATTTATCNNTGGTNATAAGTGGCGANACNNCTTATAGTGAAATAATTGCNGAAAAAGCTCNGGGAGTAGACTTACTTTTTCATGANGTAATTAGCCGCCAGGGCTTGGAGCGAAATGAGCTAAACTTCCAGCGCTATCACAATAGCGTGCACACCACCTCCGATGAGCTCGCGCGCCTGGCAACTATTGCTCAGCCCAAAACCTTAGTCCTGTATCATGGATTATACTACGGCACCGAAGAGTCTGCCGTCTTGGAAGAAATTCAAGCNNTGTATGAAGGTGAAGTTATTCTTGCTGACGACTTGGAAATTTTCACTGTTGATTAGCTAGAAGCTCAACTCGTCTGCATCACCTGAAACTTATCCCTATCTTTTGCTCCTTGCTCAGAAGTATCTANAATGGAAAAAATCCACATTGTAAAGAAGGCCAGTCCTACTGAGTAAAGCGCTGGATAGGCTTGCGAAAATACAGGTTGATCGTTGCCAAAAACATCGACCCAAACTGCCGGGCCCAATACCATAAGCAATATTGCACTAAATAATCCAACCACACCTCCGGCAACTGCACCTTTTGTGGTTAGTCCTCGCCAATACATACTTAGAATTAAGAGCGGGAAATTCGTAGAAGCGCCAATCGCAAGAGTTAGGCTAACGAGGTAAGCAATATTTTGGCGCTCAAATGCTATACCTAAAATTGCCACCATAATGCCTAATACCACAGCGGCATATCTCGACAAACGAATTTGCCTGTTCTGATCGATATCCCCATTCATAGCAACATTTGAATAAAGATCATGGGTTAGTGCTGCCACGGAAGCCAACATTAACCCAGCAACTACAGCAAGGATAGTAGCAAAGGCTACGGCAGCAATGATACCCATAAAGACCTCACCTCCTACCGCATGGGCTAAGTGCACTGACACCATGTTACTTCCCCCGATAACTGTGCCAGCTGTATCTAGATATTCACTATTACCCTTAACTAAGGCGACCGATCCTATCCCAATAACGAAAAAAATAAGTACATTGACATAGCTAATGGCTCCCAGAGCTACGCCGGCTGAGACTCGTGCAGCCTCTTTATCTTTTACCGTAAAGAAGCGCATTAATAAATGCGGCGATCCAGCTAAGCCTAAGCATAGCCCAATACCTAAGGAAACGGCCGAAAGTGTGGAAAGACCCAGACCGCCGCCTCTCGTAAGCAAACCATCCGTGCCATGATTACTATTTGCCGCAGCGTACATTTCTACAAAACTGAAATTAAATGCAGCTAGCGTCAGCACCGATAGCGCTGTAACTCCGGCAAGTAAGAGAATTGCTTTTATTATCTGAACCCAAGTCGTTGCGAACATGCCTCCGATAGCCACGTAAATAACCATTAAGGTAGTAACAATCATAACCGCCCAAACATAGGAGATACCAAATAAGACTTCTATAAGGGCTCCAGCACCAACAACCTGCACCATGAGATACATAAGCGAAAAGCTTAATGTTGTTGTCGCAGCAAGAATGCGTATCGGTTTTTCTTGTAAGCGACTACATATAATGTCAGTAAAACTGTACTTACCCAAGGCTTTCAGTTTGTCTGTCATTAGATAGATTATTATTGAAAATGCCCCTAGAGGTGCAGCGAGATAAATTACTGCGTCATACCCAGCTCCAAAGATTATAGCAGTAATGCCCAACAACGTTGCTGCGGACATGAAATCGCCCGCTATTGCAAACCCATTGGAGACACCACCAATTTTGCCATCAGCTACAAAAAAATCTGCGGCACTGGAGGTTCGTTTTTGCGCAACAAAAGTAAGCGCAACAGTTCCAACAATAATGATGAAAAAAAGAAAAATCCCCATCAGATCTATTCTCCATGTACTTGTTTTAGATATATAAACGCAAGGGTAGGTGTAAGCATATGAAGCAACAGAAATATCAGCATCCCGAAATTCATCGGTCCAGCAATATCGATGGCCATGAACTCTGGAAAGAGCGGAACCCCGAAAACAAGTACCAAAAATAGGACGAGAATAATTCCAGTATAAAGCCATTGTCTTAGCATGATAGCCTCTTTGTTCTTATATTATTGGATTGCCAATTTGACGAGTATGAAAATCAAATCTTTCTCGTTCTTCTTTTAAAAACGTATTATAGAGCTTTCGAAAATGCACAAGAGCCTCATCACCTTGAACCCCTCTTGGCTTAAACTCATCTTCGTATTCCAGCATTTTCTGCTGCGCCTCGATTATTTCCTTATCTTCCATGAAACCCTCAAGTAAACTCGCCTGCAATGATTTCGAAATACTGGGGTCATCGGTCCGATAGTTATGCAAATAATTCCAAAAAAAATGTGTAGTTGATCTGGTCTCCGGAGTCATGTATTGGCAATTACGATATTGTTTCACTCCTTCGTAATTTCCACTTTCAGGACTCCAACCTACTGGAGCCATTATGGTTGACATAAAGAAGATACTTGGTACCAACATTTGTACACTATTGCAGCGGTCAAGCTTTGCCGGCACATCAGGGTTTAATTTCGCATGATATGGCGCTGGAGAATCATTTCTACTCCAACGTACAAGATTAAATCCGTTCTCAAGCTTTTTTACTTCAGGATTGGTAACAAAAGCGTAGTTTTCCGATCCACCAAGCGTATTGGTGTGAACAAAGGCCAAGTGCGAAAAGTCAGCAAGATTATCGACGATTAACATCCAATTCGCATCGTAGTGAAGGTAAGCCTCTTTTTCAAAACCCCTCCAATTGCTATCCGAAAGCGGCGCATAGTCATGAATATCATCCGGATCCGCAAGTTCTTTTTCACCCATCCAAATCCATAGTAAATTACCCTTTTCTACTATTGGATAACTCTGCACCTTGTGGTTAGCGCTAATAAAATCCTGACCTGGTATCTCAATCACCAATCCATCAGAGTCATATTTCATACCGTGATACATACATCGGATGCAATCACCTTCGATTCTACCCAATGAAAGAGGGGCGCCTCGATGACAACAACGATTGTCTAGTGCAATGTATTTCCCACTATCACCACGGTAAATAACGATTGGCCTATCTAGATACACTCTATCTAACTTAGTTCCTTCTGGAATCTCATGGGCCCATGCAGCCGCATACCAGCAGTTGTATAGATATGGATTGGAATTTTCGCTCATGCCTTTTATACCTGTTTCGCAATATCAAAACGGGCAACACTGCAACCCACTGCAAAAATCGGCAATTCCGCAGAATAAAACTGCAAAATACCTTTACCTCCAGCTGCTGCCGCGGCTGCAATAAGAGTTCTTATCTCAAAACCTCCCTGGCCCGCTTCTGAATAAACTTCTTCATCATCATAAGACAAAAGTTTGGGTTTATCTTGATTCATTAGCTGATCCAAAAACTTTCTATCCCAAGCTTCATTAATCTTGCCGGAATCCGGCGTAGCTGGCCAATGAGAAATCCCCCCTGTCCCGACTAGCGCAATATTTTCTGGTTGTTCGTCACATGCCAGACGCAAAGATTCACCAAATTGCCAAACTCGATTCATCGGAGTGAGCGGTGGTCCCTGGCAGTTTATATTGCATGGGATTACAGGGAGATCATAGTTCGGTGTTAGGAAGTTAAGGGGTACCATAATCCCGTGATCACACTGCCATTCTTCTGAATAGGCAAGATCAACACTATGCATTACTGATTTCGCCAGGCGAATGGCCAATTCTGGCGAGCCTGGGATAGTGGTTTTAGCTATCTTTAGCCACTCACTGTCTTCAATCGGACCTATATGTTTATCGCCGATTCCTATGCAGTAAGCTGGCATGTTATCCATAAAAAAGTTAGCGAAGTGTTCTGCAGCAATAACTATTAACGCATCTGCCCCACTTGCTTCAATATCCTTTCTCTGCTGATCAAGGCTAGCATAAAACCGATCACGAATTAGCGGATTATCTACAAGATGAGCCCGTCCAGTTATGCCAGGCGCATGACTGAGAATTCCCGCATACACCAAACTCATGCCAACTTGTCTCCAAATGCCCTTTCCAGTGTCTGCGTATGAGATTTATCAGCACCGGACATTGTATAAATACCAGCGCGGACCTCGCCGTGTTTTGAAATACCATCACGCATTAACTGTAAATAATCGAACCATTCAATCTGCAAATAAGCCGCAAAGTGCATAAGGATTTGCCCATTAACACCCAAAACATAAAGTAATCCAATGTCACCGGAGCACAAAGCATTGTGCTCTTCTTCCGTTAAATCATATTGTGAAAGAATACTGTCCTTATTCTCGGTAAACTCGCGCTGAATCTGCTCATCGCGATTCAGTTTATAGAGAAATTTCTGAACCTGATAGAGACTCACGCTTTAGCTCGTGGCCAATTTAGGAACTGAATGAACATTTGTCGCGATACACACATTTTTTGACTCCATATAAAAATCGAAGCTGTAATCGCCTCCATCACGACCAATACCGCTAGACTTCATCCCTCCAAAAGGTGAAGAAAGATGCCTGTTGTTTTCAGAATTCACCCAAATCATTCCAGCCTCGAGATCTCTACCCATGCGAATACTGCGCCCAACATCTCCCGTCCAAACATAGCCAGCAAGGCCATAGCGCACACTATTGGCGATTTCTATGGCTTCTTCTTCATCTTCAAATTCAATAACAGTCAAAACTGGGCCAAAAATCTCTTCCTGAGCTATCCGCATGGAATTGTCGGCATTGGTAAATAGCGTAGGTTCGATAAAACAACCTTTGCCTTCAAGATCAGCTTTCTTGCCACCCGCAGCGATTGTCGCACCTTCCCGTAAAGCGATCTCAAAGTAGGACGCTACCTTTTCTTGATGTTTCCGGTGAATCAATGGGCCAACTTCCGTAGTTGGATTGAGAGGATGACCGAGTTTTAAGGCAAAGACTCGCTTTTTCACCTGTTCAATAAAATCTTTGGCTATGGTTTTTTGAATTAGCAACCGACTGGATGAAGTGCAACGTTCACCATTCAGACTGTAAATCATAAAAACTACTGCATCTAACGCACGTGAAAAGTCTGCATCGTCGAAAACGATAACGGGGTTTTTCCCTCCCAGTTCGAAATGCACGCGTTTTAAAGTAGGAGCACCCTGTTTCATAATTTCGCTACCGGTACTAGATTCACCAACAAAAGCAATAGCTTTTATAGCTTTATGTTCGGTCAAAGCCTTGCCCGCTACTTCTCCTACTCCCTGAACTGTATTTACAACTCCTGCAGGCAAGCCAGCCTCATGTATTATCTTAGCTAACAAGGTCGCAGTACAGGGCGACCATTCTGCCGGTTTATGAACAACTGTACACCCAGCCGCTAAAGCCGGCGCAATTTTCCAAGTTGAGAGCATGAATGGTGTATTCCAAGGAGTTATTATACCAACTGGTCCTATCGGCTGCCGGAGGGTGTAGTTCATATGTTGTTGTGCAGGCAAAGAAAGTCCATCACGAGCATTTGGCGCCATATCGGCGAAGAACCGAAAATTCTCTGCGCCACGTATCGCAGCCTTACTCATAAATCGCAAGGGTTGTCCGGTATCCCAACTCTCAACCAAAGCAATCTTTTCGGCATTAGCTTCAATCGAATCCGCAACCTGGTGGAGCAATTCGCGACGCTGTTTGCCTGAGATTGACGCCCAAGAATCAAATGCTTCTTCCGCCGCATGGCAGGCCTTGACGACGTCTTCAACAGTACCAGCGGCTACTTCGCCAATTTTTGAATTATCTATCGGCGAGTAATTAGAAAACGTGCTACTATCGCTAGCAGCTAACCATTTACCCTTAATGCAGTTTTGAATCGGTCGAGCGGCAAATTGCTCCAACGATGTTTTTAACTTTTTCAGATTGGCTTCAAGTATTTCTTGACTCATGAAGGAGCATCTCCTGCTTTCATAAATTCTGGCAGACGGTTCCGGTTCCACCGCATGTCTGCTTTAATTTCTTGAATTTCATAAGATAAGGCTAGTGGCGCATTTCCAAGTCGCTCATCTACGAATTCGCAGAGGCACTTCATTAGTATAGATCCGATCTCTTTTCTAACTTTTTCACTTCGGCCCTCTGCAATACGCAAATACACCGCGATAAATCCATAGTCAGGGAAGTTATCTGCAATCCTCACATGTGAGGCAGTATAAACACGCGTGCGCATTCCACCCAAAGCGAGAGCTTGCTGCTTAGCGGCACGACAATGGAGAGTTTCAACTAAACTATCGATATCGAGTATCTTCTGGATATTAGGAGAGACTTCTAAAATCTGATGAGGCATAGGGGTGCACAACCTAAAAGACTAGCAATGGTGCCTACTATTACTTAATATATTAAATAAATCAATATGCCTCCATTCGGCGAATAAACAGCAATACCAAGGGAGATAGATGAAGTTTCTGAGTTTTTCACAAAGCGGGCGGCACTGCTTTGGCGGGATTAAAGATAACGGTATCGTCAATCTCAGCATGCATTGCCCAGAAATAGGCGACCTGCGTGACGCCATCAGAAAAGGCCAATTAAGTAGGCTAACCGAGTTGGTAATTAAATCTGATATCGATCTCCCACTTGACGAGATCCAATATCTTCCGACCATACCAAATGCGGAAAAAATAATCTGTATCGGCGTGAACTATGCCAATCGAAATGCCGAGTACAAAGATGGCACAGAGCCGCCGAGGTACCCCAGTGTATTCATGCGTAATAGAGAATCCCTGGTTGGGCATGAGCAACATATTATGAATCCCCCAGAATCAAACCAGCTGGATTATGAAGGAGAGATTGTTTTAATTATTGGCAAAGAAGGGCGACGAATATCTGAAGTAGATGCCCACAAATACGTTGCCGGTATGACGATCATGAATGAAGGTTCGGTACGTGATTACTTAAGGCATGCGAAATTCAACGTCACTCAAGGTAAAAATTTCGAGAAATCGGGTTCACTCGGGCCTTGGATGGTAACGGCCGATGAGTTAAATCCCATGGGCCAATTACAGATTGTAACTCGAGTAAATAGTGAAGAAAGACAAAATGATGTCACAGACAATTTAATTTTTCCTTTTAGATTTTTAATTTCTTATTTGTCTAGTTTTTATCGACTAAAGCCTGGTGACATTATAGCTACCGGCACACCAAACGGAGCAGGCGCTAGATTTGATCCACCCCAATATCTAAGTCAGGACGATATAGTAGAAGTCGAAGTGCCCGGTATTGGAATACTAAAAAATTTGGTCACCGATGAGCAGATATAGGAACACCCCAAAGCGATGGCTAATTTAAGACAAATAAGTCATAGCCTACCTATGCAACTGCTTCAGGCAAGGGAATCCGCAATGGCGCTTTTTAGACCAATGCTTCGATCGTTTGGTCTCACAGATCAACAATGGCGTGTCATCCGGGTGCTCGCGAATCAGTGTAATACCGAGGCTTATGAATTGTCCCAGCAAAGCATGATCTTGCCACCCAGCCTAACCCGAATACTCAAAAATCTTGAGGAAGATGGCTTAGTGAAGCGTACGCCGGATTATAATGATCAACGGAAAGTGCTAATCAACCTTACAACCAGAGGTCGCAAAAAATATGAGCAAGTAGTACCAGAATCAGAAAAAGTATATCGTTCAATCGAGAATAAGGTAGGCAAAGAAGAATTGAATGATTTACTTAGGCATCTTGTTGCATTGAACTCCAGTTTGGAGTTTTCTGAATGAATTCATCTTTGAAGAGCGAAATAATTAAGGGGTCTATCCCGCCGGTTGTAACTCCTTTTAAAAATGGTAAGGTCGATCTAGACACTTATAGTAAATTGATTGAATTTCATATAATTGAAGGATCCCATGGCGTCTTAGTCAATGGCACTTCGGCTGAACCCTCAACTCTTGCAGTTACTGAAAGAAATCAATTAGTAGACGTCGCCATCGCTACTACAAATAATTCTATTCCTATAGTTGCAGCTACTGGCTCTCAATCCTTAGAGGAAACTAGGGTCCTTACAAAATACGCTGCTAAGGCTGGTGTCGATGCGCTGCTTATCGTAACACCCTATTACATTCGACCTCCCCAACGGGGAATCATCGAGTACTACCTGGAAGCTACTCAGGACATCGATATCCCCTGGATGATCTATCATATACCCGGCCGCGCCGCCGTTACTATCACCATTGACACTATTAGAGAACTCAAAGAAACGTCGCCCACTTTTGTTGGTATGAAGCACGCAGTCAATGACCTCGGCTTTGTTTCAGAATGTTTAGCGGAGTTCCATGACTTTAAAGTTTTCGTTGGTTTAGAAGAACTAAGTTTTCCAGAATTAGCCATAGGAGCTGTTGGGTTAATGAACGCAGTGGGTAATCTAAGGCCATCAATACTCGCCGAAATGTGTCAGGCAGTTTGGGATAACGATCTGCAAAAAGGCAAAAAGCTTCATCATGAATTGTTCGAACTAAATCAGTCCGTGTTCTATGATACGAACCCCATCCCAATAAAATACATGATGAAACGGATGGGCATACTACCGAATAACGAGCATCGCTTACCAATGTCACCAGCGACTCCTGAATTAGAGAAAAGACTAGAAGAGGTTCTAATCCGAGCGAATTTAATTTAGCAGGTCTTCCGCCAATGCAAGAGAAAGCAGTAAACTAGGAACAGGGTCACTAGGCTGAGCTAAGTATTCCAGCGAACATGCTATATCTTCCGGCATTTGCGTTTCTCGCAATGCGACAAAAAACTCTTCCGTATCCAACACGCCTTCTCCCAATCCGATGACTTCGCTGTCATTACTACGGCTTGATACATCCTTTAAATGAATACCAAATACTTTTTGCCCAAGATAACGAATCGCTGCAGCGGGATCTTCGTAACTACGCAAAACATTACCAATATCAACACATGCTCCTACATAATTGCCCCTGCCCTCGATCGCCTCATAAACTTGCTCCATTGAGTCATACAAACGCCCTGGTGCGTTGTTATGTATCGCGAGACGAATGTCATAGAGCTCTGCGAGCTCTTCTAGATGATCCAGTGCATCGTATTCGGGAATAACTGTAAGATTTTTCAGTTCCAATTCTTGGGCCATTTGAAATAGTCTTTTGTTTTTTTCAGGTTCAATTGACATTGGAACAAACCCATAAGCACTTGCTTTAACACCAGCGGTTTTTAGTTGGGCATGTAATCTTCGTACTTCACTGAGAGTGGCGAGTTCATCTTCTGGATCACCATGTAATCTAATTTGAGAAGATGTAAGTTCAATTTCATTGAGACCGAGTTCCTCAACAATAATGCTTAGTGTCTCTGGAAAATCGAACTCACGAAAAGAGGCGCCATGGATTCCAATAGGGAGTCCACCATACTTTTGCGAAATCGCGGCAAATATGGGCGAAGAAAAAGAGCCGGCAAGGAGCGTACCGCCCAATTGAAGAATCTTTCTTCTCTTTAATCTAATCACTAGCTAAATCTCTAGGTTGACGACTTGTGCGTTTCAATCCTATGTTCCACGAAGACAGTTTTAAGATCAACTTATAAAGAAGGGAAAGCTCAATCAGAGTGCTATTCGACGAAGGCTCGCTCAATCACATAGTGTGCTTTTATACCTTGTCTGGATTCTTTAAAGCCCATCTGCTCAAGAATACAACATGTTTCTTTTAGCATACTGGGACTACCGCAAATCATAAAGCGATCATATTCTGAATTAGGCAAAGGTTGTTTAATATCGGTAAAAATTTTGCCTGATCTCATCAAATCAGTTAATCGACCTTGATAGTGGAAGTTTTCTCGCGTTACGGTTGGATAATAAATAAGTTTGTCTTTGACACTTTGGCCAAAGAGTTCGTTGTTTTTAAGATCTTTTAGAATTAGGTCTTGATATGTAAGTTCACTGACGTAACGAACACCATGGGTAAGAATGATTTTGTCAAAGCGATCATAAACTGAAGGGTCTTGGATAATGCTGATAAATGGTGCTAGTCCAGTACCGGTGCTAAAGAGATAAAGATTACGACCATCTAGCAAATGATCTGATACCAAGGTACCGGTTGGCTTACTGCTAACTAAAAGTTCGTCACCTACCTTTATATGTTGTAACTTAGAAGTCAGTGCACCATTTTGAACTTTAATGCTTAAGAATTCTAATTCCTCGTCATAATTCGGACTAGCTATACTGTATGCACGCATAATAGGCTTGTCCCCTACTTCCATTCCAAGCATTACGAAATGGCCATTTTCGAAACGCAACGATTTATTCCTGGTGGTCTTAAAACTAAACAGAGATTTATTCCAATGATGGACACTAGTTACGGATTGGGTAGATAGACCGGTCACATGTTTGCTCTTCGCAGAAAATGTCTAGCTTAGAGANAATTTAGATATCTGTAAAATAGATAAAATATATATATATTATCTATTAGTTAGATATAATAAACAGATGCATTTCACATTGAAGCAGCTGCGTATATTTCTCGCCGTTGCCAGCCACCAGAATGTCAGCCGTGCAGCCGAGGAACTCTCTATATCCCAATCAGCTGCCAGCACTGCATTAAAGGAATTGGAGCATCGATTCAATATCTCCTTGTTTGATAGGGTTGGCAAACGTCTGCAGCTTAATGAACAAGGCGCTCTGCTTAGGCCTCAGGCCGCAGCACTAATTTCACAGGCGACGCAGATTGAAAGCGCATTAATGAATCATTCTGATATGGGAGGAATTAAAGTCGGCGCTACGCTGACTATTGGCAATTATCTAGCAATCGGTATCATAGCCAGCTTTATGCAAGAACATCCTTTGGCCAAGGTAGAATTAACTGTTGAGAACACCGAATCCATTGCTTACAAGGTGCTAAATTTTGAATTGGATATCGGTCTGATTGAAGGAGAATTGCAGGAACCAGACCTCGATGTTGACCTCTGGCGCGAGGACAGATTGATTGTCTTTTGTTCTCCTCATCATCCCTTAGCAAAAGCCAACAAGTTAAAAGATCAAGACCTTGTAGAGGCCGACTGGATTGTTAGAGAAAAGGGATCGGGCACTCGCCAGGCGTTTGATCGTGCTATGAGTGGTTTGCTGTCAGAGACCAATCTAAGGTTAGAGTTGCAACATACGGAAGGTATAAAACGGGCGGTGGAAGCGGGNCTGGGTATCGGCTGTTTATCAGANCTTACTCTCAGAGATGCNTTCGTACNAGGCACCTTGGTGCCATTGTGNGCACCACAAAGAGACTGGAGAAGAAAATTTTACTTTATCCTTCACAAACAAAAATTTTTAAGCCGCGGCGTGCAAAGCTGGATTGAGCATTGTAAAAAACGGGACCATTAACAAATTAAGCATGGATTCAAGCAAGCCTATAATTTCTCAACACGTTGCAGCATTTACTGTAGCTAATCGTTATTTGTTACTGTGGTTCTCTGCTGCGCTTACAGCTTTCCTCAGCTTCGGAATTCTTCGCATCTCTTTTGATACCTCATTAAGCGCTTTGCTAACAGAAAGTGATCCATACCTAGAAGAATTGGAATTACTTAACGATCAGTTTCCTTCGAATTCCGAGATCAGGTTCGCGTTCACTGCTAACGATGGATCGACGATTTTCACCCACGAAATTTTAAGAACTATTCAAGAACTTGAGGAGCTATTTTTCGAAATACCGCGCGCCCAAGGCTTTACGAGCATACTCGAATATACCGCGCCGGATACTCAGCGGCGCCTCTTCAGCAAAGACTTGACCGACTATTCAGATACTGAGCTAGCAAAGATTAGTGAAACCGCAAGAGGCGATCAACTACTAACCAGTAATTTACTTTCACAAAACGGAGCGCTTACTTTCGCTGTTATAACATTAAATACTACTGGTACCAGCAATGCAGAGCGGCTGGAAATTGCAGAGGCCATAATAGAAGTTCAAAATCAGTTAAGAATCAAAAACCCTGCTGTAAACTTATTTGCAAACGCAGATTTGCTTCTAGAAAAAGACAGTCAAGAAGCAATGGTAGATGACCTAACTAGCTTACTCCCAATAGTGATATTACTGTGCGTACTAGTGATCTGCTATTGCTTTAAATCATTAACATTAGGTATATGCATTCTCATCCATGTTGGTTTCACGATTTTAAGCACAGTAGGCACTCTTGGATTTCTAAACTTTTCTTTTAACAATATTTCAATCATGGCACCCCTGGTTGTAGTAGTAATTTCGGTCGCTACCAGCGTGCACATTATTTCGATTTACAAGCAAGCAATACATCAAGGACAGAGTAAAATTAATTCCATGCAAGACAGCGTGTCATACAATTTTCAACCAATAACACTAGCTGCCTTAACAACAGCTATTGGTTTTTCGTCTTTAAACATGTGTTCTTCGCCGGCTGTTCAGGATTTTGGACGCATTGTTGCCTTAGGGATTGTTTTTTCTTACGTATTAACTCTCCTAATGTTACCGGCTCTACTTATCGTTGCCTCAAGAGTTATCAAAAGCACCGAAAGAGCAGGGGTGCCTTTTTTACATACCGAGCTTCAAAAACTAATCGAATTCACCAATAGGCGAGACGAGAAAATCTTCTATGTTTGCAGCGCTTTGGCGATTTTTACGTTTCTCTTGTTACCGCTTAATGAAACCGATTTCAACCGAATGGACTACATCGCTTCCGACTCTGAATTAAAGCTTTACTATGATGTTGTTAGCGAGCATATGAATAGAGGTCCGGCTATCACTTATGGTATCAATAGCAATATTGAGGAAGGCGCACTCGACCCTGAGTTTTTGGCAAAAGTAGATGAGTTTTCCAACTGGCTAGAGTTGCAAAGTGATGTAGAGTCGGTAATCAGCATTACAAACGTGTTAAAAACCATTAATCGAATTGTCAATGACAATAAAGATGCCTATTTTCTATTACCTGCAGATAAGGAGACCAACAGAAACTATTTAAATGCCTATCTAACAGTTGAACGGAACTATATACCACTCTCCAATTTTCTCAATGAGGATAGTTCTTACCTAACTTTGACGGTAAACGCAGCTCCAATGTCGAATCAAGAAATTATCGACCTGGACGAACGCATTAGTAAACGTTTTGATGAGACGTTTACTAATGCAGGCTTAATTCATGGCAGCGGGATTTTATTGTTCGCTAGAATGGACGAACTGGTTACCATAGAATTGTTGCAAGGATACTCAATAAGTCTTTTACTTATTACTTTATGTTTAGCGATTGGCTTTAGGAGCCTCTATTTCGGTGTATTAAGCGTGCTACCAAACTTGTTACCAGCGACTATTGTGTTCGGTATGTGGGCATTGTTTGTCGGTCAACTGGACCCTTTTGTAATGATGCTATTTAGTATTAGCATTGGCATGGTAGTCGATGACACAGTGCATATTTTAAGTCACTACCTTGAAGATAGAAGAACTGGTGCAGATAAAACGGATGCTATTGCCCATGCAATCAAGATTGCTGGCCCCGCATTAACCATCACAACTATGGTACTAGCCTTTGGCACGACGGTTATGATATTTGCTAATACCTTGTACTTCCAACAATCAGCAAAGCTACTGGTTCCGATCGTGGTATTGGCGCTGATTTTGGACTTAGTGTATCTACCAACCATTCTCAAACGTTTCGATATCAATTTTAAACGCATCGATGCTGTGACTTATTAGACAGTTCCATTTATGATTATAGTTACTCGACTTAAAAGGAGGAAAAATAATGGTAGAGCATATTAGGAAGATTCGCGTGATTACTTCTTTCTTTGTTGTGGTTGGTCTATCAGGAGCAACTCATATGGCAACAGCCCAGTCACCTGCCAGCGACCTGGAATCGCAATTCGCTTTTGAATTACTTTTAGATGTTGATTCGCAACTGGACGCAGGACACACCAGTATAGCGCCAGTTACGGGGGGTACTTTTTCCGGGCCGCGCATGAGAGGAACTGTACACGATGGTGGAGCCGATTGGATCACTCAGGTATCAGGTCACTCGAGTCTCGATGTACGTATTACATTAGAAACCGATGATGGCGCCATTATTTATATGACTTATAAAGGAATGGTAGTGCCTGGAGATTCAGGGTTATATTGGCGAGTGACACCTAGTTTTACGACTTCGTCCGAGGAATATGACTGGTTAAATCACAGGGTCTTCGTTGGTAAGTCCAAACAGGTAGAGGGCAAGGTAGCCTATGACATCTTTGAGATACTTTAGAGCATAGGACAACAGTATCTTCGATATAAAATTACTTCGCGACACTCTGCTGTTGCTGTGAAGTGAAAGCTCTTAGTTTAGTATGGCAAGCAGTAAGTAGTCTTAGGAAAGAAAAAGCCCGATTGTTAATGTAACAATCGGGCTTTTTATATTAAGAAAGCTTACGTTTTTTAGACTAGTCTCCGTCGCCTTGATCGATATCTTTCCACCTCACTGCGCCAAAAAACATCTCATCCCAGCTCTCATTCCCCCAATCAACATTGCGATCTGGATCTGGGTTCGCTGGGTTTTGTGACGAATTATCCCACGCCGCTGTGGCCGTAATCTTAGTCCCACCCGGCACATATTTTGGTTCCTCATAAGTATAGCTGAGTTGCCAGTTGTAATTATACTTGGCGATATTAATTAGCTCTTCGCTAGTGCCATCTGGATAATCAGCAACGAAACGCATGTGCTTTCCACGAAAGTGCATATGCGGCAGGAAGCTGTGTATGTGGGCATCATTCCTGATGACGATGCTAGCTGTTTGCTCGAAACTTGGATCGTTCGCTGGAATTGTGGTCCAAGTGTTTGGGAACACACAAGCACACCTACCGGACATTCTTTCGGTAGGCACTTCGCCTTTTGGATAAAACCAGACGCCAAGCTGGCTGTGGTCTGTGGTTTCACGTCCATTTGGTGTGTAGTGCATATTCAAATGAAGAGTCGACCCGGCTTTAAGTAATCCGCCGGTATTAGGCGGGGCTAGATCGGGAGTATCGCCAGGTATATAGGCGGTGATGTCTGCCTTATCTCGGTTTCCAGTGCCTAGAAATCCCCGGCGATTTTCTTCACCAGGAAAATCTAACCTGTTAACTGTATGATGAAGTACAGTCCTATCACCAGCGATAATCTGACTGCCGCGGACCCAGCGATCTTCCGGCATGTCAAATTTTACTTCTACATTCACAAATACACCGTTTCCCGTTGCTGGAACTGTCGTTGGTGGTATATCTAAAATCATATCCGGTTCACCGAAAGCCCACTTTGACTCTGGCCATATCAATTCAGCAAGTGGGTCATGATCGCCGCCGTCCTTAGGTGCGCCTGCTTCAACCCAGGCAATAATTTTTCGAATATCCTCATTATCTACTAAACGATCATTTATAAATTCACCTATATGCCCATCAATCTGACCAGGAGGCATACGTCGTGTCATCAAAACTTCACGAATCATTGGGGACCAACCTTTCACCATGGTATGACTATCCATTGCGAAAGGCGCGACGCCGCCTTCGCGATGGCAGGTTGCGCATTGTTCAGCGAGGATTGGGGCGATGTCGCCTACATAAGAAGGTGTTGCTTTGGGCTCAAAGACTACCGGGGCGCCGCTAGTTTCGACCAACACTGGCGAAACTGTTTTATCCGCAAGTAATTGGTTAATCGCCGTTTCCGCCGCGTCCACTGGCCCCCTAAACTCGACAGTGAATCTTTTTGGATCATAAACTAGAATTTCACCTGTATGTTCTATTCCGAGCGCTTCGGAAATAATTCTCGCATCGTCCATCAGAACAGGAATGTTCACATCGTATTCAGCAACTTTCGCCTGCACCGCTTGCCTGTTGTATCGACCCATTGGATTTATCATCAAAAATTCGACTCCAGCCTCATCAAATTTTTCTTTCAAGGCGTCGAACTTGGGAACTGCAGCCTCAGAGGCCTCACTATCATTAGCCTGGACCAAAAAAACTACCGCTTCATGGTCGTCATACCAGCTCATTCCGTGGTGATAGCCATTCTGATCTAAAAGTGAAAAATCTCCATCGCGATCAGCAGCCACAGCAATAGCCGGAACCAAGGCCATAACCAAAAGTGAATTTTTCAGAAAGCCCACCTTTTCCAATGTTCTTCTCCTCATCTAGTTAAATTCTTTACCAATTCCGCCGAAGACTCAAAAATATAAGAATCCTAGCTAAATATCTAAATTTCCTGCCCCAAAAACAGAAATTTCCTTCACGAATAGAGCCAACCATACGGATTACAATACTTTGCGTCAATCCTAAAACCAACAACTCACGCCTATTATGTTTATTTTAACGGAACGCTTTCTAAGATATTTCGTCTGACTGAGCCATCTGTAATACTGTTAATAGCTGGGGATATAGAATTTCATTAGTAATTAATAGATCCTGGTCATAAAACTGAGGATCAACTCCTTCAGGCACTTCACTGAAATGCCCACATTTAGCACCCGCTTCTATTGCAATTAATCTTGCGGCAGCAAAATCCCAAAGACTTAGACTCTCATAATATCCATCGAGTCTCCCCGCCGCGACCCAGCAAATATCTAATGCTGCCGAACCCAGCCTACGAATATCGGCGCAATGGGTTAATACCGCCCTCACTCTTTTTATCATTGGTTCCAGATTGGATTTTTCGTAAGGAAACCCAGTTGCAATAATTGCCCGATTTAGTTGGCTTTGCACTGCTACTTGGATTGGAATTCCATTCAGGAAAGCGCCGCCTCCTTTATGCGCGGTGAATAATTCATTCGTAAATGGGTTGAACACAACTCCCACTGTAACATCTCCCTGATTTACAAACGCAATTGAAACCGCTGATTGGTCATGTCCGTGCGCAAAATTTACGGTCCCGTCAATAGGATCAATTATCCATAAGGCTTTCTGACGATCTTGTAACTGAGCCGAATCAGGCGAAGATTCTTCCGAGACAATCAAGTGATCGGGAAAACGCTGGCCAATTAATTCACAAATGTATTTATCAACAGCTAAATCTGCGTTAGTAACAAGTTCCGTTCCTTGCTTAAATTCATGAATCAAATCTGCTTCGCTGCGATACTTTCGAATGAGATCGCCTGCACCCTGTGCTACTTGTATCGCGAATTCTTTAATGTCATGCGACTTCAATATCTCCAACCCTCATTGACTTTATTCCTAGTTTTAGCTCAGTACATTATAGCCAGTATTGGTTAAAATCACGTTTACCTGAGTATTACCGAAAAGACAAAACGTAATGGCGGCAAAGAATATCGCATACAGATACTGCATTTTTGCGACAATCGCGACAATCGCAAATTTAACCACACAAGAACTCTCTATCCGCACATATACTGGATTCTTAAGTATTTATGTTGGCATTTTTTTAGGTACCCTAGTGGGGTTAATGATCAAGTACCACCTAGATAAACAATATATATTCTTTTTTAGGCCTCAATCTTCTTTAGATGATACAAAAACCTTTGTAGCCTATGGCCTAACCGGCATAGGCACGACTCTGCTGTTCTGGATTACTGAAATTGGGTGTGAGCTTGTCTATGGTTCTAAAATAGCTCGCTACCTAGGTGCAATCGTCGGACTCAGTATCGGTTATGTAGTAAAGTATCAACTAGATAAACGCTATGTTTTTAGCTAATAGGACTTTGAAATGCAGCTTCATGGCTGGGGTCGCTTCCCTCGAGCAGACGCAGAATTGATAGAGCCGCCTTCCGCTGAGCTTTTCCCTGAAATTTTTAAAAGCGAGAGAATTAAGGGTTCATTGATAGCCCGAGGCGGGGGCAGAAGCTATGGGGACAGTGCTCTATCAAAGAATATCATTAGCAGCCGATTCCTCGATAACTTCCTGGAATTTGATGAGACAAGCGAGACGATTCGTTGCGGGGCCGGAGTTTCTATCGATATGTTACTCCGAACTATAATACCAACGGGCTATTTTTTACCGGTTCTTCCGGGCACTGGCTTCGTTTCTGTCGGTGGTGCCATAGCTGCTGATATTCACGGTAAGAATCACCACACAGATGGCAGTTTTTGTGACCATCTTGTTCGATTCTCTCTACTATTGGCATCCGGTGAAATTATAGAGTGTAGCCCCAAGACTGCCATAGATGCTTTCATTGCTACTTGCGGAGGCATGGGACTAACTGGCGTTATCTTAGATGCTACTCTCAAGCTCGAAAAAGTACCAAGCGTTTGCATTAAAAGAGAATCTATCGTAGCGGCCAACCTAGAAGATTGTTTTGACCTAATTGAAGATAATGAGTCAAGCAAATATTCGGTTGCCTGGATCGACTGTTTGGCAAAAAAGAATGCATTAGGAAGATCTATACTCCATCTCGCTGAACACAATGCAACCGGACTCCAAAAGTATAAATCTCGCCGCAGGCTTTCAATTCCATTTAACATTCCAGCATTTCTCGTTAATAAGCACACAACGCGACTATTCAACAATTCCTTTTACCATTTAAGAAAGAGAACTGCAGGTACTAATATTGTTAACTATGATTCCTATTTTTTCCCACTAGACAATATAAAGAATTGGAACCGAGTTTTTGGTCAAAAAGGTTTTTTTCAATATCAATTAGTCATTCCCTCTGATAGTGCCAAGCGAGGAATGAAAGAAATACTTAACGTCGTGGCAAACTCTGGGAAAGGATCTTTTATTTCAGTCCTAAAAAAGTTCAGTAAAAGCAATGAAAATTTGCTGTCCTTTCCCGAAGCTGGATACACTCTTACACTGGATTTTAAAAACGAACCCGGCATTTCCCCTTTAATGAAGAAACTAGATGATATTGTTTTAGCGCATTGCGGGCGGCTTTACTTGGCGAAGGATGCAAGAATGAGCGAGGACATGTTCAAAAAAAGTTATAGCAATTGGGAAAAATTTATCGAAATAAAGAACAGACTCGACCCCAACGGCAAATTTGCCTCTATTCAATCCGATCGTATTGGACTAACTTAAAATAACAATGAAAATACTTCTGATAGGTGCAACATCTGCGATAGCTAAAGCCTTCGCACGCTCCTATGCCGAAAAATCTGCACATTTTTATTTGCTAGCAAGAAATCAGAATCAGCTGAAGGAACTCGCAAATGATCTTAAAATTAGAGGTGCTTCTTCGACAAGCTATAGTGCTATCGATCTAGCACATACAAAAACCCACTCTGCCGCTATGCGAAATGCTGGAGAGTTTTTAGTAAATGTTGATGTCGCATTGATATGCCATGGTTCCTTGCCAAACCAGGAGAATTGTGAAAGGGATTACAACATGGCAGAACAAGAAATTACGGTTAACGGCTTAAGCACAATCTCTCTTTGTACTGAAATTGTAAAGATTTTTAAGAACCAAAATAGTGGAACTCTAGCAGTTATTACATCGGTAGCAGGAGACCGAGGTAGGCAACCAAACTTTATTTACGGTGCCGCTAAGTCGTTGGTTTCAACTTATTTACAGGGATTAAGAGGAAAGCTTCTGCCTTACAATATTCATGTAGTTGATATCAAGCCAGGGCTGGTCGATTCCCCAATGACCGCGGAATTTCAAAAGGGCCCTCTCTGGTCGACTCCAGAGTTAGTCGCTGACAAAATAATTGATAGTATCGAAAAAAAGAAACACACCGCTTATGTCCCAGGCTATTGGCGGCTAATAATGGTTATTGTGTGCCTTATTCCAGAATTCATTTTCAAGCGTCTAAAGATTTAAATAGTTGAAAAAATCAGTCTCTAATTTACCTTTATATGTCGATCTCGACGGCACTTTAATTAAATCGGACTTAATGTTTGAGTCAGTTTTGATTCTATTAAAGCAGAACCCATTCCTTATTATTGCTGTTTTCTTTTGGTTGCTAAGAAGCAGCGCGTACTTGAAGGCGGAGCTAGCAAAAAGAGTCGAGGTTTCTATTGCTAATCTACCAGTTAATGAAGAGCTATTACTATTTTTAAAAGAAGAAAAAAAAAGAGGTCGAAAACTAATATTGATTTCTGCCGCAAATCAAAAAGTTGTTGATCATGTTAATAGCCATTTCAAACTTTTTAATGTAGCAATTGGCAGTAGCTCAACACACAACCTAAAAGCACAAAATAAATTGGATAGAATAATACTGCTTACAGGTGGCGAAGAGTTTTCCTATGCAGGAAATTCGCATGCCGACCTACCTATTTGGAAAGAAGCATCTGAAGCATTGCTTGTTAACTGTAGTGAACAACTCACTAGCCGAGTCAATGCAAAAAATACAAGAATTTTCGATGCAGCTCAACCCTTTGCTAAGAAGTTATTTCAAGCCATGCGTCCCCATCAATGGATGAAGAATTTTCTAGTATTCGTTCCATTAGTTCTTTCACATCAAGTTGATCAAGCCAATTTACTACTTAACTCCGGAGTTGCCTATATAGGCTTTTGTTTCTGCGCGTCCAGCATCTACTTCCTCAATGATTTATTCGACTTGAATGCCGATAGGAAGCATCAAACAAAACGCGACCGAGCTTTTGCCTCCGGAGAATTATCGTTATTGGCGGGCTTTTTTACAGGGCCTACTCTCTTTCTTTTAGCACTATTAATTGCATTAAGCCTGCCTAAATCTTTCGTTTTGATCCTGCTACTTTATTGGCTCCTTGCGTGTCTATATAGCTATCTACTAAAGCGGCTCTTCCTAATCGATGTATTAACTTTGGCTACTCTGTACACTCTGAGAATCGTTGCCGGCGGAGCAGCTATAGCGGTAGAAACTACGGTTTGGCTATTAGCATTTTCCTTCTTCTTATTTTTAGGACTAGCATTAGTAAAGCGAGTGACAGAATTATTGAATGTTATTTCGCAAGGTAAGAATAATGTCGAAGGAAGAGCTTATCGTGATAATCATCTATCCCTTTTATCATGGACTGGAATTGCCTGCAGCGCCGCCGCTATCTTTGTTTTTATCCTATATATTACCGCACCGGAAACTACAAACTTATACAGTACCCCAATTGTACTATGGCTAATCTGCCCACTATTGGTCTTTCTTCTTTGCAGAATCTGGCAGTTTGCACACGCTCAAAAACTGGAAGAAGATCCAGTCTTATTTGCACTAACTGATAAAACAGGACAAGTGGTAACTATTGCCTGTGGCATTCTAATCTGGATTGCAGTCTAGGACTCTGAGGTCAAAATTTCAGCATGAAAGTGCAGGTGATTTTCAATAAAGCTAGAGATAAAGAAATAACTATGATCATATCCTTCCCGTCGATTGAATGTTAAAGGAAAACCGGTTCTTTCGGCCGTTTCAACCAAAAGCGAAGGTTTCAGTTGCTCGTCTAAGAACACATCTTCAGAACCTTGGTCGATCAGCATTGGAATAGATTTAGTAGACCGTTTCATTAGCTCTACCGAATCGTAGCCGAGCCATTCGCTTTGGTCTTCACCAAGATAGTTTTTAAAAGCCTTAATTCCCCACGGACAATTCATTGGTGACACAATCGGAGCGAAGGCCGACACACTTTTAAACTTATCTGGATTTTTCAGAGCTATGGTTATTGCCCCATGGCCTCCCATAGAGTGCCCCATTAGTCCTTGCCGATTTTCGTCGATTGGAAAATTATTCTTTATCAATTCCGGAAGCTCTTCGACTATATAGTCATACATCCGATAGTTTTTGGACCAAGGGGCTTGAGTTGCGTTTAAATAAAAGCCGGCACCCAAACCCAAATCATAAGCACCATTTTCATCGTCCGGAACGGTTTCGCCCCGAGGGCTCGTATCTGGCGCAACGATAATAACGCCAAGTTGAGAAGCCAATTTCTGGGAACCTGCCTTTTGAACAAAATTTTCGTCTGTGCAAGTTAAACCCGACAGCCAGTAGACTAAAGGGAGCTTAATATCGCCTTCTGTGCACGCCCTCTCTGGCAAAAATATCGAAAAGGTCATCTCGCATGAGACAGTTTTTGAAAAATGTTTACAGCGGACTTGCGCTCCACCGAAACTCTTGTTACTAGCTATCTCTTCCACTTCAACTTCCTAAATTGTCGTTGAACCCCAATGGGCCGATACAAACCAAGTTCTTGAGAATTTATTTAATGCTACGCGAAAACTGGGACTGCAATCCAGATTATCAATATCTTTTGTTTTACAGTTTTAGGCACAATCTTAAGCATCGACCCTAATAACAAAACTGTCATCTATTGGGTCCCAATTGCTGGGCCTACCGATTTTGGTTACTTTGATTGGCATTATGATTTTGGGCTTTAGTATATCTTTAAAATTTTCTACTTCCCGAAAAGACGGGTCGAGCCATTTTTCCATTAGCGCAACATCTTCAACATCAAGCATCAATGGCATGGATTTGGGATGAATGTTATCCCATTGTGGTGATAGCGGTGGCAATGTAATTACGGATGCTGCATGAACGGCCTCACCGGTCTAAGAATTAATATATTCCTTATATAAACCACCAAAAGCAATAGCAGAGTCTTCTAACTCTATCTTGTGATAGGTTTTCTTATCCCCCAACCCTTCAACAAATGCACTTGCTGGAATTATGCAACGTGATTCTCGAAATGGTGTGTATGCAATAGATCGCCTTGTAAATAATTTGTCAGACCGGGAGTTAAAACTAGCATACTTATAATTAGGCTTAAGAGTTTCGTGATCAAGAAACAACCACCAAATTGCTTCTGATACTTTGCGTACACCGCCTGAAATATGCGCGATACCGATTCTCCCCCCCGGCGCAATATCTTGACTTAGATGGCGCACGGACATACCAATCCCTAAATTTCCGCAAAGTCGGCGTACTTCCGGGCTATCGATTAAATTGAATCGGCTACACACTGCCTGTACTCTCCAACATAATGAAGCTAAACACTTAAGAATTCAGGTACCGAGATGACTAACATTCACAAAACCCTATTCCTTGCAATTTTGTTAATTTACACAACACCTGGTACTGCACAGAACCCCACATCTGCTGAAATACTATCGTGTGAAAATTTAGAATTCTTGCCCAATCTTACCATCAACTCTGCGCAGATTAGAGACAACGCGCAAGGCGGTCAGCCCTATTGCTACGTGAGAGGAATAATTTCCCCTGCGATCCATTTTCATGCTCAATTGCCATTACCTCAAAATTGGAATGGCAGATTTTTGCAATGGGGCGATGGCGGCAAAGACGGGGATCTGGATTATGCAGATCATCGAGTGGCTGAAGGCTATGCCGTAACCAATAGCAATACCGGGCACGATAATGGTGTCGAACCTGGCGCCTCATTTGCATTTCACAATCGCCGCGCAGAAATCGACTTTGGATATCGCGCCGTTCACTTAACCGTCATGGCAGGAAAACTTCTCGTGAACGCCTATTATGAAAAAGCTCCCAACTTCTCCTATTTCGAGGGGTGCTCGCAGGGAGGGCGTCAGGGGTTAATGGAAGCCCAGCGCTACCCTAATGATTTCGATGGCATCGTAGCAGGAGCTCCTGCGTTTGCATATCAGGCATTAAACGCCTCTGGTATTTGGAACCTGCAGCGCATTTATCGAGACAATCTAGCAGGAAACCTTGCTGTAGATAGCGATAACAATGGTAGTTTCGAAAGCCTTACTCTTGTAGACGTTTTACACGAGCGAGTGCTAAAAAAATGTGATGCGATCGATGGGATTACTGATAGAGTTATTGATAATCCTCTTAGTTGTGACTTTGATCCCACAATAGAGCTTTCTGACCTCCAATGCCCTTATAACAACAGCGATCAATGTTTCACCAATGCTCAGTTGCAAACCATAATCGATTTTTATAACGGACCAGTCGATGACGCGGGCCGTAAGGTTTATCCGGGCAAAGCATTAGGCTCTGAACCACGTTGGATTGGCTACTATATCCCGCATGAAGGCAACAATATGGGGCCATCAAAGCTAGTAGGTGTAGCCGGTGATCATATGAACTACTTGTTTTATGAAGAAGATCCCGGAGTAGCTATTCCAGATGTTCGTGAATATAACTATAAAGCGCGAACCGATGAGGTATTTCCAGAATTTCATTGGAAAGATTACGACATTAACGATTTTTACTCAGGGAAAGGCGACTTAATGAAATCCATTACAGATGCAAACGATCCGGATCTAACCCAGTTCCTCAGGGAAAGAGGAGGCAAACTCATGATCTATCATGGTTGGGTTGACACCCTTATCGTCGCGGAAGATACCCTCGATTATTTTAATGAAATGGTGGATGTCACTTTCGATGGCAGCTTAAGCCAAGCTAGTGACTCAACTCGATTGTTCTTAGCGCCTGGCATGGGGCACTGTCGCGGCGGACCAGGCCCAAATAACTGGGATAAATTAGCACCAATGGTCGACTGGGTTGAAAATGGAATCGCCCCCGATTTTGTTATAGCCGAGCACCTTACCGACGGTCGGGTGGTCAACCAAAGGCCCGTGTGTGCGTTCCCGCAGCAGGCACAATACATCGGACCAACGAATGGTGCCGACGATCCGGACAATTGGAAAACCCAAAATTTTGAATGTAGGTAAGCAAACTTCGTTTTTGATTACTAACTGACTGAAAAACGTCACAGTTTTTGCCTCGTGATTGCAATTTCGCGCGGTTTGCTGGTAGGTTTCATAAAAGATTCTCCAACAACTAGAGTCAAGGGGTAATTATGAAACTCGGCCACAAAATACCTTATATCTTAGCCACAGGTATCTTGCTTTTTTCTGCTAGCACGCAAGCACAGGAAGTCTATAGGGCACGATTGTCTCCCATGCCAACGACACCTCAAACAGTGTCCTCAATCCTAGGCGAGGGCGAGGTTATTCTCACTTTAAACGGTAACTCTTTAACAGTCGATGGTAATTTTACCGGCATGAGTTCATTTGCAACCGGAGCCCACATACATAATGGTCCACCTGCTCAACCTGGACCGGTAGTTCATACACTAGAAGTTACACAATCGACGAGCGGCTCTGTTAATGGGGTTATAACACTCTCAGACGAACAAATTGAAGCAATAGCAAATAACGAGTTTTATATCCAAATTCACTCTGAGAATAACCCCCCTGGCGAACTGCGAGGCTGGGTCTTTTTGCGCAGTCATTTCGAAAACCTATAATAAGCGGCTCTGATATATGGATTTCTTCTTAGATAAAAAAATGAAACACCTAGTATTCGTGATATTTGGCTCTTCACTTTTAAGTGCTTGTGGCGAAACAGCCCCATAACCGTGCGATAGACATCATCGGGAACACACGGACGCGGCGTCATGGTCAGGCCTGACA
>PBNR01000024.1 GCA_002723195.1 Gammaproteobacteria bacterium | reverse complement strand
TTTTCGAAACCTTTTAAAGCAGGCACATAGGAGTGGCCAACCATCTCCAATGTTTTAACACTGCCTCCGCCACCACTTCCNTCAACTAGGCGNANCAAAGGNAAGCGCNTTTCTAGCGCGTATTGTTCGCCATAACCNGANTTATCTCCCACCTTGGCGTCGGCNGCACCACCNCGNACGGTAAANTCATCACCNCCAAGAACTACNCGNCGNCCATTAATGTCTGCTGTGCCTAAAACAAAGTTTGAAGGAGTGAAATTTTGTAGATTGCCTTCTGCATCATATTGAGCTTTTCCAGCAAGCGCGCCAATTTCATGAAAGCTATCTTTGTCGACGAGTTTTTCGATTCGTTCGCGCACAGTCAGTCGTCCATTTTCGTGTTGGCGCTGGATGCGCTCCTCACCACCCATATTCTGGGCTAAACTTTCGCGGCGTTTTAACTCATCAATCTCATCCTGCCAAGACATCCTTTATTCCTATTTCAGCTTCCTCGGGGACCACCAAAGGTAATGGAATCCCAGTTTTGGCGCAAGCTAGAGAAATTAAAGGGTTGCAGCAAGCGAAGCAAATAATCGAAATGAGCTCCTTGCCGCCAATGGCGATATGACACAACAGGGATTAGCAAAACTCTTTAGCGTGCTAGGGAAAAATTAACTTTATCTAAGCAAATAAGTATTCACTGCTCTTGGAGGCGGCATATTAGCTTGCAAAGCTTCTTAGAAAAATTTTGGAAGACGTGCTTTTAATACGATAAGAAGTAATTACTAGTTCATAGGAGCGTCGCAGTAAAAATTTTCTGCCTCATCGGTGCTTCCAACACCAGAATAAGTAGCCACTTCTGGGTAAACACAAAGTGGCCGACTCCGGATGATTTCTCCATCTTGAATTTTTGATGCCCGAATGGAATCAGGTGCTATTCCGTATTCTACCCAGTTTTCCAAAGCAGAGAGCGCATCGAAATTATCGGGGCCAGGACCACCTGCGCAATGGCCCATGCCGGGAACCATAAATAAGCGGAAGAAATTCTGAGTGCTGTGCAATGCGGTTTCGTAGTTTGGCGCGCGTATGTCATCGCCGACTAATTCCACAACATCTTCGAAGTAATTAATAGAAGCAACAGGTGAAATGTCAGGGTCGCTCCAACCGTGATATACAATCAGTTTTGAATCATTGTCGCGCAGAGCTCGAAGGTCAGGATTGTCGGAATCTACAGAAGGTCCAACTTTTTCTAGTGCATAGGTCAAATCTGCATCGAAATCGAAAGTGGTGAAGTCCCATTCGGGGTCATCGAATACAAACCAGCGGAAGAAACCTTCACCACCCAGCCAATGTAACGAGGTAAAGGGTTCGCCACCGGTTACCCAGCGATCCCAACTGCCAGGATAAGCTTCACCACCGGGAACTAGACCCGGATAAACCAATTCGCCGGAAGAAGTCTCTATCCCAGACCAGATTTTTTCCACCGCCGAAACTTGTTGTGGAGTTAAGCAGAAATCATTGTCGGTGCCAGCAGGACATTGAATGGATGCTGGTTCGAAATTACACGCCAACGGATTTTGCAAAATCCCATCTTCGATTCCATCCAGAGCATCGCAGGCAGCATTTACAGCATTACCAAACGCAGGTAGTTTCGATCTCGGGATCCAACCTTCATTGTCGTTATCCAGCATTGCTAACGAATACCAGAGATGGGCGCCTGCATAAAAACGCGTCCAATCATTCGCGGGATTACCGGCGATGATGCCATCGAAATCATCGGGATAGCGTTGTGCTTCCATCAGGCCCATCTGCCCACCTTTGGAGCAACCTGTGTAGTACGAATAAGCAGGAGCTGAGTTGTAAAATGCTTCAGTAATTGCTTTTGCATTTACTGTCGTAATATGTAAACCGCGATGGCCAAAATCTTCGATTAAATCTGGTCGACCGGACGCCCAGGATGCATCGAATAACCCCCCGCTGGCATCATGGCCGGTATCAGTGCTTGCTGTTGCATAACCGCGATTTAATGCGCTTGCCATCGCCGTATAACTAATCACACCTGCCATGCCGCCGTTGCCAACACCATTGTATTTTCCGTTCCAGTTATCAAGAGGTAACCACACTTCGAAATTCACTTGCGGTGAAGTAACTCCAACTACTCGACAAAAAACTGGAGTGGTAAATGTGCTATTTGAGCCTGAAGAAGTAAAACTGTTAGCTTCGATTACTTCCGCAGATGAAATAGTTGTATCTGGCAAAGAAGTATTGGTTAGCAACGCACAGGATTGTCTTAAGTCACTCGGTTGTTGAGCTGGCAAGGTATTGGAGAAACCGATAGCCACCATAATTGGTAATAAAATTGAAAGAGTTCGATTTATCTTATTCATTGCCGGTACCTGATAACCTTTTAGGATTTTTTGGGAAGAGGGATTAATGTGGAAGTCGTCGCGATATATTCCTGATAAGCTGGATCAGCCCCCCATCTTTTTTGCCCACCTTCTTCTAGTAGTCTTACTCCGCTTATTTTTACTAATAGAAAGGTGACAAAGATTGGAGATATCAATGTCGCGTACTGCCATCCCATCAGTGTGGGCAAGGCAATAATTCCTATCCCTAGCCAGAGGACAATTTCCCCAAAATAGTTTGGATGGCGAGAGTATGCCCATAAACCAGTTGTTATAAATTTTTCTGCGTTGTCCGGATCCTTGCGGAATTGAGTTTTTTGTTGATCTGCGATTACTTCAATCACGAATCCAACTACCCATAGTAGCATTCCTATAGCTAACCAGATTCCTAATGGCCTTTGACTCATTGAAGTGATAGCTGCCAATCCTGCGGCCATGGTTATAAACACCCAAGCGCCAGCCAATGTAAAAGTAAACAAATAACGCCAGAAGCGCTTCTTCATTTCGTCAAAGCGACGATCCTTTCCTGCTCTCTTAACACGGACAAAAAGAAAGCTGCCAAGGCGAGCGGCCCAGATTGAGATGAGTACACAAATGATGAAGCCGCGCGGATCCAATGAGGGGTGCATTATCGCTGCAACGGCAACCGTGGTGATATATGAAACTGAACCAGTTAGGTCAAAATAATGTTCAGTTTGAAAAATAAAGCTCGGGATAAAAACAACCCAATGCAACAGAAAGCCAATACTTGCGCAGATGGCGAACAGCGGAACGGGAGGGATATAAAAGCTTCCTTGGCTGCCAGCCCAGGCAAGGCAACCACTAACGAGCAGAACTACAACAATACCTATAATCGGTTTTAGCACAATAAGTTCCCAAATAAGTTAAAAATCTACACGAGCCAGTGCTATGCCACTTTCGCCAGCTACTGCATAAAGTAGATAGACTATTCCGTCTTCAATATGCAGTGCAGGATCGCGCAATTGGTTTACTATTCCATACGCTGTGGATCGCACTGATGGTTCAAGTGGGGCATTTGCGCCTTCCCAGTCAAACTCTGGTCGCAGTACTACAATTTCTTCAGATTCTTCCCATTCCATCCAATCGCTACTAATATCGATCGTGCTAAGCATAATGCTTTCAGGCACGTCGCCAACCCTAGTCCAGAATACATACAAATAATCGTCGCGCTTCATTACTGCTGAATGTCGCATAGTGGGTTCAAACAAGCGGGGCCCTTCTTCGAAGTCTGTGAATCCGTCTTCTGAACGGTAAAACTGCCCGGGCATAGCTAAAACATATGTCATATCGTTATGTTCAAAAGCACGCATATAGGTGCGGCCCAAGTTTTCTTCTCTGGCGAAAAAATCGATACCATCTTTAGAAGTGGCTACCCGTGAATGTTGGAATGCGGGCCCTTCTAATCCATGGTAATACATGATGATGGTCTGAGTTTTGTTATCCACATGGACATCCGGTGATGCAATATGAGGAAGAGTAAATTCAAGGGCTAAGTCATGGGAAACTGGAGATCCTAGGCCGGAAACCCCACGCCGAGCTGCAGTAAGTTGGGCTAATTGTTCATCAGTTATTGGTGGCGGAACAGGCGCAAAATAGGAGTGCTCAATCTTAAGACTTCCGGGTGCATAAATATTCCAGGGTCCTGTTAATTCATCCGCGTAAGCGAGTCTAATGTATAGACCTTTGTGATCGGCGAAATACAAATAGTATCTACCCAGAGGGTTTTTAACCCACTCAGGAACTTTAATTAAAGAAGGTCCCTGAATATTTACACCAATGCTTGGGTGGAGATCAGGCCCAATAATTGGTTTGTCTAGTAATCTGGTTACTTTTACCGAAGTTAGCTCTGGCTGTTGAGCGTGAGCTAGAGAAAGATTGATCAAACAAACAGCTAAAAAACAAAAGGCTTTAAATAGGAATCTCAATTTGGCAGGCATAGCGATTCTCGGCATTTATACTCGTTAAGCTAAGAGTAAAAGGGGAGCCCCGAAATGTCTACGACCAATATCTCCGGTTTCTAGTCCAAATGTAGCTATCAGAAAGGATTGGTAATGGGAAAACAGGGAGTTCGCTATACCTGCGCCGATTTCGATAATATTGGTTAATCTGATCATCGAAAAAGATTTCCATCCTGTCAGAGTGACAGGGGTAATGATTTTTGATGGAAATTTTTCGAGTTCATTGATCGGTCAAGCCAGAACTCATCTTCTTGCGAGCCGCTGGTAAGTCAACAAATTTTCCTTCACGTTTTTCGCTCGCTGCAGTCATTGCTTCCTTTATTTCATCTTGCTGCAACATGCTAGCATTCCAAATTCCGATATAGTCGAGCGTATCAGCAGTACTATGATCGCGGGCGTAATTAATAATCCGTTTGCTACCATATATTGCTAGAGGTGCTTTTCTAGTAATTTCTTTGGCAATGGCCATAACTGCTTTTAGCATGGTTGCGTGATCAGAAAAAACTTCATTTACTATACCTAAAGACTTCGCTTCCTGTGCACGCATAGGTCTGCCGGTGTAGGCAAGTTCTTTTACAACGCCTTCCGGCAGTAATCTGGTGATCCGAGGGAAAGTGCCGACGTCGGCGGTCATGCCGATATTTATTTCGAAAATAGTTAAGAACGCATCTTCCGTCATGTAGCGCATGTCGCAAGCGGTAATCATATCGACGCTTCCGCCGATTGCGCCGCCCTGAATTGCTGCTAGCACAGGAATTCGGCACTCATCCAGACTAGTAAATGTGTCTTGCAGATACTTCACAGTGTCTAAGAACTTTGCGCCATGAAGTCGATTAAATTTTGACTGAGTTTCAGGGTCATCACTGGAAGAAACGCTGCTGCCAAATACAGAAGTATCCATGCCCGCAGAAAAATGTGGACCGGTTGAAGAAATGACAATTACTCGAGCGAGAGATTCCTTGTCGATCTGATTAACTATCCGCGGCAAGTCGTCCCAGAATTCCGGAATCATGCTATTGCGTTTATCTGGACGATTTAAAATGATGTGCGCAATATTGTGTTCTATGGAGACATCGAAACAATTCGATTCCATTTTCTACTCCTTGATAATTTAGTTTCTGTGACAATGAAAATCGACGGCTTGTTTTCCGCTAGTAACATTTTCTGCTACGATTCCCCATGTCGTAGCGCCTGATGCCGCCATGCGCCGGCGGCGATCTTCCATGTAGGAAGTGAATCTNACCAAACTAGGGCCATCTAACACTNCTTCAACATCCATCAGCACGATACGGTAATACTTAGCAATGAAGTCTTTGGTGAATTGCGCTCGCCATTTATAAGCATCCAAAGCTTCTTTATAGCGAGGCTCACCTTTCATTTCGGAATTGTTCCAAGCTTTGCACATGGCGCGCACATTTGCTATTTCACTGTTGTTTATAAAGCTTCGAGCGTTAGAAATGGTGATAAAGATGTCTTGCAATTGAGAGTCATTAATCGAAAGTTCAGTTTTTGTTTGTTCTGGACGATTAGTGATATCTTGTATTAAACGGTTCAGCACAGCGCGATCGATTTCTTCCGGTGCAATAGTCGGAATCAATACGTTTAATTCCCTTGGTTCTTCGCTGTCTAAGGCGCGGATTTCCTGTAGGCGGCTGCTTGTATCTAAGCTGCCATCTATTAGCGCTTGCAATTCATCTTGTGCATTTGTGGGCATAATGATGCTTAATATAAACGCGCTGTGTGTCAGGAACTTGAACATAGAAGTACTGGCTGGCTAGTTTACTGTCTTCTTATTTCAGAGGGTTCTAGCTGAGGATAATCAATACCTAATTGTTCAAGGTAGGTGTTGAAACGGCTTGGATCGTAATATAGCTCTTCTAGTAATGGTCGATACTCCGCCATGATGTCGGCATTTTTTTCGATCGCCGGTGGATCATTTGGGCCAATGAAAGAGGTGTAGGCTTCATCGGCAGTTTGGATGTCATCAAAATATGCTTGAGCATCTTCAACCAATGTTTCTGATTGCAATAAATCTAGCATAGTTGTGGAAATTACCTTTGCTCCGGCTATCGCACCTTTATGGGCGATTGGTGTAGCCATAGCCATGGCGCTGGACCAATGATGTCCTTGTAACCCTCTTACGTTAGAAGGAAAGCGTAACGTAACAGTCGGCACATTCCAGGATACATCGCCAATATCATCAGAACCCCCAGAAATGGGCTGTTCTAAATCCGGAGTAATGCCTGATAATTCGGTAGCCAATCCTTGAGGTTCGTTAGAGCCCATTAGTTCTTGTAGTGCGCGAGCAAATTGCTGATCGTCTTCAGACCATTGAGGTAGTCCTACTCGTTGAATATTTTCGTCCATAGCAATTGCGATAGGTTGATTGAAATGACGAGGGTATGCAGCGCCAATAATTCGCCTAGACATTGATGTGTCAGACATTAGTGATGCTCCTTCGGCGATTTGATGCAGCGTATTAAAATTTTCACGTATACCATCGGCGGTTACTTCGCGAATGAAATACCAAACGCTGGCAGAAGAAGGAACAACATTTGGTTGGTCGCCGCCATTACTAATTACGTAATGGGATCTTTGCAATGGGTGTAAATGTTCGCGGCGAAAATTCCAAGCGATATTCATTAATTCGACAGCGTCTAAAGCACTTCGACCTTCCCATGGATCACCGGCACCATGGGCCGCTTCACCATCAAATAGATATTCGACGGAAACCAATCCAGTTCCTCGCGCACGCCCCCAACTTACACTTAGATTGTTGGATACGTGAGTAAATAGCACTGCGCTGACGCCATCAAAAAGTCCATCGCGGGCAAACCAGGCTTTGGTGCCAAGTAATTCTTCGGCAATGCCGGGCCACAAGACGATCGTTCCTGGCANACTTTCCCGTTCCATAATTTCTTTGACGGCGAGAGCGGCAACGATATTTACTGCTTGCCCTGAATTATGGCCTTCACCATGACCGGGGGCTCCTTCTATCATGGGTTGACGAAAAGCTACACCTGGCATTTGGGATGATCGAGGGATGCCGTCAACGTCTGACCCCAGGGCGATAACTGGTTCGCCGCTTCCCCAACTTGCCCACCAGGCGGAAGGAATATTTGCAACCCCCAGTTCAACTTCAAAGTCATTATCTTTTAGGATTTCAGTGAGATAACGCTGGGTTTCAAATTCCTGAAAACCGAGCTCGGAAAACGAGAACAGGCTGTCGATTATTTCTTGAGTAAGTTTNTGCATGGAGTCTACGGAGTTCACCACTTCTGACTTTAGGCCGGTAAACCCTTCTTCCTGTGCTGCTGCAATTTGAAGCGGTAGAAGGCTGACAGCCAAAAAAGTACTTAAAATTTTTCCAATTCTCATCATGCACCTCGCTTTATTAACTGGCATTATTCAAATACGAGAGGCCAGTGGACTTAGGGTACGCTGTTTTCCTGTCATGCACCAGCACTGCAGTCGCGCTATTAGATTTAGAAACTATAGGTTAAGAGTAAGCTCCTCCAGCCGCTCTAGTAGGTGATGAAGAAAATTAGGAAATATTGATGGAAGCTTTATTTGTTAATGTGAATTGGTTGGCTGTGGGTATTAGCACGATCATCAGCTTTATGTTAGGCGCCCTTTGGTATTCACCAAAAATGTTTGGTATCAAATGGGCTGAAGGTGTTGGGCTAAATATTGGTGCAGACACAAGACAGCCGGTTCCGGCCTTGGTTGCGCAATTTATCGGTACTTTACTGTTTGCATGGGTGGTGGCATTGGCGGTCACTAATGGTTCTATTGCTTCGGTTTCTTTAATTACTATTACATTCTTTTTCTTATTGGTTGCCGCAAATATGCTCGCAGAACATACTCTTTATGCATCTCTTGTTGAAGGTTTATTTGTGCTTGCTATGGCGATCATAATGGTGCTCTGCAATGTGCTGTTGTAATTATTACGCTCAAAGAAGTAGTTTTAAGCTGTTCAATTTCTCTCTGTTTTTTGTTTTCGCCCGGTATTCTGTTATTGATCTTGTGTAAAGCGTATGCCAGCTACTTGCTTATTAAAAGAAACATCTGGTGTACCTTGGTAGCACCGTAAAACCCAAGGGTAATGATCTATGATGTAGTATCCATACACTCCATTGCGCATCATACCGTTNCATATATCGAGGTCTCCGCTNCNGCTTACATATTCGTAGTCATCAATATAGGTGCCGTCATAACTACCGCCGGGGGCATTCTCCCCCGAAGGACGAAAGCCAGACTTAAGGCGATAACTACTTGTTACGGCTCGGATTTGCCCTTCATCATCGATGTAAGGTCCAAATATAGGAAAACCGTCCGCAGCGAACCCAACTAAAGGCGATTCGTTAATTGGTAACTGNTCAAACAGAGCTTTGGGGTTGCCATGATAATGATACATGCCGTTTGGCTGAGTATGCGCGCTATGTTTGTCTGTACCAAATGTATTATTTGGGCTCATGGGGTCAAGGCGCCAAGGTTGGTCTATATTGCTACAACCTATTCTTTCGTTACCGACCCCAAAACAGGCGGCCGCTAGCAGGTCAACTTTTACACCATTAAGTAAAACCGCATTATCTGTATTTAAGGAAATCGCCGTAGGTCCAGAAGCAAACACCGGATTAATTGGGATTCGAAATTCAGCAGAAACTTCATTTACAGTGGTTGCAAACTCTGCACTTTGATCATGAAAATCATGATTAGGAATGCTGTTGGAAGTGATTATACATTTTTCTCCTTCTACAGTAATCTTGACCGCTCCCGTGAAATCTATATTGCGTTTGATATCTTTCACCGTAGAGAAAAAGTCATCCGCGTAATAGGTACACGAGGGTCTGCGGTTTGAGAAATTGAGATTGGTTATGTCAACTTCGGCCAGAGTTATAATCCCGCTCAGCTTTCCAACGTAGATAATTTCAGGTCCGAGAATTTCGCCGAACGCCCAAATGTTATCGCCTTGAACGCCGAGATAGACATCCGTTTCGGAATAATAACGGACATAGAACCCTTGTATTTCTTGCACCTCAGGTGCTAGAGGTTGCAACAGTTCAGGATAATTAGTTTCGGCGAAATTAAATAAAGCAATCGCATTTTCGCGGTTGTCTGCAATGCTTTTGGGTGTTAGTAACGCTAGGGCCATAATTGATATCGATGTTAAATATTTCATCTTTTTTCTTTTTCTGTTAGATCGAGATAGGGTAATAGAGAGTGAAATTAAAAAGTTTCTTAGTGATTCTAAAACCGGGTCTGCGTTTTGCAGGATGGCTTACTCGCCGCTGGTTTTCAAAGACCCTTAGGAGATTAGTGGTAGTTAATTAAACATTTTTTTTAATGCAGTGCTTAACTCAGGGTCTTCTAGTTCTATTCCTAATTTAGTCATACGAATAGATTTTACACTTGCACTTGGAAGCAACGCGGCGTCTGCAATCTCTCCAAACATTAATCTCACTATATAGCTTGGAATTCTCGGTAGTCTATACCTTTTAATGGACTGAGCTAATGCGTAGGAAAAATCTCTACTGGAAACAGGTTGATTAGAAACTAAATTTAACGGACCAGAAAAACTGTCTTCGATCATTAGTTGCGTTAGAATTCTTACAGTATCGTTAAGCGATATCCAGCTCATCATCTGTTCGCCTGAACCTATCGCTCCCACACAAGCCAATCGTAAAGGCAAAATCAGATTTTTTAGAATNCCTCCTTNTGGACAGAGAACGAGACCAAAACGCAATTTAACTGTACGTATGCCTTTATTTTCTGCTGCTTTGCATGCTGTTTCCCAATCAAGAGCAAGTTTTGCAAGAAAATCATTACCAGAAGTACTATTTTCGTCGAAGGTTTTGCTTTCATCCGCGCCGTAATAACCAATTGCTGAAGCTGATAAAAATACTTCTGGTACCGTTGGGAGTTGCACTAAAGCTTCGCTCAATGAGCGAGTTAGATTAATTCGGCTATCGACAATTTCTTTCTTTATTTTGGGGTTCCATCGTTTCTTAGATATATCCTGGCCCCCAAGATTAATTACTCCATGTAGGCGGATAGAGGGGTCTAGATACAAGTAATCTGAATCGGGTAAGTAATAGTGGGGCCCCTTACTGTTATTTCTATTTAGTGGGTAAATTTTAAAGCCATTGGTTTCGAGCGCGCTTGCACAAGCTTTTCCGATCATCCCATTTGAACCCGAGATAAGGATATTCTTTCTTGAATCTTTGTTCCAATTATTCACAGGATGGCAGTATGGATTCTTAAAAATCCCTTCGAGGGTATGATCCAACTTCGAACATTATCTCGTTTCGGCGCATGAATGGCGGGGTGAATGGAGGGTTATATGCTGCAGATTCGGAATTCGATAGTATCTCTATTCCTGCAGCCTCAACACTTTCGCGTAGGCGAGTTTCGTAGCGATTTCTATTTCTCTCTGTCCATCTACCCGAATAACGAATTACCGCCATTAATCTGCTGGGTATTTGCCTAAGCGAGACTCTCTGATCTGTTGGAGTTGGTGCGTTGTCGAGAGAAAATTTTGACGGCAACATGAAAGCGATTTGGAGCTTTTCCTCCAACGTTTGAGTTTGCACGGGCGTAGTCATGGCGATTTCTTGGCCAAGCATCGGTGTGCTCATTTGAACAGGAGCTGTCATGTCGATATCCTGATTAAAGACATTATCGCCGGTTATGTAGCCCAAAAGTCGCCTAAATCCGCTGATAGAGGCGTTGTTATAGCTACGGGTTAATTCGACATAGGTTTCAGCGACGATGTATGGCTCGTATAGTCGATATTCGATCCGATCGTCTTCATAAAGAACCTGGTATTTGGGCTTTTCAAGCGCCGAAGCCATAGTTGCAGTAAAAAAAAAGCCAACAATGATGTAGCGGGTAACGCTGCTTAACATTTTTCTAACGATCTTATTTGAATGTCTAAAGCTTTTACGTGGAGAAGACAAAGACAGATCACTATTTAAAATAACTTTAATTAATAACAAATCTAGTGATCTGTTTTGAGTTTAGTGCCGTAAATACAGTTATTCAATATGCTGAGTTTCAGTCGTTCGATGATAAATGAAGTGTACGGCTCTCTTGGGTTAAACTTTAATATTTCTTGTCTTTAGCAACTTAACTCTCTCAGTTGTTAGCTATTTGGCTGGCCTTGTGCTGGCCTTTTTTTACTTTAAAAAGTGGCAAATAAATCATATTCGTCTGAATTATCAACTCGAACTGAAATAATATCCCCNGACTTAAGCTTTTTATTAGATTTTATATAGACTAGGCCATCGATTTCAGGGGCATCTGCAGTAGATCTGCCAACAAATCCCTCTTCAGTGTTTTCATCGATTATTGTAAAAATTTCATTTCCAACTTTTTCTGAAAGCCTGTTAGCAGAGATTTGTTGTTGCTTCTTCATTAACCGGTTCCAGCGTTCTTCTTTCACTTCTTCGAGGATATGGTTCGGTAACTCATTAGCTTTTGCTCCATCAACAGGGGAATATTTAAAGCAACCGACTCTATCTAGTTGCGCTTCTCCTAAAAATTCTAATAATTCTTCGAAATCTTCTTCTGTTTCGCCGGGGAAGCCAACAATAAATGTGCTACGTATAGTAATGTCCGGTATTTCTTGCCGCCAAAGTTTGATGCGCCTTAAAGTCTTCTCAGTGGCTGCGGGCCTGCGCATGGCTCTCAGGACCTTGCTGCTTGCGTGTTGAAAAGGAATATCTAAATAAGGAAGGATTTTCCCTTCGGCCATCAGTGGAATGACATTATCGACATGGGGATAAGGATAGACGTAATGCAATCTTATCCAGATATCAAGTTCACCCAGAGTTTTGCACAGACCGAGCAAGTTATTTTTGATTGGTTTTCCTTGCCAGAACCCAGTTTGGTAATGATTATCTATTCCGTACGCACTAGTATCCTGTGAAATAACGAGTAATTCTTTCACGCCTGCATTAACTAGCCGCTCGGCTTCGTCTAATACATCTCCTATAGGCCTGCTTTTTAGATTGCCGCGCATAGATGGGATAATGCAAAAAGTGCATTGATGGTTACAACCTTCTGATATTTTCAAGTAAGCGTAATGTTGTGGAGTAAGTTTTATCCCTTGCGGCGGTATTAAATCTGTATGTGGGTCATATTCTGTAATTGGTGGAGGCAAGAATTCTCGTACTTGAGTTACGACTTCTTGATAGGCTTGAGGACCTGTGATCCCTAGTACTTTTGGGTGGGCTTTGGTAATCAAATCTCGCTGTTTACCTAGGCAACCTGTAACGATAACTTTTCCGTTTTCGTTAATAGCTTCACCAATAGCTTGTAACGATTCTTCTTTGGCACTGTTTATGAAGCCACAAGTATTAACGATCACCATGTCAGCTTCTTTATAAGTTGGCGAGATGGAGTAACCATCAGACCTTAGTTGCGTGATAATACGTTCNGAATCAACGAGGGCTTTGGGGCAGCCTAGGGAAATAAAGCCGATCTTTTTTTCAAGCATAGTTCAGTCGAGATTTACGTTGTATAACAAATTTAGGAATAATCTTTGCGTTTATGATCGGATCACAGTTATAAACAGGATAAACAAAAGAATAGTTAAAAGGTTATGGTGATTGCTAAAAATCTTGAGTCTCTAGCGCTTAGACTTAGGATTTAACGTTGGTCCTTTCTTGCTCCACTAGTACGCGTCTAAGTATTTTCCCCGATGCAGATTTTGGGATTTCATCAACGATATCTAATTTACGAATTTTCTTGTGGGGTGCTACCTGCTCTGCAATAAAACTCATTATCTCATCTGGAGAAATATTCTGTTTTAAAACGACAAATGCTTTCGGAATTTCGCCTGCCTNTTCGTCTGGACTAGGAATTACTGCTGCATCAGCAATAGCAGGGTGACTGACTAGAAGTGCTTCTAGTTCCGCAGGAGCAACCTGGTAAGCTTTGTATTTAATTAATTCCTTCACTCGATCTACTATGTAAAAATATCCTTCTTCATCTGCATAACCGATATCGCCGGTATGGAACCAGCCTTCTGCGTCGATACATTCCCTAGTAGCTTCTTCGTTATTGAGGTAGCCACTCATTACATGTTGTCCCCTAACTAGTACTTCGCCTCTTTCATTTGCCCCCAGATCCGCTCCGGTTTCAGTGTCTATAATTTTCGAATAGGTATTAGGAACAACACGACCGACAGCTCCGGTTTTGCCTTCAGGAACCGGAATGCTGTTGATATGGCACGCTCCGGCAACCTCTGTAAGGCCATACCCTTGATAAACTTGGCAATCAATTCTTTGTGCACAGGCTGCTTCTAGTTCTGCTCCAAGCGGTGCTGCCCCGCAGCTAATTAACCGAATGCTTGATACGTCATAATCATCTACTAGCGGGCTTTTTGATAGAGCTAAAACTAGGGGAGGTACCAAGTTAAGGCAGGTAATCTTGTAATCCTGAACGATCTGTAAAAATTGCTCAAGATCGAAGCGTGGCATCGTTACCAGAGTAACACCGCGATAGATAGCAAGATTGAGGATCAGCACCATGCCATAGATGTGGAAGAAGGGGAGAACTCCCACCAATACATCATCATCAACGAGAGTATTTATAGAAGCAGTCAACACCATATTAGAAGTGAGGTTTTCATGCGTAAGCATTACGCCTTTGGCGAGTCCGGTAGTGCCACTTGAATAAGGAAGAGCTACTAGGTCGGTTTTAGGATCGATGTCTACATTTGGTGCATCGCCGTCATTTTTTAAAAGTTCCGAAAAAGCTGTAGCGCCTTCTGCCTCTCCTAATACAAAGATTTCTTCAATGCCACACTGCTTTGCAGCCGGCGCTGCACGATCCATAAATTGTGGGATGGTGATTAATAGTTTTGCGCCAGAATCTTTAAACTGATGAATTAGATCATTAGTGGAATACAGAGAATTCACTGTAGTATTTATACCGCCGACGGATGCTATACCAAGAAAAATGGTGGCATACTCGGGGAGATTTGGGCAGAACACCGCGCAAACGTCACCTTTTCGGAAGCCGCGCTGATGAAGGCCAGCGGCTAGATGATTGATCTGGCTTCTTAATTGATTATAAGTGAGCGTTCTTCCTGATGTGCCATCTATAAGCGCAGGTTTATCGCCTAACTCATCTACTTTTTCTAAGACGACTCTGGTTAAATCCTTGTTTGGGACTTGCGCGTCAGGGACGCTGTTTTCAAATATCACTCTAACTTCCTTGGTCTATGCAGACATGCCGCGGGCGGCAATTTGCCATACTGCCTCTACGCGGTCATCCCGAATGGCATACATCTGACTGTAGAGGTTAACCACGGGGTCACAGTGAGAAACAATTAGTTCTAGTTTGTCGCCCACTTTGTAAGAGTGCGACGCATTTTCTTCGTAGCGAAGCGTGCCAAACTCATCAGAGCCCGAAGTGTAGCTCATCCCCATTGCACCTTTTACTCGAGCCCATGGCCGATTAATAGTGCAGGCTTTAGCTCCGGCATCGGTAGTTACGCGACCCTCGTATTGGTCGTTCAATACGGTCGTTAAAATCGTCAGGGAAGCAGCAAAATCAGAGTAAACATCATTATTAGTTTCGCCGCCTATATCGATGTATTGTGCATCCATAAACACATAACTTCCTACTTGTACGTCAGTGAGACCTCTCGTTTCATGGTCAATATTGTAGGTGCCGGTACCCCCGCCACTAAAAATTTCAGTACTTAAACCGCTTTGATTAAATAAGTCATAGGTTTCAGTTGCGGCACTCAGCCTTTCCAGGGTTTGCTTCTTTCTTTCTGCAAAACCCACTACGTGCTGGGAACCGCCATCGTAGCAAAGTATTCCGCGAAGATTTAATCCAGGTAGTTGATCGATCAGTTGCGCTAGTTCCAGGGCTGCGCCGCCGGGGCTTATGCCAGTGCGATGTCCGCCAGAATCAATATCCACCACTATATCGGCAACAAAACCCATGGCGATTGCGGCTTCTGAGAGCAATCGCGCATTCTGCGGTGAATCGGTTGCTTGAATAAATCGGGGGTTTGCTTGGCGGAGGTTCATTGCCCGCTTAATTTTGGTCGGTGTGACATTGGTGGTGGTCATTAATATTTCGTTAATACCATTTTTATACATCGCCTCCGCTTCACTGACCTTTGCTGTGCAAATCCCAACAGAACCATTATCTAATTGCATTTGCGCTATTACGGGTGTTTTGTGGGTCTTTGCGTGGGGTCTGCTGGCAATACCGTTTCGAGAAACGGTGGACTCCATCTTAACAATGTTGGCTTCTAGTAGGTCGAGATCGACACAAAGGCAAGGTGTGTCCAATTCCCATTTGGAAACGTCTTCCTGCATCTGGCCATCGACATACAGTGATTGTATCTCGTTGGCGGTATACCCTTTTACAGTGGTTGGGAGCCATATTGCGGCTGCGCCACTGGATTGAAGGAAACGACGCCGGGACATGGAAGATTTAGTCATTTTATCGTCCTGTTGGAATTTTAAGTGATATGCAGATAAGCATACTCGTTTGTTTGCAATTTCTCCATGCCTGGAATCTCACCTATGAAATTAAGTCAGGAGTGCATAACGAACAGCTTGCTCGGCATGAATCGTTGTAGTATCAAAGAGAGGCACTTTGGTATCATCCTGTCCAACCAGTAAGGTGATCTCCGTGCAACCCAAGATAACTGCTTCTGCACCATCGCAATGCAGCTGATGGATGATTTCGACATAAGCTTCGCGGGACTTTTCACTAATTTGCCCTAAACAAAGCTCCTCATAGATCACTTTGTGAACGAATGCTCGTTGTTCCTCACCGGGAACTAAGACTTTAATGCCAAAATTTTCGGTTAGACGACCTTTATAGAATGCTTTTTCCATAGTATAGGCTGTACCTAACAAGCCAACGGTATTTATGTTGTCTTTCACTAACGCATTCGCAGTCGCGTCTGCTATGTGCAAAATGGGGATGTTAATTGCGCTCTGAATCTGCGGTGCGACTAAATGCATTGTATTTGTGCATATAATTAGGAAGTCGGCGCCGCCGGCTTCTACGGATTTGGCTGCTTGCTTGAGGATTTCGGCGGTTGCATTCCAATCAGCTTCATGCTGCAACTTCTCTATTTCATCAAAATCCACGCTATTCAGTATTATTTTTGCAGAATGCAAACCACCGAGTGTTTGCTTTATTCCTTCATTTAACGCTCGATAGTAGAAAGCGGTAGATTCCCAGCTCATACCGCCTAGCATGCCGATTGTTTTCATTTTGTTAACTTTTTAATTATTGAACCGAATGTTACGCTAGTAGAGAGCTGAACTTATAACCCTAAATTTGCACAAGAGAAACACTTAGGCGGATCGTATTTAATGAATCATCTGAAAATATTTCTCTATTGTAGCGGAATCGTATTTGTATTGCAGGGCTGCTCCGATCAGGAAAATGCGGGGGGTGCTGACAACTATAACGGCTTTTATGCAGTTAACACTTTTGTGCCTGGCAATATTTTTTCTATACAGACAGATGTGCGCTACGCTACAAGCGATAATTTTGTAGGTGAACCTATAGACGGGTACGGCGTTGATAAAGCGCTAATGACATTGGAAACTGCTTTAACCTTGGCGGCGATTCAAATTGATTTGTCAGAAAGAGGGCTTGGTTTAAAAGTTTTTGACGCTTATAGGCCGCAAAGAGCCGTTGATCATTTTGTACTTTGGGCATCGGACACCAGTGACACTCGCACTAAGCAAAAATATTATCCGAATGTTCCTAAAGGGGACTTATTTGAGCAAGGCTATATTGCGTCTCGTTCTGCCCATTCCCGAGGATCAACCGTTGATTTAACATTGATTGATCTTGAAAGCGGCATCGAGCTTGACATGGGTTCCTCTTGGGATTTTTTCGATTTAATTTCCTGGTCAACCAGTCTCGAGGTTTCTTTGCCACAAAAAAACAATCGAGAAATTCTACGAGAGATAATGCTTAGATATGGTTTTGTGCCGATAGCTGAAGAGTGGTGGCACTTTACTTTGGAAGATGAGCCTTTTCCAGATACCTATTTTGACTACCCCATAGATTAAGATACCAAACTGCATACAGAGCTAGATGTGGCTTAGTAATTAAATCTAAGTTTAATTCTTACGCGCCTTGCTCGGCGCAAAATTAATGTCACTTTCAGCTTAAAAAGATTAGTTCTTGAATAAAAAATTTATCCGCCCAGCAAGTGTGCAGGAATATCCACTCCCTGTTCCTGGTAATAACGGAGTGCTCCTGGGTGAAGCGGAACCGGTACCCCTCTTAAGGCAATTTCTATTGCCATCGATCTTGTAGCGCCATGAATTTCTTGCAGGGTTGCGAGGTTTTCCCAAAGCATTTTCGTCATGCTATAAACAATTTCTTCGGACACATCACTTCTGGCCACAAAAATATTTGGGCTTGCAGCGGTATTGATTGTTTCTTCTTGTGCAGGGTAAGTGCCAGGCGTTATTTCATAGGTCTCCCACAAAGGAAACTGGTGGTTCATCATTCTGACATCTTCTTCAGAAAACTCCAGAATAGTCATTCGCTCACCTAGCAGAGCAAAGGCCCGGGTGATGGCCGTTACCGGAGGGCCTGCAGGAATATTCATTCCGACAATATTGCCATCCTGTAGGGCATTAGCGGATGGCCCATAGCCCATATAAGCAATAGAAAGCTCGTTGTCGTAGTCTATTCCGAGAGCATCAAATATATATATTCCCGTATATTCAGCACCTGAGTTGCGCATGCCAATAGAGAATCGTTGTCCGTCTAGAGAATTGATGTCCCTGATGCCGCCGGCTTGGACCAGGTCACTATGCAATACAAAATGTTCGACATTAGGCCACATCGCACTAATGGACCTGAAATTTTTATAAGGATTTCTTATGGGGCCTGATCCTTCATAGGCCCATGCGCCAAATATGCCGAGGAGAATCGCAAACTGTGCCTGATCATCACGCATTAGCCTTATGTTTTCCATTGAGCCAGCTGAACTAATTGCTGATATAGAAAAGCCCGAATCTTCCTGCGCTGAAACTAAGGTGGAAAGAGCAACGCCGACTGGATAAAAAGTCCCACCAGTTGTTCCAGTTGTTAGTAGGTAGGTATGACGCTCACCTGTTCGCTCGTTGCAAGCGAATAGAACAAAGTTTAATAAGACAATGGAGACTATACGTAACACAGGATCAGAACCCCCGACACTTCCCGACAATGATAGTCTACATTGCATCTATGGGTAGATAGAACCCGCAAATTAAGTTTATTAACGTTTTGTCGATTTGTTGGGGGCTAATAGAAAAATTAGTTTTCAGATCTGGGTTATATTGATTTGAGCNTGGAAATGAGCGGCGGAAAATTACGTATCGGATTCTGAATAGTAGAAATTTTAAGGTCCCCNACTTNTTGTTTAGCGACGAAGGCGGAAATTTAGTCTAGATCTCAGCGCTAATTTGGACAACTGCCAGGCATTTCAGAAATCCAACGATAGATAAGATCAATCCCTTCCTGATGAACGAGAGAACGCCCTAATTCTGGCATCATTTCATCTGGTGCTATAGACTGCATTCGGTAATGAAGGATAGATCTTTCTGGGTCACCGGGAACAATGCNANAGAGCATATCGCTTGCACCTCCGCCGGCCGCAACTGGGGTTTTGCAGACGCCCAAATGAACTTTTAATCTATGGGATCCATCCAATAATAAGGCGGAAGTGTCTGCGGCCCCATTAGGATTGTGGCAATGGCCGCAATGCATGTTCAGATAAGCAAGCGCCCTTTCGTCAATTTTCGAATTTTCATCTTGCCAGGAAATTATTGGTTGCGGCTCTCTTTGTCGATCGAGCCAGCCTAGCTCTACTAGAGCCGAGGTTTGTGACCGGTCGCCACTCAAACTAGTGCTTAATTGAGATGCTGTTGCACCGAGAGGATGCATGCCTCCGTCTGGATGCTTAGTCACATGACAGCCAGAACATTGGTTTTCGTTTGGTATGAAATAAACAAACTCAAGGTTTCCGTTATCACTCTTTAACTTGACTTTGCTGCTGGCGCCAGCAACGCGCAAAAAAGCTTCATTTTGTTCTTCATTCCAGACATAGGGGAAGGCCTTCCATGAATTTTTTCTTTTTACTAATAAGCGGGTTTCAACAAGTATGTTCGAACTCAGATCTACGAAAGACTTGCCACTATCAGTTTGGCGCAAAGTATTTCCTGTAGAATCTGTGGGATAGTAAAAAGTTTTGGTAAGAATAGTCCCCGCGGGGTAGTCGATCTCCCCATCTTGCAATCTGGCTTGCGTTCCATCGGGAATCCATAGAGTGCGCAATTTATGGGCATAATCTGTGAACAATTGATTTGCAGGCCTAAAAACTACTGCGTGTTTATTAGGCCTGAGCTCGTGTGCTTCTAGCGAAAAAACGTTCCAGTCGGATAATCTTAAAGGACTGTCCGAACCGTGAAAAACGGGTTGATCGTCGGAACAGCTTAGAAGAGCTAAAACAGTGACAGCTATTATGCAGCAGCCTCGGATGTCTTTTTTCATTCTATTCCCAATGAGAGAGAAATCTCCGATAGACTGGGGAACTCACAATTGTGTACTTCGGAATCAAAATTTGGGTTAACAAATCCATTTCCCGCATCGAGATTAACAAAACCGATTTCGCCGTTGCGACGCATGCATAAAACTTTGTTTGCTTGTTGATTCGGAATCATAGCGCCATCCCAAACTATATCCGGAATGGGCTGTCCAGTTATAGCTTGCAGGGCTATTAATGGCTCGGAATCTGGCTCAGTCCCGCCTCCATCAAATTTATTATTATGGACATTGATTGACTCCGGGAAAGGATCGTAATTTTCATCTTCAAAAGCTCGTTCGGTGATGTAATAGCTAAGGATTAGAACGTTAGCGGAGTTATTGTCTGCAAAAGTGTTGTCAAATACTTCAATATTATCATTGGCCAGTACCATCAATCCCGAGCCCGCAGGAACCGTGCCCACAATATTTCCTTCAGGAGCAAAGTTAGAGGTGTTGTTGTTTATGATGCGATTATTAAACACCCGCGTATTTCGACCGCCCTGGACTGGCAGTCCTGGTAAATCAAAAACTAAGATTCCCCCGGTGTTATTAGTCGCAATATTGTTATAGACATCAGCGAATGTTGAGTTTTCAATTTCGATTCCAGCTACATTGTATTCAGCGCGTGAATTTCTAACAATGATTTGATGCGATTGACCAATATAAATTCCGGCATCAGACGCTCCTATTGCAACTGCGCCGTCGATTAAGATATTCGTTGATTGCACTGGGTAGATGCCATAAGCCCCGTTCGTAGTAAGTGCACCACCGGTCCATTCGGTGCGAATGTTGCGAATAATAATGTTATTGCTTTCATTGATTTTGAGGGCATCTCCAATAGTATCTTCTATAGCCAAATCCTCTATNACAAAGTNATCAGCATTTACTAATAATCCTTCAGCACCCTGGATCTGGTTTCGAAATGAAAGCACTGAATTATCGATTCCGGCCCCCTTTATTGTGACACCTGACACATTAAGAGATAGGCTGCGAGTAATCTCGTGAACCCCCGAAGGTATTTCAATTACATCACCTGGTTGGGCTTGAATGAGTTGTTGTTGCAATAACTCTTCGAAGTTTAATGTTGGAACTGCCAGTTTATCTGGTCCACAACCAGCAAGGAGGGCCGAAAAGCAGAGTAACCAAAATGATTTCCGTAATTGTGACTTGTGCATGACCGCTACTGAACCCCCTTCAGTTAAAAGATGCGTTTCTAAGGTTGGCAGTATAAGGTTGATTGTCTTGGGTAGTAAACCGCTGCGTATTAATAGTTAGGCTCAGATTCCTTCGCGGGAAAGTATAAAGCTATTGAGCTTGGCGTTGATTTGCTTTTGCCAAATAACTACAAATATAAGTTAAAGCGCGATCTAGATCATATAAAACTCCAGGCTTTATTAATCTAAAGGCGAAAAATTCGAGGCGATCAAACAACCGTATTGCCGATANGAACAATACGGNTGTGTTNTAANTGCGGGTTTTAATCTACTGAGCGAGACTGGGGTCGAATCCTAACGCCGCCATATTGTTCGTCAGTAACTGGATCCAACCAGTCAACGGAGCCTTCATATATTGTCAATTGNAGGGCGTCCACATCTGGATGAGCGCCGTGCCAGTGCTCTATTCCCGCCGGAGTCCAATATGGTTCACCTACGTGAAATTCTTCGACAGCTCGACCGCGAATTTGGTGCAGACCGACGCCTTCCTCAATCATTAGCAATTGCCCCCAAGTGTGAGTATGCCATGATGAACGAACCCCAGCAGGGAATAAAATTCGGATATTCGTCATGTCGGGTGCCTGACTAACTTGCGGCGACCCGCCCTGAAAATTGCTGGACTGAGCAGTAATAACATCAGTTTGTGTGAGCAAAACAACTGCGCCTAAAACTAATGCAGCACAAACGGACGTAACAATTTCTGCGCTTTTCTTCGGACTGTGACTCATCACTGCCTCCGGTTTATGTATTATTTGTCGAATTATTTGTATTACGTGCCAACCCCATAGCAATATCCCAATGTTGAAGTTATGTCAACTCGATGCNGTATTTCTGCANTCTGGTGCTGTCTCTAGGGGCATTCTTTGTTATTCTGATTGNTCTCGGGTGATTAGAATAATAAAAATATGGCTAGATATTTCTATTTCGGCGTAAAAAATCTCCTTTTTGTTACATCAATTTTCTGTGGGATTGCATTCGGGCAATCATCTGCAGCTCAGGAAATGAACCCTCTCGCGGCGGATCCGCGAGCAGTCAGAGTTGGCGGATCACTTTTTCGCGCTCAATGTGCAACTTGTCATGGTGCAGACGCCAAGGGTATTGAAGACATTGAAGCGCCAGATTTGACGCTTATGTATCTACGCGACGGAGTTACAGATGCTTCTGTCTTTCAAATTATTCGCGAAGGAATTCCGGGCAGTATAATGCCGCCTCACACTTTTAGTGATGCTGAAGTATGGACATTGGTTTCTTATTTGCGAAGCGCAGGAATAGTAGGTACATCGACCACCATAGAAGGAAATACTGAGAGGGGACTATTGCTCTTCAACAACAATTGTGCTCAATGTCATCGAGTCGGGGTTAGAGGAGGCAGTTTAGGGCCTGATTTATCGTCCATTACTAACCGTCGTTCCCAGGATGCTTTGATCAATTCAATAAGAAATCCCAGTGCCACAATCTCTAGACGATATAAACCGGTTACCTTGATTTTTCAAAACGATGGAATAATTCACGGGACGATTAAGAGCGAAGACGCTTTTTCAATTCAGATCATGGATAGCAATCAAGTACTTCGTGGATTCAGGAAATCTTTACTTCAAGAGGTGATATATGGAGAGCTATCTTTGATGCCAAGTTTTCCAGCTTCGGTCCTAAGTGATGGCGATATTAACGACGTGCTCAACTTCTTACAATCGACTCGGCAGTGAAAGAGCGGAGAGCGTTCTAAAATGAAGATAGTTAATGCAAAGTGTTTATTGGTAAAGGTTGTTTTGTCTCTTTTTGCTTCCTTTGCCTATGCGCAAAATGTTAATGGTCCAGGATATGAAGATATCTTGAATGGTTTTAACGACCCAACTCGCTGGTTAACCTACTCTGGTGATTATAGTGGAAAACGTCATAGCCCTTTAACTCAGATTACCCCTGATAATGTTGCTGACTTGCGCCCAATCTGGACCTTTCAGTCCGGAACCACAACCCGCGGTCGCGGCTGGGAAACAACGCCATTGCTGGATGATGGGGTGCTATATGTAACTGGTTCAAATAATTATGCTTGGGCGCTTGACGCCCGCAGTGGTCGAGCTTTCTGGCAATATCGCCGGAATCTGCCGGATGATTTAACCTATGGCGCTTCAGCTCCAGTCAATCGCGGATTTGGCATGTTAGGAAACCAACTTTTTATGGTTACTCTGGATGCGCATTTGATGTCTTTCGATCGTCGCACCGGTGAAGTTTTGTGGGAGCGGGAACTAGCCGATTACCGCATTGGATATTCGGCAACCATGGCGCCTTTAATAGTTGGAAACAAGGTGATTGTTGGGATATCCGGAGGTGAATATCAGACCAGAGGATTCATCGATGCGTTTGATCCGGTTTCCGGGGAGCGTATTTGGCGTTTCAATACGATTCCTGGTCCCGGTGAACCAGGCAGTGAAACGTGGCCGGACGATCCCAAAATATTGGCGGAAGGGGGTGGTGGTACCTGGATGAATGGTTCTTATGATCCTGACCTAAACCTTATTTACTGGGGAGTGGGTAATCCTAACCCTGATTACTACGATGAGAATCGAGCAGGGGATAATCTTTATACTGATTCCATAGTTGCGCTTGACGCCAACACAGGTGATTTACGTTGGCATTATCAATTTACACCCCATGATGTAAATGATTGGGATTCCAATCATATGCCTGTTTTGGCAAATATCGAGTGGCAAGGCGCACCAAGAAAGGTTGTTATGGTTGGTAATCGGAATGGTTTCTTCTATGTATTGGACCGAGAAACTGGCGAATTTCTATTAGGTGAACCATTTACAGCCACAACATGGGCGCGGGAAATAGGTCCAGATGGTCGCCCAATCGTATTAAATGATGGCAGCTTGGGTTGTTTGCCAGATCCTTGGGGCTCTACTAATTTTTATCCACCGACCTTTTTCCCAGGCTTGGACCTTTTTATTCTTACTGCTAGAGAAACCTGCGCGACTTATGTGCCAGAAGAGCCGGCCAATACACCCGGGCAATCGAATTTTGGTGGTACTGTATTTATCGATGCAGAAGTGGGCTATGGGGCGCTGAGAGCGCTGGATGTTCACACTGGTAATTTGGAATGGGAGTTTATCTATCCGTCGCCAACTTTTGGAGGTGTTATGTCAACGGCTTCGGGCCTAGTTTTTGCCGGTGACCATGAAGGTAATTTTATGGCGTTTAATGCTGATTCAGGGGAAAACCTATGGCACTACCAGACTGGTTCCCGTATATGGGGTGCGGCTGCTATTACCTATATGTTAGATGGTCTTCAGTACGTCATGATTCCTTCCGGAACCACACTTTCTGCTTTCGCGCTGAGAGCTCCCTAATGCATGGCCTTAGCGACAGTTGATGGTCAATTGAAGAGAATTTTTTGGGTAGACAAGTAAGCTTTAGAAACTTATGCTCTTAGCAGGCTAAGGTTGAGTCTAAAAGCAGTATTATTGGGGCTGTTAAGAATGCAACTAATTGTTACCCAGGGCGACGTAAGCGCTTGATTTAAATTAAACTGCTGAGCCTTAGTGTTATTATAAGCTTTCATCGATTCTTATATCGATACAAAAAGAAAACCCCAACGAGGAAACCTGCAATGACCTTCAGAAAATTTCTCGCATTACTTTTTATCCCCGCGCTGCTTATTTCTGGCTTTGCCCAGGCTCAGCCCCATGACGCCAGTGTAGCTTCCCATCAGCCTCATTATTACGATATTGCTGATTGGGATATACAGCCTGAAGATATTACCTATGCTGACCATATCGCGCCGCTCTTACAGCGCAGCTGCCTACAATGTCACCGCCCTGGTGGCGGAGGGCCAATGTCTTTTATGTCCTACGAGGAAGTGCGTCCGTGGGCGCCCGTTATTATGTATCGAACGGCCATAAGGGATCGTATGGGGGCCATGCCACCTTGGTACATTGAAAAAGATATCGGTATTACTGAGGGTTTTGAATCTGATTACTCTTTGTCGGATTTAGACCTAGCTATGATTCAAGCTTAGACACAAAATGGTGCGCCTCGAGGTAACCCAGCCAATGAGCCACCTCCACTTGTTATGTCTGATGGAGAAGATTGGACTCTTGGAGAGCCCGACTTGGTATTGACTGGTCCTGAAATGGTTCGGCCGGCAGTTGCACCGGACTGGTGGGGGGATATCGGCATAGTCCCGACAGGTCTTACCGAAGATCGTTATGTTCGATCTATAGAAGTCAAAGAAATCAATGATATTCCTGACGATATCGGCAGCAGCACAGTGGGTGGGCGGTATATCTGGCACCATATGACATATAGCAGTGGAGTGTTAAGTGAAGATGGTTCCTTCATACTCCCTGAGTCTAGAGTCGGTTGGCCCATTCATGAAGTTGGTCGTAATGCTGACCAGTTTCCTGATAGTGCTGGGCGATTGCTGCAAGCTAATTCTGCTTTGCATTTAAATGCCGCGCATTTGCATTCGAACGGCAGAGAGACGGTTGGCCATCTGGAATTTGGCATTAAGTTCTTCCCGCGTGGTTATGAGCCTAAATATACAACTCGTGGTCCACGCACCGGAAATGGTGTTGACCTGGATGTCTTGCCCGGTCTGCCAAATCAGGAGTTGAGAAATTCTGTTGTTCTCCAGGAACATACAAAGATTATGGCGTTTGAACCGCACCTGCATGCACCAGGGGTCCGCATGTGCCTAGAGGCGATTTGGGGTCATAACAAGTTTACTCTTAACTGTGTTGGTTACGACCACAACTGGGTTAAACAATACATTTACAAAGAAGACAAGGCGCCGCTTCTGCCGAAAGGAACAATATTGCAAACAATCGCCTATATGGATACTTCAGATGCTAATCCCAACATCGCTGACCCGCGTAATTGGGCTGGTGGAGGGCGCAGGTCCGTTTCAAACATGTTCATTGATCTCGGGTACTCGGTAACAATGACCGAAGAACAATTCCAAGAGGAGATGGCAATGCGCCGTGCCACATTAGCGGACCGAAACGAATACGATGTTGGTTGTCCGCTTTGTTGGGCGCCGGTACCTGAGTATGAGGATACCGCAGGTGGTAGCGAGGACTAAATCGATGAAACGCAGTATGCGCCTGATTTCTGTTTCATTCTTGATACTAGCGGTTGCGGCTCCCGCTGCCGCTCAGGAACGTCGCATGGCGCTTTCGGGTGAGACCCTTACTCCTGCTTATGAAGGCTGGTGGCCCAATGATGACGGGACCTTTAAACTGTTTTTCGGGTACATGAATTCAAATTGGGAAGAAGAGTTCGATGTCGATATTGGTCCTGAAAATTATTTTTCTGTTGTTGGGCCTGGCGAATTAGATGATTTGGATGTGGATGGCTATGATTTTGGGCGCGCAGATGAAGGTCAACCAACTCACTTTTACCCTCGCAGAAACCCCTTTTTGTTCACTGTCGATGTGCCTGCCGATTTTGGCGAGAAAGAATTAGTTTGGACATTGCAAGCTCGTTCTAATTATATCGCGCGTGCTTATGGAACTTTGAAATCTGATTATCGAATCGATCCCCAGGTAATTTCGACAGAAGTCGGAGGAGCCTTTGGGAGCCTGGATGATCGTTTAAGAACCAATATTCCTCCGGATTTAATGTTGGAAGGCGAAGCTTTTCGCTCTGTAAGGGTAGGGGAGTCACTGGATCTAGCTGTTACAGTTAAAGACCCTGATAATTTGCCGGCCCGGTCAAGCAGACCAGCGCCACGCACGCCGGCACAGATTTATCGTCCGCCGCAGTCAATAGTAGTTTCATCTGGCCCTGGGGAACGTTTTTCTTGGATTATTTACCGTGGGCCAGCGGAAAGAGCGTCCTTCGAACCAGTGCAAATGAAGACTTATATGGATTCGAGGGTTTATGCGAACTCACCTTGGTCGCCCCCATTCACGATTCCATTGCCACCGGATAACAATCGCTGGGCAGCGACAGTTACTTTCGAAGCCCCTGGTGAATACGTTTTAAGAGGTGTGGCCAGTGACGGTTCGATGTTCTCATACCAAAACGTTACCGTAACAGTAACCCGCTAGATTAGTAAATTTTGGAAAAGCAATGCAGCCGCTGTGTGGCGCTTGTTTTATGGACTACACATGGTGCCGCACCGTAGTATTGTCTGAAGAGCTGCGCTATTCTTGCGAATCAATCTAAGAATAAAAATCCAGCGAGTTGTGTATGGCGCCTTATCCAACGGGTCTTTTTCCCTTTGCATGCTTATCTGCGAGCTTTATGAGTAGGTTTAAAGATCTTTTTTTATACTGTCTTTCTATTGTGTCATTTACAGCATTCGGCGCAGACGGTGTCCAGTTTCCCAAGACCATTGCCTGGTCAGCCTATCAAACAGGAACAGGTGGCTATAGCCAGGCTGTTGCTATTGGAAATATTTTACAACGTCAATACGGTACAAATTTAAGAGTAATTCCTGGTAGGAACGATGTTTCGCGTTTGGCTACTTTAAGAGCGGGGCGTGTACATTTTTCTGCGGGAGGTTCTGAGGCCGTTTACGCTCAGGAAGGAATTCTCAATTTCGCTTCTAGAATTTGGGGGCCGCAGCCGATTCGTGCCCTTATGTCGAACTATTCTGACAGTTGTTCTTACACAATGGTAACGGCTACCGATGCGAATATCCGAACAATTGCTGACGTGAAAGGCAAGCGAATTACTTTCGTGCAAGGGGCACCTTCTTTAAATAACGCAATGGCGGCATTATTATCCTTTGCTAATCTAACTTGGGATGATGTTGAGCGAGTTGAAGTGGGTGGTTATAACGCTTCAGCTGACGCAGTAGTTAATAACCGAGCAGATGTAGTGGGCGGTGCCTGTAACTCGCCACCATTTTTGCGATTGGAGGCTTCTCCCCGAGGCCTTACTTTTCCTGAGTTCCCTCACAACGACGCGCGAGCCATTGAGAGAGTGAGAGAAAGGCTGCCCTGGTATGTGCCTCATATAGCTTTAGAGGGTCCTACTATTCCACCCGAAGGCATTGAAGTGTTTACGTCTGCCTACCCATTGCTGGTTGGGCTTGATGTTTCGGATGACACTCTTGCCTATAGTACCGTAAGAGTTATGCATGAAAATTACGATACTTATAAAAATAACGCCCCAGGCGCTTCAGGCTGGAGAATGGACAGGCAAAAATTCGAACAAGCTTTTGTTCCCTTTCATCCCGGAGCAATACGTTATTATCAGGAAATAGGAGTATGGACTCCTGAAGCAGAGGCAAATAATCAGAAAAACCTTCATCGACAGTCTGTGCTAAAGGCCGCTTGGGATGCATTTGTGTCCAGTGCCCCAGAGGATTATGTTGAATTTGAGCAGGCTTGGTTGTTCGCGCGCGAAGCAGCTCTGGCTGAAGCAAGCCTGATAACCTTGGGTGAAGGGCTTTAAATAGTTCGCCTATGTCTAATACATTGAATGAATCGCAGAATCAGGCTCCAGACTCTGAGAAGCAGGCGAAAAATTTGCGTTATCGCGAATTGTCAGACGTTTGGCGAAAAGTCATGGCGATCATGACTGCTTGCTCCATTGTTCTAGCTGTAAATCAAATTTTTAACCTTGGTTTTTTGGTCGGCTATGTCATGTTGGATAGTCGATACATGTATTTAATTACTGGTGTGATGCTGTGTATGGTTTTTATAACTTTCCCTGCCAGCAAAAAAAGTCCTGATCATGTTCCCTGGTTTGATATTGTAATTATGGTAATTATTACGATTGTCTTCTCTTACTATGCGTTCTACGCTGAGCGTATAGTGCTTGAGGCATGGGAGTATACCGCTCCGCCTTTAGGGGAGGCTCTTGCACTTGTGACCTGGGTAATCGTTATGGAAGCTGGACGACGAGCGGGGGGCTGGCCGGTATTTTTCATAGTAGCGATATTTTCATTGTACCCAACCTTTGCCGATATGTTGCCGGCTGTCATCGCAGCTTTAAGTATTCCTATTACTGATGCTGCCATTTTTCATGTGATGGGTGCCGAGAGCTTATTTGGACTCCCCATGACGGTCTTTGCTACTTTAGTTTTTGGGTTTTTGGTTTTTGGTATTTCGTTGCAGTTTACCGGTGGCGGACCTTTTTTTATTAATCTCGCTTTTGCCTTGCTTGGGCATATGCGAGGGGGGCCGGCCAAAGTGGCAATTTTTTCCAGCGGTTTAATGGGCTCTATGAGTGGGGGGCCCATTAGCAATGTGCTTACCACCGGGCCATTGTCTATTCCGGCTATGCGCAGAATAGGATTTAGCAAGGAGTATGCATCGGGAGTCGAGGCCTGCGCTTCAACTGGGGGTGTATTCATGCCACCTATCATGGGCGCTACAGCATTTGTAATGGCAAGCTTTCTCAATATTAGCTATGTGACTGTAGCGATCGCTGCAATTGTCCCCTCGGTTCTCTATTTTTTTGGCCTTTTTATGCAGATCGATGCTTACGCTGCAAGGAGAGATCTAAGGGGATTGCCCAAAGCGGAATTGCCGAAGCTTGGTAATGTCTTTAAGGAAGGCTGGTACTTTATCGCGGTCTTTATTGCGTTAATCTGGATGTTGGTTTATTTGCAGCGTGAAGCGGTAGCGCCGTTTTATGCAACAGCAATTTTATTGGTAGTGAACCAGTTCACTGTGCATAAACTTTATTTCGACCGTTTCATGCAACTGGTTGCACAGATGGGTAAACTTTTGGCCGAGCTAGCGGGTATTCTTGCGGCGATAGGATTAATCATTGGTGGGTTGGCGGTAACAGGTATCGCAGGAACGATTGCCAATGATCTTGTTTATTTGGCTGGCGAGAACGTTATCGTATTGCTAATCATGGGCGCTCTTACCAGTTTTATTCTTGGTATTGGTATGACCGTGACAGCGGCTTATATTTTTCTTGCTATTGTCTTGGTGCCTGCTCTCACGAATTCTGGCCTAGATCCTTTGGCAAGTCATATGTTTGTTATGTATTGGGGAATGTTGAGTTTTATTACACCGCCCGTCGCATTGGCGGCATTCGCTGCTGCATCGGTTGCTAATGTTTCTCCAATGCGTGCAGGAATAGAAGCAATGCGTCTGGGAGCGATTATTTACTTCGTGCCATTCTTCTTCGTTTTCAATCCAGCATTATTGTTACAAGCTTCAGCCCTGGAAAATTTACAAGCAATCACAACAGCTATCATTGGTGTCGCGATTGTCTCTGCTGCTCTTCAAGGCTATCTTATTGGGGTAGGAGATTTAGGGGGAGGTGCTAAGGGTATAATAGCTCGTATTTTGATAGGAATTGCGGGCTTAACCTTGGCATTGCCGGCTGGGGGTTTGTTTGGATTCAGTCAGACATTTTTATTGGTTGTCGCAATTTTGTTTTTGGGTGCTGGGATCTTAGGGCGATTTCTTTTTCTTTCGAAGTCTACTCCAGGCTCTCCATCTTCTTAATTCCTAAAAGTATAAATTAAAGTGGTTTCCTAGTCTTAAATATCCGGTTCTGTTAATCCAACGTACCTGCCTATAAGCACCATTTACAAGCAGGATTTCGTTAAGCAAGCTTGCTTATCATGACGGTCTGGTTTAATTTTTTAGTTTGCTTACGCCAAATTAAAGGGGTGAAAGATGCTTATTAGACAATCGGTGCTCTTATTTCAAAAAATTGTATTTGCAGTGCTGGTGACAATTGCTGTTTTCTTAAATGGTGCTGTTGCTCAAGATGCAAGATGGGAAATTGGTCGCACTATCGATGGCCAGCCAGATTTGCAGGGTGTGTGGGCTAACAACACCATCACACCTGTCGAAAGGCCAGAAGAATTTGCTGGTCAGGAGTTTTTGTCAGAGGAAGATGTGGAATTTCTTCGCTCTCGTGTGGGAGAAATAGCGGAGGAAGATGGTGATGCCTTGTTCGGCGCTGGGGTGCTGGCTGCGGCGCTTTCTGGCGAAACTGTTTCTTATGACCCCACGACAGGAAACTATGATCAGTTCTGGTTAGCGGATCGCAGTGTGCATCGCCGGACCGCACAGATTATTGATCCGCCCAATGGTAAGTACCCAACTCGGACCGAAGAGGCTGTTGCTTTCGGTAATGCTGTGGCCCAGCGACGCACCGAACATCCAGCAGACTCCTGGTTGGACCGGCCTTTAACCGAGAGGTGTGTTAGTTACGGTGCGCCTTATTTGGGATCTGGTTACAACAGCTATTGGCAGATAGTTCAGACAAAGGATTATGTCGCTATCGTTCAGGAAATGATTCATGATGTTCGGATTATCCCTCTGGTTGATAAGCCTGCGCTCAATAATTCCATTAAATTATGGCACGGCGATTCCCGTGGTTATTGGGATGGAGAGACTCTGGTCATTGAAACAACTAATTATTCAGATGCAAGCGGTTACGGGCCGAACACTTCGGCCAAGGTGAATGTGGAACGACTGACTCGTTTAAGTAACATAGAGATGCAGTACCAGGTTACTGTTAATGACCCTGGAACATTTGCCTCAGCGTATACTCGGGAGATTATCTTTGATTATAGTCCAGAACCCATTTACGAATATGCATGCCACGAAGGTAATTATGGGATGGAGTACATTTTGTCTGGGCATAGAGCAGAAGAACAATTTGCGAAAGAAGAGGCTAATTAGTGTCATATGGATGTAAAGAAGGGAGTTAAGCAGTTAGTTGCTGAAGCAGAAGAGCAGGTAATTACGCTGACGCCGGCCGAAGTAGATTTAAAATTAAGGGAACATGGCGTAACTCTTGTTGACTTGCGAGATATTCGTGAGCTAAAGAGAGACGGGACCATACCGGGTTCGCTGCACGTACCACGTGGAATGTTAGAGTTTTGGATAGACCCAGAAAGCCCCTATTATCGAAAAGAGTTCGATAATGTTGATGAAGTTATACTTTTTTGCAACAAAGGCTCAAGATCGGCGCTTGCGGCACTCTCATTGAAAACCATGGGTATAGAGAATGTCTCTCATATGCAAGGAGGTATGTCTCTTTGGGAAAACGAAATAGGGCGCGTTGAGCCTTTGTCTGAGAGAAAGAAATAAAGAAATAAAATGGTGAATTTCTACTTATGAATATAGAGTTCATCTTCGGTGTCACATCCCGTTTCATCGCTGGATTGGTATTAACTTTTTTCTTCTCGACTGCTCACGGTCAAAGCATTCATATTTCGCATTGTATGGCAGGGGGCCCTATTAGCGCGGATACTTCTAGTGATATTGTTGTTCGCCATCTCTATGTTGCAAAAATCAACCATGATAATGGTCTTGCCGACTGGCTCGCTTACCGCGTGTTGCGGGAATCGATTGGTGTAGCCTCGTTATTGCCCCGGTGGTGGCAACGGGATGAGTTGCTGCCGTCTGTTTTGATTTTGGAAACTGATCCTAATCAGCCTTTGTATGAGCAGTTTGATTTGGGTGATGCTCAGGATCGTGATTATCGTGTCACTGAAGTGGTTTTTACTCCTGAAGATAGAGTAAGACTAGCCCCTTTAACCAGCTTCGCCGATACACCGTTTTGGGAAGAATTAAACAATCTTAGCAACATGTCGCCATTGCCTAGTGATTTGGGTGCCGGTGCCTGGTCCCGGCTGGAACAGGCGATTAATGAGCTTGCAGCATTAGAAGGTGAGCTTTATATAGTGAGTGGCCCGCTTTTCGAAGCGTTGGGCTCGGACTTAGTAAATTTGCGTGCGGATAGCCCAGTTGCGCCCTCAGGCTACTTCAAGGTAGTAGCGACATTAACAGACTACGCTGCTTTCATCTTCGCCAGTGATTTGCCAATACACGCTCATTATTGCGAACAGATAGCAGAAATAGATAGCATTCAAGAATTAAGCGGATTGACTCTTTTTCCAAATCGGGAGAATGAGCTTTTGCCAGGATTGTTTTCTGCTTTGCGTTGTCAGTATCCATAAACCGATAAAAATTAGTTAAGGTTAGGGGCCGTCTTATGTCTTACGTATTCTCACCACCTGCTCCAACATCGATCCCAATAAAAGGCTCCTCCCAAATTTTTGCTGTTAATCGAATTTATTGCGTTGGGCAGAATTACAGTGATCATGTGAAAGAAATGGGCGGTGATCCCAAGAAGAATCCACCAGTTTTTTTTAGTAAACCAGCAAATTCAATTGTTATAAATAATTTGCCGGTCAAATATCCATCGGCGACTGGTAATTTACATTATGAAGTAGAGCTTGTTGTAGCTTTAGGAGCGGGTGGACTAGATATATCTCAGGCTGAGGCTCTGGATTGCGTGTATGGATATGCTGTGGGTATCGACTTTACGCGCCGTGATTTACAAACTGCAGCGAAAGAAAGTGGTAGACCCTGGGATACGGCAAAAGGTTTTGATCAATCTGCGCCTATATCCGCTATTAAGCCGTTCGACACTGAAAAAAATTTAGGCAATAGCCGCATCGCTTTGTCTTTAAACGGGGAGCTTAAACAAGAAGCTACGCTGGGTGAAATGATTTGGTCAGTCTCAGAGATTATCGCTGAACTATCAAAATTTTATGAACTTAAAGCAGGCGACTTAATTTTCACTGGAACACCATCTGGCGTATCCAGCGTTATTCCTGGAGATCATTTGCAGGCGGAAATAGCTGGAATCGGCGAGATCGACTTTGACATTTTAAATTAGATAATTGACTACCGAACAAACTATTTTGCTGACTATATTACTGGCTTTGCTGGTTTTCTTGATATGGGGTCGGTGGCGGTATGATATTGTTGCTCTAGCAGCACTTTTCTCAGCGGGTTTATTTGGCGTAGTTCCTCAAAGCTCACTTTTCTCTGGGTTTGGTAATCCCGCAACCATAACGGTGGTGTTGGTATTAATAGTTAGTTTCGGTTTAACAAAGTCAGGTGCAGTCGAATTTCTCGCAGACTTTATTGCGCCTCTTGGAGATAAGCCTGTACTACACATATCAGCGCTAAGTTTTCTCGCCGCATTCTTGTCTATGTTCATGAACAATGTGGGTGCGTTAGCATTGCTAATGCCAATAGCGATTCAGTCTACTTCTGGTGTTGGGAGGGCCCCGGCCACCGTGCTTATGCCCTTATCATTTGCATCAATTTTGGGAGGATTGGTAACTCTTATTGGTACACCCCCTAACATACTAATTGCTAGTTACCGTGAACAAATGACAGGTGAGTCATTTTTGATGTTTGACTTTGCTCCTGTTGGAGGAGGCATAGCATTCTGCGGCATTATTTTTATGCTGCTTTTTGGATGGAAACTCGTAAAGGTGCGAAAGAAATCGGCTGGTTTGGAGCTATTCGATGTGGAAAAGTATTTGTTCGAATTAAAGGTTACCAGTGAATCTGATCTAGCAGGACGGACTGTTCAGGTTGTAAATAAGGATTTGGTAAATAACAAAATAGGACTGCTATCTATTATTCATAAAGGCAAACCTTTTTCAAATGTGTACTATTTTCGTGGCCATGAGTTGGGCAATAACGATTTGTTAATAGTGCAGGGTTCTCATGATGATGTTGATGCCTATGCGACGATGAATAAACTAGATATGGTTTCGGCTGAAAATGCACGAAAGGAAATACTCCACTCTGAAGATTCTCGAATTTCTGAGATTGTTGTAACACCGCAATCTATGGTTGTGGGACGCAGGCCTACTGAAATTCGTTTCAATCGCCGATATGGAGTTAATCTTTTGGCTGCTTCGCGTTCTGGTGCCCGTCACCAGGGCAGTTTGCGGAATTTTAAGTTTGACACAGGTGATGTGTTATTAATTCATGGTGGTGAGGATGAATTACATGATGCTATCACCAAACTGAACTGCTACCCCTTGGCCGCTAGGGATTTAGAAATTAAGCGTTCGGAGAAATCAAAGTGGGCATTAATAATTTTTCTCTCAGCTATCATAGCGTCATCTTCTGGAGCAGTCTCTATACAACTTGCCTTGGGAATGGCGGCCGTGGGGATGGCTTTGCTCAATATCGTGCCAGTAAGAGAATTTTATGAGGGTGTTGATTGGCCGATAGTTATTCTCTTGGGGGCGATGATTCCTATAGGGCAGGCATTAGAGACAACTGGCACAACCACCTTGCTAGTTGAAGGTATATTGTTGGTGGGTAGAGGACTGTCGCCAGTGATGATTCTTGCTCTACTATTAGTAGTAACAATGACAGTATCTGATGTCCTGAATAACACAGCCACTGCTATTTTGATGGCACCGATAGCATTTAACATTGCCCAATCTCTTGAGTTGAACTCAGATGCGTTCTTGATGGCTGTTGCCGTCGGAGCATCTTGTGCATTTCTCACTCCGATCGGTCATCAGAATAATGCGTTAATAATGGGGCCAGGCGGCTATAAGTTTGGTGATTACTGGCGTATGGGGCTTCCTCTAGAGTTTGTCATAGTGGTCGTTGCGCTCCCTTTGATTCTTATTTTTTGGCCAATATAATCGCTTTCTTCATTAAGACATTTCATGGCGAAACTCATCAGCATTCTGCTGGATAGCAGCTCAGTATCTAATGCTGGTTAATGCGCTGGTGGGAATATTGTAACTTTTTGGCCGTTATTTAATGCTCTCTGGCTAATTATCCAAGTCGTCCCAATCGTATTCGAACTCGATGCGCTTACTATCCAAGCGTTCCTCGATACGGCGGCGAAGTTCAGTGACCTGCTTTTGAGCTTTTGGTGCTGTGCTACTAATATCAATATCTTCTTGTTTTAGCACCATTGAAGTTCCCATGATTTCTGTAGAATTTTCCCCAGGTTCATTCCATTTCTGCGTTTTCATAATGCCTCTTTCAGACGACGTTGGAGTTCATAAATTAGTTTCTTTGTAGTCTATTTATCGTTAAGTTCGGAGTAATTCTTCAATAGAATTGAACAAAATGATTTGAAAGGTAATTTTTAGCGGTAGTAACTAGAAAACTATGGTTACGGATTTTTGAGCTGAGAACTATGATTCGTGTCTATCAAGACAGTTCTAGTTTTTCAATTGTGTGTCTTCTGAGGGCCTTTTTCGCTATTTTCCCAGAAGCGATTCGAGGGAGCTTTGTGTATTGGAAATAGATTTTCTCCGGAATTTTGAATGTTGCAATTTTTTCTCTTAGGAAGTTTCTCAAGTCTTCGGGCTGCAGAATCGTCTCTGGTCTTAGCATAACAGTGGCAACGGGGACTTCGCCAAGTCGATCATCAGGAATACCGTACACTGATACTTCGTTTACCAAGGGGTGTTCACTAATTGCATATTCAACTTCGGCACAACCAATATTTTCTCCGCCTCGAATCACAATATCTTTCGCGCGATCCTGTATCACTAAGAAACCCAAGTTATCCAGTAAGCCAATATCCCCGGTATGAAACCAGCCTTCTTTCAATACCTCAGCGGTATCTTTCGGCTTATTCCAGTAGCGTTTCATGACCGTAGGGCCCCTAATACAAATTTCTCCAACTTCATTTGGCCCAAGTTCTTTGCCACTCTCGTCGACGATTTTAACTTCAGAAACTGGTGGGGTTGGTCTTCCGGTACTATGAGGTTTAGTAACATAAAACTTGCCGGAAATAATTGCACCTATTGCGTTGGTTTCGGTTAGGCCGTAACCAAGTCCAGGCTGTGCTTTCGCCGGAAATTTTTCAACCATCATTTTTAAATGCTCAGGAGGGCGAGGCGCACCTCCACTTTGTACTCCCCTTAAACTGCGTAAGTCTGTTTGATTAAAATTTTTTGACTGCATCAGTTCCCAGGTCATGGTTGGTACGCCATGAAAAATAGAAATCCTTTCTTGCTCAATTAACTCTAATGCTTTCTCAGCGTCCCATTTATACATCATTACCATTTTTCTATGATAAACAAAGCTCGCGAGGAATTGTGCGTGGCTACCAGTAACATGGAATAAAGGAACATTGCACAGTAAAGCTGGCTCGAATTCAGGCTCTTCTTCAACTAGTTCTGGGCGTAAAATTTCATTTATCTCTTTTACGAATCGCCAGGTGTATAGTGCGTTGATTATATTGCGATGGGTAGAAAGTACACCTTTGGGCATACCAGTGGAGCCTGAGGTGTACATGATGGAGGCATCGTTTTCGGGAGGAACTTTAAGCGAATCGATTTCCGCATTGGTAAGCGCCTTAACTCCGTCAATTAATGAATAAAACTCCGGATAGGTCGTTTCTTGTTCGGGTTTAATTAGAATTGCTTCGATATTTAAAACATTAAGTAAGTTCTGGATTTGTTGAAAGCGTGGAAAATCCAAAAAAGCTAGTTTGCTACCACTATCCTTAAGACCGTATTCCATCTCAGCACTTTTCCACCAAGAGTTCATAGGCACAATGATGGCACCTACAATGGTAGCTGCCATATAAGCTATACACCATTCTGGAGAGTTACGAGAACATAAGGCAACTCGATCACCGCTTACAATACCAAATTGATCTCTCAAGACTCGAGCCATGCGTCGTGCCATATCTATGGTTTCCGCAAAACTGTAGCGCTCATGGAGATAAACTAGAAAAGTTTTATCCCCTTGAGTTAGACCAAGATCATATAAACCGCTAAGGTTCGGTGGGGCATTGGTAAAGACGTCGAACTCCTGGCCAGCTATGATCTCGCGATGGATGGCCAATTCTGCGCTAGGTGCTTTATGGGCGATGACTATATTTTTTAGTTTTCCTAAGTCTCCGCGTATCTCTTGCTCAGTTAACATACAACTGTTACTCAGATTTTATTTCTAAGGTTACTTTACCCATAACCTTTCTCTCGTTGAAGACATTGAAGGCGTCGATATAGTCTTCCAGCTTAAAAGACTCTGTGACTAATGGTCTCAACTTATCTTGGTTGTAAAGTTCTAGTAATTCTTGAAAGTTTTTTTCATATTCAGCCGGCTCTTCTTTGCGGAATCGACCAAGGAATACGCCAACCATTGATGAACCCTTCAGTAGCGCTAAATTTGCCTTGTATTCAGGGATTCGCCCACTGGTAAAACCTATAACGAGCAAACGCCCGTTCCAATTAATACAGCGACAGCACTGATCAAATAAATCCCCACCAACTGGATCGTAAATCACGTCAGCTCCGCGCTCATTTGTGAGATTTCGTACTTTATTTTTAAGTTCGCCATCACTATAGTTAATTAGCTCATTAGGGTTGAGTTGCTTAACAAAGTTTAATTTCTCATCAGAACTCGCTGCTGCTATCACTTTTGCGCCCATTATCTTTCCAAGCTCCACAGCGGTTAGACCGACGCCGCCACTTGCACCCAGTACCAATAAAGTCTCTCCCTTCTTTAATTGTGCACGTTGTTTTAATGCATAGTAGGATGTGGTGTAAACCATCGCAAAACTAGCCGCGGTTTTAAAATCCATTTTGTCAGGGATTTTTCGAAGACCGTCGGCTTTAACTGCAACTTCTTCGGCTAAGCCTCCTAGGCCTGGTGTTGCCATAACTCGATCGCCCGCTTTGAACCCTTCTAAATCAGCTCCCACACTTTTAATTATACCGCCAATTTCTGATCCTGGAGTGAATGGCATGGGGGGTTGAAATTGGTATTTTCCTTGAATTTGTAATCCATCAGGAAAATTAAGTGACGCGGAATATACTTTCACTATAGCTTCGTTTTTCTGAGNAATAGGAGCCTGGACTTCTTCCAAAGTAAGATTTTCCGGAGGGCCATAGGAACTGCAACGCACGGCTTTCATAAGAATTCCTTAAAAAATTGCGAACGCGGATTCAATCATGATTACAATACAACTGCAATTATTGGTATATCCTTTGTTTAAGCGCCGTTTTGTTGTTGTGTGTAGGGTAAACGCGTATATTTAAACCAGATTTTTAAGTATTTCCTCCATGAACGAATCGCATAGAAAAGCCTATCTGAATGCAATGGGAATTGATGTCTACTATTCACGGGTAATTCTACCTGCTGCGAAAGTATCTCCAAATTATGAATTCGCAGTTGAAGAAGAGACTCAGTCATTAGCCACCAAAAAGAACGAATCTGAAAAATTTCCGGAAATAAAGCGTTCTGCAGTTACGCAAACCATATCTAACGTCCCGATTCGCGACAAGGAAGCAGTGCCGCACTCTAATATCGGATACGAGGATAGTAATACTCAGACGGCGGGAGAATTGTCAGAAGANCTTCCAGAAGGAGCATCACCTGTCGTTAGTGAAGACGGCACACTGCGTTTTGCTATCAAATATTACAAAATCACGGAAAATCTTGCAGTAATCGAAGAGTATCCTCTACAGCAATCGGTCGACTTAGATAAAGAATCACTGAATTTGCTTCGTAATATATTGCGGGCTTTAGGAATTGAAACTGAGCANGTTGTCTTTACTCCGGAATATTTGAGTTGGCCATTAGTAGAAGGCCTCTCCACGGAGGTTGATGATATAGTTGCTGCCAAGCGAGTTCTTCAAGGATTCATTGCCGGCCGGCAGAAGCAAGATGGATTTAAAAACCTTCTGGTTTTTGCCGGGCTCATTGACGACTTGTTAATTGGCCCCGATGACGCCCAGAACCGCAGAGACTACCAGGTTCAAGGGACGGAATATTCGATTATTGTTACTCATAGTCTGCAATCTATGTTGTCTAATCCTCAATTAAAGAAAGATGTGTGGCGTCGGTTACAAGCTCTGTTAACTAGAATACAAGCTACGAGTTAGCTATTTAGCCTATGTTGTCCGAGTCTGATACTAATACTCAGTTCTTTGCGCGCAATATGCGTAATAGCGACCTTGATGTGGTTGTACAAAATGAAATCGCGGCCTACCTGCATCCCTGGACCAAACGGATTTTTATAGATTGTCTTCGCGCTGGTTACCAATGCTGGGTATTAGCTAATAAACATCAAATAGTTGCGCATGGAGTGTTGTCAGTCGGTCTTGATGAGTGCCATTTGCTGACGCTCTGTGTACATCCTGATTTTCAGCGTCGTGGGTACGGGCGTAAATTATTTAATTTGTTGCTAGATCGAGCACACAAATTAGATGCTACAGAGTGTTTCCTGGAAGTGAGAATCGGGAATTTGGCTGCTATTGCTCTTTATAAGTCGATGGGTTTCGCCGTGGTCGGTGAGCGAAAAAACTACTATCCTGCTAATAGGGGGAGGGAAGATGCTCTGATAATGTCGCGGAACTTGCCGATGCCCTGATTTTAGTCTGTTGTTTCACTTTCAGAGTTTTTGGTTTTATTTACCGTCAGTTTTAAGGCATTAAATAATACGATAATAATGAAGGCTGTAAGAATAATTGTGCTTAGCATAATTAGGGTAGCTAGCAGGACGCTGAGCATTTCTTTTGCGGAAATATTGTGCCAAATAGAAATACCCCATAAACAAAATGCAGCTATAGCGATCCCGGCCAGGATAGCAGCAGTTTTTTTGCGAAGATTAAGCAGTGAAAAAATCAAAACTTGGTTCGCAGTCTAAAAGAATTTTTGCCGGTTAATTTGCTGCATTTGGTTTTAGGTTTAATTATTCCCAAGGTAGCCCCCTGCTGCGCTGTGCGCTGGTACTGCTAATTCGGCCTATATAAGTTCTTGAAACCATATTGTATTAGGAGTAGTTAGGTTATGCTGAAATATTGAGCTATTTGCTAGAAGCCTCTATGGCGATAGTAGTTTTGCAGTGAGGAAATTCGCTGCATCCCCAAAACATACCATTTTTTCCTTTGCGTTTAACCATAAATTTCTTGCACTTCGGACATAACTGTGCAGCTTGGGGCAAACCTTCCTCATCTTTTAGGGTCACTTTGCAGCCCTTTGAATAGCCACTGCAAAACCAATAATCGCCTTTACTTGCTTTCACCATTCGCCGAGTGCAAATTGGACAACAGTAGTTTTCGTTGATATCTGTGGAGGGTTTTCCAGCAATGTCATTCAGGGTCGCTTTACAGTCTGGAAATGCTGTGCATCCCCAAAACGGGCCCATTTTGCCTAAGATACGGCGTAAAACGCTCCTGCAGGCTGGACAATAATAAGTTCGCCTAGTAGTGGCTTTTTGTTCCAAAGCATCCACCAAATTCTGCTATTTAGCTAATAACGGCGTATCTAATGCTAGTTTCTAAACCTGCATAGCAGAATTGTCAACGGTAATCTGACAGAGAATTTTGTTTTATTTTGCGCGCATCATTACGGATTTGGGCTCTCTTCAAAATAATTGGTGTGAGGATATTATGGTGATTCCAGTAATTGATCGATTTAGAATTATTGATTTTTTTAAGATGAGAACTGAGTCCTACAAGGGAAAACTACTTTTATGATGGTCACGTTAGTATCTCGCCTAAGGCTCTGATTAAGACAGCGTTCTCCTCATCCGAGCCAACAGTTATTCGCAGTTTGTCTTCTAGACGTGGTTGTTGGAAATGGCGTACAAGGATGTTTCGTTCTTTTAACGATTTATAGAGAGTTTCCGCTTGATAGTGCAGTGGAACCTGGCTCAAAATGAAATTAGTATGGCTTGTTTCGGNTGGNAGGCTTAAATTATTTAGTTCTTTAGTAAGTCGCAATCGAGAATTGCGAATTCTTTTCCAGCCTGCTTCAACATAACTTCTAGCTTGTANTGCAGCACAGGCAAGTTTTTGAGCAATATGATCAGTATTATAGCTATCTTTTGTTTTATAAATGATTGGGTTGATTAAAGATTCGTGTGCTATGCCATAGCCAAAACGTAACCCCGCTAGAGAATATCCTTTGGACAGAGTTCTGAGTAACAATAGGTTTTTATGTTGCTCTACTAAAGGAATAGAATCGTAAGACTGTGCGACATCGACAAAGTCAACATAGGCTTCGTCAATTACCAACACGCCAGCGAAGTTTGTTGATAATTTCTTANTATATTCGGTGGGAAGAAGTTTGCCAGTAGGGGCGTGAGGGTTAACCAGGATGCACATTGTGGCTTGGTGGCGATTTAATGTTTCAATGAAGTCAGGGGGCATTGACCAGTCGTCTAACAGTGGAACTTCGATTAATTCACAGTTCTGCACTTCTGCTAATATCGGATATAGTGAATAACTGGGCTGAGTAATTATAATTTTGTCTTTTGGTTCAACGAAAGTAGTGAGTGCTAGCCGCAGTAATTCGTCGCCTCCGTTGGTGGGAATAATATTTTCTTCTTTCACTTTATGATGTTTGGCTGCTATTTTCCGAAATTCTTCCGCAAGCGCTTGTGGGTAGCGTCGCAGATCGCTTATTTGGATGTTATTTAGTGCTGCCTGGACTTCGGGGCTAGGGGGATAAGGATTTTCATTAGTGTTCAACTTTATAAAGTTGCCTTGCCTAGGCTGCTCTCCAGGAATATATCCCCGCATATTGGCAATATTGGTTCGTTCCAATGACATAGGTGAAACTAAAGCTGGAGTTGATAAGAAGAACGTGAAGATTATAGTGAAGTAAGCTCGGCGGCAAGTATGCTAAATTATTATTGAGGTGGCAGGTAAGTTTCGACTCTTCTATGCCAGCCTGGAAGCCAGCGTTGTTCATTTCTAGATTCGGGTGAATATTCAACTCTTCTGTTCAGGACGAGTTTCGATGACCTAACAAAACTATGTATCGTCGTGGGTGAGTCGCCCATTTCTTGAATAACTTGTTTGAGCCCCCATCCATGTTTCTGATAGCGTTCGGTACGGGAAAGTCCAGTGCCCTTGAAATGCACATAATCGATAATGGCGTAGGAACCGTAGGGCGAATGACTTTGGCTAATAGTTGATAATTTTTCTCTAATGACCGAGTGGCGCCGTGAAGGAAAAGACATAATAATTTGCTCTAAAGATTGATTTAATCTTTGGATAATAAAGTCTAGTTGTTCAGATTTAGTGTTTTTTAGAAGTTCTCTGAGTTGAATTGTTTGTTCATCATAAAAATTAGTATAGAGATATTCGCGAGAATGCCAGGGCGCATCAGTTTTCGAATCTAACCAGGCGGGTAATGGGACTTCTTGGTTTGTAAAATACTGAACGAGCTGCGGGAAAGTTTCTTCAAATGGGGAATCTAAGCCCGGCGGAAACCAAATGAAGTGCCCTATGCCCAGGGAAGGGAAATTCTCGCCTGCATTCCAGCTGGTTAGGCATTCAAATTTGCCCGCACATTCGTTATCAAAAATTCTATCACCTAACCATTTTTTATCTGATTCTGTTAAATCAAACATTTCGCTATATGCGGCTTCGACAGAAAGAATTTGGGCTAGAAATGCCCCTAAAATTCGCTTGAAACTGATTGGCCTGGCCAGCATTTTTTATGCCCCACTGAATCTGAGCAGATATTCAATTCCCAGGTAGCCGTGTAGAACTGAAAAAACGTTAATATCAAAGGACTGAGTATTATTTAATAATAAGGTTAGAGGCCACGACAAAAGTTATCGGCTAATTGTTATCTATCGCTAGCGATGCAAGTGGCTATATATATTTCTCAATTCTTTGCATTAGCCGCAAGAACTAGGTAGCCAATTGCAGTTAGCATTATGACGGTAAAACATTTTTAGATAACGGATGATTCGGGCTGTAAGTTAATATAGCTTTATGAACGACCGGTATCATAGTTAAAAAAACTTCAATAAAAACAATAATAAACCGAACCCTTAAATTCGAAAAACATGTTTTACTCGGTTTTTTATGCACAAAAATTAACGCAATGGTATAAAACACTTAAAAATAGCGGGTTTTATTTTTGTTCGAGCCTTCTAAAACTCGTAACATATTGAAATTAATAAACAATATTGTTTGATTAAAATTTAGTCAAATCGCGCTACTTTCACTGGAATTCGAGGCTAGAGACAAACATTGAAGTTTTATGCACCGAGTTATCCACAGATTCTGTGGACAAAAAAGCCGGCGTAGATACATTTTTAAATATACTGCTCCCTCAATGGCTTAGTGCATATTTTTGAATGCAATGTTTAGCATTAATCGCTAACTACTTGTGAAAATTTTATATCTTTGTGCCCATCTTGTTCATTCGCCGTTACATTTAGTTGGGGGCTTAAGTATGGTATGTTATCCAGCCACGGTGTTTGAAGCAGAATCATGATAGAAATAACAAGCGAAATACCTTTCCTTTGGCGATTAAGCCCGGAGAGTACTGAGGGCTATTGTTCTGTCGCTATGGTCGTTCCGTGTCCGCCGGAAACGGAAATCAAAGATCTAACTATAGAGACTAGTGTTTTAAGCTTGGCTTCAGATAGCTCTCGTTCTAAAACAGGCGAAACTTTGGAGTGGAACCAAGAAGATATTGATTTATTTCTGCGATTGGTCAGACAGAAACACCAAATCTTAGTGATCTATTCCATTTTAGAATTTTTTCATAGTTATCAAATACTAGAAAAGTTGGAGTTTCAGATTTTCCATCGGGTAAGATTAAAGCTGCTTTTAAATTATTGTTAACTTGGATTTCGTTTACTATAACTACTCCTTTTTTTTTCCATTGAGAGATTTTCAGTTTATTTGACAATTTTCTAGCAGATAAATTAATATATTTTTTATTAATTTTTTTATTCAAATTAACTTTATAAAAACATGGCTCTCCTTTTTTCCACCCAATTTTATTGATATAATTTGCGGCTGATGCCACTGAGTCTTTAATTGATTTTTTTAACTCAATTTGATTATTGTTATCGTAATCAATAGCATAATTATTAATAGTTGAAGGCATAAACTGAAAATTTCCATAAGCTCCAGCCCATGATCCATAAAGTAAATCTGGATCTAATAATTTTTTATCTATTAATTTAAGAAGTGTAAATAGTTGTGATGAAAAAAATTTGCTTCGACGAGTATCAAAACTTAGGGTAGCTAATGAAGAAATAATATCCATTTTACCCACATGTTTACCAAAGTTGGTTTCTATAGCCCAAAGAGCTAACAAAATTTCTTTTTCAACTTTGAATTTTTTTTCAACTTCCATAAATAAACTATAATTTTTTTTTAAAAGTTTTTTCGCTGTTTTAGCTCTATTTTTTGTTGCTCTTTTACTAACGTAGGTAATAGTATCTTCAAAAAATTCTGGTTGCTTTCTGTCGTACTTTATTACTTGAGGCAAAAATTTTACATTTTTGAAAGTTCTATTAATTGTATCTTGGGAAATTCCTTTACTTAAAGCTTTATTTTTAAAATTTACAAGCCAAAGTTTAAATTCGACATCTGTATTAGATGAAAA
>PBNR01000023.1 GCA_002723195.1 Gammaproteobacteria bacterium | reverse complement strand
CACCATCCTCATCAATAAGCGTATTTGCCATATGGTCAGCTATATCTTCTAGCGACCTTAAATCTCTGGTGTATTCTGGATCACCGCGCAGTCGCTGCTCCCTTGTCAAGTAACCAGTGAGAGCCTTTTTAAACTCCTCAAAGTTGGCTTGAATTTTTTCAGTGTTCCAAATTTGAGGGAAATAATTATTAGGTATTTCACCAATCCGTATCCCAGCTTCCCTCATTGACTGCAACTCCTGGTCAAACCGAGTTCGCAAGGCAGTAGCGAGATTGCGTTCTTCCTCATTGAGGTTTGCAAAGTTGTCTTGGCTTTGTCGACGTAGGGCTTTAACTACTTTTTTGTAGCTTTCTGGCTGTATGCCATCACCCCAAAACTTTGTGTTTCGTCCCCATCTTTTGACTGCCCCTGTTGCACTGTCTTCGCCAGCGGTCTTATACATTAGTTGAAAGATAGGCATGACCTTACGCGCAAACTCTGACATTTGACGTTCGTGGTATCCTGTACCGTCAATCGGTTTGGCCCAGTCACCAAGGTAGTGCATCCCGTGGTAGCGAAGTTTGCGTGCGTTGTCCTGTAAGAAGCGCAATGGATTGTACTTAGAAAGCGCACGCCAGTCAGCATCGTTGAATTGCTGTAGCTTCGCCATCTTCTTCATTACGTCAATGATTTCGCTCTCTGCACCTAGATCATCAATGTCTGTGTAGAACTGCGCTTGATTGGCTGGCGTTGCATCTGGATCATCTATGATTGTGCTGACGGCTTTACCAAGGGGTTTGGTTGTGCGCGGTGCCTTGAAGTGATAGTCGCTGTCTGGATTGAACTCTTCTGCGTCGGGAGACTTAACGTTGCTTCGATCAAACATCACAAGAGCTTCGTATTCTGTCATCTCTCTGTTGTCGCCAATCCTGTTGTATTCAATGAAACGCAGACTGTCGAAGCCAAGCTCTTTTACAATATTGTTAAAGTCTACCTTGCCGACGTTCACACTTTCTCCATCGGGTGTTAATGATATTGCAGCTAAAGTATGAAACCTTTCTGCATCAATACTTCCTGTTCTTTCTATTTCATCGTTCACCAAATCTCTAAGGTTCAAACCGCTCCTTTCTTGTAGGTCAAAGTTGTCGATGAAGTCTAAAACAGCATTCATGTCGGGATCATATTGACCTAATTTAATCCCAGCACGAAGATCAAATGGATTACGCGCTCGTATCCGTACCTCTACAGTTCCAGGTTCTGGAACAACTCCTACTTCTGCTAACTCCCTTTCGGTTTCTGCGATCTGGTCTTGAACCTGTTCTAAAAGCGTCTCGTCTTTATCTGCAGCAGCCCGAAACATTGCTATAGGACCGCTTTCTACTTCATTCGGACTAGCTTTCGCCTCAATCAGGTCGGTTTCCCTGCTCCTCAATTCTATTAAACGATCAATAGCAATCAAAGCATCTTGTTCTGCGACGAAATCAAGGTCAGCGTTTCGGACCATCGCTTGCATCGCTCCCGCAGTTGGACGGTTGGCATACATTGCATCGGTAACTTCGGGACTTTGCGAAATATAGATGCCTGGGCCGAGCCGAGATTGTGGTCCCGAATATTCCCAAATAAAATCTCGGTTATCGAACACCCTTCGGTTTGGTGTGCTGTGGAAATAAGGTACAGCTTTGCCCATGCTTTCGCCTAGACCACCCTCAACAAAATTTAGTTCCTTCGCTAATCTGGCTTCGCTGACTGGCGTTTCAATGTTTTTAAACATGTCACCATAAAGTGTTAGGCGAGAGGCATAGTCTTTGATTGCCTTGTTACCCATCATACCGTTAGAAAGATATGCTACTTCCTCTATACGTTCTTTAATGACGTCATTCAGAGGAGAGTAGCTGGCATTGTTGAACGGACGTTCGCCTTTGTTTCCTTCTATTACATCTACCAAGTAGGCTTGGAACCATTTTTGAGCCAAGCCACTTTCATTATCATAATCAAGGTCAGTTCCATTTTCTGCCTCAATACGCTTTCTAACAGGGTCATCAGGAAATCTATCGTATTCCGTAAGGACCGAATCAATGTCATCGCCATCAAGCGGACGTGCTTTGAAGTCAAGTTCGATTAGGCCTTCTACAGTCTCCCGTGGTGTAAGCATTCGTTGTTTACCGTTGCCTGTGAGGGATCGGCCCAATGCTCGAAGCTTTGTTCGTAGTGGGTTGAAGCCGCCAGAATTTATTTCTAGGTTTCTATCAGCTTCAACGATGTCATCAGCTATCAGCATCAGGCGGTGCATAAGTCCTCTGGCCACACGTTGTGTGTCGGGATCGCGGTGTGTTATTCGACGCACAACTTCTCGTATTGGTTCTGGTGCGTGCGTCGGAACACCGTCGTTGTCCATTGCGCCCCGTGTTTGCAAATCTTCAGCTTCAAGAAATTCTGTTATGCGCGGTGCGTCGAACGAGATTATTGGTTTTGCTTTTGGATCGTTTCTGGCTAAAGCCTCGTAAGCGATTTGATTGGCCCGAACTTTATCCCCCTTGTCTAATGCCGCCGTTAAATTTTCAGACAGTTGAGCGTCACTCATTCGGATAACATCGACTGGTACTGGGACTTCTTTTACTTGCGCTCCAGCACGTATGCGTCGGATAAGTTCAGCACCTATCGCTTCTTCTCTAGCCTCATCAGGCTTTGTTCGTAATTCTTTATCCAACTCCCTGTTAGAAGCTGTCTTTGTTTTCTTGTCTTTAGGTGTCTTTGTTGACGCTGGTTTGTTTTTGTTAGGTTCATTTGCTTTTGATTTCGCTCTTCTGCGACGACGTTTTTTTGGTTTGGATGCTGTTTCTTGTTTTTCCGCACGAGTTCTGGCACTGGCTTTTAAGTCTTCCCACGGCATCTTATATGTCAAGCGAGTGTCGGCCACGTATAGATAGTCAAGAGCGTTGTCGATGAGATTAAATGTTTCTGTGAAGAAATCGTCGTCGCTCATGTCAGCGAACGCTTGTATCTCCTCGTCTGTAACACCAGTCTTTTTTACGCCAACGGCAGCCCACATTTTGCGAGATTGTTTTTGTAAGATACCTGTAAGCTTCCTCTGCTCACGCACGTCTTCAGAAATAGCGAACAGCATTGCCGCATTTTTACCAAACGGCTTGCCAGTCTTAGGATTAATTTTCCCTACAAAACTTATCTCCCCAAGAAATTTAGCTATTGGCTCCATTACGCTGATGAGTATAGGTCTATTAACACCATCTGGTGTGTTACCCATTTCAGCAAGCTCTTGTTCGAACTTGGCTTTATGCTCTCTGATGTTTTCCTGTAAGATTTTTTGCTGTATAGCCCATTTACTTTTTGGGACGTATTCTTTTTTGCTTGATGCGGTATCAGTCAATACCTTTTCACTTGGCCGTAAATGGCCGCCCTCAAGAACTTCATAGGCATCGTTGATCGCTTCGTCGATAATCTCAAAAGCTTCGACTAAATCATTCGCGCTCTCTATGTTTGAGAGGCCACCCTTGGTGTGCTGTCGGCTTTCTATCTTGTCAAGGAAAGCAAGAACGCTGTCCTTGTCGAGGTGCGCGTCCATTGCCACGCCAAAAGTAGTTTCTGCATCATCGTCTGTCAGGGTAACTGCGCGTCGAAGAGCAGTTGTCATTTGTCGTATGCTGGTAAGAGAAGGACCATACGTCTGTATGCCGTCGGCGTCTTCTTGCAGGTCATTCAAACTGTCTTCTATATCTATGCGTTGCATAGTGAAGGCATCACGCATTTGAACTAAGCTTTCGCCAGCGCGTGTCTCTGGTTCTACCACACGAGACAGATAGCTTTGTGCATTGTCGTCATACAGTTTATCAAAGTAAGGTACTAGGGATTTATCGAGGCGTTGCTTCTTGCCAGGGATGATATACTCAAGAAAGTTCTGAAGCAGTTTACCCAGCTTCTGCATCATCGTTCCCTGGAATGGCAGCTTACCTTCTAAGTATGCTTGGAAGTTTGCCGCCATAAATTCTTCGGGATTAAAGTTGGATAGGGTTTTATCAGTTCCTATCATCTGACCTTCTTTATTAAATTGACGGCCTAAAGCATCTTGATCACGCAAAGCAAAGGGAGACATGCTTTGCAGTTTCTCTATGTCAAGTGTGCCGTCTGGTGCATAGTAGGCGCGTAGCTCTTTAAGCATTGCCGCCTTGTCGGATGGCGTTAGTACGTTTCTGTATCCCCAGTGGAATAGCTCGTGTGCCAGTATAGAGTAATCTGGCAGGCCACCGTCGGTTTCACGAATGGTGATGGTTCCTGTTCTAGGAATAAAAGATGCAGATGTATCATCAGTGCCATCTCTCTTCACAATGTTCGGAGCCATGCCGTTGTTGGCATTTGTTATTCGACGAAGTACATCCCTCATCAGGATCGTGCCGTCTGTCTCGGCATCGCCAAAGATACTCTTTAGCTGTTGCCATGCCTCTCGACGTTTTTGTTGTGGGTACTTGTAGTCAGGCGTTTCGTTGTAAAGTGTTTCAAGCTGTTCGATGCGAGAGTTGAAATTGTTTAGGTTGTCATCGAACTCTTGCTGTTCGATTTTGGTTATATTACGGATTTTTTCTGCAAGCTCATCATCACTAGCTTCTTGCAGTTCGGGTTTATTTTTGGCTGGTTGTGGCTGGGGCGTCTCAACCGCCTCCACTGGAGCTTCCGCATCAAATGGAACAAAGTCTTTTGTTGCTTCTGACTTTCGAAGATTTACGTCAGGAGAGAAGTGACCAAGTTCCCAACCTTCTTGGTTCTTGCCCATGAGTTCTTCGAACGTGCTTTGGTTTGCACCCATGCGACGGTTGTCAAATTTCTGATAGCCTTTACCACCGCCAATCTTTTTTCTAATTCCATAAACGCGGCCCTCTGGTATTGGGGGTAAACCCTCTCTCGACGCAGAGGAAACGGGAGCTTCAGCATCTGCTGCCGAAGGAGCGTCGGCTTTGCCGTCGATGCGTTGCTTGCGTCGAGTAATGATGCTTGCAACATCTTTCGGTTCAACTTGTCCATCTGTAACTAACTGGCCAAGAGACTGATAGAAGCTGTCTCTATTTTCTATATTAATAAGATTTTCAACAGGGTCGTTTGCGTCTTTCTTTCTTTGCCGCTTGCCAACTTGGAGTATTGAATACTTCTTTGAGGTTAAATCATATTCAACAATGTCGCCTCTTTTATAGTTCTTGCCGTCTGGTGTTCGTCCTCTCTGCGTAGCCACCTGTTCGACACGAGTTGACTTGTAGAGTTCAGTCTTGTCTTTGTCTTTACCTTTAAGTAAATCATTGGCGGCTTTGTTGCTTTCAGCGAGTGCTTTTAATTGTTGTGGCAGTTTGAGATCACGCCTAGTCACAGGGCGCTGTTTTCTGCCAAGGCCAGCAATACGTTCTCCTTCTGGATTAGCGAAGAACGTGTCTTCACGAGATAGAAATGACTGCACGTTTCTACGTGTTTCATCTGTTTCAATAAGACGTTCTAATTCTAGTTCTGCAAGGGTATCGATCCTGTGTCGAAAAAACCCTTTGCTTTGGTCATTGAGTTGCGTGTCATTTTGCATACGCTCAACCATGCGTGTGAGGTCGCCCAAGAATTGCTGTTTGGTTTCTTCTGATAAACCAGACATGTCCATGTCGCTGATAACGCCTTTGACAATTTGGTTTTTAATTCGGGCCGCTTCTCTAGCAGGGTTTAGAGTTCCATCTCGCGGAGCTTGAAACTCTTCCGATGCACCTAGACCATACTTGTCTACAAGCTGTCTAACTCTTTGTGGGTCTATTACGACGAACTCAAGGTCAGCAAACAAGTCTACTAATTGTTCGTCATCTAGCTCGGATATAGTTTTTGCAGTGATACCATTTTCTTCAAGGATACTTAGGGCTGTATTAGCGTTCATCTCCACAGATGCGCGTTGCTGTGCTGGGGTGGTGGTATCTACTTCTGGTGCTTCGGCTTCTACTTCTGGCTCTACAGGGGCTTCTTCTGTAGTCGCTTCTTCTGCTTCTGCTTTTGTTGCTTCTACTTCGCTCTCAACTTCCTCTGATCTGATCTCTGCTTCCGCTTTATCCGTAACAGCATCGTCAAGTTTTTCACCATCTTTGTTTCGGATAGCATCAAGAAGGGTTCTGTTTTCGATGATTAGTTTAGAACGCTGGTCCTGTAGCTGTGTGACTTGTTTTGGATCAGTTGCTTTGGCTATCTTTTCATCTAGTGCGGCTATCTGCTCTTGCTGAGAGATGATCGAACGATAGATAGCTGCCTTGCGTACACGTATGCGTGCGTCAAAGTAAGCTTCTTTCTTTGTCTTGTCTTTTAAAATTTGTTTTTTGTCTAGCCTGTCGTCGATGCGACCAAGATCATTTTCTGCGATTATTGCTTGTGCTTGCGCTTCTTCCTCTTGTGCCGCTTGCTCTAAAGCTACACTGTCGAGGTCTTCAGCTTCTACAGGTGCTTCAGCTTCTGGAGCAGAAGGGGCTTCGACGTCTGCGTCGGTTGCTGTGTCTACAGGTTTTGGCTGTAGCTGTGCGTCGGTTAGATCATTAGCTTCCGCTAGGTTTTTTAGTTGGTCATCGATGTCGCTTACATCAGCATTGGGATCGTCTGTCAGCCTAGCGGCTTTTTCCGCATTGAGTTTGGCTACGGCGTCAGTTACTTGACGTCCTTTCCTGGCACCTACCGCACCACCAATACCGCCGATTACACCGCCAAGCGCACCACCAGCCACACCACCTAAAAGTGCTTCTTGAACAACTCTGTCATAATCAAACTCGCCCTCTTGCGCTCCAGACAATATATCTCCTGTTTGTCTAGGAAAGCTTTGTACAGCCGATACAGTAGCCTCGACAGGAGCCGCGCTTACAGAACCAGCCCCAACACCTTTGGCAACTGACGTTGAAAGTTTCTTGCCAGCTTGTGCCGCCGCTTTACCAATCTTTAAACCAGAGAGGCCAGGGATTACGTTTTCTATAGAAAGAACTAGGGCAGGGATTGTATCTTCAAGCCCTTCTAGTATTCCTCGCCCCCCTTCTTGCCAGAACGCAGGGTATTGATCGAAGACTTTTTGGATGTTTCCCATCTTCTTTCTTATTTCTGGTGTGGCTTTTTTGATTGCGCTGTAGCCAGCATCGCCCCCTAGTTCGGCGGCAAGGTTTAGATCGCGCCAGTTGCGTTCCCAGAAAAACTCTTGGAGCATATCCTCGTCATTGTCGAAGTATTGTCCTTGAGACGCCATGACATCACGTACATCCTGTAGAAATTGTGGATGCGAGAGGACAGTAGATGGATTGAAGTTTGTTAGATAATCAGCAGCTTCTTGCTGCGCTTTATATTGTTCTTTTGCTTGATTTGAAAGCTTTTGGTAATAGGGACTTAATGCCACGTCGGTTCTCCAGTTTCACAACGATCAAATCGTTGTCGCTGGAAACAGAGATTGTGTCGTCCCTATTATTGGCGGTTTACATTCATTCCTGGTAGCTGTGGAGCTACACCCCATGGGTCTGTTTTTAATTTTATCTTGCTTTCTTTTGGCAGCAAAAAGAAGTCGTTGAAGATCATGTCTTGATCATTTTTAAGTTTAATTCGTAATGCAACTCGGTTTGGTTCTTTATACATACGGTTTAGCTCGTCTTCCATTGCGGCCAACGTATCAAACGTACCAGCCTCTACATCTCCAAATATAACAGTCCCAGCCCCGATTGATGACTTCATATCTCTAACACGTTTGAGCAAATCAGCTATATATTGATTTCTTTCTTGTATAAATTCCGTAGGGTCATTTGTTCCCAACATTCGGCCAGCTTCTTTGCTATAATATGGGGCAGAAGAAATTACCTCTAATGCTGGTCTAAGGTCAGCGAAATCTGTTTCTAAAGATTTCATCTTCGCGGCAATTTCTTTTTGTGTTGCAATCGGGGCTGTTCTGTCAGCGATTTTCTTCGCAATGAAACCTGCCCGTGAACTTTGAAGTTTTTTATTGTCTGGTCGATTTAATTCATTATAAGCTTTTTCTAAAAGAAGAGGCTGATCACGCAAGAACGTGTTTTTGTCACGTCCAGCCATTTGCCAAGCAAACTCATATATCAAGGTGAGATCAGAGCCGTGCATTATATCTTTTCCTGAGAGGAAACCTTCGACGCCAGCCGACGCCGTGAGCGCGTCTGTGTCGTTTTCATCAACGTCAAACTTATTTGCGGCCCATCCTTGTATTTGTTTTGTACTGGCCTTGGCAAGATTGTCGACCAATGTTGTGTACTGTTGATCAGCGGATTTCTGTATTTGTATCTTTAAACCTTTTTGGAGTGTCACTACTCCAGCGTCTAAGTTTATTTGTAATCTGCTTACAAGTTGGTTAAAGATTTTTTGTCTTGTTGATCCTTGAATGCCATTGGGGATTGCCCGTTCTAATGTGTCAAGAGCATAGGCGTCTTTCCCTTCGTTTCCGAGAGCTACTATTCTTTTAAATAGGTCTGACTTTTCTATGTTATTAACAGTTTCTTGTATGCGTGCTGGCTCTTTAACTTTTGCCTCATCCATACCTTTTATTCGCCAAGCGAGGGCATCAAACGAATCACCAACTTTGAATAAATTATAATATTGTTGGATTTCCTTGATGGCGTTTTCACGTATGTTGGCATCAGTGCTTGACAGTCGGTTCATAAAACCTTGATCCGACGTAAATTTTTCAGTGATCTTTGCTATTTGCACTCTGTCGTTTTCGGCTTGCTGACCCTTTGCTTCGTTGATGACTTTGTTTATCAGCCCAATATTATTCATTGGGATGCCTAGTCTATTTGCAACGTCTTGAGGTGAGTAGTTTTTTGTTGGTCCTATTATTGCTGCAAGTTCTTTTACCAATTTCGCTTCCGAACTTTTGATATTAACAGGCGACATCAACTTGTTATAGATATGTTGAAGCGCGGCTTCCTTTGCATGTGGGTTCATCATTACATCTAGGCCTTTTTCTATCTCTGCTCTGAGGCCTAGTTCACTAAGGTTTTTACCTTGTTTGACAATATACGTTCTGAGATTTGCAAGAAATTCTGGATTGTTCGTTCGTAAATCGTTGACAGCTTTCGTAGCTATGATGGGGGTACGCGCTGTCTGCTCGTTTTTAAGCGAGGCATTGAGCAAAGCAAATTCGTTTGGTTGGAGTGTTATTCCATTTAGGGTCGCTTGTTGTGAAACAAAATCCATCGCTTTTTTTATAGACTGTTCATCGCCCATGTTAATTAGTTGTTGGACTGTTTCATTTTTCTGCATGTTTTTAGCGAAATTTTGTACTTTCTTTTCACGCTCTGTGCTGTCACGCCGTTTTCTTTTTGCAACTGCCAACTGGAGAATTTCCGCATTGGCTTGCAGGCCTAAACTGGCGGCGGCTTCTGCCGCATCACCAGCGTCGATGCCTTGCATCATCTCTGAAATTCTTGTAGCCATGTCACCTTTTAAGCTTATAACCTTTGCGTCGAACATCGGCCTGTAGTTCCGCATGATTGCTTGAGCCGTTTGCGCCCCTGGCGAACTTGGGTCAGGAAACATAGACACTACATCTTTTTCCAGCCCTTCGAATGTGCTGTTTGCAGTTATCTTGTTGTCTATCATTTTCGAAACGCTGTTCAACGCATCTATATGCGAAGTCATCCTTTCGTTTTCGAGTTTCCACTCGTTGTATTTTCTGTCCTTCTCTCTTCGGTCTGCATAAGAACGTAGAGCCGCTGTCGATGGCAGTTGCTGTTTTAGGTAACTGCTTCCACCAGAGAGTGTGTCTATCACATTTTGATGATCCCCGATTGGAGCATCTGGGAATAGTTGCCGCCACTCCCTGTAGAACTGTAGGTTCTTCATGCGTTTAGTCTGGTATGCCTCATCAGACTTTTGCATACCCTCTGTAAATTTATGGAAGCCAAAAATCATTTGAGTACCTTACAAGACGCGGTTCGGGTCAATATAAAATCCTCCCTGATCCCATGTGCCAGCACTGGTGCTTCCACCAAACATGGGATCAGGGCCAAGAGAACTGTAATCGATTGGATTTGATGATGGGGTCGGGGCAAATAAATCACCAAGCTTCATATCACCAAGACCTGTTTCTTTGAAAAGTTTGTCAGCCGATTGCCCAGCCGCGCCAAAAGCACCGCCAGCCTGTTCTGCTAATGTTTTCATCAGTGCTTGCGAGGTTTGTGCGGCGGCTGGGGCAGACTTTAATACACCTGCTGGACCCTGCACACGATAGCTGAATGGGGCTGTCGCAAGTGCTTGACCAGTGTCAAGCGTCGTTGTTGCAAGTGCCTGCTCCTGTCCAAGCGTTCGAAGTGCGGCTTGATAATCGGCCAAGTCAGTGTTCTGGTTGAGTGCGTCAATGTTTTGCAACATGCCCATTGCGCCTGCCATGTTGGTTCTTTCACCTGCCTGAGCTTGTTGTGATAAGTTTTGTCCAGTGACTGCCGACTGCATAGCCTGTCTGAAGGCAAGGTCTTGCATTGATCGGTCAAAGTTGAGGCCAGCTATGTCTGCCCCCTGTGCGGCTATGTTGCCGCGTTGTAAGCCAGTATCCAAGCCTTGCAGTCCCTGCATCTGACGCATTGCCATGTTGATCGCGTTGAGTGTGTTTCTTGCTTCGGCTTCGTCCATCGCGTCTGCCATCTGACGAGCCGCTACTGTGCGCTGTCCTGTAACCCCACCGCCTAGCTTGCGCTGGCTGTCGGTTAGGATTTTACTCATTGCCTGATCAAGGTTGCGCTTCGACATTGTGTCGAGGTTCATTTTATACATGTTGGCAAGTTCAGCGACCGCAGTATCGTACTTATTTGGTGAAAAGGCTGTATTGATTGCGGCTCTGCTTCCAACATTTCCAGCCGTTGTCGGAAACAAAGTATCAGCAAGCGTCATTTGAGAAAGAAGCTCTGCATCCTGTCGGCGTTTTTGTACTGCGCTTTCCTGTAGGATGTCGCGCCGTGTGTCGATCTCGCCTTGATCTCGTTCAGCGGAAAGCAGATTTGCAAGATCGTCAATATATGCTGGATCGTACTGACCGCGCCCCCCGTAGGCAGTAAGCAGATCAGCAATGACGTCTTGAAGTGCGTCAGCACCTTCGTCGTAAATTCCTTCTTGACGATCCATGCTCTCGATCTGACGGTTCTGAAGCTGTTCAGCCATTCGCAGCTGTTTTTTTGCACGGCTGTTCGCTTGAAAACCTGATATTAGGTTGGCTCCGAGGCCAGCTACCCCAAGGAGAGTTGAAAAAGCTACCATCTGTTAGCTCCTATAGTCTTATGGTCGTGCCAAACCCACCAGCGAAGCGTGGATTAAGTGCTTGCGAAAATGCGGTAGGCATAGGCCACTGCGTGGGCAGATATTCTAACGCACCTGTAAATGGGTTAATACGAGTTGGTCGGAAATTCTGCATGAATGTGTTGCCGAATGTCTGTGGCTGTGTGTTGACCACAGGTGAAGCTGTACTTGCAGGGATGTCTACAGCTATATCTGGCGTAGCAACCTCGTTACTGACAGGAGTGTCGGGGAGAGCAGTTACCTCTGGACCCGGCCCCATGCCAGGGGTGGTGACGCCTAGATCAGCATTTCTAGCGTTTTCTGCTGCAAGGATTGCCGCTTCATATTGCTGCTGCATTTTGATGTTGTAGAGGTCGGTTGCAGTATCGCCTGATGGCAATAAGCCATATTGTGTGAGCTTGTCACTGATAAATGTTTCCGCTTCGCCCGTGCCAAAACGACCTGTGTAACCGATACCTCTTATAGCATCACGGGCAGCGGTTTGATCTGTTCCAGCGCGGCCAACGTTGCTTGCGTTAGATGCTGACCACGGGGTTAATGGATCATCATCAAAATCTGAATACGATGCTTTGTATGCAGTCACTGTGCTTGGATCAAAGGAACCTGTGTAGCCAGATTGCGCCAAGTCGAAGCGAGGCGTAAGCTGTGACGAAAGTTCGTCAGTCGACATTCCAGCCGTATTGCCAAGTAAGTCGTATGCGAAGTCGCCGCTTCCAATTATGTCTCCTCGCAGGTCAGACTGTGGTTGGTTAAGAAGGTTTGCTCCGCTTAACATATCTCGCCGTTCAGTAGAACGCTCACTTGCCCCGCCGCCATGAACGTTGTCGTCGTAAGACGACAAACCCTGTAAGCGGCCAAAACGGCCTTCAAAGCCAGCGTCTTTTATATCTTGTTGTAGTTGGTTGGTTGCTCGTTTTTCTGATTGACCGAAAATGTTGAAGTGATCGCGTGCGCTGATGCCGCCAAGTGTACCCTCGTCGAGGGCTTGAGCGACGTCAGGGTTGCTGGTGAGATAAAAATCTTCGTCGAACATTCCTGTGTACGCACCTAAATCTTGGGTCTGCTGTTCACCGACGTTTCCAGCGCGACCTTCGATTTTGCCGTATTGTTGATAATGTTCGAATGGATCAAGATAGTTTTCGTCGTCAGGAGAGCCTCTGCCGTAGCCAGCTTTAGCTACGTCTTGGAATTGATCGAGATAAAAGTCAGCATCGAAGTCAGCTTCGTTAGCAAATTCTAATGCACCTGTCATTGGGTTGATGGTGCCGCTACCGCCACGGGCTTTTAGGAGCGCGGCTTCTTGAGGGTTGATGTGTGCCAGCAAGGTGTCGCCAAAGCGTCCGTGCTTTGCCATCTGCTTTCCTGATCCAAACATTTTGCTACCGAATGTCATGTCTCTTAAACTCCTCCATGTCTGCCATCACCGCCGAGGGCTGTACTGCCAATAGCGTCTGTCACGCCTGCGTCACCGTCAAAACCAAACAACTCAAAACCTGTTAAATCCTTAATCATGTGTTTAAATGTTTTCGTCCAGCCGCCAGCACCTGTCATTCCAACAAGGTTTCCAAATCCTCTGGTCACGTCTCTAGCGGCATCTTGCCATGCCATAGGACCGCTATACTCTTTCGTATCGGGATAATCACCGATTTCACCCATGTCCAAGCTGGTTGAACCGTAGATTTGATTCAAAACCTGTCTGCCGTAATCATGTGCAAGGGTAACTGGCTGACCGTCGATGGTATCCCATGAGAAAATGTTACTGGATTGTCTTCCTTTTTTGCCGTCGGGGTCTGGCATTTCGAGGCCAAGTTCGTTAAAGGCAATCATAAGATCGCCCTGATCAAATCCGCTTATTTTTCTCAAAAATCTACGCATGTCACGGGCTTGCATACCAGGGTCGTCGTCAGTGGCACCGCTTTTGGACAAAGCGTTCCTAAATCCACCGCCAATGCTCCAATACAAGTCATCAAGTTCTGCGTTTGCTCTGTCGCCAAATGGATCGCTTTTGTTGTCTGAACCGTAGTACATAGGTATATACATACCTTCTTTGTCGTCATAGACCTCACGAGTTCCCATCAGTATTTTTGCGACTGCTAATGCTTGTTTAGACGCCTTGCCGTTTTTCTCGCTGTCAAGATTTTTCATTCCTGTTTCTTGATTTTTTATCAGGTTTTGAAATGCGTCCGCTACCGTAGGTTGATTGAGTTCTTGTTTTTCTTCTTCTGCGTTGAACAGGTTTATGCCTCTGCCGCCTAGAGTGCCTTTATAAAATTCAAGCATCCCCGTGTGAGGATTTATCGTGCCGCTTCCACCGGCTTTTTTTAGAAGGTCTGCTTCAGATCGGGATAAGTGTGCTACCAGCGTGTCGCCAAACCTACCATGCTTCTGTACTTTTTGAGCAAAACTATACATTAAGATGCGACCTTCGTTACTGCTAAGACGATTTCAATATCGGCGGCACTTGTGACATTGCTTACTTCAAAGCCTATTGTCTTGGAAGCGTTAGCCGTCTGTGCGTCTACGGTGATACTGTTTGCTAGGTTTTGCTCTACTGGCGTGGATGATGCTCCCACGGCTGTAAAGCCAGGGACGTTTACACTGTCGACTTGAAGTATAACGTCACATGTGCCACTGGATGTTCTTACACTTATTTTGTCGATGCGAATAATCTCTCCATAAATGCGTTTTATGACAAAAGTGGTGGTAGCTGTTGTCGTTCCAGTTTCCACAAAGTGCATACTGTCAAGAGCCATGACCGTCGGAATTTGGCTTGCGGCAAGTCTCCCCGTCGCGTCGAGAGCCGCCACACCACTAGCGGCCCCGACGGACGTAAGCGGAACGTAGGCACTGAGGTCTACGTTCCGAAACTCTAATGCAGTTCCTGATGAATTTATGTGTAGAGATTTTAGTGCGTCGGTTGTCGTAAAAGACGGGATTGTGGTTGCCGTCGAAAACGGAAGCCAGTTTACACCGTCATGGAATTTTGGTTCGTCTGGTGATTGAGCAGTATCAATCCAAAAGTTACCAGCTACAGCGTCGACACCCGTCGGAGCCGTTGAGCTTACAAATGTTTTGCCACGGTTCGCAGTCAAGGCGGCGAGGCCGTTGATGCGGTCTTGTGGAATTTGGCCAGCCGATATTGCGATCTTAGAGTAGGGGATGAAGCCAGTGGTCGTGTCGGTGAAATCGTCGGTCATCATCAAACCTGTTACAGTTTTAGATGCAACGTTTTCCACAGTTAAAATTGTTACTTCATCGCCAGCAGGCAACGCAGAGGTAAATGTTACTGTGCCTGTGGCTGGGTCGTTGGTGTAGTCGTTACTGCCGCCTGGCGTTTGGAAGAGGCCGTTTCTAAAGACCATGATGCGTTCGCTTTCCGTATGGGGAAACGCGAACACTGCCTGGTTTGCCGTAGCAGTTGAGCTTGTGCGGCGAAAGTTAGATACGGAAGGTGCGCGTATACGAACGATGTGTACGATCTGCCCAGCATTGGGAACTCCAGATGAGAGTGTTACCGTGTTGTTAGCCGCATCCATTGTATACGAAGACGGCACCTGTAGTACCCCAGACAAAAACACGAACAAATCATCTGTACTGTCAAAAATATAATTAAAGACAGTTTGTCCCTGTGTCGCAGTAAACGACTGCGCTCCAGAGAATAGCGGTCCTTCTATCGTCCCTAAGTCGGCTCCAGGCGCACCTTTTATGTCAGAAGCTGGAACTATCGTCGTCCACCCTGTGGTCGTATCTGTGTATGTTCCTACGCGGTATTGCAGGTTGGAAGATGTATCCAATCGCATTTCGAGAGGCGCGATTAATTTGCCTGTGCTGTCAAATAAAACACCCATCAACTCGCCTAATGTGAAGTCGCCTTTTTCACCAGCAACAAGGTAGCGGATAAGCGAGTTGAACTCGTCGTCGATATTACCTGTGCTTCTGTAGTTTCCTGGGTGTAACTGCTGGATGCGTGCCATGTGTGTTTCCTATTTCTGCGGTGTTTTCAGTTCAATCGCAAAGCCTAATAATTCCAAATCTCCCATATCCGTACTCTCAAATTTTAACTGGATACCTCGGTATCGCAGTTGAAACGGAATACGAAATTGAACATCAAGTGCATCAGACGGGAAACTGACGGGATTGTCGTCCCTTCTTTCAACTTGGATTTCTTCAACAAGAACCTCGTTGCCTTCCTCATCGTGGGCAGTGATGCGAAGTGTTCCTGTGCCAGCAGCTTGCACCACAAGTGCGCGTGCTTCCTTTAGTTCGTCTATCTGGCCGTGCCAGAGGATGGGGGTTTCAACAACCATTGCTGGGCGTATGAAATCGTCGGTGAGATCGTCTAGTGGTGACAGTTCGAAAAGCTCGTCTAGTCGATCATACATGGTCAAGGTTGTGCCGAATGTCATACTGCCAGCCAGAAACGCTCCGCATCTGGCAGACCCAATATCGGAAGTTGACCATGACAAAGCGTCATAGCCGCGTCGAAACTCTGCAACCAGAGCTTTGTGTAGACCGTCTGCCATTGGGAAGAAGATATGCAGACGGCCTAAGTCTTGATCGTAGGTAGAACTTACGAAACGAGGGCCAATACATCTGCGTAAAAGGTCTTTGTAGACTTCTTCGATCTCAAAAGAGAGCGTGAGTGTATCTATTGTGATGCCATTGTCGTTACTGCGGATTAAACTATGTACGCCATGCCGTGAGCAGAAGATGATGTCTGACCCAACTTGTGCGATTGAGTTGTGGGAGATCGCACCTAATTGTACGTTTGCCCGTGTGTCGATCTCGAAGTTGGCAATGTCAGGGTCAACTTTGTAAATTATAGCTTGGTCATTGGTAAAGATTGCAAGTCGGTTTGTTTCAAATCGCGCTAGTCCAGTTACCTCATCGGCAGTGCCAATGATGTTTGCTAGGTCGAGAAAGTCTGCACGGGTACTTGTTGTAGTTGCAGTTTCTTCGGCTGGGAATATTTGCTCATCTCCATCGTTGTTAAACAGCCGTGAGATTTCTATCTCAGTCGGTTTGTTTGGGATGCCAGCAACATACATGCGGTTCTGAATGGCTACCCCAAAGCCAGGTGCAACAGAGGCTGTGTTTGGCATAAAAGAAAATCCATCGGTCATAATCATGCCGTGGCCAGGTGACATAAACATGAGTTTGCCAGCAAACATTGCAGATGTGACAGGGGCGTCTCTTGTAAAGGCGTCTGTGTAACTGGCTGACCGTTCTGTGTGCAGGTTTATGGATTTGCCGGTTTGTACCGCGTATGCCAAGCCAGTTCTGTTAAAAAAGTTCTGGTGAATTATCTCGCCCTCTTCGATACGCTTGCGAACCTTCAGTCCTGTGTCACGTACCAGAGTTCCTGTCCATTTCGAGTGGGCGTTGTTTAGGGTAAACAAGGGCTGTTTTTTACCATCATCCATCCCGATAACAGGACGTGACCGATCAAGGCCAGTGAAAGCGTAATACCCCGATAAGCGTGAGGATATTAGGGAAGGGGATTTGGTACGCATGTTAGATCGCTAACTTGCTTTCGGCTCCATTCACCGTTCGCATAGGATCAGAGTTTTCCGTAGGTACGAACTCATGTCGCACCGTGCCTTTGTACTTACGCGAGTACAAGATGCTGTTTAAGTGTTTGACAAACTCCATACGGGAGTTTGGGTACTTTTCTGATACTTGTTGTTCGGCATAAAGAGCAAGAAGACCGCGAACCATGACGGCGTCCTCAATAGGCCGTGCGTCAGTTTGCGAGGTATAGTATTCTATCGTGACGCCATCATAGTATGGGTGCGAGTTGATCATCTCGACCACCTCATTTGCAAACTCAATCATCATCAGGACGACATCGCCTGTGACGCGACGTGATGAGAAGTCACCGTATCGACGTAGGGCGAGGGCGACTAAGTTTTCAAGTGGAGCGTTTGGGCTTCCTTGGAAAACATGGGGAGCAAGACGTGTGTCTTTAGGCGGCTCCCGTGTGCCAATCGTAAGATGATCTGTTTTGCTGACTTTTGTTGTCATTCTACCTCAACTAACTTTCCTTGAATTACAAAGACGTGTTTCATCACACGTTCTTGGTACTCTGGTGGTATGACAAACATCATGTGACCACCCTGTGTTCTAACTCCTCGTATTGTTGTCACAGCGTCGAGGATTATGTCGTATCTTTGTTCGCCAGCTTCAGTGGAGATTAAAGTAAGNCCTTTGTCGGTTTTGGTTTTGGGTTGTGATGCTTTGACTTTTTTTGCTTGCTTCTTCTGTGCTTGTAGCTCTACGTCGGTTTCGTCTTGTTGTGTCTGTGGCGGCGCGGATTGCGCTGATCGCATACCTTGATAAACTTTCATGTGATGTTCTCCGTGTTTGCATACTTGTTTGTATGAAGGTTTTAGTGTTCTGTCGTCCCTTCGTTCTCCGTTATGACTTTCTCGATGCGCAAGAACTCTATGCGTTTGTTAGGAACAAAACGCCATGTGGTTCCTTTCCCGTTTTGGATTTGGAATGTGGTTTTGAAAATGCCTATTTTGATGATGGTTGCGCGTTGACCGTCGATGTAGACCGTGCATCCTTCTTCTATGGCTGTGTCTGCGCGGAACGTCAGCCCCTTTACCAATGCGTCCATTGCGTCCTTTAGCCAAAGGCCAATGCCGATTGAGACAGTTAGTGCAAGTAGGGGAGCAATCAGTTCTACAAAATCAATAGATAGCTGGTTGACGTTTGCAAGCTCTATCATTCAAAGTTTATCCCCTTTGACTTGAGGTAAAACCGCACCAGCTTTGCCGTAAGCGACAATNCACAGGTGCAAGCCTTGTAAACTCTGGAGTGCGGTCCAGCTATCAGTCAGGGGATTGGCCATTATGATGACCAGTTGCTCTCGATGATTGATGCCTCTGAAGACAACGACTTCTTTAAACTTCTCTTTCATAGATGCTATGGCAGAGGCTATCGGCATACACTGCCCCATCTGAAGTCCTGGCCCTTTTGACTCGGAGTGTGCGTCAGATACCAAAATGTATAAAAATAAGAGAAAGGATGCCGCTCCTAATAGATAGCCTGCGTAAGGGTTATTCCACACACTACTTCTTCTTCTTGCTTTTTTTCTTTCCGTACATTTCCGCTAACCTTACAAAAAGAATACCCATAATAAATTCCTTAAAAAAAGAATGGGGGGCTGGGAAGGAAGCCCCCCAAACTTGTTAGGCAGTGGTTTCCCATCCCTTAATGTAGGTATGGACCTTGTCTTGCGTTAATTCNAGGCCGCAATCCGTTAAATATTCATGGATCACGCCGTCCACGCCGTTGCCTTGCCTGTCACGCAACAAACTTGTGTCGCGTCCATCTAGGTAACGGTACTTGACATGTGGCATGTCGATGATGACCATTGCGCTGTCCATGTTCGGAACTTGTCGGAACTGTGGATGCAAGTGAACCATCAAATCACCAGCCATCGTTGAGTACCGTGTGACGTTCACGCCATAGGTGCCATCGACGACTGTAGGCTGCCATCTTGCTTTGCCGAAGCGTTGCAAGTGTGCGGCTACTTTAGCACCAACAAATGCTAATTTTTGCTGGGAGCCAAAGGCAAAGATGGTGTTGATGAGCATTGAGTCGAACTCATCTTCAGTCATCTGACCGCTTGTTGACCATGTTGCACCATCAACGACGTTTGTTATGCTGGATAAGATACCCCCAGTGTAACGACGTTCGTTGTAAGCACCGCTGTTTTCGATATGCTTCTTACCAAAAAACATGGCTCTTTCGATCTCTTGCATATGTAGCTTGAGAGCTTTCGTAGCAAATTCATCTTCCGCGTCACCCGTTCTGCGATAGGTTGCCTTTAGGGTGTTGGTCACGGCAAATGGAGTTCGAAAAATTTCCGTGTAATTCGATACAACGCTTGGATCGAAACTTATGGCGGTAGACACGTCATCACCGTCGGCGGCGGCAAAGCCACTCACAAACAGATCATCGTTGTCTAAGATGGTTAGACCAGTTGAACCCAAGTTTCTAGCCACAGCGAGAGTAGTACCAGACGCATCGGCTGTGACGCGCATGATTTCCCCAGTACGTGCGTTGGCCAACAATGTACCAGCGGTTAAGAACCCAACTTCAATATCAGCGTCAATGACGACTGATGTTGCTGTTGCGTTGTAGCCGCCGCCATTGTTGATCTTCACAACCCGTTCGGGGATGGAATCTCTAAAATGGTTAAAAAGAGGGTCATCTGTAGCCTCACCCGACGTCATGGCGAGTAAAGCATTAAATGGCGCGGAGCCATTTGGTTCGAGAAGTGTAAACAATTCTCGGTAATTGGTTGGTCGGAAGTCAGTTGAAAACTCACCTGATCCGCGCAACCCTTGTACTCCAGTAGGCATAATAGCCTCCTTTTGAAAAAAAAAGTTGCAAATAAAACGCATCAAACGAAAAACGGCAGAGCTTCGTTCTCGACTTCAGCTTGCTTCTGCGACGTATGGTTAGCGGCTATTGCGGCTTACGTGGCTTCCACAACTGCATTATTGATTGTGTGGGTAGGGACGTCGTCCCTTTTTAAAATAAATTAAATGCCCGTCTTATGACGTAGCCTCTGACGACAGATATGAAAAAATAGCCAAGGGTAATATACCCTGCCTGTAAGGGGTCGGGGTGAAGCCCGAATATAGGCAATGCAAAATAGGTAAACAGGTATGATATTAGAAGGCCGACAATCGAGTTGGTGTTCGCCTCTAAAAAAGACATCCGACGTGTTTGCGGTTTAAGCGGTTTAATTGGATTTATTACAGCCATCGCTACTTTTTCTTTAACCGAGGCCTCGATTTAGGAATTGGGGGTTTTTTCGGCATCTTTATCCCATTCCAGCTTGTCTGCTGAACGCCTTGTCAGCCAATCGGTTTAAGGTTTCATCGACAGGAGATGCTGGGGCAGCGGCTTCTCCCTCGGCTGGGGTAGCGGCCACCGTACCTTGATACGCCTGCCGTCGCTGGTTAATCTCTTTTAGGCGTTCAAATTCTGGCTGGTTTTTCAAGGCGGCAAAGTCAGCCATAACATTATTGAGAAGGTCTGCATCAGTAAACTCTCTCATGTCATAGCCACGCTCTGCAATGAAACCTTGGAATGGCCCATCATCAGCTTCGCTTAGATTGTACCGCTGGCCAGCTTCCACGATGTTGTTCTGAACAGTCCGTTGCAGTGCTTCCTCTCTTTGCTGGGAAGCTCTTTGGTTATTTGCCACTGCGTTTTGTGCAGTGTTTTGAGATTGCTGCAGCACGCCGTTAAGCATTTGACCTATCTGGCCAATCTGATTTTGAATAGATGCAATGTTCTTTTGCTGTTCACGATAGCCAGGGGGGAGTGCGACATCGTTCTCTGCTTCCCACGAAGCAAAGGGGTCGTCTGTTCCTATGTTCGATTGTCCAGGGGCTGTGTCTTGACCTGGCCTCATGCTTTGCTGACCATCACCGCCAAGCTGTGTGTTTTTGGATAAGCCGTTCTTCATTAAGGACATCATGTCCGACATCACTGTCGGCATGTCCTTTCCTGTAGTCTGAGCTAGTTGCTCGGCTATACTGATCAGGGGCTTTGCCTGTGCGTACTTGTAGTTGACGTCAGGGTATCTGCTTGCCATGCCTTCAAGCTGGGATTTTGTAAACTCGCGTTCACCATCGCCAACTTTAAGCTTGATCATGGTAAATGGTTCTTGATTCGCATTGTCGGCTTCAGTTTGCGGAGCCGCGTCAGTCATCGCCATTTCTGTTGGTGTTTCCGCTGGGGGCGGTGCGGCGGCATCTACAGCCGCTTGCTGAACTTCTGGTTGTTGCGGTGCAGGGCCAAGCTGGTTGCTTGCAATGCGGTTAATGGGATCGTTGGGGTCTAGTGCCATTTTAATTTCCTCTCAGCCGTAGCGGATTAGGGGTTATGAAGTTTTTGGTGTAAGGATAATGGATCATCAATCGGGTTAGGGTCGTCCCTATTTTCCCACGATTGTAATTGCGCTTCGCCAAGAAGCTTGGCTTCCATATTTGGAATAATATTAAGAAGGTTCTCGGCCGCTTGCAGACAACCAGCATAGAAGGACGCCTCTTCGGACGTCATCTTTGGGTTCTTTGCTGTGGTAAGAGCGAGAGTGACGATCTCCTCNCGCATGATTTCCTCAAGAATTTTCCAGCCCTGCGACTTGGAAAGTGTTCTTAGTTGCCGAAGTTTACGTTCGGCTTGGGTAATACTCACGATGCTTTGATGCGACCTTTAGTTTTCTTTGGGGATTTGTTGCCGATTTCAGCTACAGTCGCGCCCTCCATAATCATAGGATTGCGCTTCATATTGCTGTTGGAAAGCATCTTTTCGTAAGCTTTGGCGGCTTGTGGCTTATTTTCCATACTTATTCTCCATTTCTTTTCGCAAGATAATTCTCGTTATAGGCTTCGTCGTCCCTTTATCCAAACCCAGCCCACATGACCAAAGATCGACGCTTTCCCCACCAGACAGTTTTTGCCTTGTGGCACATCATCGATGGGAAGAGTGTCATCATTCCTTTACGGCGAGGGGGATTGGGTTGTGTGTGGTCGAAAAATTTTAAACCGCCACCACAGTAATCTTTGGGATCATCTAACTCGACAGACGCAGATACGATGCGATGAGGACCAGCAGATTCGCCAACATCGACATGCCAGCCGTACCACTCACCTATCGCGTAGTGGGTGTACTGAACTGGTTCAATTACAGGAAGTTCGACTTTCCAGTGTCGTCGGGAGACATCGCGTAAAACTCCGCAAAGCTTTTCCATGACCTCATTTACATCAGCGTGTTCTTCATCGTTTGCAATCCAGGCAACTCTGCTTCGCCGCTTCCACCTGTCTTTTGGATTACCGATTTTTCCTCTAGTTAATTTCGGAGACATTTTTTCGTGAATAGCAGTTATCTCCTCTTCGGTGAGAACATCATCAACTGTCAGATAATTTGGCCGCATTTAGAAATCCATCTCCTAAGTAAGTTCTTCTGAAGACAAAATTGCCACTGTAAATTACTCGGTCTTCGTCGCCTTTATGCTGGTCGGTGTAATGAGACATGAAGCTAGGAAACACAATGAAATGTCCTACCTTTGGGGGAAACGCATACACNTCGCAAAACATCTCTGCCGCAAGTGTATGAGACATCCGAAATGATTGTGCGGCTGGGTTGCGAAAGCGGATATGGCCTGTCGATTCATCAGACGCACCGTAAAAAACAAATGATATGTGGCTGTCCGTGTGGATGTGTTCCGGCACAAAATGATCTTTGCCGTAAATCGATACCCAAGCGTGAGTTAGTAAGCCTTCTGGCGGGTTACTGTCTTGGTTTTGCCAGGGAGTTTGTGTCACATAATTGAAGCAAGCTTCCAGAGCAGCTTCATGCAAAGGCATAAACTTTTCACGATGAGGCTCTTTGAAGAGATTTATGCCGCTTCGGAAAGAGGTGTAGCCCCCCTCTTCGTAATCTTCGACAGCATTAGCTGTTCCCCCTTTTTCCCATTTGTGCGAGAGAACGGCCCCAAGCCTTGTTTCATCTTTTTTTAGTTCTTGCGCTAGATCGCACAAGCCGTCAGCTAAAACATCAGCATTTTTTGGACAAAAAGTTACGACAGGGATGCTGAACGGGTGGTGTGATGTTACAGAGATTTTATTCTGCCATTTCCGTTTTAACTTGATCGATTGTTTTTGTGCCGTCTTCGCAGGCGGCGATGTCCTCCAAAGAGAAGTTTAAACCTATATATGCCTCTGGTATTTCTGGTGTTACAGCATCTGCCTCTTCAGGCGGCTCAATAAACTTGCCTCCGCTGTAATGCTGGCCTGTCTTTGCGGCCTTTGTCGCTGTAACCCATTCTTCGGAGCTATCTACAGATTTAAGCATATCTGCTATTGCATCATCTTGTAGATCACTCACAACACCGTTTATGATTTTTGCTTTCATGTTTTTACGCCCACTCTATTAAAACTAAACCAGTGCCGCCGTAGCCACCGTAGCCATGATAGCTGCTGCCATAATGACCGCCAGCACCACCGCCTCCACCGCCAAATCCAGCAGAGCCACCATCACCGAAGTAGCCGCCGCCACCACCTCCTCCTCCGAGGACGCCAGAGTTACCGCCCCAACATCCATAAAAAAAGTTTGGGTCGGGAGTTATGTGGTGGATGAATTGACCTTTTTCAAAATCAAATCTGGTGTAGCCGCCGTCCGTTACACGGACAGGATATGCGTTCTGGTTATAACAGGCTGCGCCGCCACCCCCGCCACCTGGGCNAGCATGACCGCCTGGATAAGAGTAAGGATATGAGCTGTAGCCATTAGCGCCGCCCCCACCAGAGGAGTAAGCGGAAGCCAATGGTCCGTATGCAAAGGTTTTTTCATACGTTGTAAAATCTGCACCGCCTCCTTTTTTCGCTAAATAAGCATCTACCCCACCCGGACCAGAATTGCCAGTCCCAGGAGAGTTATCCGCAACTAATTGAGAACCTGGCGAATTTTTACCAGTCCTTACGCCATCAGCGTGAAAACTAGAGTGTTTCCCTAAAGCTGTACCGCCAGCAGTACCCTGTCTTCCCACACCACCAGGGGTGGATGCATTCTGGGTACTTCCATCCGCGCCATTAGCAGCAGCACCAGCACCGGCTGGTGCCCAGTAATCCCAGTTGCTCGTAGAAGCTTGACCGAAAGGCCATGAGCCGCCATTGAAGCCGCCCACGGCTCCACCTCCACCGCCAAAGGCTGAATAGCCGCCGTTATTAGACATGTTGGAACCTGATCCACCGCCGCCAAGAACAAAGCCAGCGGCTCCACCTCCACCGCCACCGTAGCCCTCTGGGCCGAAACCAAAGGCCGCGGTGGAGCCTGATCCACCGTTACCGCCATCAGAGGTTATATCTGTGCCAGCAATCAGCCGAGTTCCAGAAACGCTTTTAGTGGTTGCCCCCGACCCTGCACTAGATGCAGACCCGCCAACACCACCGTTTGCGCTGAGTGATATTTCAGCAGCCGCGATACTGCCTGCTCCGACACAAGTCGTTGTCCCGCCGCTGGCTTGATAATTGTATGCGTGAGAGCGACCTGATTTGCCTGGGTTGACTTCCAGCTGCTCTCCAGCACTGACGGTAAATTCTCCCATGGCAAAGGCTCCTCCACCTCCACCGCCGCCAGCGTTATAATTCTGTCCTTGGCGGCTTCCCCCGCCGCCGCCAGCACCTATGCAGGTAATGCGAACTTTCGTTACTCCGGAAGGATTAGTGAACGTATGCGCCGCCGTTAAAAATCGGCTTTCAGTCGCACCCGTAAGGGAATCGTTGGTATACCCGTCAATGTATGATGAACTAAATTCCATCGTTGATGTTGGCCAGGAGTGCCACATGCCAGCGTAGACTGAAAAGTTTTTAAACTCCCTTGCGTCGTCGTCACTACCTGACGAACCTGTTCCACCGACTAATGTTGAAAGTAGTGTAGCCATTTATGCGATCCTCCAGCCGTTTGTCGCGCCAGTATAAACGAGGTTGAAACCCACGTTTGATACGTTGAATGTTAGTGCCTGTGATGCCCCCATAAGGACAGAGCCATTGTTGTCTATGTCAACGGTAGTCGTTGCCATCGTTCCCGTGCCGTCCATAACATATACTTCGTCACCGACAGAGGGAGTTGCAGGGAGTGTCACTGTGAATGTGCCGCCCGATTGGTCGAGAACTAATCTGTCTCCATCGACGGCGGTGTAGTTTGCGGTCTTTACCGACCACTCGAAACCAGCTTGCGGAACAACCCATTGGGTTACGGTTCCATCTGTACCAAGGACTTTATTTGTCTGACCTGCGACACTAGCTAAGTTTGAACCAACCGCCAGTTCTTCGTAGTTCGCGGCATCGCCAGCGAAGTTAGTGGATGTGAACGCTGTCGTGACGATGTAGCTTGAAACGTCGTAGCGGAAAATGTCACCGACTTTATAGAATGTACCGCCAGCAGCGTATGTTCCCTTCCACTCAACGCCCCCGCTGAACTGCTCCCAGTTGTTTGCAGCTAGGTCTGTCTCGAAAGTGCCTGATGCGTGGGCAAGAAGTGCGCGGAACGTNTTGCCNCCGTAGACGACTAAGTCATTTGGTTCGTAGGCTGTAGACGTTGCCCAGCTGCCGCGAGGATTTATTGATGGAACAAAGACCGACCAGTTTGCGGTGTCTGTGGGAAGGTTGCCTGTAGTGTTGGCGATGGCTTGGTAAATGTTGCCGCCGTATGCTACGAGGTTTCCTGGGACGTAAGCAGTTGCCGCATTATAGATCGCAGACGCTGAAATTCCTTCGACGAACTTGTCCCAAAATACTGTATCGGTGGGCAGGTTGCCCGTCGTATCCTGTTTAGCGATATAGACCTGTGGGCCATAGGTGACAACGTCGTTTTTCTGGTATCCCGTCGCATTGTTGTATGCACTTTCGTATTGTATTCCATCAGCAAAAACCGACCAGTAGGTGCTGTTGGGGGGAGTGTTGCCTTGTGTGGACTGAACTGCAACGTAAACACGGCCGCCATGAGACACACCATCCCCTGCCTGGTAGGTCGTGTTTGCGTCGTAAACACCGTCGAAGGAAAATCCTTCAACCATTTTCGCCCAATAAGTGGTGTTAGTTGGTACTATCCCAGATTGCTTTAAGCCGAAAATCCAGACATAAATATTCCCACCGTATCTCACAATGTCGTTCATCTCGTATTCGGTAGCCGCGTTGTAATCGCCAGCCCAGTAGAAGCGTAGCTTCCCTAAATCCATTATCGTACTCATAGTATCTCCATCGTAAGGTGGCCTTTGTTACCCCATGTGAAATTCAAAGTGTCTTCAGTCCAAATCCAGTGGCGGTAATCGGATGGACCTGATTGATTGTCGGGATCAGGTATTGTGATCAACGAACCGTCATTTATTTTCTCGACGTTGAGATCGCCGTTGCCGTCGAGTTTGAAGCCATAGAAAGTAAGATCGGCATAGTCATTGTTCAGCGGTGCCGTGTTCATTGTGATCGTAGCCATTAGTCGACGTCCTCAAGTACGGATAGGACGCAGTCGAGGCCATTGGCTACCTTGCCCGTTATGTTAATTTTGTCACCAGCTTCCATAACTAATTTCTTACCAGCCAAAAAGTCGGTCGTCGTCCCACCTTTTATTTTTGTGGAAAGTGCCAGATGTATCTCTGTGGCATCGGCTTTAACGAGTTTGACCTCGGCTGGAAGATTGCCCTTTGTGATGTTGGCAATAGAACAACCAATGATGATTGACTTTTTAGCGGCTGGAACTGTGTATACGTCCGTTGCGCTGTCGCCAATGTTGTTCGAGATAATGGATTTGAATTGGTAAAGTGCCATTTGTCTATCCTAATGCTACAGCCATTGCTACTGCACGGCTGTCTATAAATACTGTGTCACTGCCCTCTTGCGTTCTGACCTTGGCTCCCCCCAATCCCTGGAAGGAAAGCGTGTCGGAACTGCCGTCAGCTACGACATCGTTTGCATCGCCAGTGGTGCGCTCATCCCCTTGGATGACGGTAAACGCCTGTCCTACAGATGCGGCTTGTGCCGCATAATGCTTGGCCGAATATTCCGTGTTGCCATCACTGTCTGTGAATTGCTGATTAATAGTATGCGTTGCATATTTCTTTGCGTCGTCCGCATTGTCAGATGCTCCCTGCACGGCACCCATATTGCTGTTGACATTTGTGACTGCCCCCATATTGGTAGAAACATTATTGATAGCGTTGATGTTTACCGTCAGTGCAACAGTGTTGATGTTTGCTATGTACTGGGCTGTTATGTTGATGTCAGGGATATTAGTGTCGACGACTATGATTTCTGGGAGCGCGGCCTTAACATCTGTGATGGCTGTTAGGTTTGCTGGAATTGCAAGCGTCGTAACGTCATCAATAGCAGGGGCCACAGTTGTTGCCGTTGTTGTTATGTCCGCTGAAATCTGCGCCAGATTATCAATGTGGTGCGGTTTGACCGTGATAGAGGCTCCAGCCCCTGACGTACCAACGCAGTAATAATGGAACGAGTTGTCTGGGGTGCTGTCGTTGATCAGGATCGAAACTTTTGCGCCAGATGTTCCAGGTGTCCCTGTACGGGTCACGTTGCCTGTAAATTCTGATCCACCTCCATGTGTGCCGTCCGACGTTGAACTGAAGGCCAGTACGTTGCCAGCGTTTGAATTGTCTGAAACGTCGAACTCGTAGGTGAACGCTTTCAGCATTGTAAGAGGCTTATTGGCAGTGCTTTCGATTACGAAGTTGCCTGACGCAAAGGTGAGGGCAATGTTTACTGTGCCTTCAAGCTGTGCGGCTACAGCGTTGATCGATGTAACGGAGTTGGCTACAGCGAGTACGTCATCTAGGTTTGCGGTGATCGGCGCGACAGTGGTCGCGGCAGTTTCAGCGGCAGTCTTTGCGGCTTCGGCGGCGTTCTTGTAAGCAAGTGCGTCGGCTACGTATTGTGCGAAGTCGGTAAACGTTATTGTTACCCAGCCTGTGTTGTTGTTGGTGAATGAGCCAACGCGGACTTGGAACATGCCAGGGTTCGCTGGGTCTTCTCTAAATTCAAACAGGTCGGATCGATAGTCACCGTTCGCATCAAAGATGTCTGCCATCAGATCGCCAAGGGTACGGCCCCCCATCTCCGCATCTTCAAGATACGTATCTAGGATTATCTCCCCGTTTACGGAGGAGTTAAATCTAAGCTGATCGCCAGTGGGGCGAGTGATTGGCATCAGTTATCCCCGTTAATGTGGTCGATGAGTTGTTTGAGCATGGCGCGAGACTTGGGCTGTAGCTCCAGTATCTGTTCCATGTTCTTAATGCGTGCTTCCATGTTGCATAGACGCTCTTTTGTCTCGGCCTCTACCTTGGCGTTGTACTTCTCGCTGGATACGATGGCGTTGTTCATGTCGCGCAACGGGTCTTCCAGCTTGGCGTCAATGTACTCCCTCATGCGAGGTGGAATTGTAGAGGCGAATGATTTTGCTTTCTCACTCATTGCTGGCTCCTCATAGGTATAATGTTTCCGCGCTCTACTTCTCTGTCGATCTGCTCTTGCGGCTGGACGGACGCGCCTCTGGCTTTTTCCATCAGTTCCATTTGCTGGGAGGGAGACGGTCCTTCGCGCTGGAGTTGTTCTGGTGGGATGCGAAACCTGTCGATGTCGGATATGCCCATGCTTCTGACGGCTTCGAGAGTCATTGCTTTGAGGTCTAGCTCCATGCCAAGACCGCTTTGGCTGGCTACTTGAACAGCGTTAAGCCACGATTGAGGGGAGCGGCTAGGCTCGATTGGCAGGGTGCCATCGACTACAAGGTATTCGATGTCGCCTTGTAGGGCGGCACTGTCATAATCGAGATAGCCGTCAGTGATCATAGGACGCAGGGTTTCGTTTACTGTGTCAGCCGCCATGCGGATTGAACCATTGTAGGCGAGGCTGTCCTGTATGTTCTCAATGGACATACGAACCAGAGGGCGTATGGATGTAGCAGATATGATGCGTGATAAGACGCCAAGCCGCTGTGATCCTAGCTGTGTCAGACGCTGTACTTCGTATGCAGTTGTGCGGTCTGAGCCAGGAGTAGGCATACCTTGCTGTGCGTCGGAAGCGGCTGAAAGCCGTTGCTTCATTTCGGACAAGGCTCCAATATCGGACCAGTGACCGCGAGTGATGTCTGGTACGTTAGCTATGAAGACCCCATCTCCTGGGTTTTGACCGGGCAAAGAGCGTATGATGCCCCACGGGTTCCTGTCGATGAGGTCGGAGACGGCTACCTTGGTAGGATCAACGAAGATGAGATTGTTCATTGCCGCCTGTACGTTGTCGATACGGCTGCGCAGCAGCCATGTCGCAATGTCATGCAGGGGTAATAGAAGATCGTAGAGTGATTGTGCGTATGTCTTGTGACTATCGTGGAATAGACCGCCTATGACGACGGGAAACTGCCGTCCGTATGGATTTAGGTGCATTCTTATGATGAGACTTTCGTCTACAACCGTCATAAGGAGCCAAATTACGTCGATGTTTGGCATACCAACCTGGTATCCAGCTAACTTAACCCATGCCTCGTCGATGATGCGTGCATTTCCGAGTGAGAAGTAGGATGAGTTTGAGCGGCCTGTCGATCTTTCGTTGGGTTGCAGGGGATCAATCGACAGGCCACGTCCTTCTTCTGCGTGCCAGCGGTGAGCTTCCCACGCTTGCTGGTCAGACGTCATCTTGTAACGGTACTTCTTGTCTGACTTCAGTTTGGGATAGAGGCCAGTCTGTACGAGTGCGTCGTAACTGGCTGTGCTGGTAAACACACAGTATTGCATGTTCTCCCAGTCTCCCCACTGGACGCGGGGATCGGGGAAGACGCGACGTGGATCAAAGTTTGTGATCTTGTTTGTGTTGCTCTTTGCGTCCCACGTAACTTTGGTGGGTGCGAAGCCATATCTTATGCAGTCCAATAGGTGCTGTGCGAGACGTGCTTCACCAGCCGTTCGACGCATTTGCTGGTGCATCACCTGTTCGAGAATGGCCGCGGCTTTACGTGACTTACGGTTCAGTCCTTCTAACGGGAACATGGGATTGCGGCCACCCAATGCTGCCATAAGGTAAGTGAGAACTGTGTCTGCTATGGCGCGTGTATCTGCAATAACGGCCTTTTCGCGGAAGCGAGTTGCGTCGGCCTTGACGTAAACATCGTGGGCGCGGTCTGCTAACTTCCAGTGATCGTAGCGTCGTGAGATGCGTGAGTAAGACATGCGCTCGATTTCACGAATGTACTCGACGAGGCGGTGGTTCTGCTCATCGGTCAAGTCCATCGATATGTCTTGATTGGCCATGAGCTTGTTGGCGTGCATAGACAAGTCAACGATCATACCGTCATCTGGGATGTGTGCTTGTGCAGTGGGGGATGTAAGTTCTACCATAGCGTCAGTGTCTTTCTTTTAGGTGGATTGTCGTCCCTATTCGCCAAGCGCGTTGGAATAAAGTTCCTCTGAAAAGACATTCTTCTTAATGCGGCGGTCTATGCCGTTGGAGAAGGGGTCATCTGTGTAGCCTCTATAGGATTGGATTTGTTTTAAGAGGCTGTCTTCGGTTGCAAGCTGGTCGACTGAGAAGTCGGCTGCGTTTCCGATTGGTGTGCGAGCAAGAACGTCGAGGACAATAGAAAGTGCGTCGACCTGATCATCATAAGAACCATTTGGGAATTGCTCACACTCTTTGATAAAGGGTTCTAGCCAGGGGGCGTTGGTAGGGAGCAGGCATCTGCCCCCTTCTATGAGGGGCGTGACTGCGCTGATGCGGCTGACCTTATCAGATACAACTTTATAGGGGATCACAGAGAGGCCGCTATGGTGCTTTAGTTCTTGTAAGGCTGGCTGGCCAGAGGCTTTATCCTCAATATACATTGAGGTGAGGCCGCGTCCTCGCCACTGGTTGTTGATGCGTATGAGGGCGCGTTTCAATTCGGGGAAATCTAAACGATCTCTCATTATATCTAATATATATATGTCACCGTCTTGAGCGAGGCCAGCCACGATGGCTACAGAGTAATCTGAGAGGTCTGTCTTTTTAAAAGCACCGTCGACACCGATTATGATTTGAGCCATGCGCGGAAGCTGGTCGGGCTGATTGTCGAAGTTTCCCCACCACTGCCCTCGGATCAGGTTTCCACCTTCAACGTAGGGTCTTTGCTGATACTGGGATGCAAACTCGCGTGGGTCGGCACGCTCCTCGCGTTTAAGCCAGTCCATAGGAAAGCGTGCTGGCCACAAGGCTTGTTCTTCGGGCAGTCGGCCGCGTCGTTTCTTTTTAGATATGGCGGTGTAGAAGACGTGATGCCAGAAACCGTCGGCAAAATCTTGGCTGTCTAGGATTGTTCCTGTTATGTCGGCTGGGTGCCAGCGTGTATGTATGACAATAGTGATGGGATGGCGGTTGAATTTGTCGGGTTCACGTCTACGCCAGAGTGCAGAGTTCCAGAAAGACCAGATCGCGTTGCGTTGGGTTGGACTTTCGGCGGCTTGGCGGTTTGGATAAGGGTCGTCAAGGATCAGGAGGTTGGCTGGTCTTCCGATTGTGTTGCCCGATTGGCCAAGGGCAAGGTATTGCCCGCTTTCGGGAGTTACCCAGTCTGCCTTTGCGGTTGTCTTGGGGCTGATACCGCTGTCTGGATAGGCCAGTTTTGTAGATGGGTGCGTTAAATAGGCACGGGTTTCTGCTCCGAAGCTTTCCGCTAAGTCTTTTGAAGCAGAGGAGACAAGTATTTTCATGTGAGGTGAGCGTGCAATGCAGTATGCAGGGAACAGTTTGGTGGCCAAAGTAGATTTGTTGTGGCGCGGGGGCATGTTTACTAGGAGATTGTGAACAGGTTCTCCCTTGGTGTTGAAGAGTTCTCGGCGTTCCAGCTTGTCTAAAAGGTCTATGAACTCAAGCTGGTAGTCAGGTATGTCCCATTCGGGGTGCATCAAACGGACAAAACCTTCAAACCCTTCTTCAGCGGCGCGTACCTGTAGAAGCAGTTCAGCAAGTTCCGCATCAGACATGTCCTCAACAATAGGACCAGTCTGTGGGGCGTTCTGGTTTCTGCTCATATTTTATTCTTCCATCCACTTTAAAATTTCTATAACTGTCGCCGCCTCATGTTGTTTGAGGCATCTACGTGCGCCCGATCTTATGCTGTCCCGTATGTTTTTTGCATTCGGGATACCATTGTGACGCCAAGTGAGAACAGTTTCGGGGGTCACTTGATCAAGTAAGCAGGCGTTAGCCATGCGTCTATAACCGCCGAACAACTGTATGATTTGGTTCACGTATAAATCTCCAATTTGAAGCGTCTCGTCTGGTGTCATATTATTATATTAGATTTTTTGTGAGCGCGTCTGCGTTGCCCATAAGTCCATGCCGCTTTCTGGAAAAGTTCTTTGCGACGTTCCCTTGGGTCTGTAGTTGTGGCCATCATTACTTCTACAATACGTTCTCTTATTGCTATGGCACGGTTCTCTGGGTCCATGCTTTCCAAGTCGAGAGCTTGCCTCGCTTCGCCCAGTTCTTTAGGGGTGCATTCAGACTTGATGCGTTCCGCTTCTTTGTTCCTAACTTTCATCTTCTGGTTCCTTATCTATTATTGCTGCGTGCAAAGCTTGCTGTGCCATTTGCGGAAGCACATAAGCGAAGGAAGGCGAGGGAACATCGTAATGAACTTGATGTTTTACGCCCCCCTGTTCTGTTATTGAGAAAGTAACCAAGGCAAATCCATCAACGGTAGTGTGTCTTGAAACATACTGGGCTGTTCTTGTTAGCTGACGCCGCGCTAGTTTGCGCTGTTTCCTTTTAATTGTGTTTTTATGAACGTGAAGATCAACTATTTTGCCCATAACACTTCCAAAAATTTGATAGTACCCCAGCCACGCTAGGGGAGGTCACTCGTCGCTGGGGGCAATGGGGTCTTCGACCCTCGGCCCCCCCCATGTGTTCTGAAGGAACACATGTTCTGTCTTCTAAGAATTGTCATTGGAACCAATGACACTGGCTGAAGATGGCAGTATCTCAAGGTTTTCGACATTTCCTTGGGAAATGTTCGACCTCCTTGTTTGAACCATTTCTTCTAGTTCCTCTCTAGTTAATCCAGATAAACGTTGAGAACCCCCTTTGGGGGTTTCAACGTAACTAGCTGAAATGTCAGGACAAACCTTGTTTAACAAGGTTTTGTAGAGATTGAACTGGACGTTAGTCCAGGTTTTGTTCCCATCCAAGACGTCTTCGACGTCATTGTTGAGCCGACTAACCGTTCTGACGATGTCAGAACGAATTTTCGAGATTTGCTTCGGTGATAGCGTTGCTATCAACGATGCTTTTTGAAGTGTCTTGTTGTTCATAAACAACAAGATAACGGTATCTAAAGATACCGTCGTCCCGTTCCCTTTAGGGATATTTCGTCGGCAACTTCGCCAAACCAATTTCGATGAAAACGAATTTAACCCTTTAGGGATATTTCGGCATCGAAAATCGACGAAAGGAGAAAGCCTATGGCTTTAGAACAGATCGAAATTGATGAAATCAATTGGCTAGTAGATGAACTTGTTCATCTAGGAAAATGTGAACACCGTAGCTTTGCTACGGAAATGCAACTCTTTGCTGAAGCAAAGATTAGCTGGCAAGACCTCTATGAGAGGTCTATCGACTTTGGAGTTTGGCCTAGTGATCTCCACTACTTAGTGGAGAACACGTTATCTGACGAAGTCAGAGAACGGCATTTGAACGAAGGTCGACCAGAGGTCGAATACGAATACTTCGACTGTTTACTCGAAGAGAAACACCTCAGGAGAGCTTTTAGCTCTCCTTTCCCTTTAGGGATATTTCGGCAACCAAAACCATCGAAAGGAAACACCAATGGCTAAGAGAAAAGTCAGAGTTTACTCTGACATAGAGATTTGTCTGGCTCAGAATGAGCCACTTCAACGATCCGATGGATCGTTAAACGAGATAATAAGTAACAACTATCGTTGTTACTTATTAGAAAATCTCTTCTCTTTAGAGAAGAGATTGCCAGTCGGCTTCGACCTTGTCGGCAAGGTTCTCCAACTTTGCGATAGCAAAGTCACCGACTTAAAGCCGTGGAAACGGCTTATCAACGAAGTCAACACCACTTTGAAGGCCTTCGACTGAAGGCCTTTTTTTATCCCTTTAGGGATTATTTGTCGGCACTTTTGCCAAACCGAAAAGCATAGAAAGGATCAAAGATATGCTTAAGACAACTGAAGTTTTCGTCATCGTCCTTAACAAGGACGGTTCAACAAACACTCTCGACAATAAGCGTAAGCTTAATGTCGGCCTCCAAGACAATAAGTATTATGTCAATAGACATAATGCTTATCGTCAAGTTGAACCAATCTCCGACAACACTGTTTCTGTCAACGACAGAACAGCTTGGATATTAAATCCAAGCCAAGTCAGGTTGGCTTTGCCAACCGACCTCGGCCTCAAAGAGGCCGCTGTCGAACAGCCAAATATCCCAGAGGGATTTTTGGAAGGTCTGAAGCCAAAGGCTTCTGACAATGTCGAAGACATTGTTGACGAGATCATTGTTGTTGAACCAACAACAAAGCCGAAAAAGACTTCTAAACCGAAGGTTCAGAAGTCTGAAAGACAGAAGGTCGAAGCGGCCTTGGCAATGAACTACGGAAAACTCCGTAGTTCAAAATGTGGCCAAAGACAGAAGTCTTGGGCCAGAAAGTCTATTCAGACTTTGACTAAGAGGCTGGAAGCACTCATTGAGGCAGAATAGCCTCACTGAGTTAGACAAGCTCCTTCGGGAGCTTGTCTTTTGGTCTTGTCAATCTCTTGACCATCCTATGGTCAAGAGAATTGTCAAAAAGATTATCGACAATCAGAGGGGGCTATAAGCCCCCCAGAAAGGAAACACCATGACTTTAGAGATAGCAATCTATGCTTTTCTGGTAGCAATCGGAATTTATGCTTCAGCATACTTTCTGTTCTCCGAAATTTACGATCTTATCGTAAAGGTCGCCAAGAAAATTCACGGCGACGATGTCTTGCATCGTCCCTTCGACAAGGAAGCTCCTTAATGGAGCTTCTACTTGTTGAGTTTTTTTTAATTATTTTTTTACTGTTATCTGTGTAACGTAGAGAACGACGCGCAGAGAACGACACCACCTACTGGAGGAAGGACAAATGATAAAATTTGAAAGTAGAGTTAAACAAGAAGACGGTGCTTTGATACCTGCCGTTGATCTTAACGACAGTGAGTCAGACATCTACAAAGGGTCTGGATGGGCTGTCGCATATGTGAATGACGGCGAGATAAGCGAGTTCAAATATATTGGCGAAGGTTTAGGTCTAACCTTCGATCTCGATACAGTTATGGATGATGCACATGATCATGCCAAAGAACTAATTGATGAAGCGTTGAAGCAAAAAGAAGCGTGGTTCGGCATGTGCAGTTCCTATCAATTTACTGATCCACTGCGTATTGAATTATCAAACCCCGCGTTGTTAGCGAAGATAATCCGAATTGCCGTTGAACAAACCGTTGAAGAGATAATTGACTGAGGAGAAAACGTGAACGGCACAACCTGATCAACAAAGGAGACACCACAATGATTAAAACACTCAAAAGAAAACGCGACAGGTTTGTGAGAACGACACGTCGCATTGCCATGATGCTCAACCCTTTCCCCATTTACTACATCGTCGATTCTACTGACTGCGACCATTACCGTGTGACATCGGCTGGTCGTGCGTCTTGTGGTTGGCAATACCTCAAGTTTTGGGACGATGCGTTTGCACAGGCCGAAGGACCAACGTCGGTGTATCGTGTTAGTCGTAAGGTTGCAGAGAACTTCAGACGTTCGGAGCGTGACTACGGAGCCGAAGCATACGAGCGCGGCAACCCGTACAGTATCCGCTACGACTGATCGACATATCCCTTTAGGGATATTTATGTCGCTTCAAAAAAACTTCTGAAAGGAAAAGGCAATGGATTTGCACCACTACATTGTTGCTTGGACAATCAATAATCACGGTGAATTATCTGATCACTGGGAAACATTCGACAATGAGAACGACGCTGTTCGACATTACGAATGGCTCGTAAGTGAGGAAGATCAGGACAACGGCGAGCTATGGACAGCGTCAGTGACCAAGGTTCTCCGTTCCACTTTCGCCGATGGTATTCAATGGGAAAATGTCTATAACGACTGATTATTCAGACATATCCCTTTAGGGATATTTATGTCGCTTCAAAATTTACTGAAAGGAGTACAGCATGGCTAATGTACTAATCGGGTGTGAGACTAGCGGTACAGTGCGCGACGCTTTCTTGAAGCGCGGTCACAATGCGTGGTCTTGTGACATACTGCCAGCCGACACACCAACTAACCGACACATACAAGACGACATACGAAACGTCTTGAAGATGGGACTCTGGGATTTCCTAGCTGTGATGCACCCACCATGCACACGGCTTTGCAATTCTGGTGTGAGGTGGCTCGACAATCCACCGAAGGGAAAGACCAAGGAAGATATGTGGCGAGAACTCGATGAGGGGGCGTCATTGTTCAGTGACGTTCTCAATGCCGACGTCAAGTACCGATGCGTTGAGAACCCGATCATGCACAAGCACGCAAAGAAACGCATACGAAACTTCAAGCCACATAGCCAGAACGTACAACCTTGGCACTTCGCAGAAAGCGAGGACAGTTTCGACAATCAAAAGAAAGCCACGTTGCTGTGGCTTTCCGACAACCTACCATTGCTCAAGCGTACTGGCAGTGTCGACGGTACAACGGCACGACAAGACGTTCACAACGCCTCGCCTGGTGAGGACCGCTGGAAGATACGCAGTAAGTTTTTCCCCGGCATGGCAAAAGCAATGGCAAACCAGTGGGGTGCAGTCCTTGAGGCTGACCCTCAATTAACATGAAAGGAAACACCACATGAATACACGAAGTCTTTGTTCGCCACGAAGTGGCAAGCCACTCGCCAATCAATGGGTCATAACGACCCAGAATGGTGAGATGTTCAAGTCATACAAGACAATGATCGCCATCCGTAGTTGGGATGGACAGGTCATGCTCGACCATGACTGGGACTACAGTGCAACGACACTCAAGTACCTCAAGATTTTCTTGGAAGGCTTGCACCACGTGTCGTTGAGCAAGTCGGAGATACAGAAGCGTATCGACGACGGCATCTTTCAAATCGGAAACCTCAACTAGAAAGGAAACACCATGCCTTACATAAACGGCCTGTTTGCTACACAGGCACAACGACTTGCCCTCAAGCAAACGTTTAAATTCATCCAGAAGAATGACGACGCCCCTTACCACTTTGCGAAGCCAAGTTATCGAGAGTTCCTTGGCTCCGTACAGGGAATGATCGGGGATCGTTCATGTTTGATGGTTCCATTTTACAACACATGGCTGGGGATCGAGCCTGACGGTTACACCCACAGCTAGAAAGGAAACACCATGACGAACTAAAGAAACTCAAGACATCCCTTTAGGGATATTTAGTCATCAAAAACCAGAAAGGAAACACCACTATGTCAAATAAAGATCAAGCTAAAATCACTGCCCAAATCATAGACGGTTTGGAAAATCTCAAAGGCGACTGGAAGAAGTCATGGGTCACTGCTGGTTCACCAATCAACACTGATGGCCGACTATACCAAGGTATCAACATCCTAGTCTTGTTGTTCGCATCTGCACGTCACGGTTTCAGTTCCAACGAGTGGGGTACATACCAATCGTGGAAACGTCGTGGTGGCCAAGTGCAGGGTGGTCAGAAGTCGCCAGCTACAATCGTTGCTGTCGTACCGACGACCATCACTGAGGAAAACGATGACGGTGAGGAAGAAACTCGTTCGTTCAATCGAATGAAGACTTACTCTGTGTTCAACATCGACCAAGTCGACGGTGTAGACAAACGTCACGTCACGAAACTCAATGACAATGACCTCGTTGATGTTTGCGAAACTTACATTGCAAACACTGGGGCAGTCATCAAGACAAGCACGTCGGCTCAACCAGCGTTCTATCCACTGCGTGACAAAATCACCATGCCAACGGTCAAGAACTTCCGTAACACACCAGCGTACTACTCGACGCTGTTACACGAGTTGACACACTGGACTGGCCACAAGTCACGGCTCAATCGAAACATGTCAACTGACATGAGGTCAGATGAGTATGCTTTCGAAGAGCTAATCGCAGAACTAGGTGCGGCTTTTCTATGTGCCGAGCTTGGCGTGGTCGAAGACGAGATGCGTCAAGATCACATCGAGTACATAGGGTCGTGGCTCAAACTGCTTCGCAAGGACAACAAGGCCATCTTCGAGGCGGCTCGACTTGCCAACAAGGCAAAGCAATACCTAGACGAACAACAACAAGAAGAAAGGAAAGTAGCATGAGTAACGTATTGGAATTTGACATCATGGATTGTTTGCCGAAAACTCTTCAACACCACATAACTGACGTCATTCGAGAGGCGTTAGCTGACGAAGACATTGATCCAGCCACAATCGGCTTTCATCTGGCGGCTTACTACACGCTGGAAGGAGCAAGTAACTGCCCACATTGCAACGAGGAGGACGACGATGATTAAAGTAAGTAACTGGATAGTCGTTTGGACGAACGGCTTTTACACACATGACTTTGAGGATCATTGGCGTGTGTTTGAAGACTTGAAAGAAGCGGAAGAGTTCTACAAAGAGAAACGAAACGCAAAAAACACATACAGTGCGTCACTTACTCTCGTCTTGAACTCGACAGATTACGACGACAACGGAGAACTGGAGAACAACGATGAGTAACGTAATAGAGTTCGACATCATGGAAAGCTTAGACAGCAAGGCAAGGGAGTACATAGCTGACGTCATTCGAGAGGCGTTAGCTGACGAAGACATTGAGCCAGCCACAATCGGCTTCCACTTGCAAGCTCTCTACACCCTCGAAAGTAACTGCCCACACTGCAATGAGGAGAACGCAGATGAGTAGGGCTTGGTTAGTTAAAGACCTTGAGTCTGGTGAAGTGTCCAGTTGGACACTCACTAACATTCTGCACGAAATCAATCGAGATCGTTCAGATGAATGGACACCATATGACGCATCCGACTGGCGAGAAGGATGGGATCATTGGTGCGAGGGTTACACACACAATCTTATTATCTAAGTTAGATAATAAGACAGTTAAGAATATTAATCTATGGCTCACCCAAGGTGGGTGGGCATCTGCATCAGAAAAGGAGAACGACGATGAGTAATCGATTAACTTTTAAAGGGCCAGACCTTGAAAGGTTGCTGGTCTGGGCGCGGAACAACGACGCAGTGCATCCTTACACCCATAAGCCTGTGGAAGACAAAGAATACCCTGGGGATGAACAGGGGCTGTGGCTGGTCAAGGACGACGGAATTTACCTGATGTCGGCCTCTAACAGTGACGGCAAGGGTTTGAAAAAGGCTGATGGCAAACCTGTTGTCACCTATGCCAGCGGTTATGATCCCAAGTATGAGGATGACATCTGGGAGAAAACTTACGCTGTGTCTCCCGACGACTTTGCGGAGTTTATTCCGCTAGGTCAGCTTTTAGAGGAATGGACTGACCAACTTGAGTTGCGATACCTAGCTGTCACCCTCGAAGAGGAAGCACTGGAAGTTGCTTGGATGTTTAAGGAGAAAAACGATGAGTAAAATAGAAAATAACTATCAAGCTTTGGTTGGTGCTTTGAAACTTGCCATCGACGCACCCAGTGATGAACACCAACTAAGAGCGGTAGCACTTGCCGAAGAATTTGCCGCCACACTTAGCGAGTTCGAAGTCGAACGAGCCAAGAGAGAAATAGAAAAGGAGATCAACGATGCCTAGATACAGAGTGCGTGCAAGCTTCGCAGCAAGTAGCGAAATTGTGATCGAGGCAGAGGACGAGGATGAGGCAGAGGAATTTTGGGATCACAACTTAAAAGAGGAACTGGCTTTAGAAAATCTTGAGGTACTTGAGTGTAAAATAGAAAAGGAGAAGGACGATGTGTGATAAGTATTACTTAACGAAGGACGGAGGCGAAACCTTTGAGGAGATGTCTCTCGCTGGCATAGGAAGCGAAGTATTGACCTATGAAGGGAATGATTACGAGGTCTATGCTACCTACGAAATTAGAACGAGGCGATACTACCAAGGGAATTTTGGCCCGTATAGAAGCCTACCACATCATTTGAGCTACACCTCTGATGGCATTGATATAGTAGTCGAACATCCTGACGAAGCAGAAAATGCGTTGCTTGAAAACGTGGGCCAGAACTTCATAGACACGGGAACATGGGATCACATACCTGACTACTGGCAAGCCTACACAGAGGAAGGTTACGAAGAAGAACTGCAATTCATAAAGGAGAATGAATAGTTTGACAACCGACTAGCAACTCTGCTAAACTTTCAAAACCACATTTCGTAAGGGAGATTAGTAATGTACTGTGGCTTCATAACATTAGTCTTCTTTGGGATTGTTATCCCATCAGCACAGCTAGAGCAGTGCCAATCAAGTTCAGCTAAATGTTACAGGCATGTAAATTCAATGCTTGCCAAGCTACCTGATACGTGGATTGAGAGCGGGATGGTGACAGCGTACAACCAACGATGTTACCTCGTCCCGAAACCCAAGCCAGCTTGAGAAAAGGAAACACCACATGAATAAGATAACTAAAATTGAAGAAGAGTTCAGTAGAAAGTTCCCTAAACTGTACGCAACGCTTGAAGGAACAAGCTTTGTGCTTTTAATCTGCACAATTTTCAGTGCGTACATTGTGTGGGGGCCAAGCTACTACTAAGCAATCCCTTTAGGGATAATTATGTCTGGCAAAATTTGTTCCTTTCATTGCCAGAATAACCAGCATCAGTTTTTTGATACATTTTTGCTGATGCTGTGGGGAAGGTGTTAGAGAACCTTCCCCTTTTTTTTTATCAACATAAGGAGACACCGCATGTCAAAATCACTGCCAATTCCAGAAGAAAACATTGTAACCACATGGTTCAACGTTGTGTGCGATAAAGAGTACCTTGATCGTAAGCATACAGACGTCGTAGAAGAAGCACGTCTCGACGCGGTACTTCATGTGCTTAAAGAAGAGAACGGCACATACAACGACAAGCGCACAATCTTGCGACAACTATGCAAGCGCATCATGGATCAAAGGAACTTTAGAAGTCACAAACATTACTTAGAGATGGGTTTGTTCATCAAAAGCTCAATTCACAATTCCAAGCTCTTCGTTATAAAACCAGCGATACATGTCAACAAAATCTCAATTCGCAACTATACGTGGGGTGAGCTTGTTGATGCGCTGCCCAACGTCACCTTGATAAATCTTCTTGCTGACCCAGTAAGGTTCGAGGGTCATCCAATGGACATGACAAAATCAACCATGGTTGACAGCCTAAGAAGTTTTTTCGAAGCGTTGGGTAAAGAGAATGTACGAACACCCGACCCAAAAAGCAGGACAGGCGTCATTGTAGGTCTTAATGCAGATGAGGGTCATTGGACTACATACAATGATTGTTACTATGAGATCGTAGCCCATACGGAAAGCCGTACTAAAGAACTTCAAATAGGTACTGACAAAGAATACGACCAACTGTTCGATGGCAAGGTAACAATCAAGAACGAACTCTCGGCTGGGCTGAACGCTCTCTACAAGGAAGCAACGGGGCGAGACGAAACGATAGAAACGAGCTTGGGAAATTACGAAGCCAAGATCGCCTCGTTAGAAACGACCATTGCTTCCCGTGAAAAAGACCAGCAAGAAAAGGACAAGGAGATTGACCGGCTCCGACAGGCACTGTCTGCGCCTACTACATCAACACCAAGGCAAGTCGACAACGACGCGGAACCCATGACGTTCACTACTCAGCCAGCATGGGAACTGTTCTTGCCAGAAGAGGAGCGCAAGAAACGTTACGACAATCCTGATCACAAGTTTCCAGGTGACGGCATCTTCGAACTGCGTATCCCATGTATCGACTGGGGTGATGCGGTTCATCCCGACGTGCCAGAGATCGACGAGAAGTTTCTGTTCCATCCCGACACACTTGCCCCTGCGCTGTACGGCATGACGTACAACAAGCCAACGATGGTGTATGGCCATACTGGTACAGGCAAGTCATCCTTCGTCAATCAGATCGGTGCGCGTACCAAGTTCCCGACGTACCGCCTCAACCTCGACAGCGAGATCACACGACTGGACCTGATCGGACGTGACACACTGATCGAACAGGACGGCATCACTGTGTCGAAGTTCGTTGACGGTATACTGCCAAGGGTGATGAGTAAGGCGTGCATCATTCAGTGTGATGAGGTGGACTTCGCACGGCCCGACGTGCTGTATGCTTTACAGCCAGTGCTGGAAGAGGGCGGTACACTGCGTGTCACCGAGGACGGCGGCAGAATGGTGCAGCGACACGAATGGTGTAACATTTTTGCAACAGCTAATACTCGTGGCCAAGGTGATGAGTACGGCATGTATCAAGGTGCGCGAGTACAGAGCCAAGCGTTCCTCGACAGGTTTCAAATGTGGATCGAAATGCCATACCTGACATCCGAGCAAGAGGCACAGCTTATCAGAGAGAAAGTACCTGGCGTCAGCCCCATCACAGTCGACGCACTCGTTCGTATTGCCAACAATATACGGGAAGCTTTCATGGACGGGCGCATCCTGACCACGGTGTCGCCTCGTGGTTTGTGTACTGCCGCACACTTCATGCAAGTGACAGGCGAGACAGGTACACAGTGTAAGGCCGCACTCAAGTATGCAGTCGTCAACAAGGCAAGTGATGTCGACGTCATGCAGATCAATGAGTTTGTTGAAGGCCATATCAAATGAGTAAGTGGCAGTACGTGCATCTCCATCTGAAGGACGAACTGCCACAGATAGGAAGTGGTCATCGCTGGGCGTGGGTGCGCGTCGAATACAAGTGGACCTACGTGTGGGACGAAACATCCAAGTGCCAGCGTAAGTTGCGGACAAAAAAGTTCATGGAATTGAAGACTGACTATCAGCCAAAGGAGAAAAAGAAATGTCGAAGTTCTCAAAGGATAAATTCGAAAGAGCCATCACTACAGGAGCAAAGGTCTTAGGCGGCGACCTCGACGTTGATGTCGTGTTCATAGGTAACAGAGCATTTACCAACGGCTCGACCATCACAATCCCCTCACTGCCAGAGGATGTAGAGTTGACGCTTGATCAAGTCAACATCGCTCGTGGTTACTATCATCACGAGGCGGCACACATTCGCTACACAGACTTCGACGTGTACTCAAAGACTGTCGAGGATTTGCGTGAGAACGGTGAGGAACAGAAAGCGGAGATGTGCAACGTCGTAGAAGACTGCTTCATCGAGCGAGAGTGGATGAAGGAATTTGCTGGCAGTCATAAGATGCTGTCAATCATACACCGTACCATCGACCAGAACTCATACAGTGCGTTCCTCGACAAGGATCAAGATAAGTTCGAGTGGTGGGACATAGGTCTGTGTGCCATCCAGTGGCGTGACGGCCAGGAAAAAGACTACGACCCCATGTTCCGAGACAGGTGCCTCGACATGCTTACACCAGAACAACGACACAAGCTTGAGGGATGGTACGATCTTGTGCGCAGCGTGACATGTACTGACGACTGCATGAAGGTTGCACAACAAATCGTTGACGAGATGTTCGAGCATGACCACAGCGACACAGTGTCTGAACACAAGTCGATTGAAGAACGCATGGACAACTGGGAAAACCTCACGCAAGAGGAGAAAGACAAGCTGGTAGAGGACCACATGAAAGCTGGAGACAAGGCTGAAGCTGACCAGAAGGAAGCCAACGGCAAGGTGTATGTTCCAAGTCTCGACCTTGCCAAAATATTGCAGGGTGATGATGGCGGTAGCGGTAAGAAGCCACAACAAGAGATGACCTACCGTCCGTTCACGACACAGTACGACAAAATCTATGACCGCAACAACTGGGAAGAAGATCACTGGCATATTGCCGAGAAAGTATTCGGAGACAAGGCCGACACTGAATATCAAAAAGTTATGAAAAGTCACAACTCTACCGTAAGCGTTATGCAAAGAAAGATACAACGGGCATTTGGAGCGCACGATCTAAGGGGCTGGGAAGGTGGCCATGAGACAGGCAGACTGGATGCACGTATGCTCACTCAAGCATATCAGGGCAACAGCAACGTACATCGCATTCGTACAGCGTCACAGGAAGTGTCGACGTCGGTACAGATAGTGATCGACGGCAGTAGTTCCATGAACTATGAAAATCTACAAATGTGTATACTTGCCAGTGCGGCTGTTTGCAAAACCTTGGAAGCCATTGGCGGTGAGTGCGAGATCATCTTTATGCCAGGGGGGGATGCTAACATATACCCTGAGCCATTGAAGATGGCGGTAAAAAAAGCAAGTGAAGATGGTAATACACGCTTCACCAGAGAGACGCCTATCACCAACATATGTATAAAGGGTTTTGAGGATAGGCTGTCCCGTTGTCGCAGTGCGCTAGGCAATATTGTAAATGGCACTTGTGGAACGACGCCTCTGCACGAGGTCATACATCAAAGCTACCGACGCCTGCTGCCACGTAACACCAACAGGAAAATTCAGTTGCTGGTTACTGATGGCGGTCCCGACAACAACCTTCTATGCAGTGAAGCGATTAACCATGTGAGGTCAAAAGACATTGAGGTAGTAGGGATCGGCATCGGTGCCGATTACATCGGTGAATGGTGTGACCGCAACGTCGTGGTTCGTAACATCGACGACTTCGGTACTGCCGTCATGGATGACTTCGCACGAATGTTATTAGGTGAAAGGTTCAATGCTAAAAATGAGAGGAGAAAAGTAGCATGACAAAACGGAAACACCACGGGGAGCTTCTATCGAAGATAGAGGAACGGCTTGCACCTGATCGGAGCTACAACGCACGAAAGGTAATGTTCAAGCCGCCGAAGAACCGCATTACTAATGCTGACAGAGTATTAGAGCTTGAGGATTTACCATCATTAAAGGAGACACCACATGAGTAAGGAAAAGAAAGTATTCAACATAACAGTGAGGCTCGAAGCCAACAGTTACTACAACATCGAAGCAGAAAGTTTGGACGAGGCTACGGAAGAAGCGAAACAAATGTTATTCGATGAAATTCTTGATGACAATAACTACACGCTGGACTTTGAAGAGGTTGATCCAGCCGATATGCCATATTAAAGGAGACACCGCATGAGGTACGGCAAGACAACTATCTACACTGTTATATGGAGTGATCAAGTTATGGAAGAGAACCGTGCGTTCTTCACAAGCAGAAGAAAAGCACAACGTCACTTCAAGATGCTGAAGCGTGAGGCACAGGAAGGTGAGGACATCAGCTACATCATGTTCGAGAAATGGGAGTTGGAAAACAGAACGTTGAAGGGCTGGTGTGGATTTCTTAACAGCCTAGTTTCGTCAGGAAGCGGTGATGTACTGGAAAAACAACCAGCAAGGTTAGTGGAGTATGAGCAATGATCAACACAGTATTTTCAGCATGTGACGGTGGCTCTATGCTACAGGAAGCTATGGTCAGGGCAGGTGTAGTATCACCTGTCTACAGGTATTATGCCAGTGAGATAGACAAGTGGCCTATCAGAATAACACAGCAGAATTGGCCTGACACACAGCAGGTGGGTGACATACACAATGTGGACCTGCACACATTCAATGGTGATCCCATTGACTTCATGGGGGGCGGGTTTCCCTGCCCCTCTTTTTCGGTGGCAGGTAAAGGCATGGGCTTTGACGATCCACATGGACAGATTTTTTGGGAGATCGTGCGTTTGAAAGACGTACTCAAACCCAAGTGGTTTCTGTTTGAGAACGTGCCTATGAAACAAGAGTACCAGGACGTTATCAACAAGTATCTAGGTGTGGAGCCTATCGAGATCAACAGCAACTTAGTCAGCGCACAAAACAGGCGTAGACTGTACTGGACAAACATCCCTTATCATGGCCCCCCAAAGGACAAAGGCATCATGCTCAAGGACATATTAGAGGATGGCTATGTAGACAGATGGAAGGGTGGTAATCTCAAGACATACTTTGAGAAGCACAGACGACAGCTAGTATTTAGTAAAGATCAGATGTGCCATGTTGGTGACGCTGACCTTAACGGACATGACTGTCTTAAACGTGTCTATCATCAAAATGGAAAGGCACCTGCCTTGACAAGTAACGGCGGGGGCAATCGGGAACCGAAGGTTTACACAGGAGGTATGAGTTGGAGAAAGCTCACTCCTTTGGAAACTGAGAGGTTACAAACACTGAGAGATGGATATACAGAAGGCGTGTCCAACACACAGAGATATAAGATATGCGGTAATGGTTTTACCGTAGATGTTATTGCCCACATACTGAAAGGACTAATATGACAGGGCTTGAAGCAAAGATGGAGATACAGGACGGCGGTGCCATCATTGTCATCATGGGCGACGGCACTCTAGGCGGTGCCGCCATCGATATTAAATCAGGAAAGGAAGGGGGGTTGTTGGCATATGGAATTGCTATAGCAATGAAGGACAAAAATTGGCGGGAAGGTATGGTAGAGTTTGCTAAAAAAGATGGGAGTCTGCAAACTCGTCTGTAACTTACTTGCACTTTGGCTAAACTTATATTATCTTGAGGCTGTCACTATTTTCGGTGACATCTTACCACACAGGGGACACCACAATGACAAACAGTAGTAATCGTATTCATATGCTGGAGCTAGAGGTAGCTTCACTGAAAGGGCAGGTAGAAATGCTTGCCAAAATGTTTGAGCAACGACCCAGCGGCGTACCTGCGGGTGCGTCGGCAACCGTGCATGACACGTCTTGGATTTTCAAACTAACCAAAAAACAGCACGCAGTCATGCAGATGGTAGCGGCTGGTGCCAGCAACAAAGAGATAAGCCAGCGGTTGCGGTGCAGTGAGAGTACCGTGAAAGGTCACATTAGGGGAACTCAAGCCCACATCAAGAAGAAGACTAATCTAGGTGTGAGCGACAGAACAACGACGTCGGAAATGTTTAAGGAAGCTTTAGCTAACTTAGATGTTAAGGATGCAGATGACTATCATGTGCATACGAACTTGAATCCCGACTGGCACGAGAACTGGAGCGAGGAAGATTATAAGATCAACGATGATCTTTACACAAACAACTGATACACCACAAAAGGAAACACCACACATGATTAATCTAAGGAAGAGAGGCGGTAAGCTCTACCTGTGGGGAGAGCATCTAGGCGTCAAGGTCCAGCGAACGACGAAGACTGACTGTCCAGTCACCGCAGAAAAAATCCGACAGGAAGAAGTACATAGGATTGAACAGGCAAACCCGACGCTTGCGGAAGCCTATCATATTCAACAGGAGATAAAGGAGAGAAAGAAGAAACATGAGAGTTTTTCAGAACCCGTCGTGTTTGAGGTCGGAGACTGGCGCAACTTTCAAAACTGGAAAATTCGAGACGCTGTGAAGGTATATACAGACAGCCCGAATACCAGTGACAATTCGAGAAACGCGCTGCAGGATTGTATAAGCGGTGTTATGGACAACAGCTTACCGCGCAAGGTATCCGACATGGAGTCGCTGATCACATACTGGCAGACCAAAAACGATAAGCCGTTGTCCAATAATTCTATCAGAGTTTATTTGGGGAGAGTTCGTAGCTGTCTGAACTACGTCGAGAAGTGGAGCCGTGAGTATAAGCCAGAAGCTCACTATCGCGTGCCAATGGTAGACGTGCCGTTAAAAGAGCAGTCACGGGAAGACGTCTATCTGTCTCCCGACGAAGCGGAAAGGTTCTTGGGCGTCGTCGAAGAAAGATGGCCAGCGAAGCATCCGATATACGTTCTGCTTGCTTATACAGGTGTTCGTCCTGTCGAGCTTGCTCGATTACGGTGGGATGACGTGTATCTGAGGAACCGTGTCGAAGACAGTCTGATTGTTGTGAAGCACAAGAAGGGTAAGAAGGGGGGAGAGGTGTGGCGTAAACGTAACGTGCCAATGCACCCGAAGGTGTATACACTGTTAAACTCTCTTACCGACAGGCAAGGTGCTGTCGTCAAACGATATGGGGGTCACTACTCGACGAGTACGCCAAAGGGAAGGGCTAAAAGTCCGGCTTTTTGTTTTTACCCGTTCAATAAAGCTAGGAAGTTAGCGCAACTGCCAGATCACATTACTTGCTATGCGCTGAGACATACCTTTGCCAGTTGGTTGAGGAAGAAGAACGTTCCGCTTGATGCGATAGCCGTGATCTTGGGGCATAGGGATATACAGACAACGATGAGATATGCTCATTTGAGCAATGACGATAAGGCGGCTTACGTCCAGTCGTTAGTGTAAACCAGCATGTATATGCTATGTGAGAAAGGAGAGAGCCAACCAGGTTGTGTCATTTTGTCATGTCACTTTGTGACAATGACAAAAATTAGACATTGCCGTGTGAATTTGAGTAAAGATTTCAGATAGTTATTTTTCAATGATTATAAAGATTAATGTACCGTTTAGCAACGTTGGTGACAATTTAGCAACGCAGTAAAAATTTAAAAAACTTGTACTTTGTCCTATTTACTAGGACGCTCAAAGGAGAGGAGTTAAAAATGTCAAATGACAAGAACATGGATTATGCGATTGGGAATTTGCCGAATATCCTAATTGAGATAGACAGATGTATGACTGATCGGTACGTCATCCCCGAGGACGTGTACCCTTGGAAGACTGTGTACTGGACAGATAACAATTATTCCAGCCCAACGTGCGTTTACGAGGATGGGATTGTGCCGACGCTAATCCGTACATACCGTACCATGTGGCTTGCGAACGAGGCTCATAACATTCTGATCGAGCGTCGTTATCAGATGGCAATGCCTTGGGTTCAATTATCCCCCGTGACGCCGTGGGCTGTGATGAGTGCCGCTATAGCAGTCGGAACGCACGAGGCGATGTTGCAAAATGACAAGAATGCATTATGGAGGCAAAGGGGTTTGCTCGGCCCAAACTTAGGCGTCGTGGGAAACTTTCCAAACGCCTCAGAACGCACGATGCGCCAGCAGTTGGAGGATAACACGAGAGAAGACATCGCTGTCGAAGACAGACTGTACTCAAAAGTTCGTATGATCGAGGGTGACGAGCAAAGTCAGTGGCAGTATTACCTGAGTGCAAGAGGTCGGCACTCCTTTGTACGGCTCGTCATGCTCAAGCGTGCGCTCTGGGTTGCGAGAGCTTGGAAGGATCGCACGTCTACGGCAGATGCGCTTCGAGAGCAGTGGGTTGACCGCTTTGATCACTCGTGGGAAATCATTGAAGCTGTGCTTGATAATCACGCGTGGCCGGAAACGGCTCACCTTCGCAACGACTACCGCGAGGAAAACAAACTCGAATTAGTGCAGTAATCGGGGAGTTGCAAAATCTGCAACGCCCTTGCAACATTTGCAATTCACAAATATTAGCAAAGCTGCTAGTAATTAATTCTGAGAGGGGGTGATAGAAATTTATGATGACATCTACAATAAAGTAAACGACGACGTCATTGCGGAAACCCAAGAGAATACTTTTCGCATGGCACTGAGAGCAGAGATCAGGTTGATGGATGAGTTGATCGATAAATTACACCTGCCACCAGGGCCAAAGAGAGAGATAGCAGAAAACTATCTTATGACAAGAAAAGAAGATAAGCAAAGAGAGCTAAAGTCGTTAGACTAAAGCTCTCTTCCATCCCTCGGAAACACCACATTTCGTAAAGGATGTTTTTCGTTTAAACCCCCAGCGCAGAAAGTGCAAGGGGGTTTTTTTAAATCTTGAGTTATCATATTTTTGCTCAAGACAACTTCGTTGTCGGGAGTTGCGTGTCACTTAAATGCCTTGTGACAGCCTGACACCACTCAAAAATTTCGTCGAGCGTCATATCAGATTTAATTGAGTTTGCGCGTGCGGTGACGAGCCAGACGTTGTCAGCCGTATAGCCGCGCTCGTTGTCGATACGGTCACAAGAAGCGGCGTATCGCTTTTCAATTAGATCATCGCTGGAGCCAAGGGTCATATCGAACCCCGTGAGCGCACACTTTCCATTTTGATCTTCATACATGCGAAACACATCAGCTTCTGTAATATCGCAGTCGAACTTTCGTTTGCGTGCTGATTTATTCATATCGTGAACCATGTGTCGAACACGGGTCTTCGGGAGCTTGTTGTAGGCACGATACCGCTTGCGGAAACACACGTTGCATTCGTTGCAGCGCCATCTTTTATTTGTCCAGCGGAAATTCTCGACGTCCTTTTCTTGGTTGCAGGTTTTGCAGATTTTAGTCGGCACCAAATTTCATCCACACTGCCGCCGCTATAAACGAGAGGACGGCAAGTGTGGTGGCCTTCAGCATCGTCTGGAACACTGTGCGTTTACAGGACCGCCAGTCGTTGATGAGAGTACGCAGGTCGTGAATGTCTTGACCAGCATCCTCATCTGATAATCCGATTTGACGTAACGCTTCTTTCGCGCCCTTTTCAGCCGCACGGTTCAAGAGAACTTGAAGTCTTAGCTCATCTGGTTCGTTTTCCATTCCGACATACTGTCGGGCAATGCCTCGCACGTCGTCCCAGAACAGCACTCGTCAATGTTCTTTCGGCATATCACACATGCCAAATGACCATGAACAAAATGCGTCGGAGCGTTAGGCGTCTGACAAAAAGGACATCTGATTATCGTCGTCAGGAATTTGATCCAACTCTAAGGTTTGAATGTAGCCATGAAAACGATAAACTATTTCCAGCATGTCGGTAAAGTCATGCAGTCGCATTGATACAACTGCGTCGGGAAGTTTTTCCTGGGACTTTCTGTTGATAACCACCACAGCGTCGGGGCATTGCTTTCTTTCTTTTGATCGCTCCGCTTGTTCCAAAGCNGTTCGGGGNTTGTGCTTCTCGGTNCGCTTCAGTTCTGGGTAGACCAAGGGCAGTCCGTTNAGGTCGGCTCCACCTATTCCGTTGCCGCCCCCTGACAGAGGGGCGCGGCTAACTCTTTCATTACCATTAAACAGTTTATCGTTGAACCACTGCGCGACTTCGCGCTCGAACGCATCGCCCTTTCTTTTAAGGGATTTGCCAGAGAGACGTTTAGTACCAGTCATACGGGGTGTCGTCTGCTTGTGCTTCTTTGCAGGGAGTACAAATGTATTGATTGCGGGGTCGTTTNTTTTTTGATCCGCACATCATACAAGCTCGGTTCCAAAACCCGTTGTTTTTTGCCGTCGACGCTTGATACTTCGCCGCGCTGTATACCGCTATGTTCTCCCGATTTAAGATGCGCTTGAGTGTATCGACGCAACAGCCGACGTGCGATGCCATCTGTTTTAATGTTAGGTTTTGTGCTTTAAACTCTCGTCGCAACCAATCAACGTCTGCCTTAACCACAGGATGTGCTGGCATATACATCTCCACATACAAGATATAGTGTGACATATATATCACGATTAGCAACGTTTAGCAACATTACTAAACTTTTTCCTTGACAGACCCATTTTTTCTGGCATCTTATTAATTAAATTAAATTGAATTGCTTTGGTTTAAGTCGCTTTGGTGCTTCGCACCGCGCTTAAAAGCAACTAAGTTAAACTTAATTAATTTAATTTAATTAAAGCTGAAGAAGATTTGACACTTCATTCACACTCCTTTGTTGATATTAAACCCCCTTGTTCCACGCAGGGGGGTTTTTTTATTAACTAACCTTCAGCCAATTTTTGATTGTTCGCACTCCGACGTTATGGAAGTCAGCCAGGTACTCCAGGCTGTGGCCATTCTCCAACTGCCACTTGATGCGATGACGAATTGGGCGCGTCGAGATAGTTACCGGCTGACCGTCTGCGTCTTCAGCAAAGCCAATGTAAGTAGTCTTGTGTGCGTCAGTCATGNGNCGGACCTTGCCATACGACACCCTTATTGCAGTCTTGATCCGTAGGACACCTTTACTACCTTCAGCTAATGCTTTCATCTCCTGTATTCTTTGGTAGCCATTTGCGTCTACCACACCGCGCACCTCTTCTGCCCTCTGCATACCGTCTTGGCTGTCAGGGAATATCTGTGTTACCCGCATCTGTGTTTCTAACACTGTCAACTGGTTTGTTGATCCAGCCTCTGCCCCTTGGTTCATGCCGCTGCCCTGTACTTGTGGTTTATTAGCATGATGCACACCCACTACAGAGTAACCTTCGTTACGCAGATACAGCATTACATTGTTGACACGCGACCAGTCTTGCTGACGATTTTCATCAAAGCCACTGAAAGCCGTTCTGATTGTATCTATGACAATGACGTCTGCTCGATGAGTTTTCGCATTTTCGATGAGTTCCTGTAGACCTTCGTCCGAGCGCAGATCAATCATCGTTGAGTTCTTGTGCGAAGGCGTATAGACGCCGAAGCCCTCGTCATCTTCTGGTTCGTTGAACGCTGTATAAAAGTTATTGAGTCTGTCAGCGATTTCAACAAGACCGTTTTCAAAGTCAAGGTAAAGCACTCTGCCTTTTCTCATGCACTCATATGATGCAAAATCGTTGCCAGTAGCAAGGCCATACAATAGATGGCCAAGGAAGAGGCTTTTCCCGTGTCCGCTAAATCCATAGCACTGCATGATGCTAGGGTGAGCAATAGCGGGGTACATTAGATACGGTTCGTCGCCAGCGTCTTCGATAATCTTTGAGGCTTGATCTCGTGTGATCAGAGGCTGGGATTGTCGCGGAACGGGAGCAACTTCTTTTCTGTCAGCTACATGCAGAAAATTTCCATCCTTGTCATATGCCCACGGCTTGTTTGTTCTGTCCATTTCTATGACAGACTGAACTACCGTCTCTATCTCATCATCGGGCAGGGCTTCTAGCATATACTTTTCACAGAAAGAAACAGCTTCGCCATACAGTTCCGACGGGGTTGTGCCATTGTTGAGTAGCTGGCCAACGTATCTCGTCAGTGTATGGTTGCGCGATCCTTCTCGCACCACCCCACCGTCAGCTATTATGTCATCCTCGACAGACGACGGCACCCATACATCTTCGCCAACATCTGTCAGGTCGGGGAGTTGTCCGACGATCAAGTCTTGCAGTACGTCTTCATTCAAATTTTTTACGTCGGTGAGGAACGTCCTGTTACTCCACTTGTACTTAGCTTCGTCCAGTTCATCGTAAGGTACATTCCATGTGTAGTTGCCATCTTTGTGACGTGACGGGGGCAACACGGCAATGCCTTTGTCGCCGCGAAAATCTAGCCCAAGAACTTTAGGCCAGCTTACATCATTTGCTTTCGTGTGACCCCCAACTTTATTTTTGTATTCCGCATCGCCATGATGCGACCAATAAAAATGCTGGCCTTTACGAGTGTTCACGCTCACATTGGATGTAAGACCAAGTCGTCGGGCTTCGTTCACAGCTTCTTCACTGTCGCAGTCGACAACAACAACACCGCTTAAAGCTCCAGTGACTAGACAGATGTCGAAGTCTTTAAGTACGTGACCGTTTTTACTAACGGCCCCATGATCACACCATTCGTTGATCTCTTCTTCGGTAGGCNGTCGCGTTTGATATTGTTTCCATTCTACCCAAGGATGTTTTGCACCATGTTTAATGGGAACTACTGACCACCCCCATTCAATGACATACTCATAGAGAGCTTGTCTTATCCTCTCCCTGTGTTCCATCGATTACTCCAGTGTTGATATAGTCGTTTATGTCTATGTCGAATTGTGTGATCAGCTTCTCTATCACCTTTACAGATGGAACACGTTCGCCCCGCAGCCACCTGTAGACACTTGTGAAATGCACATTTATTTGCTGTGCGACAGCCTCTGGCTTGCCGCAGTCAGCGATCATTTGCTGGTAATTAATTTTCTTCTCCATTCGATGTGGTGTCCCAAAAGTTTTTTCAACACATAACATCTTTTTATCCATAAGGCTAGACAAAGTTGTGTAAAGATGCTAAACCAGTTGTTGAACCGTCATGGCGACATTTATAAAGGAGATATATATGAGTGTCTGGGACACTGGCATTTCGCCAGAAGATCACAAGCTCCTCGAAAAAGCCAAGGAACTTCTTGCTGTCGAGGGAAAAATCAAAGAACTAAAAGAAAAGGCAGGTAATATAAAAGAAGATATTACCGACATTGTTCCCCAAGAAATCGGTGACGTGGAACGAATGATAGGCCCAAAAAAAGTTGTGGTAAGTCGTCCATCTAGGAACGACTGGAACCACGAAATGCTCTTACAGATTTTTGGAGAGCATGACCCTCTACCCGACTACGTGACTAAGAAGCTTCAAATCAATAAGAGAGACTTTGAAGCGTTGCCAGAGGACACGCAAAAAACGCTGTTCCCTGCGCTCACACGTAAGCCTGGTCCTATGCAAGTAAGAGTGGAGGAGTAAATGCAGCCACCTACCATAAAAAAAACTTCTGGCAGTGAGGTCAAAACTGCGTTGAAGACACTTCTTTATGCTGATGCTGGCTGGGGTAAGACGACGCAAGCCGTCTTCATGGAGAAGAAGTACGGCAAGACCTTGATACTTTCGGGCGAGGCTGGACTTAATTCGATTTCGAACCACGACATGGATTACGTTACATTTTCAAGCTACAAGGATGAACCGAAACCAAACACATCAAGACTCCACGATCTCCAAGACTGGATACTGTCGGACGATTTCCAAAAGATTGATTACAAGTGTATCGTTTTAGACAGCCTCACCGAAGCGAGTTCTCTGATCCGAGATGAGGTTCGCAAAGAGCATGGGAACAAACCAAACCCTGTGATGTGGGGCGACATAAAAAATGCAACTCTTGGATTAGTTAAACAAATTCGAGACTTGCCTCTCCATGTCTTGGTCACAGCTTTGCGACAGACAAACAATGACGAAAACGGTGCTACTCACTACGGTCCAGCTTGTGGCGGTGTGAGTACACAGAATGAAGTCATGGGAGTTTTTGACTTTGTATTCGGTGGAACAAAAAAACCTGTAACAGCGACAGACCCTGCGACTGGCAACTCTCATTTAATGAGTGTTCATCATGTGATGGCTGGTGAACAGGACGGCTGGAAAGCAAAAGCACGGGAACCACTAACCGTTGGCAAGCGTCGACGACGCATCCGACCAGAAACACGCACTGGCAACATTACAGCTTTGTTCGATGACCTAGAAATGTCGGACGAGCAATGGCAACAAAAAGTAGACGCAATCCAAAAACAAAGAGAACAACACGCGAAACAAACAGAAGGAGCTAAACAATGAGTTTCGATTTTACAAAATTAGACTTAAGTGGAGTTGAGGATGTTAGACAATCAAGAATAAAAGTCGAGCCAGGTGTCTACAATTCAACGGTCACTGCCGCAGAAATAAGGGATGACGCGCATGGCTGTAAGCGGCTCTACCTTGAGTGGACGGTGAATGAAACTGGGGGCAGGGCGAGAGAAAGTTTTGTCTTGTTCCGACCACAAGGGTTGGATGATTATTACGATGACTTTGTAAAAGAAGGAATGCAGAAACTTAAGTCGATTTGTAAAAATGGCGGCTTATCTAATCCTGACAAGCCAGGTGATGTTGCAAACCTCAAGGGTTTGCAGATGTCTGTGACTTACGAAATCCCAAAAAAGAAAGACCCTAAACGACGCAACGAAAAGTTTTACACTTGGCTGAATGACCAGGGAAAAGAGGTAGACAACGCATGTGAACCAAAAAGATTCGGGGCATATGGTCCGCTGAAGAATGGGGTTGATAAACAACCAGTGATCATTATTGAACAGGATCATATGGACAATGGTTCTGGCGCACCGATACCGCCTACCTTGAACGATAATTTAGACGGCTTGGTTCCTGATGAGCCACCGCCATTTTAATGACTGACGTTGTCGCAGAAGCCATCGACGATATTAAAGTAAAAAGAGGTGGCGTAAGACAATACATAGGGGCGTCGGGGATAGGCAATGCTTGCAATGCCTACCTCGCGTTCTGTTTAAGAGGGTATCCTGACAACGACGTAGCCCCACAATTAAGTAGGATTTTTCGTGAGGGCAACAGGATTGAAGACCAGATAGTTAGTGATCTGCGTAAGGCAGGGTTCACGGTGTACGATGTTGATCCGCATACAAAGAGACAATGGAAATACACCGACTACGGAACACACGTCATTGGTCATGCTGACGGGCAGATAGAATTAGACGAAAGGTTCGAAGGTTGCAGACGAGGCGAAGTCGCATTGCTCGAACTGAAATCCATGAACGATGCAAGTCACAGAAAGTTTCAAAGTAAGGGGGTGCGGATTTCACACCCATCTTACTACGGTCAAGTCCAGCTAATGATGGGCTTGGCTGAAATCACCAAGAGTTTGTTTGTTTGTTACAACAAAAACAACAGCAAGTATGCGTCGGAACTTGTTCCTTTCGACAGCACTTTTTACGCCAGTCAACATGCGCGAATACAAATCGCCATGACAAACGAGGCCAGAAAAATAGCGGCCGACGAAACCGACTGGCGATGCAAGGGAAGGGGCAGTACCTGCTTCAAGTTCGACGTTTGCTGGGGCGATAAAAAACCAAATATATTTTGTTCATCTTGTAAACATGCAGAGGCTAATGAAAGCGACATCTGGTACTGCACGTACCATGACCGCACTGCACGCGAAGTGTGTTCTGATTACGAGGTTTACCGTCCGAAGTCAAAGACATGAGTGTGCGTCGAGACATAGAAGCATGGGGGCCGTTGGGTAGACCACCTGACGTCGTCATTAGGTGTGGCAAAGGACGTGTATGGAGCAAGTGGATAGCTCTTTCAAAAGAAGCGAAGATGGTACGCGGAACATTATCGGAAAAGAAAAAGAAGTCAGACGAAATCAGTCAAAGAAAACAAGAAATAATCAAGATGGCTGAGTGGGAAATGAAGGAAAAACAATGAGTTTGCCAGACAAAAATCCAAAAACCGCCTTCGGCATGAAAAAAACACGCATGGGTTTGGTGCCGACAGAGGCAATTCGACATACCGCAAAAGCTATGACGAATGGGGCTGATAAATACGGAGCCTACAATTGGCGAAAAGAAAACATAAGCATGTCTGTATATTACGATGCTTGTTTGAGACACCTGACCGCTTGGTGGGATGGAGAGGAAAAAGATAAAGACAGCGGCTGTTCACACTTAGGCCATGCGATGGCCTGTATTGCAATCATTCTCGATGGGAAACACCACAAGGTCATTAAAGACGATAGACCACAGGAAGGATTAAAAAATGACAAGGCTCAAGACGGGCGACCACGTTCGCTCGATGGATGGTATTAAGGAAGGGTACATCAGCGCGACGAACGGCACACATGCCGACGTTGTCTGGATAGATGGCACTGTATCCGACGAACCTATTCTTTTCGGCTATCTCGAAAAGATCAAACCAGGGTTGACGAGCTTTGCTAAAGGCATCTGAGGACGATATAAAAGCCAAGTGGTGGGACTGGCACAAGCTGAACCCCCACATATATAAAGAGTTTGAACACTTGACATTTCAGCTAATAAAAAATGGCGTGAGGAAATCGTCTGCTTGGCTGGTGATAAATCAGATGCGATGGAATTATGCGATACAGACTAGAGGCGATAAGTTTAAAATTTCAAATGATTATATTGCTTACTACACTCGGCTCTTTCAGCACTATCATCCAGAACACGAAAACTTTTTTACGACCAAACCGCTGAAGAGGTAATCATCTACGATTAGCAGGGCGTGATCCGAACCAGAAGGTGATCGCCGGCGAGGTCATAAACACAACCTCTTCTGCTAACATCTTAGTCGTAGTCCAGTCTCCGAACTCGTAAGCTTTCCAGTATATGTATCCTGACATTGCCATCAAAAGAAACGTCACCGTCGGACGTACTAAGCGAAGCACGGCACTGCACCATCTAGGCGTCTCTCCATAGGACGCATCGTGGTCATATGCGGCTGTGCGAATTGATGCGTCGGCAGTCATTTGAGCGATCATGTATTCGCTCTCCATTTCGGCTTGCTTCATATTGGCTTGTTCTTTGAGGAGATTTAATTCGTGCGCGTGCTGGGCTAATAGGGTTTTGTTTTTTTCTTTTGCTTCCAGCCAGCCAAATGTCTTGCCGACTATCGTCCCGATTAAACCTATGCCGCCCCCACCGAGTGCGCTTCCGAAAAGCCCTGATACAACTGTTCCAAGTATTTCCATGTCTTACCACCTAGCCCTACGGGGTCTATTGTCTACGTGAACAAACGTGCGATAGTTTATTCCGATCCCGTTAAAGCCAGCTTCAACCGCCGCTTCAATGATACGGTCTTTGTCCATAGTGATAGCCACGTCGAACGCACGAGTTGGCATACTTTCTGTAGACCTGTGTGTCGATAGAGGAGCGCCGCCAACATGTGCATTATGCAACGGACAGCGTGCCGAGCTGTTAATCCGCATTGGCAATCCGAGCAAGTCACGCATCACCTCCAATTTTTCTATCGCTTCTGGTTGTATCCATCGTGCTTTGTTTCCTCCTACACCGCATATACGTTTACATTTGCACTCAAGTTCACGCCACTTAAAATGGGGAGAGGCGAACTCCCTCTTTAATACAATCACTTATTTTTGTCTCTCAAGCTGTTGACTAGCTGAAACAATGTCTCAATTTTTTTTACACATTCTTGTAGCATCACATGATTGCGAATAAGCGCGAAGATTATCCCACTGAGTATAGTGAACCCCCCAAAAAAAATCGTGATCCAATCTCCTATTCCTATACCTTCCATAGTTCCTCTACCCTGTCGTCCTTACAGTTTAGATTTTAGGCTATTGCCTACGGATGATTTTAGTCCTTTCTTCTTTTTGGACTTTGGTTCGCCAGCCACGGTGTCGACCATGAAATTTCGTGCGGCACGTATACCGCCAATCACTGGGGGAAAGCGTTGAAAAATTTCTCTAGCGGCTGGCCTACTTATTGAACCCTCTGTCGGGTTGATGCCTTGGAATACTGTCGCTCCAGCTTGAAGCGTTCCAAATGATGGGCCAAGAGCAAGCCCCATGATGCGGTTTACACCATAAGAACCTTTTTCATCTTGCATCCCAGCTTGATACAGGAGATCAGCCACAAGGCCAAAGCCCCCCATATGGACAAGGCTCTCGATGGCCCAACCCAAAAATTTATCTTTTTCTCTGCCATGAACTCTCGCGTCGTAACCCATTTCTTCTAACAATTTATTGAATGAACGTTCGCGTAAAGCCGCACTCTGTTCATCGTCGCCACCGCGCATTTGGATAATGTCTTTTGCAGTCAATGCCAGAGAGCCAGAGGGTACACCAATCAAGATCATATTGAGCAGGGGTTTAATGTCGCCATCGTGCGCGGTTCGTCCACTGCCAGGAGTGTTACGTGGATCAAAGTATCTATATGCTTCTTTGAATGTGTGAGCCGCTAAACGCTGGAACATAAGAGGGTAACTCTTAAGTTGGAAAAGGACCGCACCCCAAGGGCTGTTATTATCTTGCGCCCAAAGTGGCATGTCAGTTTTTGATGGTGTGAAAATACTTTCGTTGGCGAAGCGATGCAAAGCGGTACGCAACCGTGCGTCGTCGTATAACAGAGCTACATCCTCTAATGATCTGTCATTGTGTGCGTATTCGCCTAAACCAAACTGTTCAAGTTTTCTTTTTGCTCGACGGTACTTTGCAGATTGCGATACTTGCCCTGGTCTGTAGTGCTTCTGTGCAATCTTTTGCGTGGCTTTCAACATCTCGTAACCTGTAGCCGTGGCTACTTCGCGGTTAAGGTTTGTCCAAGGAGTAAGCATCGTGGCATTGAAAAATGCGTTGCTGAGTTTGCTTCCTGTGCCACCGTAAAGCATCGCCATTCTCTGATGAGCAAGGTTTTCCATAGACGCACCAATGCTTCGAAGCGCGGCTCTGTATTCTGCACCGTCTTCTCCACTAGCGAAGTTACGCATTGCATTGTAACTGTCTCGAATACCCGCGCCTCTCAAGAAGGGGAGAGAGATGTCGGTGATACTGGTTAATGTTGTCCAGCCGAGCAGTGTTACCGAACTAAATGTTCGCAAAAACTTACTGGCGTTCCTGTGGCTATTGTAATAAACGCTGTCCGACGTAGGTCTTCCCATTAATGTAGACATGTATGTGTCGGCAAACTTGATCGGGTCTTGATCGCCAAAACTGCGTCGATCAAGTGAGCCAAACTTTTTGTTTTCAAATAATCCGTTTGCAATAGCGTCGACGCGCTTTTTGTAAGCGCGACTGCCATTTGGACGCAGCCTGTTTAGGTACGCAGCCACAGAAACTGGACCTTGCACTTTTGCAATGAGGGCTTCAGCGACTTCGATGGCTTGCACGGCTTCATCTGTACGCATAGCACGCATCTCTGGGATACGGATTGTTCGCGGTTCGACGCCGTATCCAAATTCTTTTTGTGCCAATCGTGTACTGGTAACTATTTTGTCTGTCGATAAAAGTTTGATGGCGTCTCGCGCACCGTTCTGTCTGACCTGTAGATAATCGTAGAAGCCGTGATTATTTGTGCCGAACTTCTCTTGCATCTCTAGGCGTCGAGTGGTTCCCTCGAAGTATTTGGATGTGATACTTTGCAAGTCATCTGCCAGATAACCTTTCTTCTCCATAAAGTTTAGGATGTCTCCGTAGAGAAGTTTGCCGTTTGCATCTGTGTCGGTCAGACGTATCAAGCGCATGTATTCAGCATCCGACTTACCGCCCGATCTAGCATACTTGGAGCCTTGGTGAGGCAAGTAAACACCATCCTCATCAATAAG